>CABXVU010000007.1 GCA_902515775.1 uncultured SAR86 cluster bacterium
CCTTTTAAGCCCTGAGCTTTTTTCAAGTACCATTATTGGAAATCCTAATGTAGAGATTAATTCAGAAGGATTATATTTGATTGAGATTAAGCTCACTTCAACGACGAACATTACTGAGGATGATATCTTTATTGCGAACTTTAAGTCGGATGATGAATTATCTGATTTGAATTTTGAATTCAAAATTTTTGAAAACCTAGAGGATTACAAACGCCTTACCTTAGCCATTCCTAGGGATTATTCAGAAGATTACGTTTCTTTTAGACTTGATATAAAAAAAGAAATAAAAAAAGATATCTTTATATTCCTTCCACAAAATAATATTATTGGCAAAGAAAAAGCTCAAGTGTCTTTTAAACTTCCAGCAAAGAGAAGTTTTGATGAACCCCAAAAATATGATTTAACAAATATATTATCTGATGAGGTGAAAGATAATGAGGATCTTAAATCTATTGAGCCAAATGTTTTCTCTCTAGCAAAGCCAATCGATAATAACAATGAGAATCCTCAGGATATTGAAAGTATACAAGGCAGCGAAATCATTGATAATAAGCAGAATCTGCAAGATTTTGAGATTATATCAAGTACTGAAGTTGAGACGATATGGAGCGTTTCGAATTCTGTAAGTCAAAATTATGATGCTTCGATTTATCAAATTATGTGGGGATTTTATCTTGAGAATCCAAATGCATTTATCGATGATAATATTCATTTGGTAAGAGCAGACGTTGATCTTACCTTACCCTCACAAGAATTAGTTTCATCAACATCCGATATCAGTATCAAAGAGTCAGTTGTTTTTATGGAGACAAGAAAAAATCAGCTTCAAAGGTACTCAATGAAACCAATTTTAAAGTTAACAGCACCAGAAGAAATCTTCACAGATTCATCAATCAAAGATAATTCTAATAAAAGCTCAGCTTCTAAATTGCAAACTGACTCAATTTTAGAAATTGATAACTCTCAATTAAATTCTTCTGAAATAGTGTCAAAGAATACCTCAATCATTGAGTTAAAGTCTCAAACTGACTTAAGCCTGAAGTCAGATGCCTCAAATAATTCTCAAGTATTTGAATTGAAAGATTTATTTTGGGTAGGTCTTTTATCATTGCTTTTAGGTTTTGCAATAGCTTATATGCTTATTCGGTCAAGCAAAAAGCCTTCATTCACAAAAGCAGCTTTAGAGGAAGATTTACAGGATGAAGACAATACATTTCAAACAAATTTAAGTATAAGCAATGATATTGAAACTCAGGAATTAGACCTAGTGAGAACATATATTGCAATGGATGACTGGGAAAGCGCAGAAAAGATTCTTAAAAAACTTATATCCAGCTCGAAAAATAACCTTATTGTTTCTGAGGCTCAATTACTTTTAAAAGAAAAAAATAAATTGTGAGATTTGTAGGTATTTGTCAATACGATGGCTCAAATTATTCAGGGTTTCAATCTCAAAAAAATGCCTCCTCCATCCAAGATAATCTTGAGTTTGCTATAGGATCAATTGGGACTCTCGAGGGTCGCATTAATTATGCTGGCAGAACTGACGCAGGAGTTCATGCAACAGGTCAAATTTTTGATTTCTTGACAAATAATGATAGAGATACAAAGCAATGGCTTAAAGGTTTAAATTCTCTGTTACCAAATGATATTTCTGTATCATCGATCCAAAAGGTCTCTGAGAAATTTCATTCAAGGTTTGATGCGATTAATCGAACTTATTCTTATGTTATATACATCGGGAAGGCTGAACCAATTTTTTTTAGAGATTATGTTTATTGGGAAAAAAATGAGATTGATTTGGATATTATGAGGGATGAGGCTTCTAATTTAATTGGAACTCATAACTTTAACTCATTTAGGAGTTCAAAATGTACTTCAAAAAATCCAGTTAGAACAATTAAAAGTATTGATATTACAAAAAAAGGAAATTTTATAATTATTACACTATGTGCGAATGCTTATTTGTATAATATGGTAAGGATTATTGTTGGGACATTATTGGAAATATCTAAAGGTTCTTCTAAAAACATAAATGCTATCTTAAATTCACAAGATCGAAAAAATGCAGGGAATACTGCAAAAGCCAGAGGACTGTTTTTTACAGGTGCTGAGTATAAAAAGATTGATTTAGATATAAGTTCAAGAATATCTAATCCTTTAAGTTTTTTAATGAGCTCAAGGATATGAAACTAAAAATTTGTGGAATACGCGACATAGATATATTGAAATATACTTGTGATATGGGGGTTAACTTCGCTGGATTCATCATGCCTGATGATAGTCCAAGAAAGATTTCTAATAATTTTATATCTTTTCTGGAAAACTTTAATTTTAAAGATACATTACCTGTTTTCGTTTTTGTTAATCCATCTAGGGCTGAAGTATTAGAAATTACAACAAAATTTAATAATGCTATTTTGCAATTTCATGGAGATGAGAGTGAAGACTTTTGTAAACAATTCAACCAACCATTTTGGAAAACTATCAGAATTAAAAATTCTGAATCTCTTGAGTCAATAAATAATTTTGCGTCCGCAGATGCTTTGCTCTTAGAAACTTATGTAGATGATGCTTATGGTGGAACTGGAAAAGCATTTGACTGGACGCTGTTAAGCAATATTCAGCTTTGTAAAAAATTTGTGCTAGCAGGCGGAATTAACTCCAAGAATATAAAAGAGGCAATCTCTTTAAATCCTTGGTGTATTGATGTTAACTCTGGGGTAGAATCATCACTCGCCTTTAAAGATAAATCTTTAATGGCTCAAATAATAAAAAACTTTAAAAATGGATAATTTAACTAATTTACCGAATTCCGATGGTTTCTTCGGGGAATATGGAGGAAAGTTTGTTCCTGAAACATTAATGCATGCACTTAAAGAGCTAGATGAGACATATTCAAAATTAAAAAATAACCCAAAATTTATTGAAGAAATTGACCAAGATCTAGTTCAATTTGTTGGTAGGCCATCTCCATTATATTTTGCAAAAAGATTAACTGATCATTACTCTGGACCTCAAATATGGTTAAAAAGAGAAGATCTAAATCATACCGGAGCTCATAAGATCAACAATACTGTTGGACAGATATTGCTTGCAAAAGCTATGGGCAAAAAAAGAATAATTGCTGAAACAGGGGCGGGACAGCACGGAGTCGCAACTGCAACTGTCGCAGCAAGACTCGGTCTTGAGTGTCATATCTATATGGGAGCCAAAGATGTAGAGAGGCAGTCACTTAATGTTTATAGAATTAAGTTATTGGGAGCAGAGGTTCATGCTGTTGACTCTGGTACCGCTACACTCAAGGATGCCTTGAATGAGGCTATGAGAGATTGGGTAACAAATATCGAGGATACTTATTACATCATTGGCAGTGTTACAGGACCGCATCCTTATCCAATGATAGTGAGAGATTTTAATGCCATTGTTGGAAGAGAGCTCAGAAAACAATCCATCGAACAATTTTCTCAACATCCAGATGCAATTATTGCTTGTGTTGGTGGTGGATCAAATGCAATGGGAATTTTCTATCCTTTTCTTGAGGAATCTAATGTTGAGCTCGTAGGTGTCGAAGCTGCAGGCAGTGGCTTAATGAGCGGGAAGCATGCAGCTCCATTAAATGATGGAGAGCCTGGCATTCTGCATGGTGCTAAGAGTTATTTAATGCAAGATGAAAATGGCCAGGTAATAGATACTCATTCGGTTTCAGCCGGTTTAGATTATCCAGGAGTTGGCCCAGAGCACTCAAATTTAAAAGATTCTGGAAGAGCTAATTATATTGCTGTAGATGACAAAGAAGTGCTTGATTCATTCCACTTAGTAACAAGACTTGAAGGGATAATGCCTGCTTTAGAGACTGCTCATGCGTTTGCTGCTCTAGATCATATTGCAAAAAATTATACATCTAATCAACATATAGTAATTAATGTTTCTGGTAGAGGAGATAAAGACATTAACACAGTTGCTACAATGGATGGAATATCCCTTGACTAGATTAGATGAAAAAATTCTTTCTTTAAAAAAAGCATCTAAAAAAGCACTCGTAGCTTACTTAGTCGCTGGAGATCCTGATTTAGATTCAACTCTTGAACTTATGCATGGATTTGTTGATGCAGGAGTTGATATTCTTGAGGTTGGGGTTCCCTTTACTGATCCAATTGCTGAGGGCCCAATTATTCAAGCTGCCCACGACAGAGCTTTAAGAAATAATACATCGCTGACTAAAATTTTTGGACTCGTAAAAAAATTTAGAAAAAATAATGTTGATACACCAGTAATATTAATGGGTTATATAAATACTTTTCTTGCGAATATAAAAGCTTTAGAGGAGTCTTATGTTTCTGGAAGTGACGCAGTTTTAATTGTTGATATCCCAGGCGAGAGTGATCTCAAAAATATTGGTATTAAAAATACAAATCTTGCATCAATTTCCTTGATAGCTCCAACTACTTCAAAAGAAAGAATCTCTAAAATATGTGATAACAGTTCAGGCTTTATATATTACGTTACTCTTAGGGGCGTAACTGGCTCATCTAATCTCAATATCAGTGAAGCAGAAAGTAATATCAACTACATTAGATCACAAACCTCGCTCCCAGTTTTTGCAGGATTCGGAATCAAAACACCTGATGATGCCAGTAGTTTGAGTAAAATATCAGATGGAGTTGTCATTGGATCAAGCTTAGTTGAGATGATAAATAAGCACTCCAGAAAAAAAGAATTTAAAAAAATATATAATTATTTAAATGAGATTTCTGAAGCAATAAGTTTATGAATTGGCTTACAAAATTAATCCCATCCATTGGATTAAAACGTGATTCAGGTTTATCAAAAAGCAAGATACCCGAGGGACTATGGAATAACTGTCCAGCCTGCGACGCTATCTTGTATCAACCTGAGTTAGAAAAATCACTTTATGTATGTCCAAAGTGTGATCATCACCTTCGTATTGGAGCTCGGACAAGAATGTCTATTTTTTTTGATGGTGGAAGCTTTCACGAACTTGCAACAAAAATTACGACAAAAGATATTTTAAACTTTAAAGACACAAAGTCCTATGGACAACGCATTAAAGAAGCAGTAAAAGTCACTGGTGAAGAAGAGGCAATTATTATAGGTAAAGGAAAACTTGAGGGCACAAAAATTGTTGTTGCCGCTTTTGAATTTCGTTACATGGGTGGCTCTATGGGCGGAGCAGTTGGAACAAAATTTGTACAAGGAGTTGATGAGGCTATAGCAAGCAAAGTCCCTTTCGTATGTTTTTCAACAAGCGGTGGAGCTAGAATGCAAGAGTCCATGGTTTCACTTATGCAGATGGCTAAAACTTCAGCAGCATTAGAAAAACTCAAAGAAGCAAAATTACCATATATATCTGTGATGATTGATCCTATATATGGGGGTGTTTCAGCTAGTATAGCCATGCTAGGAGACATTAATATAGCAGAACCTAACGCATTGGTTGGTTTTGCAGGCAGACGAGTAATTGAGCAAACTGTCAGAGTTGATCTACCTAAGGACTTTCAAAAATCAGAATTTTTATTAGAGCATGGAGCGATTGATATGATAGTTCATAGACATGACTTAAGATTGAAGATCTCCAGCATTTTATCCAAGCTGCATTCACAACAATGAATTCTAATCGCACGCTTGGAATTTTTATTTCAGTAACTATTTTGATTTGGGTTCTTATTTTTGCTCTATCGCCTCAACCTAAATATCAACAGATCACTAATATTAATATTCCTGAGCTACCAGATCCTTCAGTGGATCAAGATACTCTTCAAAGCATTGAATTCAAAGAGGTTAAAAATGATGGTTTTAAAATTGATATCAAAGATACCCTCCCATCTGCGAAGGAGCGTGTAGATAAAATTGATTTCAATTTTTATGTATATAAAGTTGGAGCATTCAAAAATCAAATTACAATCTCTGAGCTAGTTAAATCCTATAATGATCAGGGATTTCCGGCTCTTACTGAGCAAAATCAATCAAATAAAGATCTTACTAATATTCTAGTGGGACCTTTCGCTAGCAAGAGAGATATTGAAGAAAATATGCAGAAATTAAATAATATTGCCAAGATTAATGCAGGGGAGGTAATCGCTTGGAATCCTTAGCATTCTCTTATTTTGATTATCTTGTAATTGGAATAATTATTCTGTCTGGTTTTATAGCTTTTTTTCGAGGTTTTATTCAAGAAAGCCTATCACTTCTTTTATGGATCATTGCTTTTGCGGCATCTATGTTTTTAGATGTTTATTTAGATCCTTATTTTTTAAATTATATTCAGAGTCCTGAGATCAGGAGAATTCTTATTATTGTATTAGTCTTTGTTGGCATTATCTTTTTGGGTGGATTTTTAATTAAAGCTATTCGAAGCTTGGCGCATTGGTCAGGCATGGGTGGATTAGATCGCTTGCTTGGAGTTTTATTTGGATTGCTTAGAGGGATGGTTCTAATTGTTGTAATTTATTTAGTTATTCCAAATCAATTTAAGCAATCCAGCTTTATATTAGAATCTAAAAGTTATCACTATTTAGAAAAATATGCGCCAATGGCCGAAAAATTTTTTAAAAGTATGATCTCTGATGAAAATTCAGTTATGCTTAAGTCTAATATCAGCGCAATTTAAGAGATAAAATAATGTGTGGAATAGTAGGGATATATTCTGAAAATCACGTAGCAAGCTCAATCTATGATTCTTTATTAATGCTGCAACACAGAGGTCAAGATGCTGCCGGTATGGTGGTCTGCGATGAGACAGGTAGACTAAATAGTCGAAAGTCCATGGGGTATGTTCGTGACACTTTTCAACAAAGACACATGAATAAATTACTTGGTAATTATGGCATCGGTCATGTTAGGTATCCAACTGCAGGTGGAGCAGGCAAAGAGTTTGCACAACCCATGTATGTCAATTCTCCTTATGGAATAAGTCTTGCGCATAATGGAAATCTTACCAACTCTAAGATTTTAGCTCGTGAGTTATTTCATGCTGAAATGAGGCATATCAATACAGATTCTGATTCAGAGGTCTTACTTAATATATTTGCGCATGAACTTGGAAAGCAAAAAGCAATTTTACCTTCTAAGAAACATTTTTTTCAGGCCGTTCGAAAAACTCATGTTAGATGCCAAGGAGCATATGCAGTAGTAGCTCTTATTACAGGTTTTGGTTTAGTTGCTTTCAGAGATCCTCAAGGAATTCGGCCTCTTGTTATTGGTGAAAGAGATGGCTCCTCCAAAAAAGAATACATAGTTGCCTCTGAAAATGCTTCTTTCTCAGCCTTAGGATTTAAAACGCTCAGAGATGTAGAGCCTGGAGAGGCAATATATATAGACGTTGATGGAAATTTACATAGCGAGCAATGTTCAGATGGGTCACAACCAACTCCATGCATATTTGAATATGTTTATCTAGCAAGACCGGATTCTACTCTTGATGAAATCTCTGTCTACAAAGCTAGAATGAGAATGGGTCAAAAGTTAGCAAAAAAAATTCTAAGATTAAATCCAAACCATGATATTGATGTTGTAATACCAATACCTGATAGCTCAACCACTGCTGCATTGCAGCTTGCTGCAGCGTTAAAGCTTCCATATAGACAGGGCTTTGTGAAAAACAGATATGTCGGCAGAACTTTTATAATGCCTAACCAAGAGGAAAGAAAAAAATCAGTCAGACGTAAGTTAAATATTTTAGACCTTGAGTTTAAAGATAAAAATGTTTTATTGGTTGATGATTCCATTGTCAGAGGCACGACAAGCAAAAGAATAATTGAGATGGCAAAAGAAGCAGGGGCTAATAAAGTATATTTTTCATCTGCAGCTCCTCCAGTAAAATTTCAAAATCTTTATGGAATTGATATGGCGGCAACAAATGAGTTAATTGCATCAGGTAAAACTGATGAGGAGATTGCAAACGCAATTGGAGCTGATTGGCTAATTTATCAAGATTTAAAAGACTTAATTGATTCCGCGCAAGAGGGTAATCCATCTATTAAAAATTTTGAAATATCAATTTTTGATGGCAACTATCCTACGTCGATTAGCTCTGATTATCTTGAAGACCTTGAGACGACTAGAGGTGATGAAACGAAAGTAGCTAGAGAAAAATCTATCTAAGTATTTACTATGTTGACTGCAGGAATATCTGCAGAATTGGCACTTTCAACATAGTTATCAATTTCATTAAAATTTAAATATCTATATATATTATCAGCAAGAGGATTAATCTCTTCCATGAATTTAAGATATTCCTCTACACTAGGTAACTTACCTATAATCGATGAAATAGCTGCTAGTTCTGCAGAGGCTAAATATACATTTGCTCCATCACCTAATCTATTTGGAAAATTCCTAGTTGATGTAGATACCACTGTCGCACCCGCCAATACTCTGGCTTGATTTCCCATACATAATGAACATCCTGGCATTTCTGTCCTAGCACCTGAATCTCCAAATACTTGATATACGCCTTCCTTTGTGAGTTGTTTCTCATCCATTTTTGTAGGAGGAGAAACCCATAACTTTGCCTTAGTTCCATTATATTTTTTTAGTAAATGACTAGCTGCTCTAAAGTGACCAATATTAGTCATGCATGAACCAATAAAAACCTCATCAATTTTGTCTCCATTTACTTCAGACAGAGGTTTAATGTCATCCGGATCATTTGGGCACGCAAGAAGGGGTTCTTTAATTTGGCTAAGATCAATTTCAATTATTTCCGCATACTCTGCATTTTTATCAGGCTCAAGTAAAATTGGATTTTTAATCCACTCCTCCATTAATTGAGCCCTTCTTTCAATTGTTTTTGCATCACCATATCCGCTGCCAATCATCCATCTGAGCATTACTATGTTTGATTTTAGATATTCAATAATTGGCTCTTTATTCAATCTAACCGTGCATCCTGATGCAGATCTTTCTGCAGATGCATCTGACAGTTCAAATGCTTGCTCTACTTTGAGATCAGGCAAACCCTCAATTTCTAAGCATCTTCCAGAAAAGATATTTTTCTTACCTTCTTTAGCTACAGTTAAAAGACCTTTTTGAATTGCAGCATACGGAATGGCATTCACTAAATCTCTTAAAGTGATTCCTGGTTGCATTTCTCCTTTAAATCTAACCAAAACTGACTCAGGCATATCTAGAGGCATGACACCCAACGCTGCTGCAAAGGCAACTAATCCTGACCCAGCTGGAAAGCTTATTCCCAATGGAAAGCGAGTATGACTATCGCCACCAGTCCCAACGCCATCAGGTATAAGCATTCTGTTTAACCAGGAATGAATAATTCCATCTCCTGGCTTAAGCGAAACACCACCTCGATTCATTATAAAGTCAGGTAATGTATGTTGTGTGTCTACATCAACTGGCTTTGGATATGCAGCGGTATGACAGAAGGATTGCATTACAAGATCAGCAGAAAAACCAAGGCAGGCAAGCTCCTTCAATTCATCTCTAGTCATTGGCCCTGTTGTATCTTGAGAACCTACAGTTGTCATCCTAGGCTCACAATATGTTCCAGGTCTAACACCCTTAACCCCACAGGCTTTTCCAACCATTTTTTGAGCAAGAGTAAAGCCTTTTTCTGATTGATCTTCTGCATCAGGCCTTCTAAAAATATCTGTTGGTTCAAGCCCAAGTACTTCTCTGGTTTTATCTGTTAATTGTCTGCCAATAATTAAAGGAATTCGACCATTTGCTCTAACCTCGTCTAGAAGAACTGGAGTTTTCAGTTCAAAAGTTGATAAAATTTCACCACTTTCAGCATCTAATATTTTTCCGTTAAATGGTTCAAAAATTATTTCTTGCCCCATATTTAATTTTGAAACATCGCATTCCACTGGAAACGCGCCAGAATCTTCAAGCGTATTAAAGAAAATTGGTGCAATTTTTCCCCCAAAACAAAATCCACCTTCTTTTTTATTTGGAATGAACGGAATTTCATCACCCATATGCCATAAGACAGAGTTAGTAGCTGATTTTCTTGATGAGCCAGTCCCAACGACATCTCCAACAAAAACTAGTGGATTACCTTTTTTCTTTAGATTTTCAATTGTTTCAAGGGGTTTATCTAAACCTTCTCTGGGCATCTTAAACATTGCCAATGCATGCAGTGGAATATCTGGCCTAGACCATGCATCTGTAGCAGGAGACAAATCATCTGTATTAATTTCTCCAGGAACCTTGTAGACGGTTAATTTGATTTGTTCCTTAACATCCTCTTTTTCTTGAAACCATGTTCCCTCAGCCCAAGCATCTATTACAGCTTTTGCATTTTTATTAGTTTCTGACAAGTTTAATATTTCGTTAAATGCATCAAAAATTAGTAAAGTTTTACTCAATGCATTTGCTGCTTCCGCACCAAGATCTTCGTCTTCTAAGCATTTAACTAAGGGTTGAATATTGTACCCACCCAGCATTGTTCCCAGAACGATTACTGCTTCTTTTTTTGAGATATAGGGACTGGTTGTTTCTCCCGTTGTAATATCCGCTAAGAAACCTGCTTTTACATATGCTGATTGATCAACGCCTGCCGGAATTCTATCTCTCAGCAAATTTAATAATAATTCTGGCTCTTTGTGCTCAGACTTGAGTAATTCAACTAAATCAGATGTTTGTTGTGCTGAAAGTGGTAGCGGTGGTATTCCTTGTTCTTCCCTTTCTTTACAATGTTCTTTGTAATCCTGAAGCATTATTTTCTCCCTGGACCGTAATTTTACTGTGCTATCTGTAAATCCCCAAATCTAATCAGGCATTTTATTTTGAATAGATCCCCCGCCCACTAGATGTAGTGAATTTGAATTCAATTATTTAATATTGTCAATAATATTCATAGAGCCTTTATTTTTAGTATTTACTAAGGATATATTTTGTAGTTTTGCTACTTTATTTTAGTTCCTGCTAGCTTTTAACCTTTAAAAAAAATATGTTTGAAATCGAAGTTTATCTATATTTCTAAAATATTGTATTATTGAGTTTATGAAAAAAAACAAAGCCTCTACTCCATGCCTTGGGATATGCTCAACCACCTATGGTGATAATGTTTGTAAAGGCTGTAAGCGCTTTGTTCATGAGATAATATTTTGGAATAAATACGACATTGCTGAAAGAGAAATTATTAATACACGTCTTGAAACATTTAAATTAACTGTCCTAAAAGAAAGATTTTCTGTTACTGATTCTGATTTGTTGGCAGCTCGTCTAAAAGATAAAGGAATTAATTTTAATGATTCATTAGATCCTATGACTTGGATATTTGATCTTTTAAGAGCCGCTGGTACTCAAGAGTTAGACTTGAATAAATTTGGAATCATTTGTCATTCTAGCTCCAGTCTTCCTGAGCTTAAAGATCAAATTTTTAATGAGTTTCTTGAGCTTTCTGAGGTTCATTATCTAAGATATTTTTCTATTTAGTTGTTGGCAATTCCCACCAATTTGTTGTGTATTTAGGTGAAACCATACTTTTTTGTATTGGTGATAATCCTGCAGGATGTTGAGCTGCATAATAAATCTGTGTTTGATTGCTATTGAGGGCATCTATAGCCTCCATTAGGTTTGTATTTTGTTTTAAACTCTGTTGATCTTTTGATTGAAAAAGAGATTGCTGTATAAAAGTTGGATGCGAAAAATGACTTAGTAATATTCCTGCTTTTGAGTATGGATAACCTTCTTTGAATATTTTAGCTAATATTTTTTTTGAACCCATCAAAATGCTCCTTGTATCATCCATGGGATAAGGAAATTGAAAACTACTAAACCCTCGATGTTGCGGTCGTTTATTAAATCTGCTGGTTGAAATAAATACTGAAACTTGAGAGCACTTTTGTTTTTCATGTCTTAACTTTTCTGCTGCTCGTACTGCAAAATTACTAATCAATGGCTTGAGCACCTCTAAATTCTCAATCTTGCCCCTGAAACTTCGACTTACAACAATTTGTTTTTTTGGATCAGCATGATCCTCTATCTGAATACATGATTCTCCTCTCAACTCTCTAACTGTGCGTTCCAAAACAACGCTAAATTTTTTTCGAATTAATCTAATGTCTGTTTGCATTAGTTCATAGGCCGAATATATACCCATCTGATTTAGTTGCCTGGAGAGATTGTTACCAATTCCCCAAATCTCTCTAATAGGTAGTGTTTTAAGAATATGAGCAATATCCTTTTGATTATTGAGGCAGCAGACACCCATGCCACCATTTGCATGTTTTGCGACATGGCTTGCAACCTTGGTAAGAGTTTTTGTTGGCGCAATTCCAATACGTACGGGTATGCCAACCCATTGCCGTATAGTATTGCGACAGTAAATACCAAATTCATATGCTTGATTCTTATTTTGTATATGCTGCAGATCCAAAAATGCTTCATCGATGCTATAAATCTCCATTTTTTTTACCATTCCATCCAGAATATTCATTACTCTTTTTGAGAGATCTCCATATAGTGCAAAGTTGGATGAAAAAACTTTGCCTCCTTGAGTTAAGTATGCCTTTTTAACCTTAAACCAGGGGACACCCATTTTGATTCCCATGGCTTTGGCTTCTTTACTTCTCGCGATGACGCATCCATCATTATTGGACAACACGACAATAGGCACTTTCTTTAAATCTGGTCGAAATACTCTTTCGCATGAAGCATAAAAGTTATCGCAATCTACTAATGCTAAAAATTTCATTCAAATTTATTAATGGCAGCAGTTACCGTTCCCATGATATCTAAATCTTGACCGTGCTGAATGTAAATTGGTTCATATTTAGGATTCTCTGGTAGTAAACATAGCCGAGGTTTGAGTTGCAGTCGTTTACAAACAAAATCACCATCTAAAGATGCAACTACAATACTGCCGTGCTTTGGTTTAAGACTACGATCCACTATCAAGATAGCTTGATCAGCAATATTTGCATTGAGCATTGAATCTCCAGAAACTCTCACTAAAAAAGTTGCTGCTCCATTTTTGATGAGATATTTATTAAGATCGATTGGACTTTCTAGGTAATCATTTGCTGGACTTGGAAAGCCCACAGAAACTGGCTCTACAAAAAATTTTGTAAAACTTGCAGGCAGATCATTTGCCGATATTAAACCGAGATAATTAACAGTCATGGGATTTTAAAATACTGTATATTTATACAGTATTATTCGTTAATAAACAATAGTTTTATAACTTAAACTCTCTCAAATCTTGTTGCTGATCATCAAGAAAAAAACACCAGCCAGTTTTATGCCAGTCGCCTAAAACAACTCGAGTGCCAGTATCAGATTGATGGATTTTTGGCCTGTGAGTGTGACCATGGATAAGTAAATCTGTGTGATGCTCTTCAAAAAACTGATCAATGGCCTTAGAGGTAACATCCATGATATTTATATCTTTATCATTACTGGAAGATTCACTGACGTCACGCATGTTTGATGCAATTTTCAGGCGCTCATCTAATGATTTCTCTAAGAATTTATCTTTCCATTGTTTAGATCTAACTTCTTTTTTAAATTCAATATATTTCAAATCGTTGGTGCAGAAGTCATCTCCATGCGAAAGAGCAATTTTTAAATCAAAGAAATTCATGAAAAATGGATCAGGAAGTATTTTAAGATTAGATTTTTTTGCAAATTCTTGATCGCAAAGAAAATCCCTGTTGCCATGAATAAAAAAGACTTCTAAGCCATTGCAGGTTGAATGATTAATATTTTGCATAACGTTGGTGGCAAGCTCAGAGTTATCGTCATCTCCAATCCAAGCTTCAAAAAGATCACCTAATATGTATAAATGTGATAGCTCCTGGGCAGCATTATCTAAGAAATTAAAAAAGCCCTCCGTTACAGAGGGCATATTTTCAGATAAATGAAGATCAGATATAAATCCTAACTTCATTCACTCACTGTAACTGAATTAATAATTGTTGGTTCAAGAGGAGCATCAGCATAACCCCCAACATTAGAGGTTATACTCAGAGCAATCTGATCTACAACGTCCATTCCATCAATAACAGAGCCAAATACTGCATAGCCCCAGCCTTGAGAGGTTTCAGCTGTATGATTTAGAAAGTCGTTATCTTTATGGTTAATGAAAAATTGGCCGGTTGCAGAATGAGGATCCATGGTTCTAGCCATCGCAATTGAGCCACGGTCATTCTTTAACCCATTATTAGCCTCATTTTGAATAGGAGCAGTGTTGGTTGGCTTGGGGGCCATATTTTCATCAAGACCGCCGCCCTGAACCATAAACCCTTCGATAATTCTGTGAAAAATAGTACCAGTGTAATAACCATCTTCGGCTAACTTTAGAAAGTTTGCCACAGTTATGGGTGCATTGTTTGCATCAAGTTCTAAGTGGATGTCTCCGGCTGAAGTAGAAATAGTAACAAGTGACATTTGATCCTCCTCTGGATAATATTCATTTTGATCATTTTGATCAGTAGGTGATAGGAAGAGGATTAATGCAACAATGGTTACAATAGTAATTAAAGCAGTAATTTGTATTTTTGACATTAATAAAACCTACATTCCAGTTAAGTTCTCTATAATAAGTGATTCATATATCAAATAACAGATGACAATTAAGTTTTATAACTCCTTGACCAATCAGAAGGAAGATTTTGTTCCCATCCGTGAGGATGAGGTTGGGATGTATGTTTGTGGAATGACTGTTTATGATAACTGTCACTTAGGTCATGCAAGGGCGATGATGGCTTTTGACATAGTTGCACGTTATCTTCGATATCAAGGTTATAAAGTAAATTTTATTCGTAACATCACTGATATAGATGACAAGATCATTGAAAGAGCTTATGAAAATAAAGAGAAGATTGAGGATCTAACATCAAGAACAATAGCCAGTATGCAAGAAGATTTTCTTAAACTTGGATTAGAGTCACCAAATAAAGAACCACGAGCTACTGATCACATTGAAGGCATGATAAAAATGATTACTGATTTGATTGACAAAGGAAATGCTTATCATTCAAAGAGCGGGGATGTTTTTTTTTCAGTACGAACATTCCCTGAGTATGGAAAATTATCAAACAAAGATATTGATGAATTGAATCCTGGTTCGCGAATTGAAGAGGATGAATCAAAGGAAGATCCTTTAGACTTTGTACTTTGGAAAAGTGCTAAGCCAAATGAGCCATCATGGGAATCTCCATGGGGTCCAGGAAGACCGGGATGGCATATTGAATGTTCGGTGATGTCACTAGAAAATTTAGGTGAGCATTTTGACATTCATGGTGGAGGTCCAGATTTATTATTTCCGCATCATGAGAATGAGATTGCTCAATCTGAGTGTGCATCAAATTGCAAGCTTGCAAATTATTGGATGCATTCAGGTTTATTAAAAATTAATGGTGAGAAAATGTCTAAATCTTTAGGTAACTTTGCAATGTTAAAAGATTTATTCAATTCTTATCATCCAGAAGTTATTCGTTACTATCTAATTTCTAGTCACTATAGAAGTGCTTTAAATTTTGATAACGAGTCATTAGGTCAAGCACGATCAGCTCTCACAAGACTTTATCAAGCTTTATCGCTTGCATCGTCAAATGAGTCAGATATAGATGGTGATAGCGTTAAAGAATTTGTCGACTCAATGAATGACGATTTAAATACTCCTGAAGCACTTAGTACTTTATTTAGATTGGCAAGGTTAATTAACAGCAGTACAGATGTTCAAGACAGAACTAAGTATTCATCTACCATGAAAAAATTGGGTGGGGTTCTTGGTCTTTTAAATGAAAGCCCAGATGTTTTCTTTCAATATGGTGCAAGCTTGTCTGATGAGGAAATAGAGGCTCAAATAAAAGAAAGAAACATAGCAAGAAAGGCTAAAGATTTTAAAAGAGCTGATCAAATAAGAGATGATTTAGTAGCTAAAGGTATTTTACTTGACGATTCCAGTGACCGAACTACCTGGAAGAAATCTTAATCGTCATCTTGTAAGTCTGTAATTATAGATTCAATACCTGTTGAGCCCATATTCATTCCAACAACTTTTTCTATTCCCATTTTTGCATAATGCTCAGCTGCATCCACCATTAATCCAGAATTATCAAGCGTGAGGCCGCCATCAACGCACAGATTAATTCCTGTAATGAATCTTGATTCATCTGATGCAAGGAACAAGGCTGAATATGCTATATCAATTGGCATCCCAAAATCTTTAATGGGTTGCTCAAGTTTGCTATCTTCAATCGCAGTTGCCAATAAAGGAGTGTTTATTGTTCCAGGTGAAATTGCATTAACTCTAATTTTAAATTCGCCTAGCTCAATAGCAGCATTTTTGCAAAAGTTTATAACTCCTGCTTTGGCAGCAGAATAAGCAAGCGGACCAGATCCACCTCCCATCCCTGCAATTGATGCAGTGTTAATAATAGATCCGCCTGAGGAATTTTTTTTCATGACTCTAGCAGCATATTTTGAGCCGAGAAAAACTGACTTTAAAAGTATTTGAAAAGATTTGTCCCACTCGTCTGCATCAATGTGCGTAATAGGACCAACTGCACCGCCAATGCCTGCATTATTAAAAAGTATGTCTAGACTGCCAAAATTGTCAACTGCTTGGTCAATCATACTTTTTATATTATCTTCTGATGAAACATCAGTTAATGAAATGCATGCATCTGAATCTAGTTTTTTTTGTTTTATGATTTCAAAAGTCTCTTCGAGAGTCTCTTGATTAATATCTGCTAATAAAACCTTAGCACCATTTTCTAAAAACAATAATGCAGTTTCTTTGCCAATACCACTTCCAGCACCTGTTATTACTGCAACCTTATTTTGTAATCTTTTCATTAAATAATTATTACTGAAACCTTATAAAAAGAAAAATAAAGTTTTCAAAGATTTAACTTTTATTCACATGAATGTAATTAAATTGATTCAAACTTTGTATTTAATAATTTCTATATTAGCCTATAATCATTATTCCCCAAGATGATTTTTCTCTCCCTGGTTAATTCTTGGTAGGGCGCCGTATTGGTGCCTTACTTTTCTGCCTAATTTTAAGCAGATGCTTTTTATGCATGTCTAATTTAAATATATTAAAATTGAAGATTATATAAAAGAATGGCTCCCTGACGTGGGATCGAACCACGGACCAATTGATTAACAGTCAACTGCTCTACCGCTGAGCTATCAGGGAACAAGTTGAGAATTATAAATTAAAATTCGAAAAGTAAAACAAGATAATGACAAAAAATTTGACAGTTACATCTCCATTTGAACCTGCTGGCAGCCAGCCAAAAGCAATTGAAACTTTGGTAAATGGTTTAAATGATGGATTGTTGCATCAAGTTTTACTTGGCGTAACTGGATCTGGTAAAACTTACACTATGGCAAAAATTATTGAATCAACTCAAAGGCCTGCAGTGGTTATGGCGCCAAATAAAACATTAGCAGCTCAATTATATGGAGAGCTAAGGGATTTTTTCCCAAAAAATTCTGTTGAATATTTTGTGTCTTACTATGATTACTATCAACCTGAAGCATATGTGCCCACCTCTGATACCTACATTGCAAAAGATGCCTCTGTTAATGAGCATATTGAGCAAATGCGACTTTCTGCAACAAAAGCTTTATTAGAAAGAAATGACACAATTGTTGTTGCTACTGTATCAGCTATATATGGATTGGGAGCTCCTGAATCATATCTCAATATGATTCTGCATTTAGACAGAGGCGAGACAATAGATCAAAGAACAATTCTGCGTCGTTTATCCTCAATGCAATATACTCGAAATGACATCGATTTTAGACGTGCAACTTTTAGAGTCAGAGGAGATGTTATTGATATCTATCCAGCGGATTCAGAAAGAGATGCTCTACGGATTGAATTATTTGGAGATGAGGTGGAACGACTTTTGTGGATAGATCCATTAACTGGAGAGGTAATTAACGAAACTCCTCGAGCAACTATTTATCCCAAAACTCACTATGTGACCCCTAAAGAAACTGTTCTAGATTGTCTTAAAACCGTTCGTGAGGAACTAAAAGAAAGAATTAAGTATTTACAGGACAATAATAAATTGGTTGAAGCTCAAAGACTTCAAGAGAGAACAACTTACGACTTAGAGATGATGCAGGAACTTGGATATTGCCAAGGTATAGAAAATTATTCTCGTTATCTTTCTGGTCGTAATCCAGGGGAGCCACCTCCATGTCTTTTTGACTATTTACCTAAAAATGCAATTGTTTTTATGGATGAGTCTCATGTATCAGTTCCTCAGATCGGAGGTATGTATAAAGGTGATCGATCGCGAAAAGAAACCCTTGTCGATTATGGATTTAGATTACCATCTGCACTGGATAATCGTCCATTAAGGTTTGAAGAATGGGAGGATGTTACTCCTCAAAAGATTTATGTATCTGCTACTCCGGGAAAATATGAGTTAGAGCATTGCGATAATGTTGCAGAATTGCTTGTTAGACCCACAGGGTTAATTGATCCGGAGATTGAAGTAAGACCAGCTACTTCTCAAATCGATGATGTCATTGGTGAGTGTAATGAGAGAGCAGCGTTAAAAGAAAGAGTGCTCATAACAACTCTTACAAAGCGCATGGCTGAAGATTTAACAGATTACTTAGAAGAAAATGGAATTAGAACTCGTTATATGCATTCTGATATAGATACAGTGGAAAGAACTGAGATTATTAGAGATCTTAGACTGGGACATTTTGATGTTTTGGTAGGTATTAATTTATTAAGAGAGGGCCTAGATATTCCTGAGGTTAGTTTAGTTGCAATTTTAGATGCAGATAAAGAGGGCTTTTTAAGGTCAGAAGTTACACTTATTCAAACAGTTGGAAGGGCAGCAAGAAATATTCGAGGTAAGGCAATTATGTATGCCGATAAAGTTACAGGTTCCATGCAAAGAGCAATGGATGAGATGTCACGAAGAAGGAGAATACAAGTTAAATTTAACAAAGATAACAGCATAATTCCAACAACAATTGTAAAAGATATTAAAGATGTTATGGAGGGAGCAAGAGTCACCAAGCAAGCTAAGAAAACTAAACCTCAGTATTTTGAAAAAGAACTACCTTTTAAAATTAATAATACATCACCCGATAAGATTTCAGAGTCAATTAACAAACTAGAAGAGCAGATGTACATTTATGCTAAAGAAACTGAATATGAGAAGGCTGCATTTTGCAGAGATCAAATTAAAAATCTAAAGTGGCAACTTCTCAATTCTTAAATTTAGCTATCATTACAATCTTGAGCTAGCAAAAGATAATAATAGTCTCTAACTCTTTCAACAAAATCAACAGTTTGTTGACCTCTAGAATAGTTTTCTGAATCCATCGAGGTTTTCAAATTTAATAGATAGCCCTCCAAATCTAGCCATGTCACTTCAATAGGCTTTTTACCAATTGTGTTTATTGCATTGTTTATATTTGTGGTGCCCAAGTTATAGGAGGCTAATATGAATGCAATCTTGTCGCCCGAAGAAGTGCCATAGTTATTGTTAGATTTAAGATCTGCAATGTACTGAGCTCCTCCATGAATGCTTTGGATTGGATCTAATCGATTTGTAACACCTACTGAAGCTGCAGTGGGGAGTGTTAGCATCATCATACCTTTCACTTGCGTTGCTGATCGTGCTTTTGGATTCCATTGAGATTCTTGAAAAGCTACTGCAGCAAGAAGCTCCCATTCAACGCCGAATTTTTCCGCTGCATCATGAAAATCATCTTCATATTTTTGGAATCTTGATTGCTTTAATTCATCAAATTTCTTTTTTTCAAAATCACTAAGCCTAGAGAATGAATATAGTTTTTCATTAATAATATTGCAATAGACTGAAAGTGAAGTTTTCGAAGTATCTTTTGTGCAAGCATAAAAACCAAATATAAGGATAAAAAAAATTGAGTTTTTTGTAAGGAATTTCACTGTTTTTATTTTTTTAATTTTAAAGACCCTTATAATTAATTATTACAATATTTTACTAGAGAGCTGGTGTCAAAAAATCTTAATTTGCTGCTTCAAGGTCCCTCTAGTTTTTCGCCGTCAAAAATTTCGTCTCTCAATGACGACCTCAATTCAGCAAATGACTTTCCGATCAAAGCATTGAGTAGTTTTGAGTTCTATTCTGTAGATATAACTCAAGATTTTTCAGATTATGCAAAGTTATCAGAATTATTGAATTCAAAGAAACCTTCAAATTTGCCCGATTTTTTTATTGGCCCAAGGTCTGGGACTATCAGCCCATGGGCATCTAAAACAAATGAAATTATTACAAATGTTGGCATTCTGGGAGTGCTAAGCATTGAAAAGTATTTAGGTTACTTTTTTGATAATAACATTTCTGTGGCTGATATGAACCTATCATATTTATTTGATCGTATGACTCAGCAAGTCTTTATTAATGCAAAAGACATCGATTTAGTTAGCGCTGAACTAAAAAGGAAACCTTTAATAAATATTGATATTTCAAAATCGGCGAAAGATTCACTAAATAGAGCCAATCAAAATTTAGGATTGGCATTATCTGAGGAAGAAATTAATTACTTAGATCATTTTTACTCATCTGTACTTCGAAATCCTACCGATGCCGAGCTAATGATGTTTGCTCAAGCTAATTCTGAACATTGCAGACACAAAATATTCAATGCTAGTTGGGTTATAGATACTGTTTCTCAAGATGAATCCTTATTTGATCTGATCAAAAAAACTAGCAAAGGGAGTAAACCTGATTTGATTTCAGCATACAAAGATAACGCCGCTGTTATTTCAGGTGCTGAAGTGATGACGCTTAACAGAAGCTTAAAAAATACTTATAGCTTTTCAATTGAAAAAATTAATTCTACTTTGAAGGTTGAAACTCATAATCATCCCACGGCCATTTCTCCATTTCCCGGAGCTGCAACTGGTTCTGGTGGAGAAATCAGAGACGAAGGTGCCACAGGCTCAGGGGCTAAGCCAAAAATGGGGCTAGTTGGCTTCAATGTTTCTAATCTAAGATTAGAAGACTTTCCACGTGAATGGGAAGGACCAGAACATAAACCCTCAAGAATTGCATCTCCTTTACAAATTATGATTGAGGGACCAATAGGCGCTGCAGCGTTTAATAATGAATTTGGGAGACCAAGTACCATAGGTTATTTCAGAGTTTTTGAACAACCCTTTGTTGGAGGTCAATCATTTGGATACCACAAACCAATTATGCTCGCTGGAGGGATTGGGGAAGTAAAAGACAGAAATAGTATTAAGAATCCAATAGAAGTTGACGACTTAGTTATTGTTTTGGGCGGCCCCTCAATGCTTATTGGTTTAGGAGGTGGTGCTGCATCATCCATGTCTTCTGGAGAAAGCGATGAAGATCTAGATTTTGCTTCTGTTCAAAGAGAAAATGCTGAAATGCAGAGAAGATGTCAGGAGGTCATTAATCAATGTGCATTTGAATCTCCAAACCTCATTGAATTTATTCATGATGTTGGAGCAGGTGGGTTATCAAATGCAATTCCAGAATTAGCTAAAGATTGTAATCTAGGAGTCTACATAGATTTAAGCTTAATACCTGTTGCCGATCCAAGTCTTTCTCCTATGGAGGTTTGGTCAAATGAATCGCAAGAGCGTTATGTTTTGGCAATAAAAAAATCTAACAGAGAAATTTTTAAAAATATATGTCGAAGAGAAAGATGCCCCGTTGCTTTTGTAGGCCACACTACTTCATCAAATTCAGTAGAAGTCTTTGATCCTGAAAGAGATGAATTTCCAATAAATGTCCCCCTATCAATGCTTTTTGGTGACTTACCTATCTCCAATATGGTGGTTAGTCAGTCAGCTATAGACCAAAAAATTAATTCTATTAATCAAGACATAGATGTATCTGAGGCAATTCGTAGAGTCCTATCTCATCCAACTGTGGCTTCAAAATCTTTTTTGATTACCATTGGTGATAGATCTGTTGGGGGCTTAGTTGCTCGAGATCAATTAGTGGGAAGATATCAAGTGCCTACTTCAAACTATGCTATGTCTTTTAAATCATTTCTTGGAAATGAAGGAGATGTTTTATCAATTGGCGAGAAACCAACTCTTGCAATTAAAAATCCTGCTGCATCTCTAAGGATGGCTTTAGCAGAGGCACTGATGAACTTAATCTCTGCTCCTGTGAAAGATTTAAACCTAGTCAGACTTTCTGCAAATTGGATGGCAGCGTGTGGTGATGAGGAAGAAAATTTTGCTCTCAGAACAGGAGTGGAAGCCTTATCAAGCATATGTATTGAATTAGGAATAGCTATTCCAGTAGGCAAAGATTCTTTGTCTATGAAGACAAAATGGAGCGAAGACAATAAAGAGCTTGAAGTAAAAAGTCCCTTATCAGGTGTTATTACTGCCATGGCTCCAATTGAGGACGTATCATTGGCTGTTACGACTGAATTTTATGAAAATGGCTCAAAGGATTTATATCACTTATTTTTAAACAACCGATCTAGATTAGGCGGCTCTATTTTTGAAGAGGTTACCTCTTCAAGTATTCAAGAAGTTCCTGATATTGATGATGTTGAATCGCTTAAAAACTTATTTAATTCAATTCAAGAGCTAATTAATCGAGGTTGGATAGTTGCATTGCATGATATTTCCGATGGTGGATTATTTGCCACTGTTTCAGAATTAGCTTTTACTAATAAGATAGGTATAGAGATTCACATTCCAGAGAGTGTTCAAAATGAGGAAATGATGCAATATCTTTTTGCTGAAGAAACAGGTGTCGTTATTCAATTTCACAGTGAATTTGAGGACCAAGCATTAGAGTTTCTAAATCAAAAAAATCTTCATTATCAAAAGTGCGCTGTTCAAAGTTCTAATGCAAAAATTTCAATCATTCATGGTGGCGAGATTCAATTTTCTGATTCAGTAGTAAATTTAGAGAAAGTTTGGAGCGAAACTTCTTACTCAGTAAAATCTCTTAGAGATAACCCATCCTGTGCAAAAGAAGAATATGAATTGATTGAAAGGTTTGATGATCAAGGCTTGGTTGCTATAGATAATTTTCAATTTTCTGCTGAACTGCCTGCGATTAATAATAATTTAAAGCCCAAGGTAGCAATTCTTAGAGAGCAAGGAGTTAATGGTCAAAATGAAATGGCTGCAGCATTTTTATTAGCTGGGTTTGATGCCTTTGATGTCCATATGCAGGATCTTCTAGACAACCCAGACTTGCTTTCTCAATTTCAGGGTATAGCAGCTTGTGGTGGATTTTCTTATGGAGATGTTCTTGGAGCTGGTGGAGGCTGGTCTTCAAGCATAAGTTATAACAAAGTTGTTAGAGATGCATTCGAACATTTTTTTAATCGAACCGAAACTTTTACTTTTGGGGTTTGTAACGGTTGCCAGATGTTGTCTAATTTAAAAGATTTAATTCCGGGTGCTGAAAATTGGCCCCAGTTTCTCTGGAATGATTCTGATCAGTTTGAAGCACGTTTATCTCAAGTTACCATTGCTAAATCACAGTCAGTTTTGTTTGATGGCATGGCAGGATGGCAAATTCCTGTAGCTGTTGCGCATGGAGAGGGACGAGCCTCATTCAAGGAAGGAGCATTACAAAAACTTTCAGAGCACAATCAAATTGCGGTTCAATTTACTGATAACCAAGGAGCTGTAGCATCTATATATCCATTGAATCCAAATGGATCACCGGAGGGTATCACTGGCTTAACTTCCCTAGATGGAAGAGCAACCATCATGATGCCTCATCCAGAAAGGGTTTTCAGATCAGAACAATTATCTTGGAAATCATCAAATTGGAAGGAATATTCTCCTTGGATGCAAATCTTCTTAAATGCTTATAAATTTAGTCATGGATCATAGATATCTTTTTACCAAAGCTTTAAAGCTTCTTCCCTAAAAGGAAACTCTCCTGAATTTATATCATCAAAATAATATTTTAATGTTTTAGTAACCGTTGGAAACGCAATTTCCTCCCACGGGATTTCATCTTGTTTAAAAAGCTTAACTTCAGAGCTCTCTGAAGTAGGGCCAAATGTTTCATTGCCTAAATCAGCTAAATAAAAAAAGTGGACCTGACTAATATGAGTTAAACTGAATGCTGTATAAGGAGAAACAATTTTAGGTACAGCTTGGGTTTCTTCTTTGGTTTCTCTCAAAGCTCCTTCTTGAAGCGTTTCTGCATTTTCCATAAACCCTGCAGGCAATGTCCATTTTCCGAAGCGTGGCTCAATGTTTCTTTTACATAAAAGAACTTCCTCATTTTTGATGCATACAGTGCCCACTATAAGATTGGGATTGGTATAAAAAATTGATCCGCAGTCAGGACAGACATATCGTTTTAGATTATCATCAGCAGGAATTTTAAATTCAATTTTATCGCTACCGCAATTTGAACAATATCTCAAAAGTGCTCCTTTCTTAGAGAATTAAATTTCGTAAGAAGTTAAACTTACATAATGATCGAAAAACTAAAGTATAAACTAAATTCAAATAATTCCGAAAAGCCAAGCGGCAATCCACAAGCTTCAGTTTTGATAGCTATTTTAAATTATGGAAAATTTATTGAAGCTCCAGAATTAATTTATACCCAACGTTCAGGCAATCTATCTACTCATTCTGGCGAGGTAAGTTTTCCTGGGGGTAAAGCAGATAAAACTGACTCGAACTTATATGAAACGGCTATGAGGGAATCCAATGAAGAAATAAACTTAAATGGCGAAGATATTACCAAATTAGGAAAATTAAACTACCTTATTTCTCGTCATAAAATAGAGGTTAATCCATTTGTAGCATCCATAGAAAAACCTCAATCGTTAAAGCCCAATGAAGAGATCCAAGACATTTTTACAGTCCCATTGAATTTTTTGCTAGATAAAGAAAATATCCAGAGGGAAGCGATTGAAAGACATGGGAGTATATGGCAGGTACCCACTTGGAGTATAAAAAATCAAAAGATTTGGGGTCTTACTGCAATGATTACAGTAAACTTTTTAAATGTATGTTTTGATGCGAACATAGAGATACCAGAAGGGGAATTGAAATGATTATAGATATCAATAACAAAAGCTTAACCACCGAGAATGATGACTTTTGGATAGCTCCGGATGCAACTGTTATTGGAGATGTGCAAATGGCAAAAGATTCCAGTATTTGGTTCAATTGCACTTTAAGAGGCGATAACGAACCAATTATTATTGGTGAAGGAACTAATATACAAGATAACTCAGTAATTCATACCGATCCGGGGTTTGTATGCAAAATTGGAAAGTTTGTTACCGTTGGTCATCAAGCAATGCTTCATGGCTGCGAAATTGGAGATGGCACTCTTATCGGTATTGGTTCAGTAATTCTTAATGGTGCCAAAATTGGTAAAAATTGTATTATCGGAGCAAAGGCATTAGTTACAGAGGGGATGGAAGTTCCAGATGGGTCGATGGTATTAGGGGTTCCAGGCAAGGTTAAAAAAGAGCTTACTAAGGAGGAACAAGTTATTCCATCTCTGAATGCTCATCATTACATTGAAAATTATAAAAGATACAAAGCTCAAATAGGTTAAATTTAATGTCGGGAAAAATAGTAAATTATTATGATGACTCAACTGAGTGCATTGGTTTTTTATCTCTTCCTGAATCATCAAATCTCGTCCCACTAATTTTGGTAGCACATACATGGAAGGGCAGATCAGAATTTGAAGATCAAAAAGTACTTGCACTCAATGATTTAGGGTATGCAGCTTTGTCCATTGATATTTTTGGGGGCGGTATGAATGGTCAAAGTATTGAAGAAAATCAAGAACTAATTGCGCCCTTTGTGAATGATAGACAGCTTTTTCGAAAACGGCTTATCAGCGCAGTTGAATTTGGTAAAACAATTGAAGGTGTTGATTCTGCAAGAATTGGATTAATAGGATTTTGCTTTGGCGGCCTTGCTGCCATAGAGCTTGCTCGTTCAGGATATGAGATTGCAGGCTGTGTAAGTTTTCATGGACTTTTAAATCAATCTAGCGAGCCATTTCAAAAGGTAAAATCTAAATTATTGGTTTTACATGGTGATAAAGATCCAATGGTTACCTCTGAGGAAGTATTAGCATTGCAAGATGAAATGACAGAATCAGAAGCTAATTGGCAGTTTATCAGCTATGGCAATACTTATCATGCATTTACTAATCCAGCAGCTGACGATATTGAGATGGGCACAGTTTATAATCCAGAGAGTGACAAGCGATCTTGGATCGCAATGACTAATTTTTTAGAGGAAGTTTTTCGAAATGCTAACTAGTGAACTTAGATCTAAGTTTTTGGACTATTTCAAAAAAAATAGTCATGAAGTAGTTGACTCAAGTCCTCTTATTCCGGCAAGTGATGAAACATTGTTATTTACAAATGCTGGCATGGTTCAATTCAAAGACGTTTTTCTAGGCTCTGATAAGCGCCCCTATAAAAGAGCTACGACCACACAGCGATGCATTAGGGCGGGTGGAAAACATAATGATTTAGAAAACGTTGGCTATACGCTACGGCACCATACATTTTTTGAAATGTTAGGCAATTTTAGTTTTGGTGACTATTTTAAAGAAGAAGCAATTCAACTTGCCTGGAATTTTTTAACTAATGAGTTGGGCATAAAAAAAGAAAAATTATGGATTTCTGTATTTAGGGATGATGATGAGGCAGCTGAAATATGGTCAGCGAAAATTGGCATTGATGCTGAAAGGATTGTGCGAATGGATGAAGAAGATAATTTTTGGTCCATGGGTGATACAGGTCCTTGTGGACCATGTTCAGAAATTTACTATGATCATGGTGATCAATATGAGGGCACCCCACCTGGAACACCTGGAGATGAAGGAGATAGATTTGTAGAAATATGGAATCTTGTTTTCATGCAGTTTAATAGAGGAGCCGACGGTAAACTTACTCCCTTGCCAAAACCTTCTGTAGATACTGGCATGGGTTTAGAGAGAGTGGCTGCAGTAATGCAAGGTGTAAATTCAAACTATGAGACAGATCTATTTCAAAATTTAATTAAAGCCTCTGAAAAAGCTATCAAATCACCTGGAGAGCCATCACATAAGGTGATAGCAGATCACATAAGGAGTATTAGTTTCTTAATTTCTGATGGTATTTTGCCATCAAACGAGGGTCGTGGTTATGTGCTGCGAAGAATAATGCGACGGGCTATTAGGCATGGATATAAAATTGGAGCTAAGAAACCCTTCTTGTATAAATTGGTAAAAGCTTTAGTTAAGGAGATGGGTACCGCTTTTCCTATGTTAGTAGACAATCAAAAATCCACAGAGATGATTGTTCATGAAGAAGAAAAGAAATTTCTTGAAACTTTAGAAAAAGGCATTGAGATCTTAGAAAAGGAGATTAAGTCTATTGATTCAAATGTTATCCCCGGAGAAATTATCTTTAAATTACATGATACGTATGGTTTTCCATTCGATTTGACAGCAGACATTGCTCGAGAGCAAGATTTAGATTTGGATGAGGAGGGCTTTAATAGTTGCATGGATAAACAAATAAAAAATTCAAAATCAGCTAGTAAATTTAAGGGATTGCAATTAGATTTGTCCTCGATTAAAGAAACAAAGTTTTTAGGTTATGAAGAGTTGTGCGGGAAGGGGAAGGTTTTAGGAATATGGAATGAATCCAATGCAATAGATAATGCATCAGATCAAAACGAGTGCTTCATTGCAGTTGATAAAACACCTTTTTATGCAGAATCAGGCGGGCAAGTTGGAGACCAGGGAAGCTTTACTTCTTCTGGAGGTCATGGAAGCGTTCAAGATTGTATAAAGCAAGGTAAGATTTTTCTCCATAGAATTAAAGTACAAGAGGGAGCCATCAAAAAAAATGACAAATTGGAATTATCAGTTGATGCAAGCAAAAGAAAGGCTGCTTCAGTCCATCATTCTGCCACTCACTTAATGCATGCGGCTTTGAAAGATGTTCTTGGTGATCATGTTCATCAAAAAGGCTCACTATTAGATTCTAATAAGCTACGATTTGATTTTTCACATTCTAAGGCAGTTACCAACGCTGAAATAAAGGAAATAGAATTAATTGTTAATCAACATATTCAAAATAACTGCGAGATAACCACCAAAATAATGCAGCTTGATGATGCGCTTAAGATCGGAGCCGAAGCCATGTTTGGAGAAAAATATGAAGATGAGGTTCGGGTTGTTTATATTAGTGGCGAATTTTCTGTAGAACTTTGTGGTGGAACTCATGTAAGAAGAACCGGTGATATTGGAATGTTTTCGATTACAAGTGAATCAAGCATTTCCTCGGGAGTAAGACGTATTGAAGCTGTGGCTGGACAAGGTGCTGTTCAATCAATGTTAGAAGCTCGTAATCATTTACAAGATCTGAAAGGAATGTTGAATGTCAAAGGACCTCAAATTAGTTCTAAAGTTGCAGACCTAATAAAAGAAAACAAAGCTTTAAAAAAAGGCACCAAAACAAAAAAATCAGCTGTAATTGATCTAAAAGAAACAATTCATAAAATTAATAACTTTGATCTGGCTATTATTCAGGCAGATACACAAAATGTTCAAGATTTACGTAATATGGTTGATCAATCTAAAAAAGATCATACAAATAAATGCATTTTAATTTTCAGTCATCAAAAATCCAAAGTGGTCATGGTTTGCGGAGTCACGGAAGATATGCAAGATTCTCTGAGTGCTAATGATGTCATAAAATCAATCGCAAAATTACATAATGGTAAAGGCGGAGGCCGTAATGATTTTGCTCAAGGTGCGGGAGAGGCTGATAATTTTGAAGAATTTGTTAATTCTATTCCTGATATCGTACAATCCATCGCTTAGTTTTTAAGCTTATTAAACATGGAAACGATTATATTAAAATTTGGCGGCACTTCTGTTGGTTCAACTGACAGAATCTCTGCTGTTGCAAATATCATAAAAGCAGCCTTTGACGAGGCTTATCCTGTGGTCGTTGTTTCTGCTATGAGCGGAGAAACAAATCGATTGATTGATCTAGCTTATTCCTTTGGCAACGAGCCAAATAAAAGAGAATTTGATGCCCTTGTTTCAACTGGTGAAAAGGTAAGCGCATCTTTGGTGGCAATTGCTTTAAATCAATTAGGTTTAAAAGCCAAATCATTTTCAGCAGCTCAAATTGGTATGAAAACGACTGCTAATTTTTCTCGTGCGAAGATAATTAATCTTGATAAAGAAGTTATTTTTAAAGCCATTGAAGATGGATACATCCCAATTATTACAGGATTTCAAGGTATAACCAGTGATGGAGATACTACTACAATGGGACGCGGGGGCAGTGACACTACTGCAGTAGCAATAGCAGCATCAATTAAATCTAAACGTTGTGATATATATACAGATGTTGATGGAATATATACAACAGATCCAAGAATTGTGCCTAATGCAAAAAAACTGGATTCAATTAACATTGAGGAAATGTTGGAACTCTCAGGGCAGGGTGCTAAAGTTATGCAAATACGTGCAGTTGAATTTGCAAATAAATATAAAGTTTTAGTTAAAGTTTTATCAAGCTTTGAGCCAGGTTCAGGAACGCTTATCTTGCAGGAGGAAAATGCAATGGAAGACGCTGTTATTACAGGTATAGCTTCTCAAAAAGATCAGACTAAATTTACTTTGCATGGAGTTGGTGATACTCCTGGAATTGCCTCGGGCATTTTAAGTCCAGTGAGTGCTGCAGGTATTGAGGTGGATGTTATTGTTCAAAATGTAAGTGTTTCTGGGAAAACAGATTTCACTTTTACAGTGGGGACAGCTGATAGAGACGAGGTTGAATCAGTTTTAAAAGAAAAGATGCAAGGCATCTCCTATGACGAATTAATTATCAATGAAGCTATTGGTAAAGTTTCTTTAGTGGGTGTTGGAATGCGTTCACATGCCGGTATTGCAAGTACAGCATTTAATGCTTTGGCCGATGCTGGTATTAATATTCAAATGATAAGCACTTCTGAAATTAAAATAACAATTGTCATTGCGGTTGATCAGCTCGATCAAGCTGTAAAAACTTTGCATGCAGCATTTAATCTAGGGGACTAATGTTTGACTTAATATTGAAGAATGGAACTCTTGTAAATGAGGGTAAAATTTTTGAATCAGATATTGCTATAAAAGGAAATAGAATTGAAAAAATTGCAGTATCCATCGATGCAGAGACCAAAAAAGTTATTGATCTAAATGGTAAATACGTAATTCCCGGGCTAATAGATGATCAAGTTCATTTTAGAGAGCCTGGTTTGACTCATAAAGGTGAAATTGCAACTGAGTCAAAGGCAGGTCTTGCAGGAGGAGTCACTAGCTTTTTTGAAATGCCTAATGTAAATCCAACCACAACAACGAATGAGAATTTAACAAAAAAATTTCAGTTAGCGAGTACAAAATCTGTTTCAAATTACTCGTTCCATTTGGGCGCAAGCAATACCAACATTGAAGAAATTAAAAGAGCAGATATTCACCAAGCCGCAGCATTAAAAGTATTTATGGGAGCATCAACCGGTCACATGCTAGTCGATGACTTAGATGCATTGGATGACATTTTTCACTATTCTCCTCTGATAGTTGTCACTCATTGCGAGGATCAAAACACGGTTGAAAGAAATGAGCAATTATTTTATGAGAAATACGGCGATGCGGTATCACCAGAACATCATCACCTTATTAGAGACGTTGAAAGTTGCTATTTATCTAGCTCTTTAGCGGTCAATTTAGCTAAAAAGTATGATGCAGATCTTCATGTTTTTCATTTAACAACAGAAAAAGAAATGGAACATTTTTCTACAGGAGAGGCCGATCAAAAGAAAATCACAGCTGAGGTATGCGTTCATCATATGTACTTTAACGACTCCTATTATGCTGAGCTTGGTAACCAAATTAAGTGTAACCCTTCTATTAAACAAGAATCTGATAGACAAGCACTGATCAAAGCACTTTTAGAAAATAAGATTGATATTATTGCTACAGACCACGCTCCTCATACTTGGGAAGAAAAAAACAAACCCTATCCTGAGGCGCCTGCTGGTTTGCCATTAGTTCAACATGGACTTCAAATTCTGATGGATTTTTATCATCAGGATATTCTTTCGCTTGAAACCATTGTAGAAAAGACAAGTCATAACGTAGCTAAGAGATTTCAGATCAAAGACAGAGGCTTTATTCGGGAGGGGTATTTTGCTGATTTGGCTGTTTTGGATCATGACAAGCTTTACGAAGTATCTAAAGATAACATTTTGTACAAGTGTGGATGGTCTCCATTTGAAGGACACAATTTTAAATCTTCAATACATATGACAATTGTTAATGGCAATATTGCTTTTGAAGATGGAATGTTAAGTGAGGATCTGCCTTTTGGGATGCAAATAGAATTTGACAGATAGTGTTATTTTAATATTTTAAAGCGTTATAATTCTTGTCCAAAAAATCGGAGAGTTGGCTGAGTGGTCGAAAGCGCCTCCCTGCTAAGGAGGTATATGGGCAACTGTATCGAGGGTTCGAATCCCTCACTCTCCGCCAGCTTTATATATCTTTTTCCATTCGAACCATTGGCACCGTTTTGCTAGAACTGGCCGTATAAAGAACATTCTCGATTGGCTTATATCCATTATTTTCATAAAGAGGTATTCCGGATTGAGTAGCCATAAGCTCACACTTTTTAAAACCAAGATTTTTTGCAGCCTCCTCGCCCAAATTCATTACCAATGAACCAACGCCTTTTCTTATCCATTCAGGATGAGTATACATTGCTCTTATGCGAGCAGAATCTTCTTTAGGATCTAGAAATTGATCATCTCTGTTCGGTGTATGATTGCCACCAAATAAAGTTTCTCTATTACTCCATCCCCCACACCCAACAAATATATCTTTGCTGAAGATCATGAAATAGGTCTTATCTTTTATCAGCTGATCATCCAAACCCATGCTGTCAAAAGATGCTTCTAATTGATCTTTTGTTAGGAGGGGTCCAAGAAGTTGATTGATAGATTGTTTCATTAATTTTTCAATGGCAGGAATATCATCAAAAGTTGCGATTCTGTGAGTAAACTCATTCATTTTTCTGTATTTTAATCCCCATGATTATTATAGTAACTGTTAGAATCTTTTATTAAATTTCTCCTATTTTTAAATTATATGAGCCGATCAATCTCTGAGAATCCTGCATCTGCATTTGACGATACGCTTGAAGATATTTTGGAGTTACTTGAAGAGGATTCTCAGCATTTTATCTATCTTACCGGCGCAGCTGGTACAGGTAAAACAACACTAATTGAGCGTGTTAAGGATGAGTGCTTGTTAAAAAAAATGGTTGTCGCTCCCACTGGAGTTGCGGCATTAAATATTGGTGGCAGTACGATCAATTCCGCGTTCAGGATTGGGTTTGATACTTTTCCACTCATTCAAGAATCAAAAGATCCACGCTTTAAAAAGTTATTAAAAAATCTAGAATTATTAATTATTGATGAAATTTCTATGGTTCGAGCGCCTATGCTTGATGCTATCTCTGAAACTCTTCAAATACATCGTAATTCATCCAAACCATTTGGGGGCATTCATGTGCTTGCATGTGGTGATTTATTTCAGCTTCCGCCAGTAGTAAAAGAGAATGAGGAAAGTGCAATTTTTGAAAGATACGGATCTGTTTATTTTTTTAGTGCTGATAATTTTCAAGCTATTGAGAAACCCTTATTTTTTGAACTTGTAAGCTCTTTTAGACAACAGGACGATAAAGAGTTTTACAACCTGCTAAATAATGTTCGACTTGGAAAAAATCTTGAAAGTTCAATTAATATGATTAACAAGACTTGTCACAATCCAGAATTTGATACTGAGTCATCCCTAATTATTACTTCAAGAAAATATCGAGCTGAACAAATTAATGATGAGATGTTAAACAGAATCGATGGAACTACGACTGCTGTCAAATCAAAAGAGCAGGGCGAATTAAATGAAAATGATTTACCTGCTCCCAGAGAACTCCGCGTAAAAGAGGATGCTAAAGTAATGTTTATTAAAAATGATCCAGAGGGTAGATGGGTCAATGGAACTATTGGAGTTGTAATTGATTGCTCAGATAAAAGTAAAAAAGTGATTAAGGTCAAAGTTGGTAAAGAGGTATTTAAAGTTAAACGAGAAGCATGGAACAAAGTACGTTATGTCTACGATGAATATAATGATGAAATGGAAGAGGAGGTAGTTTCTTCTTTTAAGCAGTTCCCCCTTAAATTAGGTTGGGCAGTAACCATACACAAGGCTCAAGGCCTCACTTTGGATAGTTGTTCAGTGGATTTGGGTGAGGGAGCTTTTGCCACTGGGCAGGCCTATGTTGCACTGAGTCGTTGCAAAACATTAGATTCTTTAAATTTATATCGTGAGTTAAAGGTTCAAGATGCTCTTGTTGATCCAGATATTCAAGATTTTCATGCAGAACACTTTGGATAGCTCTAAAATAATAATTAAATCTTAAAATCATCCTATGGAAAACTTTATAAATGATCTTGCTGGGTTTGTATGGACATGGAACGTTCCAATACTCGTTGGTTCAGGAATCTTCTTCTTAATTTATTCTAAGTTAACTCCCTTTAAATATTTAAAACATTCTTTTGAGTTGATTTTAGGAAAGCACTCAAAAAAAGATGATGTTGGCGAGGTTACTCATTTTCAAGCTTTAACTACTGCTTTATCAGGAACCATTGGACTGGGCAATATTGCGGGCGTGGCTATTGCGATTCAACTTGCTGGACCAGGCGCAATTTTTTGGATGTGGCTTACAGCAGTTATTGGCATAGCAACAAAATTTTTTACCTGTACTTTATCAGTAATGTATCGCGATGTTGAAGAGGATGGGACAGTTCGAGGCGGACCCATGTATGTTATTAAAAATGCACTTCCTTCCTCAATGATACCCCTGGCTTATTTTTTTGCAGCTGCAGGTTTAATAGGCGCTTTACCAGGTTTCCAGAGCAATCAGCTGGTACAAATAATGGGTGATTTGCCAATATTTCAGTTTGAAAACTTTAATCTAATAGCAGGAATAATTTTAGCTGGAGTAACGGGAGCAATTATTCTTGGAGGGCTCATAAGAATTGCAAAAGTTTCAGAGTGGCTTGTTCCATTAATGAGTGTTTTATATTTTGGTTCAGTATTATTTGCCTTGATGCTTAATTTAGATTCTATTTTTCCAGCATTCAAAATAATAATTGAAGATGCTTTTACTGGATCTGCAGTGGCTGGTGGCAGTGTCATCGCTGTAATTATCATGGGAGTAAGAAGAGGCGCCCACTCAAATGAAGCAGGAATAGGCACCGAAACACTAGTTCATGGTTCAGCGAAAACATCTGATCCAGTGAAACAAGGATTGGTTGCTATGCTTGGACCTATTTTTGATACATTAATAATGTGTACATCTACAGCATTATTAATCATCATCTCAGGCGTTTGGCTGGAATCAGATTCAACTGGCGTCACTTTAACCGCAGAAGCATTTAGCGCTCTTCTTGGGCCCTTAGGCTATGCAGTTTTATTTATATGTGTGGTGAGTTTTGGAGCTAGTACCATCTTTACATATTCATTTTATGGTTCGGCGTGCTCGCAATTTTTATTTGGCAAAAAAGGAGTAAAAATCTATCAATGGGTAATTATATTATTTGTAGTTGTCTTTGCCGTTATTCCCATTGAGGCGGCTATCAACATTATTGATATATCCTTTGCGTTGATGGCTATACCTACACTGATTTCGTCAGTTTGGCTTGCACCAAAAGTTATTGAGAAGGCTAGAGAGTATTTCGCAAAATTAGAAAAGATGCCTATAAATAATTAATTTATACATCTTTAAGTATTTCTCTGGCAGCATTTTTCCCTGGTAGACCTGTTACTCCACCACCCGGATGTGTTCCAGAACCACACATATACAAAGATTTTAATGGACCTCTGTAGTCTCCAAAATTCATTAATGGTCTCGCAGCCCACATTTGATCGAGAGACATTTGTCCATGCATAATATCTCCACCAATGAGTCCAAATTTTTCTTCTAAATCAAGTGGTGACAAAATCATCATTCCTAAAATTGATTCCCTAAAATTTGGGGCATGCTTTGTTACAGTTTCAATAATAGTATCTGCCGCAGCCAATCTATGATCATGCCAAGAACTTCCATCTGGCATAGTGGGAGAAAATTGCTGACAAAATAAAGATGCTACATGCTTTCCATCTGGCGCAAGAGTATTGTCTATGGTTGAGGGTATTAACATCTCTACAATTGGTGCTGAAGACCAGCCCTGCGACTTAGCATCAATGTAAGCCTTGTCCATATAATCTAATGTTGGGGCTATTACGATGCCGCTTTGATGATGTTCGGCCACTTCTTTACCAGGCAATACAGAAAAATCTGGCAATTCAGCAAGGGCAACATTCATTCTAAAAGTTCCAGATCCACACTTATATCCATCCATGCCACGATTAAATTCTGGCTCTAGCTCATCCTCAGAAATTAATTTTTTATAAAGTAATTTTGGATTCAGATTAGAAATTATTTTATTAGCTACGATCGAGCTTCCGTCCTCAAGCTCAATACCGACAGCTGCATTATCTTTAACTAATACTTTGTTTACAGGGGCATCTGTAAAAATCTTAACTCCCATATTTTTACAGGCTTTTTCCATAGCTTGAGTAATCGCACCCATGCCTCCAATAGCATGACCCCATACTCCTTTTTCTCCATCAATTTCACCAAATACGTGATGCAATAAAACATAAGCAGAACCTGGGGTATCTGGACTTGCAAAATTACCAACTGTTGAATCAAATCCAAATGCAGCTTTTATATGCTCATTTTCAAACCATGAATCAAGAAATGATCGAGCACTTTTGGTAAAAAGATCATAAACATCTCTGTGTACTTGATTTCCCTTAGTTGCAATTGGCCAAAGCTGCAATGCTGCGCCTAGCACAGCCTTTATCCCTTTTTTTGGATTAGGAGGTGTCTTAACTGAGATATCTCTAAGAACGTCAGCAACGGCTTCAATTCGACCATAGTATTCAGGTAATCTAGCCGCATCTTTTTCAGAAAATTTTTTAAACTCCTCCTGTGTTCTCTCTAATCCTCCGCCTAGTTTTAGATATGTTTTATCGTCTATTGGTAGAAAATTAGAAATTGGACGCTTCACAATTTTTAAACCATATTCTTTGAGTTTCATTTCTTTGATAATTTCTGGATTTAGTAAACTTACTGTGTAACTTGCAACAGAATTTTTAAACCCAGGATGAAATTCTTCAGTAACTGCAGCACCTCCTATAATCGATCTTCTTTCAAAGATATTTACTTTCAAGCCTTTTGATGCCAGATAATATGCGCAGACTAGACCGTTGTGTCCACCTCCAATAATAATTGCATCCGTTGAATTTTGAGTGTTTGGCATGAGCTCATTATACCTTCCAATGAATTATAGATATAAATAATGTATATTGAGTTAGTGAAAAATTTTTTGCATGGGGTAAAAATATTATGAAAATAAAATTAAAACTAGCAGCGCTTGCTATACCTTTTTTGTTTGTAGCTTCATGCTCTGACTCAAATAATGTTCAGGAATCAAAAATTACTTGGGATGCAACAAACTACAATTTTTATAATGAATTTATGCAGTGCACAGCTGGAGAGGATTATAGCCAAAAAGCGCTTGATGAGATGATTGATTCATGGAGAGGACTAGGGTTGTCAGAGTCTTTGCTCGGTGCATGGGGTTATGTTTCAGTATCTCCAAATGAAAGCTCCTTCAATAATTATTGGGAGCTAAGTTGGTCTTCAAAAGAAGAGGCTGATTCAGCATGGCAAGAATGGGCAACCAGTGAAGACGCTATGGCTTGGACTGAGCAGACTTCTTCTGTGCTTCAATGTGATGGCGATAATAGAGACGGATATGAGTTTACTTTCTTATATGATCCATATGCTTTTGGAGATTCTCCAGAGGATGGATCTTTTGGTGCGTCGTTCAGTCCATGCACACTAAATGAGGGCATGGGTCAAGAAGATCTTGTTAATGCAATTATTAGTTACAATGCATGGTTAGATGGTATTGATCAATCTGAAGTAAAAGGTTTTTATGCTTATGGAGTTTATATTCCTGAAGATAAGACTGCTGATGAAGATTTTTGGTTTGGAAACTTTCATGAAAATCTTGAAACTATGAAAGAAGGTAGTGAATTATGGGAAGCTACAGGCGGTGATGCTAAAGCTGAATTAGAATCAGTAAGCACATGTGGAGAGCCCGAGATTTCTAATGGTCAAGTATTTCTTGATCCAACTAAACCAGAATTTTCATAATTAATAATCCTAGTAAATAATGGTTTCGTTTGCAGCTGTTATTTTATGGAGAAACTGGTCTTAAATTATTAAAAATTTCTAAATCTTCAAATTCTTTGAACATAGTTTGTGAGATTGAAACTAATGATTGATGCTTTCCGTTAGCATCTATTTTTTCTTCTAAGATGCACCCAGAGTCAAATAATTTAGACCTAACTGGAGCTTGAAATGGAGAAAATTCAACCCAGCCGCTTAAAATATTTCCAAAAAGTCTTTCAGATATTAAATCTTTTAATTCTTCAAGACCCTCACCTGTTTCACTAGAAATTTTATGTTCAGGATACAAATTATTTGCTGGCCATATATCTTCATTTTCAATTAAATCAACTTTATTTAAAGCTCTAATTTGAGGTATCGAAGTCACGCCTAAATCTTTCAAAATTACATCGACTTCTTTAATTTTATAATCCCTGTTTGAATCTGAAGCATCAACAACATGAATCAAAAGATCTGCTGAAGCTAAATCATCTAGCGTTGCTTTGAATGACTCAACTAACTTGGTTGGAAGATTAGATATGAATCCGACTGTATCAGAAAAAAGTACTGTATCAATTGTTTTTAATTTAAAGTTTGCACGCCTAGTTGTTGTATCTAATGTCGCAAATAATTTATCTTCTGCCTCTAAGCCTCCTTCAGTTAATAAATTAAATAACGAGGTTTTTCCTGCATTCGTGTAACCCACCAGTGCTACTAACTTGTTGTTATTTTTTTTTCTTGAGTATCTATTAAGGTTCTTTTGATTATGTTGTTTATTTAATCTTTTTTTAAGTTGTTTAATTCTATTACCAATTAATCTTCTGTCGGTTTCAAGCTGTGTCTCTCCAGGACCCCTCAACCCAATTCCACCTTTTTGCCTCTCAAGATGGCTCCACCCTCTTACCAATCTCGTTGATAGAAAACTGAGCTGAGCAAGTTCCACTTGTAATTTTCCAATATCACTTTGTGCTCTGGCAGCAAAAATATCTAAGATAAGCCCGGTTCTATCAAGCACTCTTGCACAAAGAAGTTTTTCTAAATTTCTTTCTTGAGAAGGAGAAAGTTCACAATCTAAGACGATTAGCTTAATTTTTTCCGACTCTACAAGATTTTTAAGCTCGTCAGTTTTTCCCTTAGTGAGAAAATGATTGGCAGAAACAAATTTTTGTTTTGAAAAAATATGATGCTCAACTTTCAATCCAGATGAAGAAGCTAGTTGAAGAAATTCCTCAGAATTGAAATGCTCAGTATTATCTTGATTTGAACTCAGTAAATCTATCGAGACAATAATCGATCTGAGATCTTCCGGTGCTAAAGTTTTATCCAAATGCTAAGATTAAATTATTTAATAAAAAAATACATTGTACGAAATATGATCTTAAAAACATAACTTTAAGTTTGCATATTTAGCTTTATTTATTCACAATTCTTTCTTTTAAATTATCATAAAAATTATGAAAGATTTATTTCCATATGTTGGCGAGCCAGTAACAGTAACCAAAGATATGTGTGATTTTAATGGGCATATGAATGTTAATTATATAAAAAAAGTTTTTGAGCAGGGATGGGATTTCGTAAACACAGACTTTGGTTTTAATGAGGATTATTTTAACGAGGGTTTTTCTAGTTTCACTTTAGAGGACAACTATAGATTTAAAAAAGAATTCCTTCTAGATGATAAGATTTTTCCTAAATTTAGACTGTTGAATGTAAATGAAAAACTTTATCATTTAATTGGAGCCTTATTTGATAAAGAGGGTATTATCTCAGCAATGCATGAAACCGTAGAAGGTCATGTTGATATGAATTTACGAAAAATTGCTCCAATGTCTCAAGAAAAACTTTCAAAGGTGTTAGCTATAAAAAAAGAACATGATCTAGCTGGCCCAATACCCTATGAAATACGATTAAATATAAGAGATTTATAAAAAAACATGGAAAAAATGAATAAAAATTACGCATTAGTAACAGGATCAACTGCTGGAATAGGATTAGATATTGCAAAAGAATTGGCTGAAAAAGGCCACAATATTATATTAACTGCAAGAAGAGAGGAAAGACTTAAAGATATATCAACTCAACTTACCGAGGATTTTAAAATTCATTGTGACTATGTAGTTGCTGACTTATCTGAGATAACCGCACCAGAAACTATTTTTCAGTTTTGTTCTGATAGAAATTACTCAATAGATATTTTGGTAAATAATGCTGGATATAGCATAAATAAAAAATTCCATGAAACCGCAGAAGATGAAGAAGAAAATTTTCTTCGCGTGCTTGGTATATCAGTTATTGCGCTCACTAAAAAATTTATTCCAGGAATGCTAGATAGAAAATATGGCAAAATTATGATTGTTTCATCTTTAGCTTCATTTGCTCCTCCATCTTCAGGTTGGGGAGCTTTATATGGACCAGTAAAGACCTTTGTTAATAGATTTGGAGACGCAATTAACATCAATTATAGATCTAAAGGAATCACCTCAACCAACGTCTGTCCTGGATTCACGGTAACTGAATTTCATACTGCTAGTGGGATGCAAGATGCTATGGATAAGGTACCCGCCTTTATGAAAAAAGACTCACAAAGTGTTGCTGTAGGAGCAGTCAATGCGATGATGCATGGCAAGAGTGTATGGGTTCCCGGATTATTAAATAAATTTTTAGCTTTTATTTGCAATGTTTTACCAGCCAGCTTGGTTATAAGAATGAGTTCAAGCTTAGCTGGAGGAAGATATGAGTGAGCTTTCAAATATTTCTGAAAAGAATATTTTGCCAACATTTCTCCTTTTTATTGTCTTATCCTGGCCGCTAGCAGCACATAGATTTTTTTTAAGGCGTTATGCATCTGCAATTTTGTTTATTATAACTATTGGAGGAGTTGGCATCTGGTGGATCATAGATTTTATTTTAATAGTAACTGGATCTATGAAAGATGATAAAGGAAAGCTAGTTAAGCTATGGGTTGACTAAGACTGATTAATTACCGAATCTGCAACAAACGCGTTATCTTTTCTTTCTTGACCAAATGTTGATACAGGGCCATGACCAGGAATGAACAATATTTCATCTCCCAATGGCCAAAGCTTTTCAGTTATTGAATTAATTAAAGTTTGATGATCACCCCCTGGAAGGTCTGTTCTCCCAACTGATCCTTTAAATAATACATCTCCAATTATTACTAGTTTAGACTCATGATGATAAAAAACTACATGACCAGGCGTGTGACCCGGACACAACAATACTTTAAGAGTCTCATTTGCAAGTTTAATCTCGTCTCCTTCATTAAGCCATCTGTCAGGAACACAATTTTCGCATTGAATGCCAAGCATTTTTCCTTGCTCTTCAAGGGATTCAAGTAAAAATAAATCCTCTTTGTGAGGCCCCTCAATTTTTAAAGATAATATTCGCGCAAGTTCTGTAGCTGCACCAGCGTGATCAATATGTCCATGAGTAAGGAAAATTTTTTCTGGAATAAGATTGTTATCTTTTGCAACTTTTAAAAGAATGTCTATATCGCCTCCAGGATCTACAAAGGCACATTTTTTAGATTCTTCGCAATACAGAATAGGAGCATTCTGCTGAAAAGGAGTTACAGGATGAATTAAAACTTTAATTTGGGACATTAAATTATTTTATCCAATTTAATCATATTCATGTATAGCTTATTCAATATATTTCGTAAATCATTGACGAATAATTATGTATAAATAAATTGAATGATAGAATTAACAATGAAATCATAAAGATAATCATATTTGCATTAATTAAGTTTAGTCTTAAAAAATTTAAAGAAGGAGGGTTAAATCATGAAAATCAAGTCTTTAAGCTATATAACAATTGAATCGACTGATATAACTGAGTGGGAAGCTTATGCAAAAAACGTTGTAGGTTTGATGAAGAATGAAGATATGAGCGATGAAAATAATCTATTTCTTCGAATGGATGAGAGTCCTTTTAGGTTTCAGGTTTTTAAAGGCAGTGAAAATAAATATTCCAAAGGAGGATTTGAGGTTGCAAGCAAGGAAGATTTTGAAGATGCAAAAAAACAACTCCAAGACCTAAACATCTCATTTCAAGAAGAAGGCGAGGATTTAGCCAAGGTCAGATGCGTAAGTGAATTAATTAGTTTTAATGATCCAGCCGGAAACTCACTTGAGCTTTTTTATGGCAGGGATATCGATAAAAATGAGTTCAAGTCTTCTCAAGATATTTCAGGTTTTGTTACCCATGGATTAGGATTAGGACATCTTGTTTTTGGAACCTTAGAGGCAGAGGCTGCCCATGATTTTTATACTCAAGTTATGGAGTTTGGTGATTCAGATATCATGCGTATGAGATTCACTCCTGACCCTAATGATCCTGAATCTGTTATATATTTTATGCATTGTGACAATCCTCGTCATCACACCGTGGGTATTATGTTGGCTCCAACTCCACCATCAGGGCTAATTCACGCAATGGTTGAAGTAGAGACTGCTGAGCAAGTTGTTGATGCTATGGATAGAGCAACTTCAAACAATATTCATATTTCATCAACCCTTGGAAGACACATGAACGATAAGATGTTCTCTTTCTACATGCAAACACCTGCTGGATTTATGCTTGAATTCGGATACGATGGTATCCAGCCTGATTGGGATGTTCATGAAACTACTAACTCTGAAGCTCCAAGTTATTGGGGCCATGAATTTAATATGCCAGAGGCATAATTAATGGATAAGATTTTAACCCATGATGCCGTAATCAATAACCTGTCCAGTGGAATGACTATTGGTGTTGGCGGATGGGGCGCTAGAAGAAAACCAATGTCTTTAATTAGGGCAATCTGTCAATCAGATTTAAAAGATCTGACCTTGGTCAGCTATGGTGGCCCTGATGTTGGATTGTTGTGTGCGCATAAAAAAGTCAAAAAATTAATCTTTGGCTTTGTATCTTTGGATATGATTCCCCTAGAAGCTCACTTTCGAGTATCTCGGCAAAATAACGAAATTGACGTTATGGAGCTCGATGAGGGCATGGTCCAGTGGGGACTTCGTGCTGCCGCAATGGATCTGCCTTTCCTTCCAACAAGAGTAGGCTTGGGTACAGATGTGTTAACTCATAATCCTGAGCTTAAATTTGTTACTTCACCATATTCTGATGAAGAAAATCTTGTCGCTATGCCAGCACTGAATCTAGATGTTGCGTTACTTCATGTCAACAAATCCGATGAGAAAGGAAATACTCAAATTGTTGGCCCTGATCCATTTTTTGATGAGCTCTTTGCTAGAGCAGCCACAAAAACATTTATATCGTCTGAAGAATTAGTTTCTACTCAAGAATTAGGGGGCAAGGAAGGAGCTATTTTTAATAGATTTGAAAGAAGTCTTGTAACAGGAGTGGTCCATTCTGTTTTTGGAGCTCACCCTACTTCTTGCGCACCTAATTATGGCTTTGATATGAAGCATCTCAAAGAATACTCAGATGCTGCTAAATCTTTTAAGGAATACAGCTCAAAATATATGAATAAGACTCATGAAGAATACATAGACTCTGTTGGAGGGTCTGAAGCAATAAAAAATATACCATTACCACAATTTTAAAATGTCAGATTCAATCTCATTAGCAGAAATATGCATAAGCGCAGCCTCAAAGGCTTGGAAAGATGACGGTGAAATACTTGCTACTGGAATTGGGTTGATTCCAAGAATTGCTGCGGGTTTAGCCAAGCTCACTCAAAATCCAGATTTGATGATGACCGATGGAGAAACATATTTAATTTCAGAACCTGCACCAATGGGCAAAAGAGATGTATCTTATGACCAAGTTGAGGGCTACATGAGTTATAGCAGAGTTTTTGATAATCTATGGGGAGGCAAAAGGCATGCAATGGTTACTCCCACCCAGATAGATTGCTTTGGACAAACTAATATCAGTGCAATTGGTGACTATACTTCTCCCAAAGTTCAGCTACTAGGCGTAAGAGGGTTTCCAGGAAATTTTATTAATCATAAAAATTCAATTTTTATCCCTAATCATTCTGTAAAAACTTTTGTTAATGGCGAAGTAGATATGGTATCTGGAATGGGTTACAAAAATAAACAACTATCAAATGGTAAATTTGAAATCAAGGTGGTTGTAACAAACCTTGGTGTATTTGACTTCAATGGAACAGATAATTCTTTGCAGTTGCTTTCTTTGCATCCTGGAGCAAGTGTTGATGATGTAAAGCTTAATACTGGATTTGAGATATCCATTAGTTCCGAAACTATTACACCAATGCCATCAGAAGAAGAGCTTATTTTAATAAGAGAGGTTCTTGACCCTCAAGGTATTCGCAATTCAATTTTTGGAGAATAAATATGCCAAGAAGTAAATCAACAATTACATATAAAAAGAAAGATTCTATTGCCATAGTTTCAATGAATAGACCTGAGTTTAATAATGCACAAAATGGGAAGATGACATATGACTTAGACAAAGCTTTTAAAAAAGCTGTTGATGACGATGACATTAAGGTTATTGTCCTCAATGGCAATGGAAAACATTTTTCTGCTGGACATGATATTGGTACGCCGGGCAGAGACATTGATGTTGAGTATGATCGAAAATCAATTTGGTACGACCATACAAATAAACCTGGAGGTGAATTTTTATATGTCAGGGAGCAAGAAGTTTATCTCAACATGTGCAGAAGATGGAGAGATATGCCTAAACCAACCATAGCCATGGTGCATGGTGCATGTGTGGCTGGAGGGTGCATGTTAGCTTGGGTTTGCGATCTCATAATTGCTTCTGATGATGCGTTCTTTGCTGATCCTGTAGTTCGTATGGGCATTCCAGGCGTAGAATATTTTGCACATCCCTATGAGTTAAATCCAAGAATAGCAAAAGAATTTTTATTTTTGGGAGAGAGGATGTCTGCATCTAGAGCATACGAGATGGGAATGGTTAACAAAGTTGTTCCTAAGGAAGAGCTTGAGTCTAATGTAATGGATATGGCAACAAAAATTTCAGCAATGCCAAGATTGGGTTTAACTCTTACTAAACAAGCCATTAATCATGTTGAGGATTTGCAAGGTAAACGAAATGGTATGGAGGCTGCATTTGCTTGGCATCATTTTTCACATGCCCATAATGATCTTACAACTGGAAATGTTCTTGCTGGCTTTGATGCAAAAAAAATGGCTAAATCTCAGCGTACTAAAAAGAAAAAAACAGTGCCAAAAAAAAACTTGGTTGAAAAATCCTCTTCTAAGAAAAAAAGTAAATAAAAGGAAAGAGAAATTAATAAGTTAACGAACATGCTGGGTTGCGAATACCCAATTATTCAAACTGCCATGGGTTGGGTGGCAATGCCTGAGTTAGTTGCAGCATCATCAAATGCTGGAGCTTTCGGATTTCTCGCTTTAGCAACAGCTGGACCGAAAGAAGCTATCGAAATGATGGATCAAACATTAGCTCTTACTGACAAACCATTTGGTATTAATTTTCATATGTTTCAACCTGGAGCCGATGAAATTGTTCAGGGTGTTATTGATAGAAAAATCAAAGCAGTAAGTTACTCCAGGTCACCGACTCCTGAATTTATTAAAGCATTTAAAGAGGCGGGTGTTATCTGCATTCCTACGGTGGGTGCGCTTAAGCATGCCTTAAAGGCAGAACAACTTGGTGCAGATGCCTTGGTTGTTCAGGGATCAGAGGGAGGCGGGCATACTGGCTCGACCCCAACAACTCTTCTTTTGAGCTCAGTGCTCGAAAATGTAAAAATTCCTGTGGTCGCTGCTGGAGGTTTTCGTGATGGCTCGGGATTAGCAGCTTCTCTCGCTTGGGGTGCAAGTGGAATCGCAATGGGCACAAGATTTATGATGACTGAGGAGAGTCCGGTTCCTCACAAAACTAAAAAAGCATATTTATCTGCTGACATAGAGAATATCAAAATAACAAAAAAATTTGATGGCATGTCGCATAGGCTCATATTTAATGATTACATTGCAAAAATAGATAGATCTAACCCATTTAGTCTTTTTATCATTTCTATTACTTCAGCATGGAAATACAAACAATTGACCAAGTCATCTTATTTAGATTTAATGAAATCATTCTTTGCAATGTTAAAAGGAGATGACTTAACAATATCTCAATCAGTAATGTCAGCAAATAGCCCAGCTATAATCCAAAAAGCTATGGTAGAGGGTTCTCCTGATGAGGGGGCTATGCCGTCTGGACAAGTCGCAGGACTTATTTCAAATCTTCCTACATGTAAGGATTTAATTGATCAAATTATGAAAGAGTTTAGTTTCGCAGCAGCTAATTTTAAAAAAATCGAAAAGGACAGCTCATGAGTGTTGAGACATCAATTAGCGAAGGAATAGCTGAAATTATTATAGATTGTCCACCAGTTAATGCATTGACTTCAACTGAGTGGTTAGACCTTGCAATCAATATCGATTATTTATCTCATAATGAAGAGGTTAAGGTAGTAGTTCTCAAAGCAAAAGGTAAGGGTTTTTGTGCAGGAGCTGATATTAAAGAGTTACAAGAAGATCCCACAAAAATTGCGGATGTAAATGATGGTTGCTGGAAAACAGCCAGAGCTCTTCATGTTTGCAATGTCCCTGTAATTTCTGCTTGTCATGGCTTTATTTTAGGAGGAGGCATTTTGCTTGCAGGAGCCTCCGACATAGTTTTAACAACTGAAGATTCTTATTTTGGGTTACCGGAAATTGATAGAGGTGCACTTGGTGGAGGCGCTCACCTCAGTAGACTATTTCCACTTCAAGCAGTTCGTAAAATGATGTTTACAGGAAAGCCAATTACCGCAAAAAGAGCTTTTGAATATGGGTCTATTGAATCATTGCATAAAGATGTTGATTCTGTTGATAAAGCAGCTATGGAAATTGCTGCTGATATTGCATCTAAGAGTCCAATTGCCATGAAACTAGCAAAAAAAGCATTAAATGAAATCGAGCACAGTAACGTTGATGAGCATTATAAGTCTGAACAAAATTTTACCCTAGAACTCTATAAGTCAAGGGACTCCCAAGAGGCTCGAGATGCATTTGTTGAAAAAAGAGATGCAGATTTTAAAGATGAAAATTAATTTTACAAAAGATCAAGACATTTTTAGACAGGAGGTTCGGTCCTGGCTAGCAGATAATGTACCAAAAGAATCACTCCTATCTTTGGATACCAAGGAAGGATTTGAGCAACACAGGCAATGGGAAAAAACATTAAATTCCGGCAATTGGTCTATGGTTACATGGCCCAAAGAATATGGTGGTAGAGGTTTGGATCTAATTCAGTGGTTGATATTTGAAGAGGAGTATTATCGTGCAGAAGCTCCGACGCGAGTTAATCAAAACGGAGTTTTTCTTCTTGGACCTACATTAATGGAATTCGGGACACATGAACAGAAATCTAAATTTTTGAATGCAATGGCCACCGGTGATCATATATGGTCCCAAGGCTGGTCTGAGCCTGGAGCTGGAAGCGATATGGCTGCAATTAGAACGACTGCTGTTTTAGAGGGAGATAACTATAGGATAAATGGTCAAAAAACTTGGTCATCCAGAGCAGCATATGCAGATTGGACATTTGGTCTATTTAGAACCGATCTAGATTCTGAAAGACACAGAGGTCTTTCATTCATCTTAGTTCCTTTAGATTTGCCGGGAGTAACAGTTCGACCAATCCCTCAACTTGATGGCGAACCAGGTTTCGCTGAAATATATTTCGATGATGTGATCGTGCCTGTTGAAAATTTATTGGGAGGAGATGGTGAAGGATGGAAGATTGCCATGGCAACAGCAGGTTTTGAAAGAGGCCTTATGTTAAGAAGTCCAGCCCGTTTCCAACAAACAGCAGCAAAGCTACTTAATCTGTATATCGAAAATGAAGAACATTGTTCACCAATGATGCAATCAAAAATAGTGGAAGCCTGGGCTCAATCAGAATCATATGCTTTAAGTATCTATCATACTGCTTCAAAGATGCTTGCTGGTGGATCAATTGGTTCTGAATCAAGTTTGGGTAAAATCTTTTGGTCTGAATTAGATCATATGATGCATCAAACTGCACTTAAAATTCTTGGCGCCAGTGCTGAATTATCTAATTCTTCTGAGCATGATGCTGCTCAATGGATAAAAGGCTTTATGTTTTCTTATGGCGGACCAATTTATGCAGGCACCAATGAAATTCAAAAAAATATTATCGCTGAGAGACTATTGGGATTACCAAAGTAGATTATGAATTTTAATTTTACTGAAGAACAGACTCAATTCAAGGATGTTATAAAATCACTTTTGGCAGATGAATGCACACCTTCATCAATCAGGGATGGTTGGTCTGCAAAAAAATCTTTTAATCAGTCTAGATGGAACAAAATTTCAGAGTTAGGAGTTTTAAGTTCAAATTTATCTGAGGAAGATGGGGGGCTTGGCATGGATCAGGTTGCTCTTGCATTAATGGTAGAGGAAATGGGATATGCTGGTTTACCGGAGCCTGTTGCAGAGCAAACTTTTTTAGTAAATGACCTGATGCCATTGTTTCCAGAAGGTTTGAAGGATGAAATCAAGAGCATTCATGAATCTGGTAATCAATATATTGCATTGGCTCATCCATTATCTCCAAATCCATTATTTTTAAGTCATGCAGCAGCACTTCTTTTATTTGATGAAAGTACTTATCAATTTATTCTTAAAGATGATCTCAATTTCAAGCCACTTGCATCAAATGATCCATCAAGAGAGCTTTCTGCAATTGATTCAATTAAGAAATCTATTTCTTCATCTGAAAACTTTGAAACATTAAACTCTGCAGTTACTGCAAGGGGCTCTCTCATGACAGCTGCTTTGTTAATTGGTTTAGCTCAAAAGATGTTGGATTTGAGTTCTGCATATGTTCTTGATAGAAATCAATTTGGAAAACCTATTGGATCATTTCAAGCTATCAAACATATGCTTGCAGATATTGCCGTGGAGATTGAGTTCGCTAAGCCCACTGTGTACAGAGCTGCTCATTCATTATTAGATAAAAATCCCAAGTCTAACTTGCATTGCTCTCATGCAAAATATATGAGTGCAAGAGCAGCTGAATTGGCATGCAAAAATAGCATTCAAGCTCATGGTGCTATGGGTTATACATGGGAAATGGACCTCCATATATACATGCGAAAAGCTTGGTCTTTAATGGCATGCTGGGGTAATGAGGACAAGCAACAAGATATAATTTATAAAACACTAACAACTTCAAAAGATGAGTTGGGTGTTTTATACACTTTTTAAAGGAAATTTATGCAAGATGCATTTATAGTAAGCGCCTTAAGAACTCCAATTGGAAAGAAAAAAGGGTCTTTATCAGGCATGCACCCAGCTGATCTTGGAGCATCGGTTCTCTCTGCTACATTTGAGCAAATAGACTTTGATCCTGGCTTAGTTGAAGACGTAATCTTTGGTTGTGTTGATACTGTTGGGCCTCAAGCTGGAGATATTGCAAGAACTTGTTGGCTTGCTGCAGGGTTGCCTGAGCATGTTCCTGGAACAACTGTTGATCGACAATGTGGATCTTCTCAGCAAGCAGTGCATTTTGCTGCCCAAGCAATCATGTCTGGTACATCTGATGTTGTTATTGCTGGTGGAGTGCAAAACATGAATATGATTCCTATCTCATATGCAATGTTAGCTGGTCAATCATTGGGTTTTGACGATCCTTTTTCTGGATCAAAAGGATGGCTAGAGCGATATGGCAAGCAAGAGGTAAGCCAATTCAATTCTGCCCAAATGATTGCTAAAAAGTGGAATCTTTCCAGGGAGGAAATGGAAAATTATGCCTATCAAAGTCATCAAAAGGCAATTCATGCTATAAAAAGTGGATATTTTGAAAACGAAATTATATCGGTTGGAACATTTTGCCAAGATGAAACTCCCAGGGCTGAAACTTCATTAGAAAAAATGGCCTCACTAAATCCACTGGTCGAAGGTCATGACATCACTGCAGCAATTTCCTCTCAGAATGCAGATGCTTCTTCAGCTATTTTAATTGTTTCCGAGAAAATTTTAAAAGAACACAATATTAATCCGTTAGCTCGTATTGCTCACATTAGCGTAAGAGCTGATGACCCAATTTGGATGTTAACAGCACCAATGCCAGCTACTGAGTATGCTATTCAAAAATCTGGCATAAGTCTCAATGACATAGATGTTGTTGAGATTAATGAGGCTTTTGCCTCGGTTGCTATGGCATGGCAAAAAGAAATGAATTATCCGATGAGTAAAATTAATCCTAATGGGGGCGCTATAGCTCTGGGCCATCCCCTTGGTGCGACTGGTGCTAGGCTGATGACAACCATGGTACATACTATGAAAAGAAAGAAGTTTCGATACGGTTTGCAAACTATGTGTGAAGGCGGCGGACAAGCTAATGTAACTATTTTAGAGAATTGCTCATGAACAATTTATTAACCCCAAATTATCCGAATGGAAGAAACTTGTTTCAGGGAAAGAACATGCTTGTTACTGCTGCAGCTGGCTCAGGAATTGGATTCTCTACAGCAAGAAGATTTCTTGAGGAAGGTGCTAATGTTTTTATATCTGATGTTCATGAGGCTAGATTAGAGCAAGCAATCCAAACCCTTAAAGATTTAAAACTTGGAGAAGTAGATGGATGTATTTGTAATGTTACAAATGACCAAGAGATAGATTCAATGTTCAAACAAGCCCTGACTCGTTTTTCTCATCTAGATGGCGTAATCAATAATGCAGGATTAGGTGGAGAATCGTCTCTAGAGTCAATGACCAATGAAGCATGGAGCTTAGTTATGGATGTTACTTTGAATGGAGCAATGAAAATTATGAGAGCAGCCATACCTGTTTTGAAAGATACTCAAGGAGTAATTGTAAATAATGCTTCAGTTCTTGGGTGGAGAGCGCAAGCTGGCCAATCTCATTATGCAGCTGCAAAGGCTGGAGTAATGGCTTTAACAAGATGTGTTGCAATAGAGACTGTTGAATTTGGAATCAGAATTAATGCAGTAGCACCAAGTCTTGCGATAAATCCTCATCTCTCAAAAACTAATTCAGATGAATTAATTTCTGAGCTTGCATCTATGGAAGCTTATGGAAGAGGAGCTGAGCCTTGGGAAATAGCAAACATTATCTTATTTTTAGCCTCAGATCTTTCTTCTTATATGACTGGTGAAATAATTTCAGCTTCATCTCAAAGAGCCTGATGGAAAAAATAGTAATTCAGATTTGGAAAAACCATGAAATAAATGAAGATGATTTTAAAAATTTTTTACTTAGTGAAATACCATCCAATTTAAAGTCTGACTTAACAAGCTATCAAGTAAATCTTCCAGATAAAGACGTTTCAAAGGCTTCAGGGCTGATTCAATCCTCTTATCCACCAAGCCCAAACGCAATTGTTTTTTTAAAAGTAAAAAGTTTATTTCATGTTGAGCAAAAGCTAAAAGTATTTGAATCACATGCTGAAAAACTATTTAGTTACATTGTAAGTGAATCTAAAATTATTGAGGTTGATGAATCAAAAAATTTAAACAAACGAACTGAAGGATTTTCTCAAATTGTTTTTCTTGAAAAGCCAGATAATATCGATAGATTTGATTGGTTTGATCATTGGACTCATCATCACACTAAAATAGCTATTGAGACTCAATCTAATTTTATTTATGTACAAAATTCAGTTGTTAGAAAACTTCAAAAACAAGCGCCAGATTTTATTGCTATTGTTGAAGAATGTTTTCCTAGCCAGGCTATGTCAGATCAAGAGGAATTTTATGCAGCCAGAGGAGATGCAACCTTAATGAAAAAAAACCTTGAAATCATGATGGATAGTTGTAATGCTTTTATTGATTTTTCAAAAATTGAAGTAATCCCAACAAGCAGATATTTAGTGATATAGTTTATTTTTAGGGAGAAAAATATGGAAATTAAAAATGCTTTAATAACTGGAGCAGCCAGTGGAATGGGGAAGATTACTGCAAAGCGTCTTGCAGCTGATGGCGTCCATGTAGCAGCCGTAGACGTCAATGAAGAAAATCTCAATCAACTTAAGCAAGAATCAAATAATATTTCAATTTTTCCTTGTGATCTAGCAGATTCTGAAGCTGTGAAGCAAATGGTTATTGAGGTCACCAATCAAATCGGGTCAATTGATAGAGTCACTCATGCAGGGGCAGTCATGCCAATGGGCAGTATCAAAGATTTAGACTCTTCATCTATTAACAATTTAATGCGAATTAATTATGAGGGTACCGTAAATATTGTAAGCAACGTCTTACCATCAATGCTTGAAAAAAATAGTGGTCAAATAATTCTTTTTGGTTCAATTGCAGGCACATGCCCTCTCGAAAATATGTCAGCATATTGTGCTTCTAAGGCAGCTGTTAATATCTTTGGAGAAATCTTAGCAAAAGAGGTTAAAGACACTGATGTTAGAGTGATGGTAGTTTGTCCAGCTCAAACAAATACACCCTTAATGAGATTTGTTGATGAAACTGATGCTCCAGATGTCATTAATAGTGCGGTTGAAAAGGGCATGCTTTGTGATCCCGAAGAAGTGGTTGATCAAATTGAAAAAGATATACTGACCGATAAGATAATTTGCTACCCTACTAAAGAGGCAGTGTACGCTACTAGGATAAGAAGATTTTTTCCAAATTATTGGTGGAAATTAGTTGCAAAAAATTCATAATGGTAAAACTATGTCAGATTTAAACACATTAGCTCCTGATAACAGAGATCTCTCAATGTTTCCTGGAGAGTATGGATTGCCATTTCTAGGCAAAACTGTTGAATTTGTTAAAGATACGCTCGCTATGTGCAATAAGCACTATGAGAAATATGGACCTGTTTCCCGATTGGATATGGTAAAGAATCAAAGAGTTTTAATGTGTTTAGGCCCAGAATTTAATGAGGCTACATTGTTTGACCCAAAAGGTAATTTCAGTGTTGCTGGCGGCTATGCAAGTTCATTGGGAGGTCTTTATCCTGATGGAATGTTAACAAGGGATGATGCAAAACATAAAAGGACGCGAAGAGCATCTCAACCAGCATTCAAAAATGATGCATTGAAAACATATGTGGATATGTTAATTCCTATCCAAGAAAGGCGCATTCAAGATCTTCCAATTAACGAAGAATTTATTTTTTACGATAATATTCAAAAAACTTTAATGGATGTTGCAGCAAGAGTTTTTATCGGATTAGATGAATTAAGTCCTGAAGCAAAAAAACTAGGACACCTTTTCTCTGAGATAAATGAGGGTTTAATTACTCCGCTACCTTATGATCTTCCATTCCTTCAATTTAGAAAATCACTCAAAGCTAGAGAGGAACTAAGACAATTTTTTATTGAAAATATTCCTAAAAGAAGGGGCAGCAATGGTTTGGACATGTTTACAAGATATTGCAACGCGAAAGATGAAGATGGAGAGTACTTAGATGATATTGATATTGATGGACATATTGCATTCTTACTATTTGCTGCATTTGATACTACAACAAGTGCTTTAACAAATATTCTTTATTACCTTGGAAAAAATCCTGAATGGCAAGATAAAGTTAGAAATGAAATTTTCAGCGTTACTAACGAAATGCCGACCTTTGAAAACCTGGCTGAAATGAATTTGACTGAGTATGTATTTCAAGAAACCTTAAGATTTTATCCTTCGGTGATGGTTTTAAACAGGCGCACAACAAGGGACGTGAATGTCGCTGGTTATGATATTCCTGCAAACACTGTAGTAATGATCAGCCCGCCTTTTACCCATAGAATGGAGCAGTGGTGGGACGATCCTTATACTTTTGATCCAATGAGATTTTCCCCTGAGCGAGCTGAGCATAAAAGACATGGTTTTAGTTATGTCCCATTTGGCGGCGGGGCGCATAAGTGCATTGGAATGCACTTTGCAATGATGAATGCGAAATTATATTTATTTAGGCTTCTTAAAAACTATAAGATCAATTTAAGATCTGATTACAATCCTGCTTTTCAGCATGTTCACTTGCCTCGTCCTATTGACGGCCTGCCAATAACGCTTACTAGGATTTAGTTCATGATTCCGAAAGGATCGTTTATTGAAGTTAATGATGACTTCAAATTTCATTATTATGATGAAGGTGATGGTCATGTTGTTCTTCTTTTACATGGAAGTGGCACTGGAGCATCTGGACATACAAATTTTAAAAATAACTTTATTGCCTTAAGGGATGCAGGTTTCAGAGTAATTTTGCCAGATCTTCCCGGATATGGATTTTCATCTAAGCCAGATAATGAAATTTATTCATTGCAATATTTCAACAAAAAAATAATTGAGTTTGTTGATGCCCTTAAAATTGAGGAATTTTCTTTATTGGGAAATAGTTTAGGTGGTGCATTATCAATTGGTCTTGCTTTAGATCATCCTGCAAGAGTTAAGAAGCTAATTTTGATGGCTCCAGGAGGTATAGAGGATTTTGAAGTTTATAACTCAATGCCTGGGATTAAGAAATTACTCTCTGATTTTTTAGGTGGTGATATGGATCAAGAGAAAATAGAGGGCTTGCTTGAGCTATTTCCATATGACAAATCAATAATAACTAAAGAGATGATTGATGAGAGAATGGAAATTCTGCCGCTAATGAATTCCCAAGTAATGGCAACAATGGATATACCCAATATGGAATCAGATCTTCCATCTATTACTCAACCAGTTCTGGCTTTTTGGGGGATGAATGATCAGTTCATTCCAGTTTCAGGCGCCATGAAAATAGGTAATGATTGCCCAAATTCCCAGATAATGCTTTTTAGTCAATGTGGACACTGGGTCATGATTGAGCAGGAAACAGTTTTTAATAACGCTTGTATTAACTTTTTAAATTCTAGAGCATGAACCCTAGTACTATTGCTGATATTGCATTCGAGTTATTTTCAGCATTAAAAAAGCAAAAAATGATTCAGCCTTTGACTGATAGGTATCCAGATATAGATATCAATGATGCATATCAGATTTCTAAGAAATTCCTTTCTCATCGAGAGATTGAGGGAGAAAAAGTTATTGGTAAGAAAATTGGTGTAACAAGTAAGGTTGTGCAAGAAATGCTTGGTGTAAGCCAACCGGACTTTGGCTTTTTAACTAATACAATGCAAGTAAAAAATAAATCAAATTTTTTAATTTCAGAGTATTTGATTCAACCTAGAGCTGAAGCTGAAATTGCTTTTATTTTAAAAGAAGACCTCCATGGACCAGGTATTACCAAAGAGGATGTTATCGCGGCAACAGAAAAAATTATTCCTTGCTTTGAGATAGTTGATTCAAGAATAGATGATTGGAAAATTAAGATTCAAGATACTATTGCAGACAATGCATCTTGTGGAATTTTTGTATTAGGTGAGGGCGCAGTTTCTCCAAATCAGTTTGCAATGGATGAACTAGAGGTTGAGGTTTTTAAAAATGAGGAATTTCTCTCTTCAGGTAAGGGTTCTGCAGTTCAAGGGCATCCGGCCGAAGCAGTTGCATGGCTAGCTAATACTTTGGGTGAATATGATATACCATTGCTTACAGGAGAATATATTTTATCAGGTTCATTGGTGCCATTAGAACCTGCACAAGCTGGAGATAAATTTAGAATGAATCTTAAAGGTGTTGGAACCTGTGAAATCAATTTTATTTAACTATGAATAAGACAAAATGCGCAATCATAGGATCTGGAAATATTGGAACAGATTTAATGCTTAAAATTATTCATACCTCTGACTATTTGACATTGAATGGTGTCATTGGGATCGATCCTGACTCAGAGGGCCTTGCAATGGCAAAATCCTTAAATATTCCTATTTCCTCAGATGGATTAGAGGGATTTATGCAAATGCAGGAGTATGAAGATACCTTGATATTTTTTGATGCAACTTCAGCAGGCGCCCATAAAACTCATCATGATTTAATTGCAAAAGATAAAAAACAGATGATTGACTTAACTCCTGCTGCAATTGGTCCATACTGTGTGCCTGTTGTAAATTTGTCTGAGCATTTAAAGCAACAGAATGTAAATATGGTCACATGTGGAGGCCAAGCAACCATTCCAATGGTTGCTGCAGTAAATCAAGTATCCAGTGTGAAATATGCTGAGATAGTTGCATCAGTCTCTTCTAGGTCCGCAGGGCCAGGAACAAGAGCAAACATTGATGAGTTTACTCAGACTACAGCCCTTGGTCTCGAAAAGGTTGGAGGTGCAGATAAAGCAAAAGCAATAATTGTATTAAATCCAGCAGAGCCACCCTTGTTGATGAGGAATACTGTCTTTACTTTGTGTGATCCAACTGACCAGGAGTTAGTTAAAGAAAGCATTGAGTCAATGGTTAAAAGAGTTCAATCTTATGTACCGGGCTATCGACTTAAACAAGAGGTTCAATTTGAAAGATTTGGTTCTAATAATCCTTGTTCCATTCCTGGATATGGCGAATTTGAAGGTTTAAAAGCTTCAATTTTTCTTGAAGTCGAAGGAGCTGGTCACTATCTTCCCACATACGCAGGAAATTTAGATATCATGACTTCAGCTGCAATGGGAACAGCGCATGAGCTTATAAAGTTAAATTCATGAAAAAGTTATATATCCAAGATGTAACATTAAGAGATGGTATGCATGCTATCCGTCATCAATATGGACTTGACCATGTCATTGAAATTGCAAAGGCATTGGATGATGCAAAAGTTGATGCTATTGAGGTTGCTCATGGGGATGGGTTAGCAGGATCATCATTTAATTATGGTTTTGGTGCGCATACAGATAAAGAATGGATAGGCGCTGTTGCTGAAAATTTGGATCACTCAAAGCTAACAACTTTAATCTTGCCAGGTATTGCTATAAAAGAAGACCTCAAGTGGGCTTGGGATCTTGGAGTTAGATCTGTGAGGGTTGCAACGCATTGCACAGAAGCAGATGTTTCAAAACAACATATAGAATTTGCAAGAGAGTTGGGAATGGATACTATTGGTTTCTTAATGATGTCTCATATGACCTCACCATCAAATTTAGCTAATCAAGCTAAGCTTATGGAGTCATATGGAGCTGAATGTGTTTATGTTGTAGATTCAGGAGGTGCATTAAGCATGGAAGACGTCGCTGATAGGTTTAAAGCTTTTAAAGATACACTAGATCCAAAAACTCAAACAGGTATGCATGCTCATCATAATCTATCATTGGGCGTATCTAACTCTATTGTTGCAGTCGAAAATGGAGCAAATCGTGTTGATGCAAGTTTGGCTGGAATGGGAGCTGGTGCAGGCAATGCCCCACTTGAAGTTTTTATTGCAGCCATTGATAGGCTTGGATGGTCGCATGGGACAGATTTATTTAAATTAATGGATGCGGCAGAGGAGTTGGTTAGGCCTTTGCAAGACAGACCTGTAAGAGTAGATAGGGAAACTTTAACCCTAGGATATGCAGGAGTTTATTCATCATTTTTAAGGCACGCCGAGTCAGCGGCTGAGACCTATAATTTAGATACCAGAGAAATTTTGGTTGAGTTAGGTAAAAGAAAAATGGTTGGAGGTCAAGAGGACATGATTGTCGATGTTGCACTTGATTTAATAAAACAAAAATCTAGGTCATGAAAATTGGCATGACCCTCCCGGTCATGGAGCCTGATCTTACAAGAAAAGATCTAGAAAAATGGACTAAAAAAATTGATACAGGTCCTTGGTTTCACATTGCTCTTGGAGAAAGAATTTTATTTCCAAATCCCGAATTTATTTCTACTTTAAGTGCCGTATCCGCTTGGACTAATCAAGTAGAGATTATTGCAACGGTGTCTATTCTAACAATGCATAATCCTATCCTTAGCGCTAAACAATTTGCAACAATTGATATGCTTGCAGAGGGCAGATTCACTCTTGGTGTTGGTGTTGGAGGAAGAGAAGAAGACTATACTGCCATTAATTCCAATTGGTCAGATAGAAGATGGGCAACTCTTGCAAAGAATGTGAAAACCATGCAGTCAGTTTGGTCGAAAGATTATCATAAAGAAATGGGCCCAAACACCTTTTCAAAGGCTGGACCTCAAATTCTAGCAGGCGCAGTTGGACCAAAGGCAATGTCAATGTCAGCTGATTTTGCAGAGGGATTAGCAGGTTTTTCATTTAATGCAGATCTAAAAGAAATTAATGATTCGTTTAACAGAGTAAAAGAGGCGTTTAGTCAGAAAAAAATTTCTCCAAGGCTAATAACAAGTTTCTGGTTTGGATTAGGAGATATGGGTCGGGATGATATTAAGACTCACTTAACAAGATATTTAGGATGGATGGGCAAAGATCTTGCAAAAAATTTATCTGAAATAGCAGGATTTTCTGGAAATCAAAACGACTTATACAATTTTTTAGTTGAAATTAAAGAGTTGGGCGCAACAGATGTTCTGTTAGTCCCTACTTCAAAGGATATTAGTCAGCTTTCAATGGCAGAAGAGGTAGTATCTAAATTCAATCAAGAATCAAGCGATTGACTAATTTGATTGCTTTGATACTCGTTGATTAATTTCAATATATATATAATAGTAATTATTGGATTAGATGATATAGGGAGAAAATTTTGACTGATCAAGAACTCATAGCACCTGATTTACCAGAACAGAGAGACCCAAAGAAAGCTCAACTGAAGCCTGGATGGTATAAAGTTGCTGATAGCAATGACATAGGTTCAATGGAGGCCATACAAGTGGACGATTTTCCTACGCAAATCGTAGTATGGAGAGGCAAAGATGATCAATTATCAGCACTCGACTTATATTGTAGACACATGGGTGCATCATTGGCTTGCGGGGAGGTTGAAGAAGATGGAATTAGGTGTCCTTTCCATGCGTGGCGATGGTCTGGAGAGGGTCCATGCAATGAAGTACCTTATGCAAAGAGGATACCTCCAAAAGCTGTTACTCGTTCATGGGAAGTGGATGAACTTGACGGCTCAATTTATGTTTGGTTTGATAGAGATGGTAATTCTGCAGATTTAAATGGAGAAAGAATAGATGAGCTCAGTTTTTAAAGAAGATGTTTTAACCAGCGACCTTCCGGATAGATTCCCTAGAGGTTGGTTTGCGCTTGGTCATCAGAGAGATTTTCCTGTTGGAGAGACTAAAAATATATTTGGATTTAACAGAAAAATTAAAGTTCTTAGAACAGATGATGGAATTAGTATTGATGTTGGTGACGGGGAATCATGGCCTGTTTTGGAAAGGAATCAAATGGTTTTAGTTTGGCATGATGTTGAAAATGGGGATCCTGATTATCTGCCAAAAAAAATTGAAGAGTGTTACTCCGATGAGTGGTCAGAATATGGAATGGCTAGTTTTCTTGTAAAAAATAATTGCCGTGAACTTATAGACAATATGGCAGATAAAGGTCATTTTGGTCCTGTGCACCAGGCTCCATTCGAAGGCTTTTGGAATGAAGCTAAGGACCATACTTACACCCAAGAAATGACAGCAGACAGTCCTATTCTCGGACGCGATCTTTTTTCACAAGCAACTTATGAGGGCCCAGCCTATATGACAACATACATGAGTGCAGTGCATGACGGCATGAAGGTTGAGAGCAGGCTTGCAGTAACTCACATTCCATTAACATTGACATCATTTCAAATTAACTTTGGGGTTATGGTAAAAAAAGTTCCTGGTATGTCAGCTGAAGATGAGGCAGCTTTTATTCAGGGATATGTCGATGCAAATAATTATGCTTTTGGGCAAGATGTTGCGATTTGGGAAAATAAGATCTATATACCCGATCCAGTAGTATGTGATGGCGATGGCCCACTTAGAAAGTTAAGAAAATGGTATGGACAGTTTCTAGTCAATAGAGCAGATATTCCCTCTGGATTGGATCTTAAAAAAAGAGAATTCTAATTCTTAACTAAAAAGCATTTTATAAAGTGAAAGTTTCGCTAGATGATCTTGACCATAAAATCTTAGAAATCTTAGAGCTCGACGGTCGTGCACCAGCAAAATCAATTGCTGAAAAATTGTCTATCAACGAAGTAACTGTTAGTAAAAGATTATCAAAAATCATCGATGGAGGTTTTTGTAAAATTATAGCCATAGCTGATTTTGAAAAGTGTGGCTATGATTATTTGCTTCCTGTAGGAATTAGAGTACAGGGTGATAAATTAGAGGAGGTAGCCGAGATACTTTCAAATCAGAAAGAAATTTTTAGCGTTAATGTTGTCAGTGGAATACAAGATATAGAAATTCTATGCGCAACTAAAAGCTTACATGAAACAAAAATATTTTTAGATGAAACATTGCCATCAATTGCTGGAATAAAAAGTATTGCTCCTGCAATAGCATCTAGTGTGTATAAATTTGAAACTGACTGGACTCCCTTTGCAAATGAAGCTTGACCAAACTGATAAAAAAATCATTCAATTGCTAGGTGCAGATGCAAGAATGTCAAATAATCAAATGGCGAAAGTAATTGGAGTTACAGAGGGCACTGTTAGAAATAGAATTCAAAAACTTATTCAAAATAAGGTAATAAAAATTTCTGTAATCAATAACATTAACCGTTTAGAAAATCCTTCTTTGGCTTTTGTTGGTTTGGATGTTGAAACGCGCTCTAAAGATTCAGTTGCAAAAGCTCTTTCAAAAATGAAAGAAGTAAGGTTTGTTTCAACTTTATTGGGCCGTCATGACCTAATGGTTTTTATTCTTGCAGAGGATGTCACTAAGCTTTCAAAAGTACTATATGAAGAAATTTCTTCTTTGCCCGGTGTAAGATTTTCAGAATCCTCTATTGGATTAAAATATTACAAATATGATTATAGATGGGCGAGGATACTAGATTGAAATCATTAACAAAACTTACTATTCCTGATCTTATTAAGCATCAAGCCAAGAACTATTCTTCAAAGCCTGCATTGATTTCTGATGATGAAACATTAACTTTTTCAGATTTAAATAAATTATCAACCAACATTGCATCCCACATTATCAATCTAGGTATTCTGCCTGGAGATCGTGTAGCTATTTGGGCCCCAAATATGAATGAATGGGTTCTTGCAGGCATTGCAATACATAAGGCAGGAGGAGTTTTAGTACCTATAAACACAAGAATGAAAGGCAAAGAGGCGGCGTACATATTAAATAATGCAGAAGCCAAAATTTTGTTTAGTGTTAAAACTTTTCTTGGAACTAATTACTTTAAATTATTGGAAAACGAAGAACTACCTCATCTTCAACATCAAATTTCACTTGATGAAAATGATCTTAGTGACCAAATTAAATCTATCGAGAGCTTAAAAGAGCATGCGTCAGAGGCTAAATTTCCTGAAATCAACGAATCAGATATGGCCGATATAATCTTTACCTCCGGTACGACTGGTAAACCCAAAGGGGTAATATCGACTCATGAACAAAATATTAAAGTTTTTGATTATTGGTCATCTTATATTGGCTTGAATGAAAAAGATCAGTATTTAATTGTTAATCCTTTTTTTCATACTTTTGGCTACAAGGCTGGTTGGCTTGCGTCTATTATGAGAGGTGCCACTGCATATCCATGTCCTGTTTTTGATGCAGATAAGATCATTGAGATAATTAATAAAGAAAAAATCTCGATGCTTCCTGGTCCACCAACTCTCTATCAATCTATTCTTACAAGCAATTTAATAGAAATAATGGATATATCTTCATTGAGATTAGGAGTCACTGGGGCAGCATCTATCCCTGTTCAGCTAATTAAAGATATGAAAGAAAAGTTAGGTTTTGACACTGTTATTACAGCCTATGGGCTTACAGAAAGTACTGGCGTGGTGACTATGTGCACGCCTGATGATGATTATGAGACTATTGCAACAACTTCAGGCTGCGCCATTGCAGATGTAGAAGTTAAATGTGTGAATCAAGATGGTCAAGATATTCCAGCTGGCGAACCTGGAGAGATTTTAGTAAGAGGTTACAACATCACTCAAGGATATTTCAATAATCCTGAGGCCACTCAAGAAGCAATAGATGATGATGGATGGCTTCATACAGGGGATATAGGAATACTTGACGAAAATGGCTATATAAAAATTACCGACAGAAGTAAGGATATGTTTATTGTTGGTGGTTTCAATGCTTATCCGGCTGAAATTGAAAATATTCTATGTGATCATCCTTCAATTTCGCAAGCGGCTGTTATTGGGATTGAGGATGAAAGAATGGGAGAAGTTGCTAAGGCATTTGTTGTCTTAAAACCTGATCAAGATTTAAATTCTGATAGCCTTATTAAGTGGTCTAAAGAAAATATGGCAAATTATAAGGTCCCAAGGATAGTAGAGTTCATGCAGGATTTACCGACAAATGCTGCAGGAAAGATTATGAAATATCTATTGAAGGAAAGCGAATAAGAAATGGTGCCCTCTCCAGGAATCGAACCTAGAACTACTCCTTAGGAGGGAGTTGTTATATCCGTTTAACTAAGAAGGCTGTTTCTTAAGCACTGGTTATATCAAATATTCTTATTGTTGGACCTTCTGAGCACATCTCAGTAACAGCAGCAATAGTTCCGTCTTCAGTTCTAAAAGCAAGATATTTTTCATAATGCTCCTTTGAATCCCACACTTCCGTAAGAACGTAGTTTTGCTTATTTTCAACATTAAAAGTTAAATTGATATTTTGACAGCCGTCAAACGCACGAGTTACATTGAACGCATCAGTACAAATTTCTTCAAATTGATCTGCTAGGCCCTCTTTTAAAGTTCCTTCTAATAAAACACTTACTGTCATGAGATTTTCTCCAAAATTATTAATGTTTAACATATTAGAATAAAGCCAAACTAATTAAAAGTTAGAGTTAAATATACCTTTGATGTTAAAAATATTAGAATAGTGCTCAAAGGCTATTATCATGAGCAAAGAAATTACAATAACATTTCCCGATGGATCTAAGAGGCAAGCTCCCGTCGGCGTAAGTGGCTACGAGATTGCAAGCATGATTGGGGCAGGGCTTGCCCAAGCAGCTATTGCATATAGTGTCGATGGCAATCAAAGGGACTTGAGTGATACTTTAATGCAGGATGCTAATATTGTCATCTATACTCTTGATTCAGAAGAAGGCTTAGAAATTATGCGTCATACAGTTGCAGCGCATGTTCTCGCGCGCGCAATTAAAAAATTATATCCAGAAGCAAAGTTGGCAATAGGACCAACAATTGAAAATGGGTTTTATTATGATTTCTTAACTGAGGAAAGAGTTTCTATAGATGATTTGCCAAAAATTGAAAAGGAAATGGAAAAAATTGTTGCTTCAAAATCTGAAATTATAAAAACCATTCATTCAAAGAAGGATGCCATTAAGAGTTTTGCAGACATAAATGAAGAATATAAAGTCAAGATAATTGAAGAATCTGATCAAGAAGATAGTTTTCAAATCTATAGCCAAGGTGATACAGGCTTTATAGATTTATGTCGAGGACCTCATTTGCCTAGTTTGGACAAAGTTGGAGCTTTTAAACTTACTAAAATTGCTGGCGCTTATTGGAAAGGAGATTCAAAAAATGAAATGCTTTCAAGAGTTTATGGAACTGCTTGGAAAAATGCAAAAGATCTAAAAAAGCACCTAACTCTAATTGACGAGGCTGAAAAGCGTGATCATCGCAAACTTGCAAAACAGATGGATTTATTTCATCTGCAGGAAGAAGCTCCTGGAATGGTTTTTTGGCATGCAAAAGGCTGGTCTATATACATAACATTGCAAAATTATGTACGTAAAAAGCAAATTGCTAATGGCTATCAAGAGATCAATACTCCAATGGTTGTCGATCGAAAGCTATGGGAATCTTCTGGCCACTGGGAAAAGTATCGTGAAAATATGTTCATCACCGAAATTGACGAAGAGCATGCGAATGAGAAGAGAGTGAATGCTCTTAAGCCAATGAATTGTCCTTGCCATGTTCAGATTTATAACCAAGGCTTAAAATCTTATAGAGATCTTCCAGTTAGACTTGCCGAGTTTGGATCCTGTCATAGGTACGAGGCTTCAGGAACAATGCATGGTCTAATGAGAGTGAGAGGTTTTACACAAGACGACGGACACATTTTTTGCACTGAGGATCAAATAGAAAGCGAAACTGCTGACTTTATATCGTTGCTGTCTGAAATATACACTGAGCTTGGTTTTGAGTCTTTTGATATTAAATTATCAACTAGACCTGAAATAAGAGTTGGCTCTGATGAGGTTTGGGATAAGGCGGAAGCAGCTTTAGAATCAGCAATAAAAAAACTGGACATACCTTATAAAGTAGAAGCTGGGGATGGGGCTTTTTACGGACCAAAACTTGATTTTGTTTTGACTGATGCAATCGGGCGTGAATGGCAATGTGGCACTTTTCAAGCGGACTTTAATCTCCCAGATAGACTGGATGCTGAATACATTGGTGAGGATGGTTCAAAACGCAGACCGGTATTAATGCATAGGGCAATCCTTGGTTCTTTTGAAAGGTTCATTGGAATTTTAATTGAAAACTATTCTGGTAAATTGCCTCTTTGGTTAGCTCCTACTCAATTAGCTATATTGACTGTGACTGAAGAAGTAAATGAGTATGCTGAGACTCTAAAGGAAAAGTTTGATGAGTTTAATCTTCGAGTTGATTTAGATTTAAGAAATGAAAAGATAGGATATAAAATCAGAGAGCATAGTAATGCAAAAGTACCTTTTATGGCTGTTATTGGAAAAGAGGAGATGTCAGCTCAGACAGTTTCAATTCGTAATTTAAGTGAAAATAAAACAGTTGCTTACTCTATAAATGAGGCTGTTTCGAAATTATCGGTGGAATCTAAAAGTCCTAACTAGGCTCAACTCTCCAGCCTTCTCTATCAAATACCCTTAGGTAAGTAAGCTGATCATGCTCAGATTCGTTCACAACTTTAACAAAGTCACCCGATTGAACAAGAATTACATCTCCGGCGGTTAATTCAAATGAGTCTTGATGCTCAATCCCCTGGCTTGGATCTGTACCATGACCTTCCTCTGAATTCATATATTCAATGACTTCCATTAAGCCTCTACCGTTAACAATTATATAAACAACATCAGAGTCACTAAGCCTGTGCCCAATAGTTGATTTACCTGGTTGAATTACTGTTTTACTTGCAATTATCTTTCCCAGTAGATCATTGGTCCAAACTGAATAATCATCAGTAACCTTGTATG
>CABXVU010000008.1 GCA_902515775.1 uncultured SAR86 cluster bacterium
GGTAACAAATATTATGAACTCTGGAGCCTTAGTTTCTGATCAGATAATTATTGAGTTAATTTTAGATCGAATTTCTCAGCCTGATTGTAATCAAGGCTTTCTATTTGATGGTGGAATAAGAACAGTAGGCCAAGCAGATTTATGTGTCGAAAACAATATTAAGTTTAGTCATGTCATTGAAATTAAAGTCGAAGACAATGTCATCGTTGATAGAATGTCAGGAAGGAGGGTGCATCCAGGTTCAGGTAGAAATTATCACCTTGTCTATCAACCACCTAAAAAAGAGGGTGTTGATGATATTACTGGGGAGCCTCTCATACAGAGAGATGATGATATGCCCGAAACAGTTATGCATCGCTTAGAAGTCTATCAAAATGAGACTAAACCTCTTGTTGCGTATTATAAATCGCTTGAAAGCAAGAGCTCACTTAAATATGTTGCCGTAGATGGCTCTCAAGCAGTTGAGAAAGTATTTGAGGATATCGAACGTTCTTTTTAGTTGAATGAAAATCCTGTCATTTGATGTAAGCGGAAACTATTCATCGATTTCTTTTTTAAACAATGAGGAAGTCAATACTTTTAGGCAAACTCATGATCGAAAAGAGCGACCAGACTGGGATAAACTCTTTGAAGGCATAGGATTTGACTCTGACGAGGGTTTTGATGCTCTTAATTGTATAGCATTTGCTTGTGGTCCTGGTTCATATACTGCTCTTAGAATCACAGCTTCATTTTTAAAAGCTATTGCTGAAATAAAAAAACTTCCTTTAGTTCCTATTTCTAATTTAGAGTCTATCGCAAAAGAGTCTTCTTATTGGATAAACGAAAATAAAGCAAAAATTTTTGTAACCATTGAAGCCGATGCAAACGAAAGTTATTTTTGTTCTTTTGAGAAAAAAAATGATGAGGTTCTCGCAATCGAAGAAGAATCAGTAATCAAAATGGATCATTTATTAAAAATTTTAGATGAGGATGATTGTTATTTTGCTGGGTCAGGTTGGCCAGAACAAATAGAAAAGCATCCTAATTTTTTATCACAAGCTATAGGAAGTGCTGAGTCTATTGCAATAATTGCAAAGAAAAAATTAGAAACTAATCAAGACTTTCTCCCTGAGGATGCAAATCCGGTATACCTAAAAACACCTGACTATAAAAAATCATGATTGCAGATTTTTTTCTAGCCTTACTTCTTTCATTGATTCAGGGCTTGACTGAATTTTTACCAGTCTCAAGTTCAGCACATTTGTTATTACCATCTCTCATTTTTGGAACAAAAGATTTTGGGATAGTTTTTGATATATCGGTGCATGCTGGTACTCTTGCAGCAGTAATATTTTATTTTAAGAAAGAAATTCAGGGCTTGGTTCGAGCATGGAAACCATGGACAAATAACCGAGATCAACAAAATTATTTGTTGGGGTTAAACCTTTTAGTAGCAACCTTGCCAATCATTATTGTAGGATTAGTTCTTTCTGATTTCACAGAATCTAGATTTGCCAATACAAACTCAATTGCATGGACGAATCTTATATTTGCTGTTTTGTTATATTTAGTTTTTAGGGCCTCTGCTCAAACAAAATCTTTAACAGAGTTAACATTGACTGCTGCATTGATGATTGGTTGCTTTCAAGCTTTAGCTATTTTTCCAGGAGCTTCAAGATCCGGTATGGCCATTACAGGGGCATTACTTATAGGTTTAAATCTAAAAGATACATCAAAGTTTGCATTTTTACTGAGCATACCAACAATTTTGGGAGCTTTGATATTAATGTTTTTAAAGGGGGCCTTCTCACTAGAGTTAAATGATTTGTTAATAATCCTAACGGGGTTTTTTGGCTCAGCTTTTGTAGCATTTTTTACTATAAAAAGTTTTCTCAAATTTGTTGAAAAAATTGGCATGACTCCATTTGTTTTGTATAGAGTTGCATTAGGAGCTGTTCTTTTGCTTCTATGATTCCACCCCTTATATATTCATCAGATAAATGCAAATCTTCCGCTGAAACTCTTGCAACTTCCATTGGAACCACTTCAAGTGATGAAAAAGAAATGATTCAACATTGTCACCTTTACCTTTCAGAAACAGGTTTATCGTTTTTTCATCCAGAAGCTAGATCAACTAAGAAATTTAAAATTGATTTTAACTCTGGTTCAACACGTTGGCGGACAAATAGGGTAGAGCACGAAAAGCTAATTAAAAAGGCTCTTGGTAAACATGAAGCCCCATTAAATATTCTTGATTGCACAGCTGGCATGCTTCAGGATTCTTTGCTGTTCCTGAGTTTAGGCCATAAGGTCACAGCTGTTGAACAAAGTAAAATTTTATTTCACTTATTAAGTGATGCGATTAATCGCAGCAATGATCAGAAAATTTTCAAAGCATTGACTCTTATTAATGCAAATGCCTGCTCATATATTTCAAAGGGGCAAAAATTTGATGTGATTTATTTTGATCCTATGTATCCGACGAGCAAAAAAAGTGCACTTGGCTCTGGTCAATTAGAATATTTAGCTAGAATACTTGCTATAGAATCGATAGAAAACGATTCAATTCAAGATTTTGAGTGCTTGAGTTTAATGCCAATACAAAAAATGATTGTAAAGAGGCCTATTAAAGCTGAACCATTTTCTAAAAAAATTAATTACCAAGTTTTTGGTAAAACAACTCGATTCGATATCTATATTTAAATTAATCTCTTGTTTGTCCGTTGCCAGAGACAATGTACTTAAAACTCGTAAGTTGATCTACACCCACTGGCCCTCTGGCATGAAATTTTCCAGTTGCGATACCTATTTCACCACCAAGACCAAATTCACCACCATCAGCAAATTGAGTTGAAGCATTGATCATAACAATTGCACTATCAATAGAATGTGTAAACTTAGTTTGATTGTCTTTATTCTCACTGATTATTGATTCGGTATGTCCTGTCCCGTATTGCGCAATATGATTAATTGCTTCATCAACATTTAAGACAGACTTTAAACTTACAATTGGAGCAAGGTACTCTGTTGACCAATCTTCTTCAGTTGCAGGTACTGATCTTCCATCAAAATTAATTGTTTTCTCACAGCATCTTATCTCACAGTTTAATTCTGATAATGATGCAACAATTTTAGGCACAAAAGACTCTGCAATCTTATCGTTAACGAGTATTGTTTCTACGGCCCCACAAATTCCGGTTCTACGCATTTTAGCGTTTAAGCAGACTGCTAAAGCTTTCTCTTCATCTGCATGCTCATCTATATAAATATGACATATGCCCTCTAAATGACCAAAAACTGGAACTTTTGCAGATCTTTCAACCTCTGCAACGAGGCTTTTGCCTCCTCTTGGCACTATCACATCAATTGAGCCATTAAGTCCTTCTAACATGAGGGTTGCAGCATCTCTGCTTTCGGATGGGACTATCTGAATGCATTCTTTTGGAAGATCAGCAGATACTAATGCTACTTGAAGAGAGGCGACGATCGCTTCAGCAGATCTTAGACCATCTTTTCCACTTCTTAGAATCACTGCATTTCCTGATTTAAGGCATAAACCTCCTGCATCGGCAGCAACATTTGGTCTGCTTTCAAAAATTAATCCTATCACGCCAAGGGGGGTAGCAATTCTAGAGATATTTAATCCATTTGGTCGATCCCAAGTTGCAAGGACTTTGCCAACTGGATCTTCAAAAGATTTAATTGCCTCTAACGTATCGCATATTCCTTGAAGCCTTTCATTATCTAAAGCTAAGCGATCAATAAAGGCTTCATCCTTATTATTTTCTTTTGCTTGCTGAATATCTGCTTGATTAGCCTCAAGAATTGTATCAGCATCTTTTTGAATTGATTCAATAGCCAAATCAAAAAATTTATTTTTTTGATCACTGGATGCAGTATTTAATATTGAGCTAGCAATTTTTGCCTTTAAGCCCATTTCATCAAGCAATGAGGAAAGCTCTTTATTCATTTTTTTATAAACCATGTTGATTTTTTTCTTTTTGAAAGACCTCTTATTGGTTTCTTATTATTACCTGATGTAATTACCATTACACAGTTATTTTTTAAACAAATCTCTGCTGCTTCAATTTTAGAAATCATTCCGCCTTTACCCATTTGACTTGCATCACCAGCCATCTTCTTTATTTTAGCGTTAATTTTAGTTACTTCTGTTATCAAGGCACCTGATTTTTTTGAATCTATATTCTCTTGCGAGGTATAAAGACCATCAATGGTTGACAAAACAACCAACAAATCAGCATTTACTAGTTTTGCAACTTTTGCTGCTAATAAGTCATTGTCACCAAATTTAATCTCATCAGTTGCGGTGCTGTCGTTTTCGTTAATAATTGGCAAGCAGCCCATTTGTAAGAGTTTGGTAACTGTCTGTTTTGCATTTTGCGATGAGATTTTGATTTCAGTATCCCTAGGGGTCAATAGCATTTGGCCGATGGGAATAGAAAATTTATTCAGTTGTCTTTTCCATGCTGACATTAATTCAATCTGACCATGGGCAGCCATTGCTTGAGAGTCTGCGAGAGTAAGATTCGAAGATGTCTTAATTTTTTTTCTTCCCAAAGCAATTGCACCAGAAGAAACGATTAAAATTTCTTTATTTTTTTTTAATAACCAGGCTACATCTTCACAAATTGCTGCAAGAATCTCTTGATTCAGTTTTCCATTAGGTTGAGCAATAACAGCAGAACCCACTTTTATGACTATTCGATTATGTTGCCCAACATCTTTCATTTTTTCTCTTAAGTATAATGGTGCCCCATACCTGAGTCGAACAGGTACTCCCGAAGGAACGCGATTTTGAATCGCGCGCGTCTACCAGTTCCGCCAATGGGGCACGGCGGTCATTGTAGCCGAGTTCAACATCTTTTAGAATTAGCTCCTCGCATGAAAACTGAAAAATTTAACTACACTCTTCCGAAGCACCTTATTGCTAAATATCCAGCTGAGAATAGGACTGATTCACGGCTGTTAGTTGCTTTAGATTCAATAGAACATAAAAATTTTCGTGATATTGGAAATTATTTTAATAGCGGTGATCTTTTAGTCTTGAATAAATCCTCCGTTATTCCTGCAAGAATATTTGGTAAAAAAATTTCGGGGGGAAAAATAGAAATTTTATTGGAACGATTCCTTACTAAGAAACAAACCTTAACTCAAATAAGATCATCCAGAGCACCAAAAGAGGGCGATGAATTAGTTTTTACATTCGAAAATAAAAAATTTTTTGCCACGGTTCAAGGCAGAAAAAACAATTTTTTTATTTTAGATTGGTCAGTAAATCCCCAATCGCTTTTTCTTAAATATGGCCAAATTCCCTTACCGCCATATATGACAAGAGAAGTAGAAAAATTAGACGAGGACAGATATGAAACCGTATATGCAGATCCTAAGAAGAGAGAATCAGTAGCAGCTCCAACTGCTGGCATGCATTTTGATCAAGTACTATTGTCTAATCTTCAAAACAATGACATTGAGTTTGGCTATGTTAATTTACATGTTGGTGCGGGAACATTTCAGCCGGTGAAGACAGATAACATTGAGGATCATGAGATTCATAAGGAGCTTGTTGAAGTAGATTTGAAGTTGATTAATCAAGTCAAGAAAGTAAAAGCTAATGGCGGTAAAATTATTGCTGTTGGGACAACGTCAATGAGAGCCCTTGAAACGGCATTTCAAAATGAGCCCTCTGAATTCACAGGAGAAACAGATTTATTTATTTTTCCAGGCTATGAGTTTAAAGTGGTTGATCATATGATCACTAATTTCCATTTACCAAAATCTTCATTGCTAATGCTTGTTGCTGCCTTCATTGGTTTCGAGAAAATGATGGACATATATAAAATAGCCATTGCAGAAGAATATAGGTTTTTGTCATATGGCGATGCCATGCTATTGAAAGATAATGCAATTTAAAGTTTTATCTACATCCGGATATGCCAGGCGGGGAGAATTAAGTTTTTCAAGAGGTAAAGTGCAAACTCCTGCTTTTATGCCAGTAGGTACAAACGGAACAGTAAAAGCTTTAGAGGTTGAGAACCTTGAAGAAACTGGTTCAGAAATTATCCTAGGAAATACCTATCATCTCATGCTTAGACCAGGAGATGAGTTAGTGAAACAATTTGGCGGACTGCATAAATTTTCTAATTGGGATAAACCAATTTTGACAGATTCAGGAGGTTTTCAGGTTTGGAGTCTTGGAGATCTTGCAAAAATTACTGAAGAGGGCATAAGTTTTAAATCTCCCTATGATGGAAATAAGTGTTTTATGAGCCCAGAGGATTCAATGCGCATTCAAGCAAATCTTGGCTCAGATATTGTTATGGTACTTGATGAATGCACTCCATATCCTGCTGAATATGAGCAAGCCAAAGCTTCAATGGAACTATCTTTACGTTGGGCCAAAAGATCTTGTGAGGCTCACCAATCTGACTCTGCTTTATTTGGAATAGTCCAAGGAGGCATGCATGAGGATCTTCGCAAACAATCACTTAATGGTTTAATGGACATTGGTTTTGATGGAATAGCTCTTGGTGGATTAAGTGTTGGTGAGCCTAAAGTAGAAAAGACAAAAATTCTTAATTTCCTAGCTCCTAATTTACCAACTTCGAAACCCCATTATTTGATGGGAGTGGGAAAGCCTGAGGATATTGTTGAAGCTGTTTTTTTTGGGATTGATATGTTTGATTGTGTTTTGCCGACAAGAAACGCTCGTAATGGACAACTTTTCACCTCCTATGGCGTTTTAAATATTAGAAACGCACCAAGCAAAACTTCAGATAATCCAATTGATCCAGAATGTAATTGCAAAGTATGCAAAAATTATTCTCAAGGGTATTTAAACCATCTAGATAAAACCAATGAAATGCTAGGCTCAATATTAAACAGTTTTCACAATATTTATTATTACCAAAATTTTATGCAGCAAATTCGTACAGCTATCGAAACAGATACATTCGCCAAGTTCATAAAAGACTTTTATAATAAGCGGCATTTAGAGGTACCAGAGCATTTAATCTAAGGAGATTGTATGAATGAAACACAGCAACTTTTACCCTGGTGGTTACCAGATCCAATAATCGTATTTTTTTTAGGGTTTTTGGCTTTGATGTATTTTATGACTATTCGACCCCAGCAAAAACGCATGAAAGCATTGCAAAGCATGATGGATGGTCTTGAAAAAGGCGATGAAGTTGTGGCTGCCGGAGGAATCATAGGACGTATTAAAGATATCAATGGACCTTATGTTTCTATTGAAGTCAGCGAAAATATTACTTTTAAACTTCAAAAAAGTGCTATATCCAATACTTTGCCTAAGGGCACCATAGCATCTATAAATTAATAAAAAAATCATGAATAGATTTTCAATATGGACTTATGTATTTATTTTGTCAGTCCTGTCCATTGGCATTATCTATTCCTTACCCAATTTATATCCTGCTAAACCAGCTATTCAAATTGCCTATACTGACTCAGGCAAGTCTGCAGATCAGCAATTATTAATTCAAGTTAGAGATATTTTAGACAATAAAGATATTGGAACTGAATCTGTTGGATTAAAAGAAAACAACATTGTTGCTAAATTTAACTCCTTGGATGATCAGCTTGCTGGTAAGGCTGCCTTGCAGAGAGCTTTGCTCGATCAAGCAATTGTTGCTTTAAATCTTGAACCTTCAACTCCTCAATGGTTGAGAGATATTGGCGGAGGACCTTTGAAGCTTGGTCTCGATTTATCAGGAGGCGTGCATTTTCTACTTGAGGTTGATATCGATAGCGCTTTGGATAACCGTCTTGAATCTTTGTTGAATGAATATAGAAAAAAATTTCGAGATGATCGGATTAATGTAGAGAGCTCAAGAAAGGATAATAAAGATTTATTATTTTCATTTAGTAGTGATGAAGATTACACAAAAGCGTTAAAAATTTTTACTCAAGATAACGTTACACCTCTTGGTACGTCTTTATTTGATTTAAGACCAAATGCATTGAGAAATTTGGTTGAACTATCCTATTCCCAATCTGCAATTAAAGAAATAAGAGATTATGCGGTTGGACAAAATCTTATGACTCTGCGCAACAGAGTGAACGAGCTAGGCGTTAGTGAGCCGATCGTTCAACGTCAAGGAAGCAGCAGAATCGTTGTTCAGTTGCCTGGAGTTCAAGATACTACAGCAGCAAAAAAAATCATTGGTAAAACTGCTAATTTAGAGTTCAGGCTTGAAGCTGCATCTACCTCTTCTAGATTAAGAAAAGAAGAATTTGATTTTCAAGATGAAAGAATGGGCTCCGCTTTTTTAGAAAAAAATATCATCGTTGCCGGTGAGAGAGTCACTAATGCTAACTCAGGTTTTGATGAAAGTGGCTTTGCGCAAGTCAATATTACTCTCGATATGCAGGGTGGAAGAGCGATGCAAAAAGCTACTAATGGAAATATAGGCCGACGCCTCGGTGTTTTATTTGTTGAGCAAAAAAATAAATCTGTTTTGAAAAAAGATTCAAATGGAGAAGATGTTATCGAGCAGTCTTCTTATATTGAGAAAAAAATAATAAGTCTGGCAACTGTTCAAGCGGTGCTTGGAACAAATTTTAGGATTACTGGGGTTGGATCACCGCAAGAAGCCAGTGAGCTAGCTTTGCTGTTACGTGCTGGTGCTCTTGCTGCACCCATGAAGTTTGTGGAAGAAAGGACGGTTGGTCCGAGTTTAGGTAAAGAGAATATTGAACTCGGAGTTAGATCTATCATCATTGGGTTGCTGTCAGTGATAGCATTTATGCTCTTTTACTATCGCTGGTTTGGACTGGCAGCGAATATAGCTCTTTTTGCGAATGTTGTTTTGATAACTGGTTTTATGTCTTTGTTGGGTGCCACTTTAACGCTTCCTGGTATTGCAGGTATTGTTTTAACAATTGGTATGGCTGTTGATGCTAATGTTTTGATTTTTTCCCGTATTAGGGAAGAGCTCAAAGCTGGCAAAGAACCTCAAACGGCAATCCAAGAAGGTTTTTCTAGAGCCTTCGTAACCATTGTTGATGCAAACGTAACAACATTGATAGCTTCCATAATTCTTTATGCAATCGGCACGGGTCCGGTCAAAGGTTTTGCTATTACTTTATCAATTGGAATCTTAACTTCAATGTTCACAGCTATCTTGGGCACAAGAGCCATCATAAATATTATGTATGGAAATAAAAATTTAAAGGAGCTCAGAGTTTAATGAACCTAGATATTAAATTCATGAGCTATCGAAGATTGGCAACTATTGGTTCTTTGGCATTACTCATACTGTCCATTGGATCTCTAAGTTTCAAAGGACTGAATTTAGGTTTGGATTTTAGCGGTGGAACCTTGATAGAAGTTTCCTACGATGATGCAGCTGACTTATCTGAAATAAGAGATTTGATGTTTAACAATGGGTTTGATGATTTTCAAGTTGTTAACTTTGGTTCTAATTCTGATGTTTTAATCAAAGTTGCAGATAAAGATGGCAACAGCCAGCTTGGAGATGTCATTTATAAATTTTTACAAAAGGCAGATTCGTCAACAGAACTTAAAAGAATTGAGTTTGTGGGTCCTCAAATAGGTTCAGAGCTAAGAGATCAGGGTGGTCTTGGCATGTTAGTGGCCTTGGGAATGATCTTGCTGTATGTGGCTTTTAGATTTCAGTATAAGTTTGCTTTAGGAGCTGTGGCAGCGCTTGCTCATGATGTCGTAATTATCTTGGGCTTATTTTCTATTTTATCGTGGGATTTTGACCTTACTGTTCTTGCAGCATTGTTAGCTGTTATTGGCTACTCTTTAAATGACACGATTGTTGTCTCAGATAGAATGAGGGAAAATTTTAGAGGAGAAAGAGGCTTTGAGCCTGAAGAAATAGTTAACCGTTCAATTAATCAAACCCTTGCAAGAACACTCATTACTTCATTAACAACTTTGCTTGTTTTGTTCGCTCTATTTATATTTGGCGGTGATATGATTCGAGGTTTTAGTCAGGCTTTAATAATTGGCGTTTTGATTGGAACCTATTCATCGATCTATGTCGTTGCAAATATGCTGCTTGGGCTTTCCATAACCCAAGATGACTTAGCAATCCCCGAACCTGAGGGTGCTGAGTTTGATGATATGCCTTAATTGGCAGTAAAGTTTGGCTTGATGGCCTCTAGCATGGGTTTGAAGCATTTCGGAGATGCGCATAAATAATGATCACTTTTTTTGTAATTAGGATTGCCTAGAAAATCACTGGTTAATGCGCCAGCTTCTTCAGCAATTAACATTCCAGCAGCTACATCCCAAACTCCAAGCCCATTAGCCCAAAATCCATCCAGTCTTCCTGCTGCAACATAGGCCAAATCCAAAGCAGAACATCCTGATCTTCTAATTGTTAGGCTATGTTTGTAGAGCGCTCTAAAGGTAGCAATATTTTCAAAGTTATAATTTTGTGTTGCGTTAACATGTGATGTGTTGCCTATTAATGCATCTTTCAGTCCATTTCTGTTGCTCACTCTAATTCTCTCTCCATTTAATTGAGCTCCCTTTCCTTTTGATGCACTAAATTCTTCTCTTCGGGTTGGATCAATTATGACAGCATGTTGAGTTTGTTCATTGACAACGCAAGCAAGCGAAATGCAATATTGAGGATAACCATGAATAAAGTTAGTGGTTCCATCAATGGGATCTAAAATCCAGGTAGTATCTGAAGTATTGATTTCGTGACCAGACTCTTCTCCAAGGAAGTTATCATTTGGGTAGTATTCTTTGATTTTTTCAAACACCATTGTTTCAACTCTTTGATCAACCTCGGTCACATAATCGGTAGGACCCTTTTTAATGACATCAAGTTTGTGAACTTTTTTCACAGCAAATTCTAGCTCAGCAGCTCCAATGTTTGCAGCAATGATAGCTACATTTAGCAATGCAGGTTTTGACATGTCGCATATTGTAGCGGAAATGATGATAATAGTTATATGAATCCCATGAATAGTCTTGTTCAAATAGTTTTGGTTGAAACATCGCACCCGGGAAACATTGGTTCAGTAGCGAGAGCAATGAAAAACATGGGTTTAAGTAATCTAGCTCTTATCAACCCAAAGAAATTTCCTCATCAAGAAGCAATTGCTTTAGCTGGGAACGCAGTTAATATTTTAAATGAAGCTAAAATATTTACTTCCATTGAAAGCGCTGTGCAACATTCAAAAGTAATTTATGCAACCTCAGCAAGAGAGCGCACCATAGACTGGCCGACTGTAACAGTAAAAGATGCAGCTGATGAGATTCATGAATTAGTAACTAATAAAATTGAGGTATCTATTTTATTTGGTCGCGAGGATAGGGGGCTTACCAACGAAGAATTACAATTAGCTAACATGCACCTAATCATTCCTGCACATCCAAACTATCCTGTTTTAAACATCGCAATGTCAGCTCAGGTGATTTGCTATGAGCTTTATCAAGCAGCGCAAAATGATCCCTTAAGCAAGTGGCAAGATTTTCCAGCATACACCGCTGAGGAATTAAATAATCTTATCAAACACTTTGAAGATACGGTTACAGCATTAGAGCTTGTAGATCCAGAAAATCCAAAACAAATCATGACTAGAATGGAAAGAATGTTTCGAAGACTTTATCCCGATCAGATGGAAGGAAATTTTTTACGTGGCTTTTTAAAGGCAATAAATAATAGAATTAAATGAACCTTCAAGGGTTTTCATTAACTTTTTTAGGTTTTATAATTGCCGCAATCTAGTCCCGTTCGTCTAGAGGCCTAGGACACCGGGTTTTCATCTCGGCAACAGGGGTTCGACTCCCCTACGGGATGCCAATTTCTTTGAGAACCCTATAGATATAACGTTTATAGGGTTCTTTTTTTTGGCATTGTGTCCACGGGGAGTCCAAGTAAAGCCAATAGAATCAATGAATAAAATTTCTAAATGAGTTCAAAGTTGAGTCAAAATTGAGTCCATTCGCGCAATAATTTTTAGTGTATTATTTAGAAATGGACGACATTGATACTAAAAAGTTAATAAAAGCATTTATTGGGGATATGGACCCCTTTAAAAAAAAGTTAATAAAAGTATTTATTGCTATTGTATTACTAATCCTTATCTACAAATACTTTTGATGTGTGGAAGATTCACACTAAGAGATATTCAGCAGATACAAGATGAATACGGTTTATCTATCAAAGCTAACTTTAATGTATCTCCATCTCAAGATGTTCTGGTGCTAACTGATAGAGAAGGTGGTTCTACTCAGCCGGAAACAATGAGATGGCATTACAGCCCTACATGGGCTAAAGAACCAATGAACCTAATCAATGCTCGGTCTGAAACATTAAGAGAGAAGCCTAGCTTTAGAATGGCTGAAAGATGTTTAATTATTGCTGATGGTTGGTATGAATGGTTACGTGAAGGAGACAGCAAACAACCATACTACTTCCATATGTGTAACAAGGTCTTTAACTTCGCAGGTATCTATACTGAGTATCAAGGTGTCAATGGCTGTGCAATTATAACTAAAGAAGCTAATGAGAAGTTGTCTAAGATTCATCATAGAATGCCCGTCATGTTGAAAAGTAATGAAGGTAGAGATTGGCTAAAAGGTAAAGATGTTTTTACTTCATCTCTATCTGAACGAGTTGAATATTTTTCAGTAGATAAGATAGTGAATTCTCCTAGAAACAATGATGAGCGATGTATTGAAGAGATCAAACTGGGAAGGGACGATTATGCATAGTGATGAATGGGTAATATTCTAACTACTTATTACTTTTAGACTACCCAATTCATTTGCAAACATTTCCAAATACATTCTCTCCAATTCTGATTTGTCTTTAGAAAGTAATGTTTTTTTGTCTTCAGAGGAAAATAATTTGTTAGCATCTTTATCCAATGCTTTAAGAATTAAAGCATCAATAAAATACTCTTTATCAGAGTTATTTGAAGAATAGTGAAGCAAATCTATCTCATAAAGCGTTAGTGGTTTGGAGTATATTTTCATTTTTTTTAATAATAACTCAACAAGTCTTAATTATTAACATATTGCTGTGATGGAATATATATAAATTTACATTATTATATAAAAATGCTTCATAGTTACATGCAACACTTCGAAATAGCTTCCCTTGCCATTTATTCAATCATGATTCTATATTTAAACTTTGTTGCTAAAGGCAGGTGGAAGTTAACTCTAAGGGTATTAAACACTGTACTTATTCTTCAGTGGATTTTCTTTGGTTATTTATATTTAAATATGCAAGGCGATGAGTCAATTTATGAAGTGTTTAATAATCTATGAGGTTAATTATGTGTATAAATTTGACATACATAATTGAAATGAGAGAATAAAGTAATTAAAAAATCATCTGGAGAGATATGAAAAAAATTATAATTTGCATACTAACGGCAGGGTTTATTACAAATTGCGCAGTTGAGAATCCTGAAAGTGCTGAGACTGATATCACACAAACTTACTTTACAGAATTTATGGCTTGCAAGGCAGGGCCTGATCAGAGTACAGCAACAATGACAAGCATGATTTCTGAGTGGCAACAGCTTCTTGAGGGTGATAGTCTTGTCGGATCTTGGGGCTATGCACCAGCAGTTGCAACAAATTCATCAGAGGATACCATTTGGTGGGAACTGCAGTGGACATCTCAGGAGGATGCAAATAATGCTTGGGGAGCATGGTTACAGAATGAGGATGCTGCTGCATGGGAAGAAAAATATACCTCTGTATTAGATTGTGATGGAGAAAATAGACAGTCATTCGATACAGCTTATCCTATGGCATCAAATGCTTTTGGCGAGCTACCTGACTCAGGATATTTTTACGCTGAAATTCTTTTTTGTGAGTACGAAAATGGAGGCTCAAAAGAAGACGCATTAGGGTTTTTAGCCGGATTTAATAATGCAGTTAACAAAGGCGGTTATGAAGGCACCTCTTATCATTACGGCAATTATTTCCAACAAGGCAACGAGGATGGCTTCATGTGGGGAAATTTCACCAATAGCAAAGAATCGATGGACAAAGCCACTGAGGCATTTGAAGCAAACGTTAGAGGTGAAATGTTTCCAATTTTTAGTGAATTTGCATCCTGCAGAGATGCAACAGATTTATACAATGGATACACTTTGTATTGGTCAGAAGATAAAGACTTTATGCCAACGTTTCCCTCTTCTTAGAAAATTTTTATCAGATTGATTTATTGATTTCACTAATTATTTGAGTGTTAAGAACTATTTTTATTTTGTGCCAAAGTTGATTGGCGTTAGTGAGTACTATAAGGTACATGAATAATATAGAAAAAATAGGGGGGCTATTTTGTATAAAAAATATTTATTATTAGTTTTAATTTTCTTCATAAACAACTCATTCACACAAGAAAATCTCCCAATTGTCGCAGTATCTCAATTTGAACAAACCTTTCAAAATGATCGCATTAGAAGGTCTGCAGCTAATCCTGATAATTATGAGGCTATGCTTGAAACTCAATTAATTAAGGTAGGTAGGTTTAGAGTTTACGAAAGAAACAAGCTTGAAGAGGTCTTAAGAGAGCAAGGATTGCAGGAATCACTGTCAGGAAATAATACACAAATTAAAATAGATGGGGTTGATTATCTTGTTTATGGGGCAATCACTGATATGTCATCTGAGGCAAAGGAAATTAGCACTGGAGGATTTGCATCTGTAAGAGTTAGTAATAGGTTTGGTGTTGATATTAAAATTGTTGATGCTTTGTCAGGTGAGATAAGAAGAGCAGAGTCTATCGTTGCTGTCATTGAGACAGGTTCTGGGGTCGCAACAAGGAGTTTTTCAAATATTCAAGCCGATAGTAATGGATTAGTTGAGGCACAAAGAATTGTCGCAAAACGCTCTGCAGCACTTCTTGCTGAAAGTATTTTTCCTATTAGGGTTGTAGACATTTTTAATGACGAGATATATCTTAATTACGGAGATTCTATTCTCAGCGTAGGGGATCGTCTAAAGGTGATTCAAGAGGGAAGAGAAATTATTGATCAGGATACCGGATTAAGTTTAGGAAGCAGGCAGAAAGTATTGGGTGAAATTGAAATAGTTTCAGCTGATTCAAATTTATCAATCGCAAAAATAATTAAAAATGATGCTGAATTTACTGTTGGGGCAGTGGCTAAAATTATTTTAGAAACTTTAGGATCAAAAAATAAAGAACAAAGAGAAAGGAAAGGGAAAAAAATATGAAAAAATTAACTTTACTCATATGCATTATGTTTTGTACATCAATGTACTCTCAAAGTAATAAACCTGTTATTGCAGTGGGAGAAATAACCTCAGCTGTAGGAGGCTTTAATACTCTAAGCATCCAACTTGCATTAGAAAACGCACTTCAAAAAACAAACAAATATACAATGATGGAAAGAACTAGGCTCGATGCACTTCTTCAAGAAAGAGGACTTTCAATGAGTGGCGTTACAGATGGAAGGGCTGATATTTCTGGATTTAGTGGCGTAGATTATTTGGTTTATGGAAGTGTCTCGAATATTTCTATTGAGAGAACTAATGCGCTGATAGCTTTTTCATGTGACGCATCCTTAAGCATGAATGTAAGAGTTGTAGATGTAAATAGTGGTGAAATTAGATTATCTGAATCTGTGTTTGTGGAGAAAAATTTACAAACAGTTTTCGATGAAAATGTAGATCCATGCGGTGGTATTTCGCTCGCTAACATCAATATAATGGGCGAAGATACCTCTGATGATATTGCTAACAAATTAACCACAGCAATTTTTCCAATCAAAGTTGCTAGAGTTAGTAAAGGACAGGTATATCTTAATTATGGCTCAGGCGCTCTTCAACCAGGCCAACCATTAACTATTAAAGAGATCGGTGAGGGCTTTCTTGATCCAGATACTGGCGAAGTTCTTGGTGCAGAGGAAACTACAACTGCAGTTATTGTTGTAGCTGATGTAAGAAAATCATACTCAATAGCTGACATAGTTGTATCAAATGCTAATATTAATGTCACAGATATCGCATATAAAATCGAAGGAAAAAGTTCAAAAAAATCTGTAAAGAAATGTTCATCAGATGCAAAAAAAGCTACGAAAGAGTGCTCAAAAAATGCTGAAGGTAAAAGGTGCAAATCAGCAAATGACAGAAAAGCAAAATCTTGTTCAATTTTACTAGACCTGTAAATAACCTTTGATTGACAAGGCACTCATAATAAAACTCTTGTTATTGTTGGCTCTAACTACCTCAATAATAATAATATATTTTGTCATCTCTCCTTATCAAAATTGCAAAAGAGATTTAGTTGATTCTTTTGAAGAGACCTATAGCAAATCTTTTACATGGTCCGAGAGAAGTTCTCTCATAAATAAATGTGCTGATTCAACAAAATGGTAATTATTTCTTTACAAAGTTATAGACTTTGTGGCGATTTTTCTCGTCTTAGGAAATTTTTTTGTTCTCTAAACTGGGCCTCTATTAAAGAATTTTTCTTCAATTTCTATATGTAAATCAATTAAGCTTAATTGCAATAAGTCTAATATTGCCAAGATTTGTTTATCGGTAGATTTTTCATTAAGTTTAGCAGCTTGTTTTTTAATTTTAATAAGTTTTAGTTTTAGGTTTTCAGATTTTGGAAGATATTTGGTTACAGCTATAAGTCTATTTATACAAAAAATGATAGACCTTGGAAATTCTTTTAATTTCACCATGAAGTCTAGGACATTACTGCGTCTCAATTCTCCTTTATTAATTTTTTTAAATGACTCAAATCCATTTACTGATTTAAGAATACTCATCCATTGAAGATTTTCATAATATTTTGGAATTTTTGCATCTTTTCTAAGAATTTGATCTTCGATGATTCTTGACAGCATGTCTGCCCGTTCAATAAATCTTCCCAATTTAATAAAGTCAAAAACATGATCTCTATGCATTGCATCAGATATTGTTGAGAAAAAAGTCTTTGAATTCCTGATAATTTGATGCAGAACCTCAGTGTTATGATTTTCTTTGTTTGACAAAGAAAATTCTGCATGTAATTTGTTAAATTGCTCCCAAGCAGTTTTAGGCAACATGGTTCTGAGATACCTTGAATTATATTTTGCCATCTCTAATGAATAACTAATTGATCCAAGATTATCTGAATTGTAAATTACAAAGTTTAAAACAACATTTTTTACTGCCGAAACACTAGAGCTATAAAACATTTTTTCATCAAGCAAAATGGAATTGAACTGCTCTAAGTCACTTGTAATTTCAACAAGATGAATGAAGTCTGAGACACTATCATGAGGAATATCTAATAATAGATCGAAGTTAACATTTACTAATCTTGCCGTATTTTCTGCTCTTTCAATATATCTAGAAAGCCAATATATTTTTTCAGCGTTGCTTGAAAGCATTAGTCTGCAATCCAGGTATCTTTACTTCCCCCACCTTGGGAGGAATTTACTATTGTCGAGCCCTTTTTCATAGCAACCCTGGTTAGCCCACCTTGTGTAACAAATGAATTATTGCCAGATAAAATAAATGGTCTAAGGTCCAAATGGCGTGGCATTATCTTTTTATTTATTAATGTTGGCGAGGTTGAAAGCTTTATTAAAGGTTGAGCGACAAAGTTTCTAGGATTATCTAAAATCTTAGATTTATACTTTTTCAATTCTGATTTTGATGATTGAGGCCCAATGAGTATTCCATATCCTCCTGATTCATTAACAGGCTTAAGGACCAATTTTTCTATGTTATTGATTACATAATCCAGATCTTTTTTAAATGCGCACACATATGTTTTGACTTGAGAAATAATCGGCTTTTCTTGTAAAAAAAATTTAATCATTTTTGGAACAAAAGCATAGACAGCCTTATCATCTGCAACACCTGACCCTGGAGCATTTACTATTGCAATTTTTTTATTTTTCCACGCATTATAAATTCCTGGAATTCCTAATTTTGAATCTTTTCTCCATACTTTAGGATCAACAAATACATCGTCAATTCTCCGGTAGATGACGTCAACTTTTTTTGGACCGTTTATTGTTTTCATTAAAACATTATTACTCTTTGACACATAGAGGTCTGAAGCCTCCACTAACTCAACCCCCATTTGTTGGGCTAGATATGAATGTTCAAAATATGCGGAATTAAAAACTCCTGGAGTTAAAACAACAATTTTTTTATTTGCTTTTGTATTAAAAGATGCATCACTTAAGCACTTATATAATTGAGACGGATAGTCATCAATAGGATTTACATCATAACTACTGAATAAATCAGGAATCACTCTTTTCATGATATTTCTATTTTCAAGCATATATGCAACACCTGAAGGGACTCTTAGATTATCTTCTAGGACAAAAAATTTTCCTTTATCATCTTTTATAAGATCTGTTCCACATATATTGGACCAAACCTTATTTTTTGGTGTTATGCCCATGCACTCAGGAAGAAAGTTTGATGATTCTAAAACTAGCTCTTTTAAAACAGGATTTTTTTCAAGGAAGACTTGTTTGTTATAAACATCATTGATGAAATAATTTAAGGCTTTGACTCTTTGAATTAAACCTTTTTGTATTAATTTCCATTGATTTGATGCAATAATTCTAGGGATTAAATCTAATGGCCATGATCTATCTTGCAGTTCATTTGCATCTAATTGAAAGGTAACACCCATAGAAGAAATAGAGGATTCACAAAGATTTGTATAATAAACTCTTTCAGATGGTGAGAGTGAATGAAAAAAATCTATTGACCGCTTATATCCTTTGCGTGGAGAAGATTTGCTATCAATATACTCATCAAAAAAAATGCTTGATTGATAAGAAAAAGTTTTATTCATTTTTAACTCTAATGGTGCAATAATTATGCCAATAAAATGTGTTAATTTAAAATACATATAACTAATGACTTACTGCATAGGAATAAAAACAAACGAAGGTTTAGTATTGGCTTCTGACTCTAGAACTAATGCTGGATTGGATAATTATTCAACTCATAAAAAAATGTTGTCTTATTCTGTTGGAGATCGGTGTATTGTCTTACTTACGTCTGGTAATCTTTCTACATCTCAATTTGTCTATAAAACTATCAGAGAAGATCTAGAAGCTACGAATCCCACCACCAGTTTAAATACCTGTAAAAATTTTGATGAAATTGCCCATTACATAGGTATGCTTTCTTGGCAAAGATCTAATACTGATGGTGTTTCAGTCAATACAAATCTTGGATCAAACTTTATTTTGGGTGGCCAAATCAAAGGTCAAGAAACTGAGATGATGATGATTTACCCTGTTGGAAATTATATAAGGACTTCTGAAATCAAACCCTTTCTGCAATTAGGAGAAACCAAGTACGGTAAGCCGATTTTAGATCGACTTATAAGAAATGAGTTGTCCATCGGAGATGCAGCGCGTTGCGCATTAGTTTCTTTTGATTCAACCATGAAAAGCGATTTAACTGTTGGCCCACCTATTGACTTAATTACTTATAAAGCAGACTCTTTTGAGATTTCGCAAGAGGATCAGCTTCAATTTAAAACTCCATTTTTTGCTGATCTTTCAAAAAAATGGTCTGATGGATTATTGGATTTATTTGGATCTCTGCCAAAGTTTGACTGGGAGAAAAAAAAATAATATTGCTTTAACCTAATTGCTTAATCTTCTCGATACATAACAGTTTAAAAAATTTTCATAATTGTAACCAAAAAAAACTTTAATACTTGTATAGTCTTGCTATGGATAAAAGCAGAAGAAATTTTGTAAAATTTACTGGACAATCATCAGCATTATTAACTCTTTATGCATGCGGAGGAGTAGCAGCAAAGCCAATTTTTAAATCTCCATCTACTACCTCAATGGCTGCTAATTCAGATTTTTGGAATGGGGCGTTAATAAGAGATCCAAACGCACTATTTGATCTGCCTTATGGTTTTACTTATAGAGTTTTAAAAACCTCAAATGAATTAATGAGTGATGGTATTCCTTATGGAAGAAGGCCAGATGGAATGGCCTCATTCCAATTAAGCAATGGAGATATTGCATTGGTAATTAATCATGAGATAGATGGAAAAGATTATCATTTAAATCCATCAACTGCTTACCAAACGTCAAGGGGAATTCCTCGTTCTGGGGGAACAAGCACACTAATATTAGAGCCAAATGGTCTAAATTTAAGAAAATCACATAGAAGTTTATCTGGAACAGTTGATAATTGCGCAGGTGGCAAGACTCCTTGGAATACATGGATATCATGTGAAGAAACAGATGAATTAAATCATGGCTATGCATTTGAGGTAGATCCAGAGTCTGGTTCGCTAATGGGTTATAAAAGACTGACTAACATGGGAAGATTTAGACGAGAGGCTATTGCTGTTGATTTAAATGACTCTCAAGGATGCGTCTATCAAACAGAAGATGATTACAAAGGATTGTTTTATAGATTTATCCCTCAATCTCCAGGAATACTCGATGGACCTGGACAATTGCATGCTTTAGTTATTCCATCTGTTCCAAACACTTCTAATCGCAGTGGAGAGATTTCTGTTGGAGATTCTTTTAATGTTAACTGGGTTCCAATTGACGATCCTGAGGCTAAATATCTTAAAACTAGAGATCAGGGCAAAATGTTAGGCGCCTCAATTTTCAGTGGCGGCGAGGGCATTATTTTCACAAATAACAAAGATAATGAAAGCATGATCTTTTTTACATGCAAATCAGCTGGCTTAAAAGGCTATGGACAAATGTGGGCATTTGAACCTAAACATTCAAAAATTACGCTTTTTTATGAATCTAGAAGTAAAAACGATTTTTGGAAAGGTGACAATATAAACACTACACCATGGGGAGATTTAATTATTTGCGAAGACAATGATAGTAATGCTTGCAAGTTATTAGGATGCACACCCAATGGCCATATGTACACTCTTGGTAGAGTATCTGGCAATAAAAGTTCTGAAATAGCAGGTATATGCTTTTCCCCGGATGGAACAAAGATGTATCTAAATATTCAAGATGAAAGGAAAACTATTGTTATAGATGGCGATTGGAATTTAATAAAAAAATATCGAGATTCTATAGACACTAGCCTTGTTCATTATTAATTTTAAAATCAATCGATTGATTTTAACGGTTTTTTATTTCTAAAGAGCATTAAAAGAGGAACAAAAAATATCCATGTCTTATGATAATGATTTGGAAATAATCTCTGTGAGAGATCTAACAGTTTGGCATCTAAACCAACAAAAATTTTACTCTTATTTTTTTTAATTCCATTAAGAATAATGTTTGCAGCCTTGGATGGATGCATGCCTCCTTTTTTAAATAGCTCTCCCATCTCTTGATGAGTTTTAGGCTGATTTCTTCTGAAGAAAGATGATCGTGTATTCATTTCTTGCATTTTTTTATAATCTTCATCGCTTATTCTAGTTGCTGCAGCAATATTTGTTCCAATATGCCCTGGATGCACACAGTGAATTTGAAAGTTGGGATTTGTTTGTTTCATCTCCAAAGCTAGACTCTCTGTGAAGCCCCTCACACCAAACTTAGATGCATGGTAGGCACTTTGTCCTGGCACAGCCACAATACCAAATATTGAAGAAATATTTACTATTGCAGCTTCAGAGTTATTAATCATATGCGGTATGAAAGCTCTTGTGCTATTAACAACACCTTCAAAGTTAATACTCATAACCCAATCCCAGCTCTCTTCCTTCATGTCTTTAAAATGCGAACCATTATTCACGCCTGCATTATTGAAAACCATATCTACTTTTCCATGATGTTCCATTACCTTCTTTGGAAGCTCCTTAATGGACTCTTTATTAGAGACATCTAAAATGTGCGATGAAACTGATACATTATATTTTCTCAAAATATTAACTGTTTCATCCAATGTCTTCTTATTAATATCACAGACACAGACATCTGCACCATTTTTTGCAAGGAGAATTGCTAAATATCTGCCTATTCCTGATCCAGCTCCAGTTATCACTGCTACTTTTTTTTTAAAAGATTTCATGTTTAATTTTTTAAACCCTTTAAAATAAGCACTTGAAAATTTTTAAATACATTCATTGTTTCATTATATTCGTTTTTATTTATGGGTGTAATTCTGACAACTTAGATAAAAAATTTAATTGCAATGGAGTAACCGTTAAATTCAATAATTACGAGAGATTCTTTGAGATTCAAGGAATTGAATTAAGTAATAAAAAAGATTTCTTCATGAATCAAATTACTATTTTTGGTAAGCTCAGTGAAAATACCATTGATGAAACTTTAGTAACTTTCAATAAAATCAATAATACCCTCGAGCTTAAAGACTCAAATAGAATTCTTTATCAAGATTGTATTGAGATAGATGATAAGAAGATTGACTGATTTGTGAGAACTATTTCTCTTTACTTTTCACAACTAAATAGAGCATCACAATTAGAGCAATATTCCCAATGACGTATGTTGTAAGACTCATGCGCTTATACCTAGCCTAATGGTCTCTTAAAAATCATTTCTGCCTCATAAGTTCTTGATTTACCACTTTCCTCAAATCTTTCTAATTCGTAATGCAGCTCAGATAAAATAGTTACACTGACGAGCTCCCATCCATCCTCTCCAAATTCTTTGATCATTTGCTCTGATTGTGTGGTGCCATCTGATTGAATCGAGAGCCCTGATGCAATTGGCAGAGTTACTTTGATAAATTTATAGTCCCATTTTTTCATCATTTTAATTATAACTTGAAAGCTTTCATGCAGAATATCTAATTTTTTAATATATATTTGATAAACTTTTGAAATGAAAAACTATTTATTACTAAGCATTTTTATTCTTGGAATCAACTGTTCTGCTGACATCATTGGTAAACCTAAAATCACTGATGGAGATACCATTGTTATTAACGATATAAGAATAAGATTTACTGGAAGCGACGCTCCAGAGAGTTATTTTTTTGGTAAAACTCAAACTTGTTTGGATGCTGAAGGTAAGGAGTGGGAATGTGGCAAGGCGGCCACAGAAAAACTTAAGCAGCTTATCAACAATCAGATAGTTCGATGCACAGATGAAGGGCAAGATAGGTACGGCAGGACTCTGGGTATTTGTTATGTAGGCGAAATGGATCTTCAGGCTGAGATGGTAAAATCTGGCATGGCAGTTGCTTACTTGAGATACTCAGATAGATATGAGAAGCAACAAAATCATGCAAAAAAAGTTAAGGCTGGAATGTGGGCCGGAGAATTTTTAGAGCCTGAAACCTGGCGAAAAAATAATAGAAACTAAAATTTCTTTGATTCTATTCTTCAGCGGTAGAAGTTTTGATAGTTATCTTCTTCCAAAATTTATGTAAAAAATAAAACCAAAAGCCGTTTATTACTGGCTCGATTAAAGCATCCATTGCTGCTTCAAAATTTATAACTAATTAATTATTTTTTTTAGGGAAATCTGTACTTATTGAATTACATACACACAAATACATTTAAATTATAGTTACCTTCTTTCAGTAAGTGCAACTTTTTCAAAAGACAAATCTTTATATAAAAAACTAAAACTTGGAATATACGATCCAACTTTATTATGCCAATCATAGTGAATGCCTAATTCATCACTTTCTGATTGTTTGATTAGAAAAGTAATTTCATAAGTATCTTCAATCTTGCCAGGCAGTCTAACGTTTTGTGCGTAATGCAAACTATCTATAAGATTTATGTGAGGCGATAATACTACTTTTTTTTCATCACCATTTACATTTTTGATTGTTACCTGCACATCCATATATGGCACAAATCCACCAGCTGGGAAATTAAATTTATTGCCTTCAGACCAAGTTGCAAGCATCTCAATATGAATATCGGTTTTGCTTTCTTCAAGGTAGACACCCTCAGGATAGATTTTATCTTTTGGTGCAGCTTCAAAAGTAATATCAATGCCAGGCAGTATTTTCTCTTTTCCAATTATCATTTCTTCAGCAGAAAGCCCAAAGCTAGAAATTAGAAAAAAAATGCATAGGTATCTCATAATTAATTCTCAAATTTTCTATATTGTTTAGCTTGATGAATTAACATATCTCTGTAACTCTTAGCATTCAAACAAATTTCATCAAAATTTATATAAAAAATTTCACTATCAGATTCAATAAAATAACCATCAATACAAAGTGCAACCATTTTTGCTTTTTTATCCACTTTTCCATGTTGAGCTTTTAGTGAAGAGTAGATGACATTTGCATGATCCTCGTTCATATGTTCAATCATATGCTTCTCATTGGGTAGCCATTTAGGACTTGAAGGTTTCCAATATTTATTTTTTAGCCAAGCTATTTCACCAAAGCCACCAATCCATCTAATTTTGAGCAGCGATAGTTTATAAAAATCAAAATCGTGCAACTTAGAGTATTTTTTACTTTCAGGAAGAAAGGTGTGGAATCTTTTTTTAATGTATTCCTTGTCAGTTTCCATTACTGGTTCTAAATCTCCCATCAAAGTCAATCTTTGAGAATTTTGCTTATCATCATTTATTTTTTCTCTTGAAAGAGTTAAGCATGCTTTAGAATCTTTGAACAAATTCTTTGTATGTTGAGCCAATGTGCTAGCGTAAATGTATATCGATCTATCTGGCCCAGAGATGTAGGTAACGTAACTGCCAAATGGATATCCTTTGTATGCCTTTGATATGGTAGATAAAATTCCAGATGTCGTGGTCCTTAACAAATATGCCGCACTTAATTCGTATGCTTTTAGTTTTGTATTCATAATTTAGTAGTACTTAATATTAATAGGATTTTCATCAATGCTGATAAAAGTTTCATATGCTCTAGCTAATAGCCTAGCAGATAACATTTTTTTTGTTTCTCCTTGCTCAATAACCCTTCCATTTTTTAACAGCAAAATTTTGTCAGAGAATGAATAAGCAAGATTTAAATCATGCAATATCATTAAAATTCCTGTTCCAGATGATGCTTTTGCCTTAATTGACTCCATCATTTTTACTTTATGCACTAAATCAAGATTAGAAAAGGGTTCATCAAGCAACAGATAGTTTTGATCATTTGTATTTGTAGGTTGCCAAAGCTGAAGAAGTGTTCTTGCAAAGTGAACTCTGCGTTGTTCACCTCCAGAAAGTGTGTTGAATTTTTGATGAATTAGATTTTCCATATCACATTCTTGGATCACTTGATTTTGAAATGCGCTTAAGTCTTCTTTGATATCTTTATGGCTATGATCCAGCCATCCCATCTGAAGGATATCTTCTACTGAATAATCAAAAGCAATTGATTGGAATTGAGACATTACAGATCTTATATAAGCCCTTTCTTGAATAGAGATATTTTCTAAGGGTACGTTGTTATAGCTCACATGCCCGATATGAGATTTAATATTTCCAGATAACACATTCAAAAGGGAAGTTTTACCAGCTCCATTTGGACCAATAATTGATAATATTTCTCCAGGACGAACTTCCATAGAAATGTTATTGAGTATTTTCTTACCACCAAGCTCAAGTGAAATTGATTTCGCAGAGATCGTCATAGTTTTTTTATTTTAAAAATTAACCAAAGAAAAAAGGGCGATCCAATCGCGCTGGTAATTAGACCAATGGGTAATTCAGCTGGTTGGATTATTATTCTAGCTATCAAATCAGCTATTATCATTAAGGCTGCCCCCATTAATGCTGAGCCAGGCAATACATAATTATGATTTACGCCACCCAAGAGCCTTGTAAGGTGAGGGACGATCAATCCTACAAAACCAATCATCCCCGACAGTGCAACGCTTGCTCCAACGGATGCTGCACAAGTTAAGATGATGGTATATTTTAATTTTTGTACGTCTACGCCGAGTCTAAATGCCTCTGGTTCACCCAATTGAAGAAGATCTAATTGCCTTGAGTAGGGAATCATTATTATTATTGCTAAAGCAATAATTAATATTACTGGCACTAATAATGGCCAGGTAACACCCCCAAAACTTCCCATTGTCCAGAACGTAAGACTTCTTAATTCAGAATCAGAGCTAATGTACGTAAGTATTCCAATCCCCACTCCAGCAATTGCATTTATAGCAATTCCAACAAGCAGCATATAAGTAACCCCTTCATAGCCAAACCCTTTAGTCATAAAATACAGCATCAATATCACCAGTGATGAACCTGCAATAGCTGCTAAAGGAATAAAAAAAACACCTAAAGAATATTGAGAAAATATATCTCCGCCTAAGACTATCATCAAAGTAGCACCAAGCGCGGCTCCCGCCGACACGCCAATTAAACCGGGATCGGCTAGTGGATTTCTGAAAAGACCTTGAAGAGCGGCTCCAGAAATACCAAGACTTGCACCAGCTAAGCCTGAAAGTATTACTCTTGGAAGTCTTATTTCAGTTAAAACAGTATTTTGTATATCAGATGTTTTACCTAGTATGAAATCTACAATTGATAAACCATAACTTCCAAAAGTGATTGCCAAAAGAGAAAAAAATATCATCGATATTAGTAACAATGACATTAAGTAAATTTGATTTTTACTTATAAAACTAAAAAATTGAGATGTTTGAAAAGATATTTTTCTAATTAATTCCATTAAATATTTCAGATATTTTAATTGCAGAGTCAATAGTTCTGGGACCGAAACCGAGAGATGCCATGCCGTCAATGGATATAATTTTTTTATTCTTTGCCGCAGGTGTAAGGTAAAGAGCAGGATGATTTCTCAGGTCCTCCAAGGTTCCAAAACCTCTTAAACCTCTTTCTGAGATGATAATTAAATCCGGGGCTGCCTCAATGATTGATTCAGTTCCAACTGGCTTCCAACCATCAAATGAGGCAAGTGGGTTAATGCCACCAGAAATATTGATTAATCCGTTTCCAGATGTATTTTTCCCAGCAATTAAAGGCGATCCACTTTGCATGCCAAGGATATAAATAATTTTTTTCTTATCTTCTAAATCGGTTTGCTGTTCTAATTTCTTAATTTTCGGATTTAAGTATGTATCAATTAATTCATCAGCATCAGCCCCTATGATCTTAGATACACATTTTACTTTTTCTAGAATACCTTCAACTGTATGATTCTCAGGAATAATTTTAATTTCCACATTTGTTCTTTTTATCTGCTCCATTACAGAGGGCGGTCCCATATCATCCTCACCAATAATGATGGTTGGATCCAGAGAAAGCACGCCTTCAGCAGAGAGCTGTCTAACATACCCAATAGACGGAAGGTCTTTTGCTTCAGAAGGGTAGTTAGATGTTACGTCGACAGCAACAAGGTTTTTTTGAAAGTTTAAAAAATAAATAATTTCAGTTATAGATCCTCCAGCAGAAGTAATGCGTGTTGGATCAATTGCTTTTTCACATGCGTTTGACGCAATAACAAAGCATAAAAAAATTACTAAAAAGGTCTTCATACAGCGATTCTATTGCTTTTTTTTTAAAAGTAAATGATAATCATTCTCAATTATAAATGAGAATCATTCTCAGTTGAGGATATATGACTAATTTTAACTTAAAAAACATTATTTTATTTTCATTAATTGTATTTTTTTATGAGAGTACATTATTTGCTCAAGATGAGGCAATAGAAGAGACTGTAGTTATTTCCGCAAAATATCCTGTTGCGTTATCTGAGGTAATCGGTTCTGTAAGCTCTATCTCGCTTCAAGAGATTGAATCTCGTCAGGTTAGTGATCTGAGAGACTTGCTTGATAATACCGTGGGTGTTTCTGTCACCAGAGATGTTTATTCAGGTAGAACTTTTAATAACACTGTATCGATAAGAGGCATGGGTGGAAAAAGAGTAAATCTTCTCATCGATGGTGTTAGATTTGGAGAAACATACGACGGTTATGGAAGAGACTTAGTAGATACCGAATTACTCAAAAGAGTTGAGATATTAAAAGGGCCGAGCTCGGCTCTGTATGGATCCGATGGTCTTGCAGGAGCAATTTTATATATTACTAAAGATCCTAGCGATCTTGCCAGTGAAAATGATGTCTATCAATCTGTCAGTGCAGGATATGACAGTGACAATGAACATAGCAAAGTTTCTTACTTAGCTGCAAATGTTGGCGAAAAAATGGAAGGTTTAGTTCAGATTACCGCAAGAGACGTTAGCGAAACTGAACTTCATGATGATGCTGTTAAAAAAACCAAATCCATTTTCTGGTGAGCAATCAAGCATCTTTCTAAAAGGTAAATATTTAATTAATGATAATCTTGGGCTAACCCTTACATACGATACACAAGAATCTGAAGGTGACTTGAATCTTAATTCAACATTAGGAACTTCAGGCTATCCGCAAATGGTAAGTACAACATCCTCAATAGGGGACGATGATGTTAGTAGAGACAGGATTTCATTGTCTTTAGATTTTTCTGCTGATTCGGGATTGTTTGATAATGGAAGTTTTTCAATATATTCACAAGAAACTGATCAAAGACAAGTTACAACTATAGATAAGAGCATTGTTGGAAATTTTGTTAATGGTGCAAGAGGTCCTCAATTTGTTCCAAATATTCCTCCAACTCCTATTCGTGAATTTAAAGATTATATTTTTGATCAATCCATAGATGGTTTTGCAGTTCAATTTTATAAATCAATTGAATCTGAATCTGGTGCGGTTCACAACATTGTGTATGGAGCTGAACAAGAAAGCATTGATGTCAGTCGTCCGAGATACAGAACCGAAACTAATTTAATGACCAATGCAGTAAACTCAAACATTGGTGGAGAGCTATACCCAAACAAAACTTTTCCTGACACTGAAACCGAAAGAACGGCATTTTTTATCAATAATAGAATTGATATTTCCGATAAAACTGCCATTGTTTTAGGCGCAAGGCATGATACTTATAAGTTAAACATTAGCGTCGATCAATTATTTAAAAACGTGAATCCATTTGGATACTCATTAGTTGAACAAGATGATAGTAAAACTTCATTAAAATTTGGTTTTATAAGAGAACTTGCTGACAGTCTATCTGTCTTTTATCAATATGCTGAGGGTTTTAGAAGCCCAGACTTTTATAATTCAAACTTAAGTTTTACTAACTTCGCTTTTTTCTACACTATCGTTCCTAACTCTGATTTAGGTCCTGAAGAGAGTGAGGGTCATGAATTTGGTATGAGGGGTACCACTGAGAATGGCTCTTGGTCTGTTGCTGTATACGATAATGACTACAAAGATTTTATTGAGAGTGCATCAACTGGATTTACTCCAACTGGATTATTGAGGTTTGAATTTCAAAATTTAGAAAGCGTAAATATTAAAGGTGTAGAGTTTCAATCAAGCTTTGATATAAATGAAAATCTTGCAGCCACGTTTGGAGTAAATTCGTCTAGCGGTAAGCAAAAAAGCGCAAAGCTGACTACCATTGATCCAGATCAAGCCATCATAGGTCTATTATGGTCGTCTCCATCTGGTAAATTGACTTTAGACACATACATAAAAGCAACTGATGAAGGGCCCCAAGGCTTACCTCCATCATGCGGAAGAAGTGGATGTGTCAAAGCCTTAGAGCTATCAGGCCACGTTTTACTTGAAACTTATCTTGGCTATGAGATTAATGAAAATTTATCCCTTAGGCTAGGTGTAAGAAATATGACTGATGAAAAATACTGGGATTGGACCAGCGTTGCCGGAACCAGTGAAACAGCTTCTGAGCTTGATTATTTTCTCAATCCTGGAAGGAATTACAGCCTATCATTTAAGCTGACTTTCTAAGAAAGGATTGTATTCCAGAGAGTGACATGTTTGAGCAAGCATTTAACTTGCTCAAATGATGCCACAAAGATACTCAAGATTTATCCTGTGGGAAATCTGCGCTAATAGTAGTTTGCTCAAATTCATCGATTTGATTTAATAAGGCGGTTAGCTTTTCTTTGTATGTAGCAAACACTCCAGCACCTAGCAAAAGTTTGTCAGGTGGATTTGAATCTCTTGAGAGATCAAAAATTATTTTTGCTGCTCTGACAGGATCTCCAGGCTGTTTACCGTCAATATTTCCAATCATGTCAATTCTTTGTTTGACATGTTCGCTATAGTCGTCTATTTCAATATTACTCCTTTTCATTGATCTGCCGGACCAATCAGTTCTAAATGCACCTGGCTGAACTGATGTAACTGAAATATTTAGAGGTCTCAGCTCTTTATCTAAAGCTTCCATAAGACCCTCCAGTGCATATTTTGATGAACTATAATAACCCGTTCCAGGATTTGCCATGATCCCTGCTTGTGAGGAATTATTTATTATTCTGCCAAATTTTTGTGCCCTCATTCCTGGGAGCGCAGCTTTTGTTAGCTCCAGAGCTCCAAAAAAATTAGTTTCAAAAAGTTTTCTTACTTCTTCATTTTCACCTTCTTCAATGGCAGCTAGATAACCATATCCAGCATTATTTACTAAGACATCTAAACCGCCATAAACTTTATTAATTGTTTGAATTGAGTCTTTAATCTCATCTTTGTTTGTGACGTCTAATTTTATTGGCAACGCTGTTTTTGGATACTCTTTGCAGATATCCTCTACATCTTTAACGTTTCTTGATGACACTCCCACAAAATCTCCTGCTGACAGTGCCTGTAGTGCAATTTCTCTCCCAAATCCAGAGGAACAGCCAGAAATTAACCAAATGTATGGAGTCTTTTTCATCTCATTCATGATCTATTAACTAATCAGTTCTCCAGCTATAACTTTCTTCCCTTGCTTGTAATTGGTTTAAACGCTCCTCACTTGAAATTCTATGATCATCAGTAATTTCATTAAGGGCATCACTGATTAGTATTACTTTAGATTTTGCAAACAAATTTTCTCCAACTATATCGTTGGGAAAACCTGACCATCTTAAAGTCAAAATACCCTCAGATAAGCCTGATGGATCGAGCCAATTAAAAACTCCTGGATCATTTACACTTAAAAAAAATGTGTAAGTCCCATCTTGATTGACTTTTGCTTGAGAGTTATTAAGACTCCCATTTTTTGTCACAATATTATTTGTTGTCCCCCATATGTTGGTAATGGGAGCTATAAAATACTTTGCACCATCAAGATGAATATCCAATTTAATACAATGATCGGAAGAGGGCAAAGCAAAATGACCAAGCAGATACACTTGATTTCGAAGAGCGCCATCAGTATCCCTATCAATTTTAAAACTAAACTCATTTACTGGTTTTGATAGTGCCTGTTGATTCCATCTTGTGGTATTTGCAGCCCATTTTTGCATGTAGGCTTTTACAGTTTCTAACTTCTTCTTTTTATCAAAACCTTTTCCGGATTTAGAGGCTTCCATAATTTCAATTTCGAGCATATTTGGCCTATCATTGAGCCAGTCAATCATTGTGTCTCTAATATAAAACTCCTTAGCACCAGAGGAAGTTTGAATATGATTTTTACCTCCCTCATTGCTCTTTGGATTAACAAAAATTTCAAAGTTATTTTTACTATCTACTTTTATGTTATTACCAGAAATTAGACCGATGGTTTTCATATCCTCATCCCAAAGAGTGAAATGATTTTCATTAAATAATTGTTTACCCAGTTTTCCTCGAATGACATACGATTGAGATTCGCCAATTGGAATGACTCTGTAAACTGAATCAGGATTATCTATTCCCCATCTAGAACCTGGAATATTTTGATTGTTAATTTTATGAGGCACTCTGCTGATCGTCACAACTTTTGGAAAGTTTGGATCTTGATTAAGCGCCCAAATTACAGCACCAAACATAACTTCTTCAAATGCATCATCAAAACAACTCATCATAACCTCAGAGGGTTTGACGAGATCGAGCCAAAATGAACGCACTAATTCTTTTTGTTCTTGGATTTCCTTGAGGTTATAAATTTCAAGAGCCTCTAATTCATGTTGAATTTGTGATTCAGTATTAATTGGATTATTTATAGTAATTAAATTACTCATTGAGAAGTATTTTTGCAGCTAACTGAGTATCCATGTATTCTTTGAGTTGAATAATTTTTCCATCTCTTATTATTAGTAAGAAGTGATACTTATTGTTATAAGATTGACCAGATGCGTGAATTGATTCGCCATTAACTTCAACAGCAACTCTGTCAGCCTCTGCAGTCATCCCGGTGATGTTAAAGGTAATACCATTAGGAAATGCCGCGAGTATTCCTTGAGCAAATTCAACAATCTCTTTTTTTGTTCTTGTCCCACCTATCGCATTATCACCAGCGGTCCAAATAATTGAATCATCTGTATAAAAATCTAGATAGTCTTGAGTACCAGAGCTTAAAGAATTAAAGAATTTACGTGCAAGTTCTTTATTATTATTTAAAACATCATCCATCTTATAAATTCTATACCGAATTTATAATTAATGAATAAACTTAAAAATATTTTTTAAGACAATTAAAGTGGAGAATGTTTTAGAAATTGAGAGAGGGGATAAAATAAAATTTTTTAAAAATATACTTCACCAATTAAAAACCCGCAAATAAAGAAGGCTGCCGACCAAAGAGGGTAATTATTACAAAACTTTACTAGGTTATTAACATATTCAAACATTTTTGACTCCATAATTACTCTCTTTAAAAGCAATTATCGTGCCAAATATTTAATACCAATTGAGCCTATTCATTCAGGCTTTTTAAAAGACTTTTAGCAGCGAAAGATACCAGTATTGCAAAGGGAACCCCGGTAACTATTACTGAGGTTTGTAAAGCACCAATTCCGCCTCCAGCTAATAGCACAATTGCAATCACTCCAAGTGATATAGCCCAAATTATTCGTAAAATCATAGGAGGCTCATCTTTAGTATTTTCTTTTTTAGACGCAGTTAACATAGAAGTTACCAATGCCCCAGAATCAGAGGAAGTAACAAAGAAAGTTAATATAATTACTATTGCAAGTCCCATCAAAATCTGCGAAAAAGGAAAATTTTCAAGAAAGACAAATAGTGATACGGTGATGTCATTATTAATTGCTGTACTTAGAGAAGCGGGTTCTATAAATTCTTGATAAAGAGCAGCGTTGCCCATAACACCCATCCATAGAAAAACGATTGAAGAAGGAACCAAAACCGCACCTATTAAAAATTCTTGGATTGATCTGCCATAAGATATTCTGGCAATAAATAATCCTACAAATGGAGACCATGCAAACCACCAAGAGTAATAATAAAGCGTCCAGCCATTTTGCCAAGAGGAATCTAAATAACCGTTAGTGTTTGTTGATAGGCTCAATAAATTCTGTAGGTATGAGCCTAAGTTTTGAACTAATCCATCTAATATATAGCTCGTTGGCCCGCCCAAAAAAATTATTGATAGCAAAATAGCGCATAAAATCATATTCAGTTGAGACAACCTTTTGATGCCTACCTTCAAACCTAAAACAACGCTGACTAGACCCATGAGAGTGATGACCACAACAATTCCTATAGTGGTTATGAAGCTCTCTTCAAGAACTTGCATGTAACCAAGCCCGGAGTTGATTTGATTTGCTCCCAAGCCTAGGGAGGTAGCAATACCAAAAATGGTAGCGATTATTGCAATAACATCTAGGGAGACTCGTCCCCAAATATTTTGTACAAAGGTGCCTGAGAAAAAAGAACTCACTCGAAAGGGTAATTTTTTATTGTAAGTAAAATATGCAAAACATAAGCCGACAATTCCATAAATTGCCCATCCATGAAATCCCCAATGAAGATAGGTAAGGTTCATTGATAAGTTGGCTTTATCTGAAAAGGATGCTCCTTCTTGATGGATCAAATTAGAGCTATAGTGAAGAACAGGCTCAGCTACTCCATAAAATAATAAACCAACTCCTAATCCGGCACTGAAAAGCATCGCTATCCAGTTAACATTAGAGAATTCTGGTTTAGCGTCTGGTCCTCCAAGTATAATTTTTTTGTGTTTACTTAGGGCTAAATATATAACAAATACTACAAAACCATTTGCCAATAAAATAATTAGCCAACCAAGGCCGTCAGAGAGTTGTTGTTGGATGTCTGCAAAAAACCTATCAGCATCGCTTAAGTTATATAAAGTAAGTCCGATAAATCCAAAAATAAGGATTATAGAAAAAAGAAATCGTCTTGGAGCAATATTTTTAAACATTTTGCATAGAGTCTACTTAAAATGCATGAAAAATACGTATTTTAGAAAATAAAGGGTGTTTTTTTGATATTTACTTAAAATTTAGAGTTTCATTTGTTATGGTTAAAACATATCTCTTTTAGAGAAAACTCAAAAAATTGATCCTGTGGGGAGGAATCATGTTAAAAATAATTAAAAAAATGACGAATAAAGCATACGAAAGTAAGGTTTTTGAAAATTTTGGTGGAAAAATTCTTTCTGCTATATCCACTTTAGCTATTATAAATGCATCTGCATACAGCGGTTACATTTCAGCACAAACTCAAGCCACCATCGAAGAAGTTGTGGTTACTTCAAGAAAGAAAAGTGAGAGTTTGCAAGATGTCCCTCTTACTGTAAACGCTTTAGGTGAAGAGACACTTGAAGAAAAAGGCATTAATGTTTTTGAGGATTACTTACTACAGTTACCTGGAGTTACTGCTGGTGGTTCAGGTCCAGGACAAAGCACCATATATATAAGAGGCCTTGCTTCTACTACCCCAAATTTAACAACAGCTGGTGTTGGAGGTTTAGCTCCAAACGTGTCTTTCTATCTCGATGAGCAACCCCTAGCTTATCCTGGACGAAACTTAGATGTTTACGCAGCGGATGTTAATCGTATTGAGGTTCTGTCTGGACCCCAAGGAACTTTATTTGGCGCTAGCTCACAGGCTGGTGTTGTCAGAATGATAACTAATAAGCCGGTAATAGGTGAATCAGCAAGCAGCTTAGAAGTTGAATCGAGATACATGCCAGAGGGTGACATGGGCTCCAAAGTTGAATTTATGACAAACGTACCTTTAAGTGATACATCAGCACTAAGATTTGTTGCCTACAGAGACAGAAGAGGTGGATATATTGATCAAGTTGCAGGCTCTGTTAGTGCATATGACTCTGCTGCATGGCGACCAGCTGGAACTGTAAGATCTAATGGTCTTCCAGTCAGTCAAGGTAGAGATGGTTGGAGAGCTAACGCTGATTTAACGAATGTTAATATCCCAAGTGTAGATGCAATTGTTGAAGATGATGTAAATACAACAACTTACGAGGGTTTCAGAGCAAGTATCAAATCTGAACTTAATGATAACTGGGATGCTCTACTTTCAGTTTCGACTCAAACTATTGAATCAGATGGCGTCTTCTTTGCAGATCCTACATTAGGTGACTTAGAGGTTAATAGATATCATGATGATCATATCGAAGATGAGTTTGACAACGTCAGCTTAACTCTCGAAGGCTCAATTGGTGATTTAGAAGTTGTATACGCTGGTGCGTATACTGACAGAAGCTCTGATCAAAGAATTGATTACACAGATTATCTTTTTGTCGGCAAGTATTTACCATATTACATCTGTGATTACTATGTAACTTATACAACTTTTGCTCCTGGAAATGTTCCAACTGGTGATTGTGGAACTGCAGACTTATATGTTGATTCATTGGTAGACTCAGAAGTTCAAACTCACGAGCTAAGAATCAATGCTCCTCTTGGCGATACCATGAGTATAACAGCAGGTGTATTTATGAGTGATTTAGAGCTTACTGAGCACAATATGTTTACTTATCCCGGCGCTCTTGTAAGTGATATTGGCTATGGACTTAATTATGTCTTAACTGATACTTCGGTCACAGGTGTTCCACTCACAGGAAGTTCCTCTTGGGCTGGCGCAGGCTGGCATTCAGGAAGAGGTCCTTATTCTCCTCCAGTGATGTTCATAAATGATATTAAAAGAACCGATAAGCAGCTAGGATACTTTGGTGAGCTGAGTATCGATGTTACAGAGACATCAGAGTTGACACTTGGTCTACGTTATTACGATATCGAAGTAGATTTAGAGGGAAGTGCTAACTCTTCATTCTCCACTGGTTTCATTCCCGCTGGAGCTGATCATAATGACCGTCAAAGATATGGAACGAACTTATCAAATAAATACAATGGTCCTGGAGGAAATTCAGGTAACCCAGCATTAGATGCAATGGATCATCCTGATAAGGCTGAAACTGATGGAACCATTGGAAAAGTAACCTATTCATGGAATCCATCTGAGGATCTCATGTATTACGTAACTATGTCAGAAGGTTTTAGACCAGGTCTTTTAAATCGTCCTGGTGGGGACTCTACAGGAGATGGCAGTTACACGGTTCCATTCATTACAGAATCGGATGAAGTCACCAATTATGAGTTTGGTATGAAATCTATATCTGGTGATGGTCAGCTAAGATTTAATGGAAGTGTGTTTATGGTCGATATTGAGGGCTTACAAACCTCAATTCTTGATCCTAGTATAACTAATTTGTTCTTCTCAGATAATGCTGCCGATGCAGAAATCACAGGAGTAGAGGGAGATTTTGTATACTATCCTAATCTCGATGGTTGGATGATTTCAGGAGCTTTTTCACTTTTAGATACTGAAATTACAAAAACTCTTACTTCATCAGGAGATGTTGTTGCTGGAAAAGAGCTTGCTTTTGCTCCAGGCATGCAAGGCAATGTCGCTGCTAGGAAAGAGTGGTCTATGAGTGGCGGCAATATGGGCCATTTCCAAGGACAATTTGTATTTTCTGATGAAAGTTATTCAGATATTATTGAGCCAAACAAAGCTAAGCAAGATAGTTACAGCTATCTAAATCTAAGAGCAGGCATCAGTAATGATATGTGGTTAGCAGAGGTTTACATTGATAATGTTACTGATGAAAGAGGTGAGATTAGCAACAATTATGTCTTTGACAGAATGCGTGTAACTTATATCAGACCAACAACACTTGGTGTAAGATTTAAGCGCAACTTTTAATTTATAAAAGCAATATTAAAAAGGGAGCCTAGGCTCCCTTTTTATTTTTGTTAAAATAATCTCAAATGAATACAAAAGAATTTAATTCAGGCGAAGCATCTCTATCGGTAGATCTTAGTGAGGCTAGACAAGCTGTAAAAGAAAATAGATTTAAAGATGCGCTAGGGCTTTTCGAAATAATCCTTAAAGAAGACCCAAACCACATAGATAGTTTATATCTAGCATCGGTGTCATCGAGATATTTAAAAAAATTCGATGATTCAAAAAAATATATTGAGCAACTAATGGTCATCGCTCCTGATATGGGAAGGGCATATCAGGAATTGGGACACATCTACAGAGATATGGGAGATGAAACTAAGTCAGTTATTCACTATAGACAAGCCTGTGAACTTAATCCTGCATTATTAGCTTCTTGGAGCTCGCTGTATAAATACTTTACAAAAAAAAATAATCAACCTGCAGCTGACCATGCTCGTGAGCAAATTGAAAAACTTCAATCTTTGCCTTCAGCTTTGCTTTACATTGATCAAATCATGAATGAAGGCAGACTTGGTATAGCTGAAAGGCAATGCAGAGCATTTCTCAAAAAAAATCCAACCCACACATATGCGATGTCTCTTCTATCTGAAATCGCAAATCGCTTGGGCTATTTTGATGATGCTGAGTTTTTACTTGAAAAGGCAGTAGAGTTTAAGCCTAATGATGGTGATCTGAGAATGAAATATGCAACGATTTTAAGAAAAAAACAAAAATTTGCAGAGACAATGGAGCAAGTAAATATTCTATGTGACCAGTTTCCAGACAATCACTCATATCAAGCTCAAAAGGCTAGTGAAATAATGCAGAATGGGGATCATAAAGAGGCTATAAAGCTACTGGATAACATATTGCAAAAGAATCCATACAATTTTAGTACATTTACTTCAAAGGGCCATGCTCAAAAGACACTTGGGCAAACAGATCAAGCAATTCAAAGCTATCAATCTGCTTATAAAATAAAACCAGATCATGGCGAGGCTTTCTTTTCACTTGCAAATTTAAAAACCTATTCCTTTAATTCAGATGAGCTAAATGCAATGAGAGAACAGGTAAAGAGAATTGATTTAGCTTTAAGAGATAAGGCATATTTTCATTTTGCACTTGCACAAGCTTGTGAATCAATAGGCGAGTTTGATGAAGCTTTTTTTCATCTTGAAAAGGGTAATAAAATTAAGAATGATCAAAGTCAGTATTCAATTGAAAGAATGAATGCAGAGCTTCAAGCTCAAATAGATGTATGTGATGAAGCTTTTTTTAAGAAACTGGGAAGTGGAGGTTATGAGACAAAAGATCCTATATTTATTTTAGGTTTACCTAGAGCGGGTTCAACACTTATTGAGCAAATTTTGGCATCCCATTCAATGATTGATGGAACTCTTGAACTCCCAAACATTCTTTCAATTGCCCAAAGTTTAAGAGGGGACGACATTTACGGAAAATTAGGAAATTATCCTAAAAGCATGAGATCACTTACTCAAGAACAGAGAAGGTCTCTTGGAAAGAAATATATAGATGAAACTAGGATGCATAGAAAGGATGCGCCCATGTTCACTGATAAAATGCCAAATAATTTTAGACACATCGGCTTAATTCATTTGATTATGCCAAATGCAAAGATTATTGATGCAAGAAGATACCCATTAGACTGTTGCTTCAGTATGTTCAAACAATTATTTGCTCAAGGCCAAGAATTTACATATGGTCTTAATGAGGCAGGAAATTATTATAAAAGTTACGTCCAGCTTATGAATCATTGGGATAAAGTTTTGCCTAATAAAATCTTAAGAGTAAATAATGAGGACGTCATTGAAGATCTTGATGGCCAGGTTAAAAGAATGCTTGATTTTTTAGGACTTCCCTTCGAAGAGGAGTGTATTTCATTTTACGAGACTGATAGATCTGTTAGAACTGCAAGCTCTGAGCAAGTAAGACAGCCTATTAATAAGTCTGGCATGGGTCGCTGGAAGCCATACGCCAAAAACTTAAAACCTCTTTTAGATGCTCTTGATAAAGATTTGCTGATAAAAGAAGACATTTCTTTAATTAGCTGATTACGATATATCTATTTATCGATGTCAATTATTACTGTAAAAAACTTAACGAAAAACTATCCAAGTCCAGAATCAGCCAATGAGTTATTTACGGCGGTTGATAGCATAAATTTAAACATTGAAAAAGAAGAAATATTTGGTCTATTGGGGCCAAATGGAGCTGGTAAAACTTCAACGCTAGAAATGTTAGAGGGATTAAATAAGATTGATGACGGCTCGGTTGAGATTGATTCTATTAACGTTGAGTCATCCCCATATGCTGTAAAGGAAATTATCGGTGTTCAGCTGCAATCAAGTGAGTATTTTGATCGATTAAATTTATCAGACTTAATTAATCTCTTTGCTGCACTTTATTCAGCTTCAGTTGAGCCAAGAGAGTTACTTGCTAAATTTAATTTAGAAAATAAAATCCTTGCGAAACCTGATGAATTATCAGGAGGGCAAAGACAAAGGTTCTCCATTGCCTGCGCACTAGTCCATAATCCAAAAATTTTATTTTTAGACGAACCAACCACTGGATTAGATCCACAAGCAAAAAGAAATATATGGAAAATTATTAAAACTCTAAATAAGGCTGGGATGACAATTGTTTTAACTACTCATAACATGGAGGAGGCTGAATATTTGTGTGATCGAATAGCGATCATGGATGAAGGCTCTGTTATAGCTCAAGACTCTCCAAAACAACTTATTAAAGATTACGTAAATAATATCCCTGAATGCACCTCCCGTGGCAATTTAGAGGATGTTTTTTTAGCATTAACAGGCCATGAGTTAAGAGAAACATAATGTTAAGTAAATCTCAAATATATCTTGGAAGCACTTTCATTAAAATTTATTACAGAGACAGACAATCATTAATTTTCAGTATTATTTTTCCATTAATTTTGATTGGAGTATTTTTATACGCAGATGGTGAGCCAAGCCCAACGAACTTAGGCTTAGTCAATCAGTCTCAAAATGAATTGTCTTTAAAATTTACAAAATTATTAAAAGATAAAAAAATATTTTTAGTTCAACAAGGCACAGTTTCTGAGTTAAAGGATAGTTTGAACTCAGGTGATATTACTGCTCTAATTATTATTCCTGAAACTTTCAATCAATCGGGAATAGCTCAACTTAAATTACTACTTGATGCTTCCCAAGTCAGGCAGGTGGACTTTATAAAAGATTCTATTGAGTCTACTTTACTCTCAATTGAGCGAGAGATAAGAGGTGCTCAGCCAATGTTTGCTTTAGAGCTAGAGGACATTAAATCAAGACCTCAAAGATACATAGACTTTTTGTTACCAGGAATTTTGGCATACATGTTAATGAATCTTTGTGTTGCTGGAAGTGGATATAATCTTGTTGAATATAGAAGAAGAGGGATTTTAAAAAGATTATTTGTAACACCAATAAAGCCGAAGGACTTTATAATCTCGATTGTTTTGGCAAGAATGTTTATTGTGTTAATTCAGCTTTCAGTAATTCTTACTCTGGCAGTTGGATTATTGGATATAAATATTATCGGAAGTTTAATGTCACTATTTGGAGCAGTAGTCCTCGGCGCATTTATTTTTTTATGCATCGGATTTTTTTTAGGAAGTTTGGCAAAAACACAAGAATCAATTCAACCAATTGCATTACTTTTTACATTTCCTCAACTTATTTTATCTGGAATTTTCTTTCCTATCACAAGCTTACCAGAGATTTTGCAACCCACAGCTCATATTTTGCCGCTGAGCGTCATAGCTTCCTCTATTAGAGATATAGCAAATGATGGAGCGACTTTAATAAGTTTTGATCTCAATTTTCTTGGAATTATCCTATGGATGGTAATTAGTTTTTTTATTGCTACAAAATTTTTTGATTGGCAAAAAGTAAACTCTTAATTTTTAAAATAGATCACTATTTGACTCTAAACTAAAACCTATTTTTAATAATTCAGCATCAGACCAAGCAGTCCCAATGATTGAAATTCCAACTGGCAAGCCATCAATTTTTGCCATGGGAATGGTTAAATGTGGATAACCTGCAATGGCAGCAAAAGCACCATTCCCAAAGCTCATTTGATTTGACATGGCCGTCCTATCTCCACCTTCATTATCAATTTTCCACGCAGGGTTTCTAGTTAAACCAATAAAACCATCAAGATTATTATCTTCTAGCAGCTTATCTAGATCTTCTCTAACAGATATGACCATTTGTAATGCTTGTTTATATTTATCAATCTTGCCAACAGTCTCAATGCTTTTTTGAAAAATCTCTTGTTCAAAATAGGGCATCATTGTTGCTGCATTTTTATTATTAAATTCAATCAAAGATTGAACTGTTTTAATGGAGCTTGATGATTTTGAAAGATAATTTTCTACACCAATTTTAAATTCATACAGCAATAAGAAATAAGAATCTTCGCTGGGATAGACTCTAGAATCATCTATTTCAACAATTGTGCCACCGAGACTGGTAACTAGATTGGTAATTTTTTCAAGCAATTGATTTGCGGCTTCATAATTTTCTCCAGATCTAAGTAACCCTAACCTTTTTCCAACAATACTATTTTTATTTAATTCACTGGTGAAGTCATAATCAAAATCTTTAGGTATCAATAAAGTAGCTGTATCATCAATGTCTGAGCCTGCTATTGTTTCTAAAACCTCTGCAACTAACTTAACAGATTTTCCCATGGGACCTGCTGTATCTTGAGTAGAAGAGATAGGAATTATACCCTGCCTACTTACTAGTCCTACTGTTGGTTTAAATCCAACTATCCCATTGACTGAAGCTGGACAAGATATCGAGCCATTTGTTTCAGTGCCAATTGCTAGATCAACCGAACCAGATGCAACGGCAACAGCCGAGCCAGAGCTTGATCCGCAGGGATTTAGATTATCACCATAAGGATTTAATGTTTGGCCGCCATAACTTGACCAACCACTTATAGATTTCTCTGATCTAAAGTTGGCCCATTCACTCAAATTAGTTTTTCCACTGATGTGAAAACCTTCCTGTTTGAGTTTTTTAACAATAAAAGCATCTTTTTCTGCAATATTGTCTGCAATTGCTAAAGATCCAGCAGTTGTAGGGAATCCCTCAAGATCAATATTATCTTTGATAACTATGTTAGTTGATTCTCCATCAGAGTTATCTTCTATAGTTAATATATATGCATTGAAAGGATCTTCAATTGCATACAAATCGCAATGAAGATAGGCAAAAAATAATACTCCAATTAAATATTTATTTTTTTTCATATCCTAATCTTATATCGGTTTTTTCAATCAATAAATGATGATTGAAAAATAAAATCCATCAGATATATGCACTAAAAAGTTGCAAATTAGTATATAAAATGCATACTTTTTAAACAATTTTTAAATATTAGGGGAAAAATATGTTAAATAAAGCTACTTGGATGGTTTCAAGACTATCCATATCAACAATTATTGCTGTTAGTTCCATGCTTGCAGTAGATTCGTATGCTCAGGATGCTGAATTTGTAGAGGAAGTTGTCAGCATTGGTACTCGTGGTAAGCCTAGATCAGTTTCTAGCTCTCCAGTGCCTGTTGATGTTCTTAGTGCTGATGATATTAGTAAGACAGGTACAGATGACCTTCTCATGCAGCTTCAAGGCAGCATTCCTTCATTAAATGTTCATTTGCAGCCGATTAGTGATGCTGCGAGTATGATTCGTCCTGCAAACTTAAGAGGTTTGTCAGCTGATGCTACTTTGATCTTCACAAATGGTAAACGAAGACATCACGCTTCAGTTATTGCCTTCCAAGGTGGTGGAGTGAATGATGGGTCTCAGGGTGCAGATATTTCAGTAATCCCAGCTATTGCTCTTAAAAGAGTTGAAGTACTTAGAGATGGTGCTTCAGCACAATATGGTTCAGATGCTATTGCTGGTGTTATTAACTTTGTGCTCGATGATATCTCTGAAGGTGGAACCCTCTCTTACAAGATGGGTGAATATACCGAAGGTGATGGCAATACAACTACTATTGCTGGAAAATACGGCATGCCTCTTGGTCAAGATGGATTTGTTACAACCAGTTTTCAGATCAGACAAGCTGATGACACTTCCAGAAGTCAACAAAGACCTGACTGTGCAGATTTAACAGCAGGTGGAAACACTGCTGTTGCAAATCCTTGTCAGATTTGGGGCGCTCCAAAAGTTGATGACGATGTGACCTTCTTTATGAACACTGGAGTTACGAACAGTGATGGCTCAGAGTCGTACATGTTTGGTAACTATTCAGAAAGAGATGTTGATGGAGGATTCTATTACCGTAATCCAGATGGCAGAAGCGGTGTTTTTACAATTGGCGACTTCAGAGCTGTTGGAAACGTAGATGGTACTTGTGCATATGGAACAGGTGATTCAGGCCAAGTCGATCCATCTGATTATGCTATGAGGGATGCGATCATGGCTGACCCAAGTTGTTTTTTAATGAATGAAATTGCTCCAGGAGGGTATACACCTAGATTCTTGGGTAACATTACTGATACTTCATTAACAATAGGTAGAAGAGGAGATATTACTGAAGGTTTTTTAGCTGGTCATTCATATGATCTAAGTGGATCAGTTGGTAGAAACGAAGCTGACTTTGGCTTGAACAATACTGTTAACCCTTCTATGGGCCCTGATACACCTCGTAATTTTTACACTGGGTCTTACATTGAACTAGAAAAAGTTTTTAACTTTGATTTAACAAGACAAGTTGATTCTATGACAGTTGCCTATGGTGCTGAGTGGAGAGAAGAAACTTTTGAAGTTATTTCAGGTGAGGAAGCTTCATGGAAAGCTGGCAAATATGCGCTTCAAGGATTCAATGTTGGATCTCATGGATTCGCAGGATTTTCTCCTGATTCTCAAGGCGCTTTTACAAGAAGAAGCTATGGTTTATATGTTGATTTAGAAAATCAAGTAAGTGATGCTTTTCTACTTGGTGGTTCTTTCAGGTATGAAGATTATTCTACATTTGGAGATACTAACGACTTTAAACTAAATGCAAGATATCAAGTTTCAGAAAATCTAGCATGGCGTGCTTCAACAAGTACTGGTTTTAGAGCACCAACTCAAGGACAGGTAAATGTTGTAAACACTCAAACAACGCTTGTTGATGGACAATTGACTCAGGCTCAAACATTACCTGGGTTTAAGTTAGGCGCTGGGCAGTTAAAACCTGAAGAAGCTACAAACACATCATTTGGTGTTGTTTATAATGCTGGTGAATTGTCACTTACTGCTGATTTCTTTGTGATTGAGTTAGAAGACAGGGTTGCATTAACCAGTAATGCAGCTCCTACTGCTGCTCAGGTTACAGCCATGGGCGCAGCAGGCATTCCAAATCCAGAATTAATTGGTCAGGTAAACTACTTTACAAATGACTTTGATACAGAAACTACTGGTTATGATTTAGTTGCAACCTATAGTACGGTCCTTCTTGGTGCTGATGCTGATATAAGTGCTGCTTGGAATCATACTGAGACAGAGGTTACAAACGCCGGTGCTGTAACTGGTGCTTCAAAAATTAAAAGATTAGAGGAAGGTCTTCCTGAAGATAGAATGACAATCACCGTTGCTCAAACTTGGAGTGATAGAGTAAGCTCATTTGTGAGAGCTAATTATTATGGCGAGTATTATGCTGTGCATGCTGATTGGTTTGGTACAGACTCAGATGCTGAGTGGACTGTTGATGCATCTGTAAGCATTGATCTATCTGATAACTTCTATGTTTCAGCAGGTGTTCAAAACTTGTTTGATACAGAAGCTTTAAAAATTGAAGGCTCATCAGGAGCTGCTGGTGAGGGCGTTCCAGGGAATGTACTCGGAGCAATTTATTATGAAACTTCTCCATATGGCATCGAAGGTGCTTTCTGGTACGTTAAAGCTGGATATAATTTCTAAGATTTTATCTTGAAACTAAAAGGGTGCTTTTGCACCCTTTTTTTATATTATTTTTTAGATATTGCAGAAATACTATAAAGTCCAACTGACACCGCAGGACCTATACCAAATGCAAAGATTAAAGTTGCAAGACCAATAGTTCCGCCCAATTTCCAACCAATTGAAATTATAGTTAATTCAATAAAAGCTCTTACCCAGGCAATTGGCAAGCCTGAGACTCTTTGAAAACCTGTCATCAACCCATCTCTAGGCCCAGGACCTAAGTTTGCAATAAGATAAATTCCACTTGCAAAACCTACCAACAAAGTTCCAAAGACAGCTTGTAATACTCTAATTAAAAAATCTTCAGGATGAGGCAAGTATGGCAGTGACCACTCAATTACAGCTGCAATAATTATTAAATTTAAAACCGTGCCAATTCCTGGCGTCTGTTTTAACGGTATCCATATTATTAACACACACAAACTTATCAAAAAAGTAAGCTTTCCAATACTCAATCCAAAGGTTTTGGAAAGACCCTCAGCTAAGACTGTCCACGGACTCATGCCGGCTCCTGCGGTAATAATAATTGATTCACCCAATCCAAATAATGCTAATCCAAAGCAAAGCATGAAAAGGGTTGCAGGATTAGGTTTATAATTTAAAGGTTTTTCTGAGCTCCAATTTGTTTTTGGAACAGATTTTATTAAAAAAATTTTCATCAATAATTAAGTGTAAGTGAAGAAACAAATAATTACTTTTCATTAAAAAAAAATTAAAGAGAATCATATTTATTAAAATATAATTTTAAGCATGAATGAATCTGATTTATCAAGAATAATAGAGATGGCATGGGAGGACAGGACTCCTTTTGATGCTATCGAAACTCAGTTTGGCTTAAATGAGCAAGCTGTTAAGGAGCTAATGAGAAGCAATTTAAAACATTCGGCATACAAGAATTGGAGAAAAAGGGTAACTGGCAGAGCAACTAAACATAAAGCAAAGAGGAGTTTCGAAGTTGGTCGTCACAAATCTTATGATCAAAATAAAATTAAATAAGCTTATCAAGTTCTGAAATAAAAATTTCTTAGTTAAAAATTTTTACATTTCTTAAAATTGAAGTTAGTATATTTTTTATTCATTACAAAAAATATTATGAAACACACACTTTTAACCTTAGTTTTAATATCAACAATTTCTCTGCATGCAGGTCATCACGAAAAAATGATGGATGCAAAAGATGTAGTAAAAAAAGCCTATGCAACTTTTGCATCTGGTGATACAGAAGGGTGGACAGCCCTCCATGCTGATGATCTTACCTTTACTGTATTTGGCAACATGCCAACCACTGGAAAACATGTTGGGCCTGAGGCAGTAATTAAAAATGTTTTTGAGCCTATTGCAGTTCATTGGCCAAATTTTAAAATCGAACATAAAGCAATCTACTCTGACGGAAACATGGTCTTTGTGCACTCAGACATGACCGCCGACGGCTTAAGCACCGAAACATTACATATGTTTAGAGTTGAGGAAGGAATCATCCAAAGTTTTACTGCATTTGATGACACCGGTTCGATGTCTGAAGCAGCTGTAAATTAATTAAATAGCGTCTCTTCAATTTACAGTATTATTATCGGCATTTTAAAAAAATAGCCTCTAAATGAAATCATTAATTGCACACGTATTTTTTTCTACAATTTTTTTATTTTTTTTAAGTGCTTGTCAGGTTAAAGAAGTCAGTCCTTATGCTCAAGCTAAAAATCCATATTCTCATCTTGGAGTTGAAGGTTACACAGGCGTTGCATTAACATCCTGCTTGGCGGTATCTGGCCCACCTGCAGGGAGACCAGTTAGAGCAAGAAAATTAAAGGACGGAAATGTAGTTGAGGCTGGCGCACCAGTCTCTCAGCTTGATTACTTTGATTGTGTTGACCAAGAACTTCATACTTTAGGCAGGGATAAACATGAAAAAGAATCTGATTAAAATCTAATCTAAAGCTTTTTTTACAGCATCAAGAAGATCTTCAGTATCTTCCAAGCCAGCAGATATCCTGATCAGATTTTTCTTGATACCAATGTCTTTTTTTTGCTTGGGACTGAGTGCTGCATGAGTCATAGTATATGGGTGGCCAACTAGGCTCTCAAATCCCCCAAGCGAACCTGCAAGTGAGAGAATTTTTAGATCATCAACAAAATTTTTGACCTCTGACAAACCATTTTTTATTTCAAAACTAAGCATTCCACCAAATCCGCTTTGTTGTTTTTTAGCAATCTCATGAGACGGATGATGTTTGAGACCGGGATAGTAAACATGAGATATCTTCGGATGATTCGATAAAAGTTCTACCAATGCAGAAGCATTTTTCTGATGCTGCTCCATTCGCAAGCTCAATGTTCTTAAACCTCGTAAAGTTAGATAACTATCGAAAGGAGATCCGGTAATACCAAGATTATTTGCCCAAAACTTTAATTTGGTTAAAGTCTTTGCATCATTGGTAATTACAGCTCCTCCAATTACGTCTGAATGACCGTTTATGTACTTTGTTGTTGAGTGCATAACAATATCTGCTCCCAACTTTAATGGATTTTGAAAAGATGGAGAGAGAAATGTATTATCCACTGCAACTAAAGCATTTTTCTTTTTAGACTCTTTGACTATTTCCTGAATATCTACAACTTGTAATAACGGATTTGATGGTGACTCAATCCATATTAAATCTGGATTTATTTCATCAATAGATTTTTCTATAAATGACTTATTGCCTTGATTAAGAAAGTAAACGTCAAAAATACCTTTTTCAGCAAGAGATGAAAATAGCCTAAATGTTCCTCCATAACAATCATGGGGAAGAATCACCTTGCTTTTAAGCTCCAAAATATTTGCTACTAAAGAAATTGCTGCCATGCCTGAGCTCAAAATTTCTCCACCCAAACCCTCTTCGAGGTCTGACAATGCTTTTATTAAAAGATCTCTAGTCGGATTTTCTTGCCTTGTATATTCATAAATTGGTTCTTTTCCAAGTTCTTTATATTCAAAATTGGTACCTAGATATATTGGTGGAACAATAGATCCATATTGCGTATCGGTTCCTATGCCTGCCTTTGAGGCAATTGTTTTTTTCTTAAATTTTTTACTCATATCATTATTGAATCATTATTCATGGACCCATGAAAGAAAATTATGATTTCAAATTTCAAATTTATAAAATATAACTCAATTACTAGGCTATTTCTTTTCATATATTCTCGTATAATCCACTGCAATAAAAATCCATCATGAAAAAAGACAAGATAAGAAACATAGCAATTATTGCCCATGTTGATCATGGCAAAACTACATTAGTAGATAAATTACTTCAACAATCTGGAACATTAGATCGTAAAAATATGAGTACAGAGAGGATTATGGATTCTAACGATCAAGAGCGAGAAAGAGGTATTACCATCCTTGCAAAAAATACAGCCATAAATTGGAATGATCATAGAATTAACATTGTTGATACTCCTGGCCATGCTGATTTTGGTGGAGAGGTTGAAAGAGTCCTATCCATGGTTGATTCAGTTTTATTATTGGTTGATGCAGTAGATGGACCGATGCCCCAAACAAGATTTGTTACACAAAAAGCATTTGAGAAAGGGCTTCATCCTATTTTGGTCATAAATAAAATTGATCGACCTGAAGCAAGACCTCACTGGGTTCTCGATCAAGTTTTTGAGCTGTTTGATAATCTTGGAGCAACTGATGAGCAGTTAGATTTCATTACTATTTATACATCAGCAATTAAGGGATTTGCTGGCCATGAGCCTGATCAAATGGCAAGTGATATGACACCTTTATTAGATATGATTACAGAGAAGGTTTCTGCGCCAGAAGTTGATCAAAATGCACCATTTAGAATGCAAATTTCGGCTTTGGACAGTAACAGTTATGTTGGCGTAATTGGAATTGGTAGAATTACTGGTGGTTATGTTAAACCAAATGATAAAGTGGTTGTTGTTGATAAGGATGGTATCGTACGTAAAGCCAAAATTCTTCAAATTCTTGGTCATCATGGGATTGAGAGAGTTGAAATTGATGATGCGGAAGCCGGAGACATTGTCTGCATTACTGGAATAGAATCATTAAATATTTCCGATACATTATGTGATCCTGAACATATTAATCCTTTGCCGCCTTTATCAGTAGATGAACCTACTGTCAGCATGATATTTCAGGTTAATGATTCACCTTTTTGTGGTAAAGAGGGCAAATACGTAACATCAAGAAATATCAAAGAAAGACTTAATCAAGAGTTAATTCATAACGTTGCTCTAAGAGTTGAGGATGGAGAAAGTCCAGATCAATTCAAGGTTTCTGGCAGAGGAGAATTGCACTTATCAGTATTAATTGAAACTATGCGAAGAGAAAATTTTGAATTAGCTGTCTCTAAGCCTCAAGTAATTCAAAAAGAGGTAAATGATGAAATCCACGAACCATATGAAGTTGTTGTCATTGATATAGAAGAGGTGCATCAAGGTGCAATTATGGAAGAAATGGGCAATAGAAAAGCAGATTTACAATCATTAGAAATTACAGAAAATGGACGAATGAGACTTGAGTTTATGTCTCCCTCAAGAGGATTAATTGGATTTCGATCACAATTTCTAACCTTAACAAGTGGCAGTGGAATTTTAACTAGTGTTTTTGACCATTATGGAATTGCAAAAAAGGGTGAAATTGGCAATCGCCAAAATGGTGTAATGGTTTCAATGATTGCTGGAAAAACTTTGGCTTATGCATTATTTAATTTACAAAACAGAGGCAAGATGTTTGTAGGCCACGGCCTTGAAGTGTACAAAGGCCAAATAGTTGGATTGCATTCCAGGGACAACGATTTGCCTGTAAACCCAACAAAAGCTAAGCAACTTACAAATATAAGAGCGGCCGGCACAGATGAAAATCTTATACTAACTCCTCACATTGAACATACACTAGAACAGGCTCTTGAGTTTATTGAGGACGATGAACTGGTTGAGGTAACTCCAAAGAGTGTAAGACTTAGAAAAAAAATTATTAGATAAAAATTTTAATTTCAAAGATTGCTTCTTTCACTCGATAACACTTACTATTAGAAGTTCATTATTTATTAAAAACGTGGGATGCTTTTAATTGCTTAGTTTTATATTTATATCGCTCGTTTTAATTTCCCTTTTTTTGGGTAATGCAGCCTTATCTATATTTTTAGGGGTTCTGTTTAACTATTTTTTTAATCCTTCCAAAAATTTTTTTATTAGGCGAATCAATACTTTGCCATTACAGATTGGCATTGTTCTTTTAGGAGCAACTATAAGCTTGCCATATGCACTTAATGTAAGCGCAGAATATTTACCTTGGGTTTCATTTTTTGTGATAACTTCTTTTATTGCAGGATTACTTCTTGGAAAAATTCTTGGCATTCATCAACGTATTGCCTTTTTGCTTTCATCAGGCGCAGCTATCTGTGGTGGAACTGCTATGGTTGCTGTAGCTCCAATTATCAAAGCTAAACCTCAAGAGCTTTTGATCGCAATGACAATAGTATTTTTATTAAATGCTATTGCGATTGCTTTATTTCCTATTGTTGGAAGTTATTTCGAGATGACTAATTTTGAGTTTGGTGCTTGGTCTGCACTTGCAATCCACGACACAAGTTCAGTGATTGGATCTGCAGTAACTTATAGTAGTGAGTCTGCTCAAGTTGCAGCCACTTTAAAGTTAGGAAGAACTATATGGCTAATACCATTGATATTAATTGCAAATTGGATTTTTAATAAACAAGCAAAAGCAACGAAGTTTCCAAGATTTATAATATTTTTTGTTGCAGCAATCATTTTAAATACTTTATTAAACTTTAATAGTGACATGATCAATCTTCTTCAAATATGCAGCCAAATTTTTCTTTTGTTTGGATTATTCTGTATCGGCAGCCAGTTTGATATAAATGAGATTAAATCGATGGATGTGAAACCTTTAATAATGGCCTTAATTCTATGGGCAGCAGTTATCCCTTCAGCTTATTTTCTAGTGAAATATTTTTAAGTTTATTTGAGTTAAGATAATATTTGAATGTTAAATTTATGAGAAATTAATGAAAAATTTTGAAAATAAAGTGGCTGTAATTACTGGCGCAGGTAGTGGCATTGGTAGGGGTATCGCTGAGGCATCTGCAGATAAAAAAATGCGGCTTGTTTTGGCAGACGTAGATCAAGCAGGTTTGGATGAAACTCTTGAACTTGTAAAAAGTAAAGGAGTAGAGGCAATAGCCAGAGTTGTTGATGTAAGTAATTTGAATGAAGTTGAAAATCTTGCCAGTCAAACCTTTGAGACCTTTCAACACTGCCATCTTCTTTTTAACAACGCTGGGGTATTGGGTCCTGCACCATTAAGTCAAGTAAATCGAGATATGTTCGATTGGCTGATTAACATAAATCTGGGAGGCTGCTTTAATGGAGTGCATGCTTTTTTACCTCAAATGCAATCCTCCGGCGAGGAATCACATATTATTGCAACCTGCTCAACATCTGGATTTATCGCTTATCCAATGTTGGGTCTTTATTCTGCATCAAAATTTGGAATTAGGGGCTTAATGACATCTTTAAGAGCGGAGTTAAATGGTTCCAATGTGGATGTCAGCATTGTTTGTCCTGGTGAGGTAACAACCAATATTGTAAATAGCACATTTGATAGCTCTCAAAAAAAAGATATTGAGCATAAAGTTGAAGATTCAGATGCTGATCCTAGGGCAATGCTAGAGGTAGCAGCTGAAGATGCACACAATACTTATCCAATATCTCCATTGGAAGCAGCAAAAGCTATTTTTTCAGGTATTGAGAATAAAGATTTTTATATATTTACTCACAAGGGTTATAAGCGCCAATTAGAAGAGATTTCTACTGAATACCTTCAAGCTTTTGATCAAGCCATGTATCAATAAAAAATACTATGCTTAATAAAATATTACTATCTTTGGCCTTGATAAGCTTTATCGCTGCGCTGATTTATGCTCCGAAATTGTTAAGAGTGTACAAAATGATTAATTTATATGAGCAAGACAAAATAGCCTTTAACTTTATAAATATGGATAAAGTTTTTCAAATTGGCCCAGCGATTCCTGCATCTGGCGAACCATTTGTATTTAATAAAAAAGAATTTGATTTACCGCAAACTTATTACTTTGATGAAAAAGATAGAAATTTAATGGACGCATTAGATTATTACGAAACAGATGGGCTGATTGTTTTAAATAATGATACGATCTTGTATGAAAATTATTGGCATAACAATAATCAGACATCTCAGCATATTTCATGGTCTGTAGCAAAATCTTTTCTTTCAGCTTTAATTGGTATAGCAGTCCAAAGAGGTCAGATAGATAGTATTAATGATCCAATCACAAAGTATCTTTCAGACTTTACAAGTACCGGTTACAACAATGTTTCAATCAAGAATTTATTACAAATGTCATCAGGCATAAAATTTAATGAGGATTATGCTGACTATAACTCAGACATTAACAGGTTTGGAAGAACGATATCCTTTGGGACATCAATGAGAGAGTTTGCTAAATCTTTAGAAAATGAAAAACCACAAGGTACCTACAATCATTATGTGAGCATAGATACTCAAATGCTTGCAATGCTTTTACAGGAAGTAACAGGCAAGACAATTACAGATAACCTCAAAGATGATATTTGGCATAAGATCGGAATGGAGCATGATGCTTATTACATGATTGATAATTCAGGCATGGAAGTAGCTTTAGGTGGCTTAAATGCTACGTTGAGAGACTATGCTAAATTTGGACTTCTGTATTTAAATAGAGGTTTTTGGAACGGAGAATCAATTGTCCCCGCTGAATGGGTTGATGCATCCCATAGAATTGATGAGGAGCATCTTAAACCAGGAGAAAATACCTCTTCTTCAAGCGCATGGGGTTATGGCTATCAGTGGTGGATTCCAGGATTTCCAGATGATGAGTATATGGCTTCAGGTATATATAATCAGCATGTTTTTATTGATCCAAAAAGCAATGTTGTTATAGCCAAAACTTCATCAAATTATAAGTTTCCTCAAGAAAAAGATCGTTCAAAAGATGAGCACGTTGCTATTTTTAGAGCAATATCTACTGCAATAGCTGAAAACTACTAATTATGTTTTCAAGAAGAAAATTTATATTTTTTTGTGGATTTATTTTTTCTTTGAATTTACAAGCATGGTGGGAGACTGGTCATAAAATGGTTTGTGATAAAGCATATGAATTATTAACGCCATCAACAATTAAAACCATTGACCCTTTAATTAAAGAACTTGGTTCTTTTGGTGAAGCATGTCTTTGGGCTGACTGGATTAAAGCTGAAGAAAGAAAAGAAACCAGATCTTGGCATTACATAAATCTTCCTGATTCTGAGCAAAATATTTATAAAGCTAAATGTCCTCAAAATGGATGCTTGATTTTTTCATTACATGAGCAAATAGCAATTTTAGAGGATTTATCAAGCACGAGACAGAATAAAAAAGAAGCGTTATGGTTTATTGGTCATTTTATTGGAGACATTCATCAACCCATGCACGTCGGTTATCCGCATGATCGAGGAGGCAATGATCACTTACTAGAGTTTACCGATGGGCGTCAGACAAATATGCATAGTTTGTGGGACGGACAAATTATTGAACATATGGAGTCTACTCACAGTAAGAATTATTTTTCAAAAAAAGTTGATGAGAAGATTAGTCAATTCTTGAATGTGTTTCATTCAAATGATATTGAATCTTGGGCTCAGGAAAGCAGAGACCTTGCAATGCAGCCATCTGTTGGTTATAGAGATAATGAGTTAGAGGTTGTTACTGATATGTATATGGAAAATCACTTTGATATTATTAATGAAAGAATTGCACTAGGTGCTATTCGTCTCAGTCAATTATTAAATAAAATCTTTCAAGATAGTAATTAAATCTTTAAATGCGCAGATTTTTAAAATATTTTAATTCACCAAAAAAAACAAAATTGATTTTATCCTTAGATGGAGGTGGAGTAAGGGCCATTGCAGAAGTTGTATTTCTAAAGCAGTTAGAAATTGCCTCTGGAAGGAAAATTTTTGATTTATTTGATTTTTTTATTGGCACTAGTGCTGGAGGAATTAATGCATTGCATTTTGCTGGACGAGGATCTGATTGCTTTGAGTTGGAGGAGTTTTGGTCAAAAGAAAATTTAGCTAAAACTATGTCAAAATCATTCTGGGATAATGCATCCTTTCTTCAAACTAAACCTAAATATGACGGGATAGGAAAGCGAGATGTCCTGCTTGAATATTTCCAAGATCAATCACTCGGTGAGGCTAAAAAATCCGTTGCAGTTTTAGCCTATGATGTTGAAAGTCGAAAACCTCGTTTACTTAGCTCATATGATTCTCCGGGTATAAAAATGGTTAGCGCAGCAAGTGCAACAAGTGCTGCACCTATTTATTATTCGACTCAAGAAATAGATGATGGAACTTGGTTAATAGATGGTGGAATAGTTGCTAATAATCCATCTTTACTTGGTTATTCTGAGGCCAAGAAAATTTTCCCAGATTATGAAATCAAGGTTCTCAGTATTGGAACTGGGATAAATAGAAGAAAAATAAACGGAAAGAATTCTGCTAAGTGGGGCGCAATAAATTGGTTTAATCATGATATTTTGGGGATTATGCTTGAGTCTAGTATGTTTGATGAAATTGCCAGTGACTTAATGGGTGAGAATTACCTTAGAGTTAATTCCTCCACTGGTCTTGTAAACCGAAGAATGGATGATACCTCTGAAGTAAATCTCGAGCGAATAAACTTAATGGGAATGGAGTGGTGGTCTGATTTTGGTGATCAGACACTAGACTTTTTAAATGTTTAATATATTGAGTTTTATTTCTAAAAATACGTTACACTGCTTTTTTAATTTTCATTAGATAGGAATAATATGAATATTTATGTTGGAAACCTCCCATGGAGTATAGACGACGCCGCTCTTGAGCAAATCTTTGCTGAGCACGGCACCATTACATCAGCTAAGGTTATAACTGATCGTCAAACTAATCGCTCTAGAGGCTTTGGTTTTGTTGAAATGTCAGACGGCGGTGAAAATGCAATCCAAGCATTAAATGATGCCGAAGTTGAAGGTAGAAAGCTGGTCGTTAACGAGTCACGTCCTAGAGATTAATTTATGGGCTACCTTGGGCTGATTGGATTATTTGGTCTTATCGGTTTAACAGGTCTCCTTAATAAAGTTCATCCAAGTCAATCCGGTAGCTCAATAAGATTGTTGAGTGTATTAGGATTATTGGGTCTAGTTGGATTTTGGATTCCCTCTTTTGGAGCCTGTGGTGCTTTTGGAGCTTTTGGGGTTTGGAATCATCAAAACAAATCGATTTCACGATTTGCTCATCTTGGTTGGCTGGGAGTAATTGGTTTATTTCAAACTCTTAGCTTCTATCTTTTGTAGACAGAACTAATAAACCGGCGCCTATCGCTAAGTTCTTTACAAAATTTTGTATTTCGTGGGCTTGAGTAGGATCTCCTGCAAGTGCCCAAAAATTATGAATAAAAATATTTATAACAATTGTCAGGGCGAAAAGTATCAGTGAGGCTATCCTCAAACTTCTTCCAAGAATTAAACATAGCCCGCCTAATATTTGAATTCCTATGGTTATTGGTAATAGCATTGAACTAAATGGAACTCCTTTTATTTTCATCAATGCAAGCGTTCCAGCATAATCAAAAACTTTGCTTAATCCTGGACCAACAAAATACAAGCCCAACAATGATCTTCCAATAATTAAATAAAAATTATCAAATTTTTTTATCCATTTCATTTAACGCTCTATTAAAAATACTAATGCTAGATTAACATTATTAAATACATTGGAGATTTTAATGAAAATTTTTTTTAATACTCTTAGCTTATTTTTATTAGTTTTTAGTTTTTCAAATGCTGTCTTTGCAGCAAATCAAAATAACTCTTTGCTTGAGGCGATAAACGATCCTAATAGAAATCCTGCATATTCAAAGAGAGATAAGTACAGAAATCCTTATGAAACACTTACTTTTTTTCAAATTAACTCATCTATGCATGTCTTAGAATTATCTGCGGGAGGCGGATGGTACACTGAGATATTAGCTCCATATTTAAGAGCAAATGGAAAATTATCTGTAACTCATCATAATCCAGATGCTGGAGGCTACTATATGCGCTCTAGAAACTCTTTTGATAAAAAGCTAGCTTCAAATCGGTTATTTGAGGGAGTAAAAGTAATTACTGCAGACGTCCCTCCATCAAATGCTTTCACTGAACCAGAGAGTCAAGATCTCGTGGTTACATTTAGAAATCTGCACAATTGGTTAGGAAGCGACTCTATGAAAGCTGTGATGCAGGAGGCATATAATTCTCTTAAGCCGGGCGGCTTTTTTGGTGTGGTAGAACATAGAGCACCAGAAGGATCCTCCATGGAATTTATGAAAAAAAGTGGTTATGTAACCCAATCATTGGCAATTAAGAAAGCTTTAGAAGTAGGATTTGAATTGGTGAGAACATCAGAGATTAATGCAAATCCAAATGATACAGCTAATCATCCTAGAGGAGTTTGGACATTACCACCATCCTTTAGATTAAAAGACAAAGATAGGGCTAAATATGAGTTAATCGGTGAATCAGATAGGATGACATTGCTCTTTAAAAAATAAGTCTTCTGCCACAATAAAAAACGTATTTATTTTGCTTATATTTCCCTTGGTGGCATTGCCTTGACAAGGTTAGTAATATAGCGATAATTCGGGATAACTTATTTTATATTGGGGAATAAAGTAATGAAATTTTTCAAGCTATTCACGTTGATATTGCCTTTTTTTGTCTTTGCAGACAATCCTATTGCACCAGTAGATATCGATACAAAAGAATCAGAATCAACAGAGGTAATTTCTGCTGAAGTAGAAAATAAATCCGTTCAAGTTTCTGGTTACGATACTTCAAGTTCATATTCATCTGATGAAGATGGAGTTGAAGAGGTTGTTATAACTGGAATTAAAAGAAGTTTAGAAACAGCAATTGGAATAAAAAGAAATAATGTAGGAATTGTTGATGCAATTACCGCAGAGGATTTTGGTAAGTTTCCCGATGGCAATTTAGCCGAATCACTTGCAAGAGTTGTGGGTATTGGTATTGATAGAAGCAATGTTGAAGGTGAAAGGGTTGCTGTTCGTGGCTTTGGTCCAGAGCTTAATTTGGTCACATTAAATGGAAGACAAATGCCAACAGTTCCAGGTCAATGGGGTGGAGGCAGATCATTTAACTTTGGTGATATCTCCTCTCATGGTGTAGCAGCTGTTGAAGTATATAAATCAACAAATAGTAGATTGCCATCAGGCGGCATTGGCTCAACTATTAATATGGTCACAACAAAACCTCTAGCCATCCCAGGCGATTTAACCTCTTTTAGTGTAGATATGCTGAAAGATACTTCTAGTAAAGAAGGCACCAATCCACTTGAAGCTGCTTTTGTGCATAGCTCGAATAAAGGTAAATGGGGCTATGCAATTTCAGGATCTTTTCAAGACAGAAACAACAGAGAAACAGGTACCAGAGAATCAAATTGGATTACTGTAGAGGATCTAGCTTTGATTGAGGGCTACTCTAGGGTTGATAAAAATGCAGCTGGCATTACTAATAATAATCAAAGAGCAGATGGTAAAACCTTCTATCAAGAACCTTCTGCGTATCAATTTAAAGACAATGATCGCTTGAGAATAAATGGTCAAGTAACTGTTCAGTATGAATTTTCTGAAAATTTAGTTGCTACTGCAGATTACACTTATTCTAAAGTTGAATTTAGTTCAAATGGTCAGATGTTTGGCTCATGGTTGGGTGGTTGGGGAACTCAACAAGCAACCATTAACTCCAATGGAGTTTATACCGATTTAGTTGTAGGCGATAGAGGCTATGACCATCAATTAATATGGGGAGATACAGAAAATTTAAACGAGTCAATAGGCTTTAATCTTGATTGGAATTATTCTGACTCATTAAAATTTGAGTTAGATTATCATGATTCATCTGCAGAAAAAGATGGCTCTGAAATACCAAATGAAATGGGATTTGCTACTCCAGCTGATGCAGTGATTACTCAGACTAATGGAGGTGCTAATGGCATCAATTCATTTGTGTATAACAAAGAATTTACCTCATCTGATTTTGTTCATACAGGACTCTTTTATAGAGATGCTGAAAAAGAAAATCAAATGAAACAATTCCAATTCAACGGAGAATGGATAAATTTAGATGGCGGTTACTTAAAATCAATTGAATTTGGAATTTCATCTATTGAATCCGAGTTCAGAGATCTCCGTTCTGAATTAGTTACATCACTGAATCCTGCGGTTTCAGCATCTGCAAGCATATTTACAAGAAGATCTCTTAAGGGATTCTTTGATAATTATGACGCTGGAAATGGTTATTATTTTGAAATAGATCCTAAGATTGCTAAAAATAACTGGCAAAGTCGTGTGGGACTGTTCAATGCAGGACCAGTTGATACGAATGATAGAGTTGAGGAGACAATCGACTCGATGTTCATTCAAGCTAACATGGAATTTACAGTTAATGATAGGCCATTAAATGTTGTTGCAGGCATAAGATATGAAGAGGCAGAGGTGCTAGCCACTGGACTTGAATCTACACCAACGAATATTAGGTGGGATATGATAAATGGTCTTCAATATCTTACTGGCGGACCAGTAGATGCTCCTAAATCAGGTAGTAATGACTTGGTGCTTCCTCAAGTATCAATGGCATATTCATTAGATGATGAGCAAGTACTAAGATTTTCTGCTGGACAAACAATGGCAAGACCTAGCTTGCAAGACATGAGATCTTCTCTAACGTTTAGCAACAGAGATTTCTTTACTCCCACTGCATCAGGAGGAAACCCAAGTTTAGAGCCACTCAAATCAACCAATTATGATATTGCTTATGAATGGTACTACGACGAGGGCAGTTATTTTGCAGTTAATTATTTCTTTAAAGAAATCGAAGATTTTATTGAAAATCAAATTGGCTCTGGTGAGCTTTATGGACTTAGAAATCCTGCATACGGAGAAATTGGTCAGTACGCACAAAATTGTGTGAATGCTTGGGATCAGGCTGGAAGGCCTGATACCGGTTTTCCTGGTGAATGGGGATCAATGCATTGTGTTTCTCAACAGGCTCTATGGGCTCAAAGCTGGATGAATACTCAACAACATATGGGTTGGGTGGCAGTTGCAATGTCTAGGGGAATTGATGTTTCAGGTGGTTTCCCCTTTGGAGCTTGTGAGTCAGGCGGATGGTGGAGATGTGAGCCAGGTTACATTGACGCTACATCAAGTGATCCATTGGCTGTATTTGAAATAACCAGACCTGCAAACATTGCTACTGGAGAAGTTGATGGTTTTGAAGTGGTGCTTCAACATCTATTCGGTGATACTGGATATGGTATTCAACTGAATGCTACATTCGTTGAGGGCGGAGATGTCGATATTGATAGAAACGCAATCGGCAGACAATTTATTCTTCCTGGTCTTGGTGATTCATCAAATGCTTCAGTTTTCTATGAGGATGAAAAGATTACTGCAAGAATCGCATTGAATACTAGAGGTGAAACAGTTGCTGGCTTTGGAAACTATGATCAGCCTTTATATGTGATGGAACGAAATCAAATTGATGCTTCATTTGCATATAGACTTAATGAGCAAGCATCAGTTTTTGTTGAGGGCCAAAACCTCAATGACGAGGATACAAGACTCTATGCAAGATATCCTGAGATGCTTTTCTTAGCCCAAGATCATGGTCCTGTTTATCGCTTAGGTTTTAGATATAAGTTCTAGAAAAAACCTATTGAATTAAAAAGAGGGCAGTAGCCCTCTTTTTTTTTAATCAAAACAAAATATATTTATTTAGAAAAATCTTTCCACTCACGAAATCCACCCTCTAAATTTTTTACATTCTTGAAACCTAACTCTAAGAGAGTTGAACCAGCTAATGCAGCTCTACTTCCACCGCCACAAAATACTACGATTGGTGTATTAACATTAATAGACTCATTATTTGGAATTAACTTCATTTCAATAAGCCCCCTAGGAATATTTAAGGCTCCATCAATACTTCCTGTTTCTTCAAGTTCTGAAGATTCCCTTACATCAATTAGCATCAAATTATCTTTGTTTGCAGCCAATTCCTCACATTTAATCGTAGGCACAACCATGCGTGCTTCTTTGATCAGATCTGCAAGAGTTTTCATTTATTCATTATCTACCTCTAAAAATCTTCTATCAATACAAGACTAACTAAATAGATACATATTGTTTACAAAAAATATCAAATTGGCACAATAATTGCTTTATAATATGTGTATAATTTAAACGTAAAATAGATTATTAATATAAATTTATCTATTTAAAATAAAGGATTAATATAATGAAAAAAATTCTACTTTTTGCTGCTATCTCTTTACCTTTCTCCATATCTGCAGAAATAGCAATTCAAGATGGCTATGAAATCCAAGGCAGAATATTTTCAGTGAAAACTGCAAAGAAATATTCCTCTGTTGAGGGATGTTCAAGGTATGCTCTGTCAAAATCAAAGGTCCAAGGCTTTACTTTTGATAAAGTATCTCAAAAGTGCACTTTATATAAAAAAGTAAGAGGTCTTAAGCCCGATTCAGGATCTGTGTCTGGAACAAAATAAATTATTTCAATTTTCATTAGGGAGCTTTAAAGCTCCCTTTTTTGTTTTTATTCTTAAAAATATGTAAGATTTAGATTTTTTGAATACTTACGTATATGAAAAACGAGCAATCATCTAACATCCTTCTATGTATAACTGGAAGTATAGCTGCATATAAATCTGCTGATTTGGCAAGATTGTTTAAGAAAAATGGAGATAATGTCAGAATTTTAATGACAGATTCTGCATGTGAATTCATTACGCCTTTAACTATGCAGGCAATAACTGGAAACACTGTGCACAGAAACCTTCTTGATGAGACTGCAGAACAGGCCATGGGCCACATTGAATTAGCTAAATGGGCTGATGCAATTTTAATTGCTCCATGCAGCGCAGAGACAATATCTAGACTATCTTCTGGAAGAGCTAATGATTTGTTAGGCGCCATAGTCTTAGCTTCTAATGCTCAAATTTATATTGCCCCTGCAATGAATATGAATATGTGGGCAAATATAGCCACTCAAAAAAATGTAGATTCTTTGCAATCTAGGGGAATGATATTTATTGGTCCTTCAAAAGGTGAGCAAGCCTGTGGAGATAGTGGCTACGGGAGAATGTCAGAGCCTGAAGAAATTTATGAGACTGTCCAAATGTCAGAAAATAAATTCTTAAATGGAAAAAAAATTATTATTACAGCTGGCCCAACAAGAGAACAAATTGATCCAGTAAGATTTATATCAAATAATAGCTCTGGAAAGATGGGTTTTGCGCTTGCTGAAGCTGCCGCCAAATCAGGTGCAGATGTAACTCTTATAACGGGTCCAGTATCCTTAGAATGCTCAAATAAAATATTAAGGATTGATGTCAAGACTGCTGCTGAGATGTATCTAGAATCAAAAAAATATATAGCTGATGCTGATATTTTTATTGGCTGTGCAGCTGTTGCAGACTATAGTCCAGTAATTCAAAATCAAAATAAAATTAAAAAATCATCTTCAAAGGATATGCAAATTTCACTGAAAAAAAATATTGATATCATTGCATCACTATCAAAGGAATTTCCAGATATAAAATTTATGGGGTTTTGTGCTGAAACAGAAAAAATAGAGGAACATGCAAAAGTTAAACTTGTTGAAAAAGGTTTAGATTTCATTGTTGCCAATGATGTTTCAAAAAAAGACATTGGATTCGACTCTGATTTTAATGAAATTAGTGTGTTTACAAAGGAATCTCATACTCATTTTCAGAAAGCATCAAAAAATCTTTTAGCAGTTCAGCTCATTAATATGCTGAGTAAAAATAATCAATCCATTCATTAAGCATGTCAGCGCATAACGCCCAATCATTGATCACCATTGATACTCTTAATAACCTAAAAGCCAATGGTGAAAAATTTACATGTTTAACTGCATATGAATCAACTTTAGCAAATGTAATTAGTTCTGCTGGAGTTGAAGTTATATTGGTTGGTGATAGTTTAGGAATGGTCATTCAAGGCCATAATAGTACTTTGCCAGTAACAATGAATGATCTTATCTATCATCTTAAAAATGTTAGCAGAGGAAATATTAATTCTCATTTGATGGCCGATATGCCATTTATGAGTTATTCAACAAAAGATAAAGCTCTAACAAATGCTGCGTTGCTAATGCAAAATGGAGCACACTCAATTAAATTAGAAGGAGGTCGCTGGATCTGTGACTTAACGAGCACCTTGGCAGAGCGGGGCATCCCAGTATGCGCCCATATGGGATTAACACCTCAATCAATTAATAGAATTGGAGGCTATTTTGTGCAAGGCCGTGATACAGATAAAAAAGAAGAAATGATCTCAGAAGCCAAGGAGCTCGAATCTGCAGGAGCATCTCTTCTATTACTTGAATGTATTCCAAATGATTTAGCAGCGGAAATTACAAAATCTTTATCTATTCCAGTTATTGGTATAGGTGCAGGCGCGTCAACAGATGCTCAGGTAATGGTAATCCATGATTTGCTTGGTATTTCATGCCTTGAAAAGCCTCCAAAATTTATTAAAGACTTTCTTTCTGAAAATGATTCTGTGCAAAGCGCAGTAGCTGCATATGTTAAAGCAGTAAAAGCGCAAAAATTTCCAGCAAAAGAACATACCTTTTTTTAATTTTGCAAATTATTAATTCAGTCAAGGATCTAGATAAATTTCTGAAACAGTCTAATGAAATTAATTTTGTGCCAACCATGGGCAATCTTCATGCTGGTCATTTGAGTCTTGTATCAGAAGCAAACAAATATAATGGGATTACTCTTGTATCTATATTT
>CABXVU010000009.1 GCA_902515775.1 uncultured SAR86 cluster bacterium
GAGATTATGAAGATTGGGCTGATTATGATCATTCAGTTTCAGTTGTACCTTATGCTCTTGGTCCTATCGTAACAAATGTAGGAGTTGATCCAACGACCGGTAATCCAGGTGTTGGATTGAGAAGTTATGACAGTGAGCAAAACATAGATTATTCTGCTAATGAGTCAGAGTGGTCCCAGACAGAAGTTACATTCACGTCAGATTTTGATGGTAAATTTAATTTTACTGCTGGTTATTACTATAACGAAACAAGCTCAGAAACTGATTATCACATTAAATCACCTAGTTTAATGTACTACGGAAATACCAGTAATGGTCCCCACTGTGTGGTCTTTGCTACAACTTGTAATTTAGGTGGAATTCCTTATTGGGGTACATTCTTTGCTGCTTTACCTGGCGGTGTTGCAACTGCAACTGGAATGGCTCAAGCAGGATTAATACCTCCTAGCGCTGTTTTAGGCACTGGTCTTGGAATAGCCTCAGGTAGTGCTACACAGACTGCAATTGCAGCTGGTAGATCTGGCGGCCTGCCACTTTGGCAACAAACATACAGAAATGACAGCAATCTAAACAGAGATGAAAACGCTGCATATGGTGAAATATATTACGATATTTCTGATGACACTCGTCTTACATTGGGTGGAAGATTCAGTGAATATAGAATCGTTGATAATGCTTATACAGCACTTGCAGATTTAACTGGACAAGGTGCAGGTGTTATTAGTGCGGTTCAACCTGCGCCTGTAACTAGAACCTTTGAGGGTGAAGAATTCACCTACAAGGTTGGAATAGATCATAACTTGAATGATGAACAACTACTTTATGCAACTTTCTCAACTGGCTTTAAACCGGGAGGTTCAAATCCAACCAGTGGAGACAATGATGGTATTACAGACTATGCCCCTGAAGAGGTAGAAGTTTTCGAGGTAGGTATGAAAAATACTCTCATGGACGGCAGATTACAACTCAACGTTTCTGCATATCAAAACGAAATCACAGGATTGCAACTCTCTAAGATTGTTAGAAGGTCTTCTATCAATGAAAATGCAGATGCAACTATCAAAGGGGTTGAAGCAGAATTTACCTTCTTCGTTACTAATACTCTTCTTTTAGATGGTTTCTATGCATGGACAGATGCAACCATCGATAGTTTCTTGACAGTTGACCCATTGAATCCAGGTAATGCTACACAAATTTTACCTTACGCACCCGGTCAAACAGGATTCTTAAGTGATTTTGCTCCTTTAGCTGCAACCTGTAATCCACTTGTATTTTTGGGCCAAGCTGCTCCTTCTGCACAATGTAGTTTAGGATTAGCTGCTTCAAATGCTCAGCTAGGCGCTTTAGTAAAATATCGAAACACTGATGCTGGTATGGTCTTCTCATCTTTTGGAAGTCTTTGTACTCAACCATATTATGGTCTAGACAGCACTACGTTGCCTTGTCCTGCAACTGATGGTGTCGAGCAGGATCTTTCTGGTAACCGTCTTCCAGGATCAGCTGAGGATAACTACAGACTTGGTTTGACGAAGTTCTTTGATACTACAGGAGGAACTTATGCACTAAGAGTAGATTACTCTTTTAGAGGAGATAATTATTCAGATACATATAATCGTACAAGAGATTATATTGAAGAATATGATGTAGTCGATCTATCACTGAACTATACTCCCAACGATGGAGACTGGTATGTTGGAGCTTACATCAGAAATCTAAGCGATAGCGATCATATCTATGCTAAGTACAATACTGATCCAACCGTTGGTGGATTTGCAAACGGTGTAGCATTAGATCCAAAAATCATGGGTATTAACTTTGGAATGAATTTCTAAACTGATAACATAGAAAGCAAAAGCCCGATTTTTTCGGGCTTTTTTATTTACATGAGAATTTTTACCAAAAGCTTTTCGAGAACATTGAACAAACTTCAGCAAAGTTTTTTGACTGAGAACGCTCAAAATAAAAAAATGTTAGATATTTATATTAAGTACGCTGAAGGAAGTGCAAGTGAAGAGGAATTGGATAATGCAAACGAACAACTTAAGGAAATTTTAAAAAGTTTAGGTCTGGGAATTTTAATTATTCTTCCATTCAGTCCCGTCACGCTGCCTTATATATTTTCAAAAGCAAAAGAATTGAATATTGATTTAATACCCAAATGGTATAAGTCTTTAAGTAATGATAATGATCGTTTAGAATAACTCACTACTTACTTTGGAGTTAAAAATATGAAAACAGCAGTTATTGTAGACAGTGTAAGAACCGGTCTAGCTAAGTCACATCGTGGAGGTTTTAATATAACTCGTCCCGATGATATGTTGGCACACATTATAAACAATATGTTGGATAGAAATCCAAATCTTCCGCCCGATATGGTTGAGGACGTCATCATGGGATGTGGTAATCCAGAAGGAGCTATGGGGCATAACATTGGTAGGAATGCAGCCGTCCTTTCAAATCTTCCTCTCTCAGTTGGAGGCACAACGGTTAATCGCTATTGTTCATCAGGATTACAAACAGTATCCATGGCTGCAAGTCAGATAATGGCTGGTTGTTACGATACTGTAATTGCAGGAGGGGTAGAACAAATTACTATGCTTTCAGGGAAACAAAACATGGATGGATTTGTTAATGAAAAATTAGCTGAAAGTCATCCCGGTATTTATCATCCAATGGGCATCACAGCTGAGTGTGTTGCTAATAGATATAATGTTTCAAGAGAAGTGCAAGACGAAATTGCTTTCGAAAGCCAAAAAAGAACAGCCGCTGCCCAAGAAGCAGGAAAATTTGTTGATGAGATTGTTCCAATGGATACAAAAATGATGCTAATGAATAAAGAGACTGGCGAATCAAAGGAAGTTGATTACACGGTTGATAAAGATGAGTGCAATAGACCTACTACGACTTTGGAAGGGTTAGCAGCGCTTAAACCAGTCTTTGATCCAGAGAATGGATCTGTGACTGCAGGCAATTCATCGCAACTTTCGGATGGCGCTTCTGTAACTCTTGTGATGAGCGAGGAAAAGGCTCTAGAGCTGGGTTTAAAACCAATGGCTTATTTTAGAGGATTCACAACCATGGGTTGTGAGCCCGATGAAATGGGGATTGGGCCAGTTTATTCGGTTCCCAAGCTTCTAAAATCTCATAATATGAGTGTTGAAGACATTGATCTTTGGGAGCTAAATGAGGCTTTTGCAGTTCAGGTAGCTTATTGTCGAGATCAGTTAGGCATTCCAATGGACAAGCTAAATGTCAATGGAGGCTCAATTTCAATTGGACACCCATTTGGCATGACTGGTTCTAGACAAGTCGGCCACATTGTCCGTGAACTTAACAATCAAGATAAACAGTTTGGCATTGTTACAATGTGTGTTGGTGGTGGCATGGGCGCAACTGGTTTATTTGAAAGATATCCAAGTTAAGATAAGTTCAGAATTTTCAATTATTAAGAAGTATCTGTCTGGTATAGGTACTTCTTACTTAAAATCCAACGGAGTAGATTTATCTGTTGGTGATGATTGTGCAATACTTGCAGCAAAATCTAAATTATTAATTAGCACTGATACTTCAATAGTTGATGTGCATTTTTTAAAATCTATGTCTTCTGATGCAATTGCCTATCGATCGGTTGCTGTTGCTCTTAGTGATATAGCAGCAATGGGTGGGCAGCCTATTGCATTTAATCTCTCCCTAGTGATGCCAAATTTAAATCTTAACTGGATGAAAGGTTTTAGAAAGGGCCTACAAAAAATCTCAAGAGAGTATAAGTTCCCTTTAATCGGTGGTGATCTTGTAAAAGGGCCCTTACAAATAAGTGTTACAGTCATCGGTAAACCACAAAAAAAAACTCTTCTTAGATCATCCGCTAAAGCTGGAGATATTTTGTGCTTATCTGATAAGTTAGGAAGTGGCTATATTGCATTTAAAGAATTTAAAAAAAGAGGTGCATTGAATAAAATAACTAAACCATATCTATATCCTGTTCCCCAAATAAATTATGGCTTGGCGATTTCAAATATTGCATCTTCTGCAATTGATATTTCTGATGGTCTCCTACAAGATCTTTCTCACATAATTTCTAGCTCGGGAGTTGGCTGCAATATTAATTTAGATAAAGTGCCAGTCGCAGACAGAAAATTAAAAAAAGAATGCTTAGAGTTTGGCGATGACTATCAGATACTTTATACGGTTGCACCCAAGAAATTAGAAGCTCTCATGGCTAAGCTGAAATCTATTGGAAAAGAATGTCATACTATTGGTGTAATGGAAGGTAAAAAATTAAAGATAACTAACAAGATAGATTCTATAAAAAATTGGGATCATTTTAAGTAATATGAGCTTTCCCGAACTAAATAAACCTTCTCATCTCCTAGCCACATTTTTTGGTATAGGTTTGATAAAGCCTGGTCCAGGGACTTGGGGTAGCCTGGCGGCAGTCATATTATGGTATTTTTCAGGCTTCTTACATCCCTATGCTTATATAATTGTGCCAGCTTTTATTTTATGTTCATGGTTAGTGTGCATCAAGGCTGATCAAGACAGTGAATCTAAAGATAATTCTTTTATTGTAATTGATGAAGTTGCTGGAATGCTTGTTGCTCTGTCTTTTATAGCTCATGAAGCAATGTTGTATTTCTTTGCTTTTTTGTTGTTTAGATTATTTGATATCTCTAAGCCTTGGCCTATTTCTTGGGTAGATAAAAATGTAAAAGGTGGCTTTGGAATTCTTCTTGATGATTTAATAGCTGGATTGCTTGCTGGTGGTATAATTTCTGTAGTTTTAATTGTCATATAAGAAAAATTGAATAGCTGTAAGTTTGCATCTGAATCAAAATTGCCAACTAAGTTTGGTGAGTTTACTATCTCCACTTTTGAAGAACCTTGTGGTAAGGATCATATTGCCTTAACTATTGGAGATATTAAAAATGAGGATATTGTTATGTGTAGAGTTCATTCTGAGTGTCTTACTGGAGATGCATTACATAGTCTTAGATGTGACTGCGGGCCCCAATTGAAAAAAGCAATGCAGATATTAGCTGAAAATAAGTCAGGAATCCTTCTGTATTTACGCCAAGAGGGCAGAGGCATTGGTCTGGTAAATAAAATTAGGGCTTATGCGCTTCAGGATCAGGGTCATGATACTGTAGAAGCAAATGAAATGTTGGGTTTTCCGGCTGATTTAAGAGAATACAACATTTGCTTGGATATACTCCAATACTTCAATGTTACCTCAGTGAATCTGTTAACAAATAATCCAAAAAAAGTAGACGCTTTAGAAGAGGTTGGTATCAGTGTTGCAAAAAGAACTTCTCTTCATGAAGGAGAAAATGAAAAAAACTCCGAATATTTAAATACTAAAAGAGATAAGATGGGCCATTTAAGATAAAAAATCTTTTACTTTGGCCAAAATCCCATCTTTATCCAGGCCAACTTGCTCAATCATTTCTTCCCTGCTTGAATGATCTATAAATTCATCTGGGATGCCACATATGACAATTTGCGTACTAATTTTATTTTCTTGAGCCCATTCATTTACTGCCGAACCTGCGCCTCCAGATATGACGCCATCTTCAATTGTAATAATAGCTTTTTTACCTTTTGAGTGCTCAGTTATTAATTCTTTATCTAATGGTTTCACAAACCTCATATCTAATAAAGTAGCATTTAACTCATTCGCAACTTCTTTTGATGTTTTAATTAATGTTCCAAAATTAAGTACTAGAAGGTCCGAGTCCAATGAGTTCATTACTCTTCCTTTGCCTACCTCAACAGATTTTAGCTCAAGATTAATAACTGCGTTAATTCCTCCGCCTCTTGGGTAACGAACAGCAGCTGGACCATTGTAGTTAAAAGTTGTTGTTAATAAGATTCTTGCTTCATTTTCATCTGCTGGAACTGCAATAATAATATTCGGAATGCATCTAAGATAAGTGAGATCATAATTCCCAGAATGGGTGGGTCCATCCTCACCAACCAAACCAGCTCTATCAATAGCAAAGAGAACATTTAAATTTTGTAATGCTACATCGTGAATAAGTTGATCATAGGCACGCTGCAAAAAGGTTGAATATATTGCAACAACAGGTTTTTTCTCTTCACAGGCCATCCCTGCAGCAAGAGTGACTGCGTGCTGTTCTGCAATTGCAACGTCATAAAATCTTTCTGGAAATTCTTTACTAAATTTTACCAATCCAGAGCCTTCTCTCATGGCAGGTGTAATAGCTATTAAATCTTTATCTTCCTTTGCCATATCAACAATCCATTGGCCAAAAACATCTTGAAATTTTGGTGCACTTTGTTGATCGATTAAGTCTAGAGGTTTTATTTTTCCAATTGCATGAAAACCAATTCGATCAGCTTCAGCGGGATCTAAGCCAGCTCCTTTTTTTGTAATTACATGCAAAAATTGTGGACCTTCAAAATCTTTTAGATTGCCAATTACTTTTGTTAATTCGTTTATATCATGGCCATCTATGGGACCTATATAATTTAAACCTAATTCTTCAAAAATGCTCCCAGGCGCAACCATAGCTTTCATTTGAGTTTCAACTTTTCTTGCAATATGGTGAGCTTGCGGTAGATTTTCTAAAAAGCCTTTTCCACTTTTCCTTATCCCTTTGTAAACTTTAGATGCCCAAATGCGTGAAAAATAATTATTTAATCCGCCTACATTTTCTGAGATGGACATATCATTGTCATTAAGAATAATTAGCATATTTGGTTTTATGTGACCTGCATGAGATAAAGCTTCAAATGCCATGCCTGCTGTCATTGCTCCGTCGCCTATAACTGAAACAACTTTTTTATCTGAATTTTTATTTGCGATTGCCATTCCAAGTGCGGCACTTATAGATGTGCTTGAATGACCAACTCCAAAAGCATCATAAGGACTTTCTTCTCTGCTTGGAAATGGAGCTAACCCGTTCTTTTGTCTAATTGAGGCTAAACTTTCTTTTCTTCCGGTTAATATTTTATGAGGATAAGCTTGATGGCCAACATCCCATATAATCTTGTCATCGGGAGCATTGTATAGGTAATGTAAAACAACTGTTAGCTCAACCACTCCCAATCCGCCACCAAGATGACCTCCGCTTTGTCCGACACTAAAAAGCATATGCGCTCTGACATCATCCGCCAATGTTTTAAGTTCAATAGCTGTTAAGCTTTTAATGTCTGCTGGAAAATTTACCTTATCTAAAACTGGAGTTTTAGGTTTTTTTGTTGGTATTTCAGAAAATATTTTCATTTTAGTTTTCTCTTTCAACCATAAATTTTGCCAAAGATAATAGGTCTTTTATTTCTTCGGCCACAAACGAATCATTTAATCTTGAGATGCAGTTGTTCGATAGGGCATGGGCCTGTTTAATTGCCGCATCTTTACCAAAGACACTTACATAGGTTAACTTTTGATTTGTTATGTCTGATTTATTACTTTTTCCTAAAATGGTTGAATCAGAGGAAGCTTCTAAAACATCATCCATAATTTGAAAAGCTAGCCCAAGGTCCTTTCCAATATCATGTAAAATCATTCGCTCATTATCTTTTTTTTTATTGCCAAGATGGGGCAAAGTGACTGCAACTTGGATGAGTTTTCCAGTTTTAAGTTCATGGATTTTTTGAATATTATTATATTCATTAGTTTCAGCATCTAGATCATATTGTTGACCTAAAATCATTCCTTTATGCCCACATGCAATCGACAAAGCTTTTATAGATTCAATCTTTTGTGATTGTGTTAAATCTGATGAAGAGGCAATCGTCTCATATGCTAAAGCTTGTAATGCGTCCCCAGTTAAAATTGCTGTAGCTTCATTGAATTTCATATGATTAGAAGCTTGACCTCGCCTGATTTCATCATTGTCCATTGATGGTAGGTCATCGTGGATTAATGAGTAGGTGTGCATTAGCTCAATACTTGTAGCCATATCAATTAATGCAAAATTAGAAATTTCTTTATTTAAATTACCTGAAGCAAAAATTAAACCAGCACGAATGCATTTACTATTAGCCAGAGCTGAATATCTCATAGATGCAGTAATCTTATTTTTATCTGGAATAAGGGTATCAATTCGATTTAACACCTTATCTTTGCATTCTGATAGAAAGCTTACAGACATAGATTTTATTTTAACTATCCAGATCTATTGTATCGCCGTTATCTAAAAGTTTCTTAACTTTAAGCTCGGCTTGAGAAAGCTGTTTTTGACATTCTTTTACAAGTCCTATCCCTTCCTCAAATGATTTGACGCTCTCTTCTAGGCTAATATCACCATCTTCCAGTTTCTCAATAATTTTCTTAAGCTTTTGCAAGGATGCCTCAAAATTTACTGTATCTTTTTTTGTCATAGTTTATTGTAACTTATGATTTTTTATTCATCACTTCACTTGAAGGTTCTAAGAAATCAAATCGATTGTTTAACCAAAATTTTATTCTTGAAGGAAGCGTCAATGCTGCTGGGGTAAAAATAAGAGTTAGAATTGTGCTGAAAGCAAGACCGAAAACAATTGAGGAGGCTAAATTTTGCCACCATCCAACTACTCTACTGCCTACTACTATTTCTCTTCCAAGAACATCAATACTAATTCCAAGAGCCAAGGGAAGAAGCCCAAAAATAGTTGTAGCAGTTGTTAATAAAATCGGGCGTAATCTTTGTTTACAAGTTTTTATAATTACATCTTCTCTGGATAGGTTTGGAAATTCTCCTGTTAATCTGTTAAAAGTATCAATAAGAACAATGTTATTATTAACAACAATACCCGACAACGCCACTATAGAAATCCCAGTCATTGTTGTGCTAAAAGGTTTACCTGTGATTAGTAATCCAACTAAGACTCCTACTATCGACATGAATACTGCGCTTAATACGAGAGTTGATTGGTAGAAACTATTAAATTGAGTTACAAGCAATATCATCATTAAGGCTAAGGCAGTAATAGCTGCGATTGAAAGAAACTCTGTTACTTCCTCAGTCTCCTCCTGCATACCTCTGAATTTTGTGGTAATACCGCTATCGAATTCTTGTTTGGACAACCAATTACCCATTTCTTTCACTTTATCTGACACAAGATAAACTTGACCTGAACTATCAAGCTGAGTTTTGTCTATTGCAACACCTATTTCATGAAAAAATTTTCCATCTCTTCTGACAACTGATTGTCGATTTTCTACAGGAACTAATTTTACAAAAGTACTAATAGGGATGAGCCCATTCATTGAGTTTACTTTCAAATCTTCGATGCCACTTAAAGATCTATTTTCTATATCAAATCTGGCTCTAATTTCAATTTCGTCTTTTGAATCGTCTGGCCTATATTCACCAACCTGAAATCCATTAGTAAGCATTTGTACTAAAGCACCAACATCTCGGATACTGACTCCCAATTGAGCAGCTTTTTGTTTATTAACCTCAACTTTCCACTCAATTAAGGAATATGGCAAAGTTGATCTTATATTAGTTATACCTACAACCTCATTTAGCATGTATTCCTCAATAATTTCTGTTGTTTTTGCTACAGATTCTTCACTATCACCAAAAATACCTAATTCAATAGGAGAGCCAAAAGAGGGTCCTCCCTCCTCAGCAGTAATTTCTACTATTACGCCAGGAATGCCCGAGGTTGCTTCTTGAGCTTTTATGAATACTTCATTTCCAGAAATATCTCTGAATTGAGTATCAACGACCTCCATATAACCCCTTGCCATGGTATCTCCTCCAGAATTGAACCACTGGGATCCAGTTGTCATATAAAGATTTTCAACATGCTCTACGTTGAGAAGTCTTTCCTCTACAATTTCCATTATTAATTTTGCTTCTTGAGAGGAAAAATTGCCTCTAGCTCTTACGTTTATCTCAGCAGCAACAGGATCAACATCTGCAAAATACAACGTCCCTTTATTAAAGTTTCCATACATCGCGTAGCCAAAGAACCACAAAAGCATTATTACTGCAATCATGGTTTCACCTGGATTTTTAACGAACTTTCTAAGTGCTTTTGAATAAAATGCTGAAAGTTTATCAAATAGAATTTCACCAGTTTGCTCACTTTCACCTGAAACTAATGAAGATCTCCTCTGACCAAAAAGGGAACCTACAACTGGTGTTACAACCATTGCATAAACCAAGGATGAACTAAGTACAATAAATACGGTAATTGGAAGAAATCTCATAAATTGACCAGTAAAGCCTGGCCAAAAGATTAGGGGTGTAAATGCTGCAATTGTTGTTGCAGTTGAAGAAATAATTGGATAAAACATTCTTTTAGAGGCAAGTCTGTAAGCCTCTTTTCTATTTAATCCTTCAGAAATTTTTCTATCCGCGTATTCAGTCACCACTATTGAGCCATCAATAAGCATTCCTAGCCCAAGCAAGAGACCCATCATTACTAGAAAATTAAATTCTATAGAAAGTGCTTTTAAAATAATGAATGTTAAAAGAAAACAAAAAGGTATAGATAATCCCACAAGCATGCCCACTCTAACTCCCATACTGGCAATAACTAAAATCATCACAAGAAATATTGCAGTGATAATATTTCCTTCCAACTCTGAGATCATTACTTCAGCCCAAACCGTATCATCGTTAGTTCTGATTATTGAAAGATTTTTTGGAATAGAGGTCTCAAATTCTTCTTTAACCCTTAAGATTTTCTTTTTTGCCTCAATAGCATTTGCACCGACTCTCATTCTAATTTCTAAAGTAACGGCGTCCTCTCCGTTTACTTTTGCGTATGAGGAAAAGTCTTTAAAAGTTCTATTGATTTGACCAATATCACTGAGGGTAACTACTGCATCTTGAGTGACTTTAATTGGAATGTTGTATACATCTTCAGCAGTTTCAAAAACGCTTGGAACTTCAATATTAAATTTTCCAGTACCTGTATCTTGAGCACCACCAGGAATTATTAAATTATTATTAGCAATAGCACTGTATAGTTGACTTAAAGTGATTCCGTAAGTTTCCATCTTTGATTTATCAATTAAGCCCTCTAGCACCTCCTCGGGTGCACCCTCAAGGTCAGCGGCAAGAACTTCACTTATAGATTCCAATCTATCTTGCAATTCTCTTGCAAAAAATACTTTTGTTCTCATTGACGCTGAACCGACTAGACTCAGATTCATTACAGGAAACATTGCAAACGAATATTCTCTTATCTGAGGATCCTCAGCTTCTACAGGGAGCTCAAATTTTACTTCTTCAACGGCTTGTTTAATGTCCCTTAGTGCAGTATCGATGTCATAGCCAACTTCAAACTCACCAACAATTCTCGCATAACTTAATCTTGCAGATGAAGACAGCTCTTTAATACCTGGAACACTCCTTAATCTTGTTTCCAGGGGTCTAGCAATTAATCTTGAAGCATCCTCAGGAGAGGCACCATCTAGAAAAACGGAAACACTAACCAGAGGGAGAGAAATATTTGGTTCTGAGGCAACTGTTAAAGTCGTCCTAGCATATGCACCCGCAATAATTACAACTAATGCTAAGGCAAGTGTAGTTCTTGCTTTTGACAAGGCAAAATCTACTATTTTGATCATGATTCGGTTGTTGGAATTGCAATAACTTTTTGGCCATTCTCTACAAAACCTTGCCCACGAACTATCAGATTGGAAGCATTTGGAATTCCTTCAACCCAAAGGCCATCTTGAGTATCTTCTAATATTTTTATTGGCAAGAATTCTACCACCTCGTCATTATTTACAATTCTAATCCCCAGAGTACCAGAGTCGGATAGAAGAAGTATTGAAGGAGAAATTTTATTGGCAAGTATCTTATTTGTGCTAATTTCAAGGGTTCCAGTTATTCCATCTCTAATTAATCCTTTTGGATTTCTAACCTCTGCTTCTACTCTAAAACTCCTAGTCGAAGGAGTTGCACTTTTTGAAACAAAACTTAATTTACTAGAAATCACTTCACCAGTTACAAGCATGATGGACACATTCTGACCTTTAACAATATTTTTTATTTCGGCTTCTGGTACTTCAGCAACAAAAGTAACAGGATCTAATTCAATAATTACTGCGCAAACTTCACCTCTATTGATAAAGTTTCCGGGCTTAATTATTTTTTCTACGTAACCTTTAAAAGGAGCTTTTACTTCTGTTCTATTTAATTCAACCACTCCTAACCTGCATAAAACCTGATCTTTCTGAACCCATTGACCTTGATTTACATTATTAGGCATTACTTCACCTGAAGTTTTTGCAATAACTCTAACCCTTTTTTCAGATGTTGCTGCAGCGTTTAGAGTTACTTTTGGGGAAAAGAATTCTGCATCACTTTTTTCTACAATTACTGACGTTAATTCTTGAGAAGACTTTTTTTGAATAACTTCCTCTTCAATGAATTGCCCAGAAATTACCCACCCAATTATTGGAATGAGAATGTAGAGAGATATTCTTACGTTTTTAGACATTTCTTATTTAAAATAATTTCTTTGATATCTTGTGTTGTTTACCATTAGATGGGGGAAGATGATTATAGTTCAAGGTTTTTGTAAAGTACACTTTACAATATTAAAGACCGTGTTTTTTTCGTAAACTCTCAAAAAGCTTTATGTCTAAGGGCTCAATGATTTCGTTGTTACTTTTTGAGACTATCTCAAAGTTTTTTCCTGTTTTTATTTCCTTTGCAAGGCGCATGTAGGTTTTATTAAATGCTTGAAAAGCATTAGTATTTTGTGAAGAGTTAATCAACTCCCAGCCAGTCTCTTTGCCTGCCCAGTAAATTATTGGATGCGTCCAAGGATAGCTATCTCTGGGAGATGAAGATTTTTGCGCTTCAATAAAAGCTTCTTGCGGGGTTGGAATATTAATTGAACCCGTCGATTCGGAACATGCTTTAAGAAATTCTGTAAGTGATGGAAGATAATCATTAGATTGAATAACAATTTCAACTGCAGAATTTATGCAATCTGAAGAATATTTTTTTAGGCTTTCCGCCCAAAGTTTTTTTGCTTCGGCAAGCTTATCGTCTGTTCCAAAGACTTTATAAAATTGATAATGATATGAAAGCTCAAGCTTTAAAAAGAGACCATCAATCGAAGCGATGAAGTTCTTTCGATCAGAGCTCGAGATTTTCTGCCCAGGAGTCATCTCTTGTTCTTTCTTTGAACTGCTGAGAAAACTCTCCTGGTTCATTATATCTGTTATTTTTTTTACCATTTCTTTCTTCGTAGGAACCAATAAATTCTTTTCTTTTAACAAAATCTACAAATTTTGAGTTCCATGACTTTAAAGCAGTTCCATTTTCTTTCCAGTAAAGTATAAACTCCTTCAAGTGCTTTAATGCATCAATTTTTGAAACATTTGCTAATCCTAGAATATCTAGCGCATCAGAGGAGGGCGACCAGCTCTCATCAATGCAAACTGGCAAACCTTTATTTTCAGATCTCTCTTTAACCCACTCTCTTCTAATGAATTCTACAAATAAGACATTCCAGTTATCTCTTATCTGATTTTTTTCAAGCCAATACAATTTAAATTCATTGACCTTGCTTTCGATGAATTTTTTATTTATGCCACCCATCCCCAGTACCTCAAAAGCTTGTATTGATGGAGTCCAAGTTAAACTAAGTTTTCTTTTACCAATATTAGAGTTTTCAGTTGGAAGCTTTAATTTATATAAATTTTTTTTACTTGAAGGCTCGGTTTTATTAGAGTTAATTTCTGATGATATTAGTTTCAAACTAATCAATCTTTTTAGATGATCAGAAATTTTTTGCTCCTCGAGAAATGGAATTTTTTCTTTTAACAAGACCAATATTCTATTATCAGTAGATGAAGAGATTTTCAGTTCTTTTGAAGCTGCAAGAACTATGGCACATTCTATTCCTAATGTTTCTGCTTCTTGAATTGAAAAAGTAAATGAGTCCTTATTCAATTATCCTCGCCTCTTTTGAACAGCTTCGCTAATTAGTTTTAGGCAGTTTAGTGTGTCGTCCCAATTCATGCACGCATCGGTAATACTTTGTCCATATACAAGGTTATCTGTAATATTTTGATTTCCTTCAACAAGATGGCTTTCTAGCATTAAACCCCTCAAACTATTATTACCCTCAGAAATTTGTATAGCTAAGTTTTCAACAACATTAATTTGTTTTTTAAATTGTTTTTGACTATTTCCATGACTTGCATCAACCATAATAGAGTCATTTACATCTGCTTCAGTTAGTGCAGTTAATGTTTGTTGTATTGAATCTGAACTAAAATTTGGCTCTTTGCCCCCACGTAATATGATGTGCGCATCTGAATTTCCAGATGTTTTGTATATTGATACTCGACCGTCTTTGGTATTTGAAAAAAATACATGAGGATGATTGGCTGCTTGGATCCCGTCAATTGCAGGTTTTAAAGCTCCAGTTGTTCCATTTTTAATACCTATTGGACAAGAAAGACCAGAGGCCAATTCTCTATGAGACTGACTTTCAGCTGTTCTAGCTCCTATGGCACCCCAAGACACAAGATCAGCAACATATTGAGGAGAAATGGGATCTAGGAATTCTGTTCCAATAGGCAGACCCAATGCGGTAATATCTCTTAGAATTTTTCTTGCCAGCATCAAGCCTTTATTTGCATCATAACTTTCATTAATATCTGGATCATTGATTAAACCTTTCCAACCAACTGTCGTTCTAGGTTTTTCAAAATATACTCTCATTATTATCAACAAATCAGCGCTTAATGAATCTCTTGCCCCTTTTAAAAGCTGAGCATATTCCATAGCGGATATTGGATCGTGTATCGAGCAAGGTCCACACACAACAAGCACTCTATCATCTTTGCCATGAAGAATTTGACTAGCTTCATTTCTAGTTCCATATACTAATTTTGAAATTTCATCAGTTAGTGGATACTCCGAAATTACATTATTAGGAGTAATAAGATCAAACTTTTCAACAATTCTTGTATTATCTGTGTGGTAAATAGATTCCATGCCTCAAATATTAATGCAATTAAATTAAAAAAATAGGTTTTAACTAATCTTATTAATTCTTTTTAAATTACCACTAAAACCTAGCAAACAGACATTTTAATGCAAAATCACAAGATGTTGTGTTAAAAAAGGCTTATAATTACAGCATCTTGTATAAATTGAACTTATGAAGTCTCAAGCACAGTTAGCATTTCCACAATTAAAAGGTAAGGACTTAACACAACTTCCTGATAATTTATTTATTCCGCCTGAAGCTCTAGAAATCTACCTAGAAGATTTTTCAGGCCCAATGGATGTATTGCTCTATCTAATTCAAAAGAAAGATATTGATATATTAGATTTGGATGTTTCTGAAATTACCGATCAATATGTTAAATACATTGAGTTAATGGATATTTTGAAGATAGAGCTTGCAGCTGATTATTTAGTAATGGCCGCCACCCTAGCTCACATTAAATCAAGAATGTTAATTCCTCAGTCAGAAGAAGAGGAGGAGGAGCATGACCCCCGATCAGAGCTCATTAAGAGGCTTCAAGAGTATCAGAGGTATAAAACCGCATCAGAATCTATCTCAAATTTACCAAGATTAGACAGAGATTTTTTTCTTGCATCAACTTCACTGCCAAAATTTAAAGATCGTGTTCCAATAGAAATATCTTCTAATGAGCTTGCATCAATTTTTTATGAAGTTTCAACACGGCCTAAATTTTCTGCTCATCATGAAATTCACTTTGAAGAATTATCTACACAGGAAAGGATTTCATTAATCCTATCGATTTTAAATAAAAGAAATGTAATTCAGTTTTTTCAAACTTATCAAAAAAGTGAGGGTAATCAAGGTGTTGTTGTTGCATTATTGGCATCACTTGATTTAGCTAAAGATGGATATGTAGAACTAATTCAGAATAAAGATTCAAATCAACTTTATCTTAAATTAAAAAATCGGGGAGTTCATTAAATGAATAATCTTGAAAACTTACTAAACCTTGTTGAATCCATTCTTTTTGGTGCTGGCAGACCAATAAGATTATCTGAGATTAAATCCCTAATGGGATCTCAAAATATAGATGTCGATTTGCCAAGCATTAGGGTAGCTTTAAACTCACTTGAGGAGAGATATGCTGACACCTCAATTGAAATCAAAGAAGTCGCATCAGGTTTTAGAATGCAGATTAAAAAAAATTATAGTGATTGCTTGTATCCTCTTTGGAACGATACATCAAGCAGACTTTCAAAAGCTTTAATGGAAACTATCTCAATCATTGCCTACAAACAACCTGTTACTAGAGGCGATATCGAAGATATTAGAGGAGTTACTGTTAGCACTCAAATAATTAGATCTTTGCTTGATAGAGAATGGATTAAAGTTACTGGCTATCGAGATATTCCCGGAAGGCCAGCCTTATATGAGACGACCAAAACTTTTTTAAACGATTTAGACCTTAAATCAACGAGTGACTTGCCTCCCTTGCCCGAGGCTATATCAGCAGATGATAGCCTTGATAAACTAGAAGCTGGCTAGCTCCTATGCTGCGATTGCAGAAATTCTTGGCTCAAGCTGGCTTAGGCTCCCGGCGTTCCTGCGAACAATTCATAAAAGATAATAAAGTTTTTGTGAACGGAAAGGTTGCAGTCATAGGAACAAAGGTAGCTGATAATGATGAAGTTATCTTTGATGGTAAAAGAGTGCTTCTAAAAACTGCAGATTTAAAAGTTATCATGCTCAATAAGCCAAGAGGTGTCCTCTCATCAAAGAAAGATGATAAGAAGATTAAGCTTGTATTTGATTTTTTACCAAAGGTCTGCAATGAACCTGATTGGATAGCAGTTGGAAGGCTTGATATTAATACTTCTGGACTAATGTTATTTACTAATGATGGAACACTGGCGCATAAATTAATGCATCCCTCATTTGAAATTGATCGTGAGTATCTTGTTAGAGCTAGAGGCAACTTTGATGAGCAAAAGAGAAAAAATATGTTGTCAGGTGTAACAATTGAAAACAAAATTTATCAGTTTTCAGATATTGTTCCAGGAGAAAAACAAAGCTCTAATCAGTGGTTTTCAGTTTGTATGCTTACAGGTAAAAATCGTGAAGTTAGAAAAATTTTTGAATCTCAAGACTTTGAAGTAAGCAGATTGAAAAGAGTAAGGATCGGCCCAATTTTTTTGCCTTCAACTTTAAGGGAAGGCTCCTGCATCAATCTAACTAAATCTCAAATAAAAGAACTGCAGAACTATGGAAAGTGAAAAGGCCTTTAGATCATTGCTTGAAGTCTCTAAAGAAAAAAAATTTGTAAAGCTTAGAAAATATCTTCAACAATCAAGACCTATTGAAATTAATTTATCATCACTGCCTTTGGTAGAATATCTTGCTTCGGTAGTTGTCAGTCAACAACTTTCAACAAAGGCAGCCAAGACTATTTGGTCAAGGGTTCATCCAATTGTTGAAAGTTACAAAGATTATGAAAACCTAGAAAGTGCATTGCGCGAGGGGGGTCTATCAATATCAAAAGCAAATTATGTAATTGGTTTGATTAGTAATTCTCATTTGCAGTCTATGCATCGAGCCGATTTGCTGAAAATGTCAAACATTGAATTTGAAAAAATACTTATTGCAAATAAAGGAATTGGACCATGGTCAGTTAATATGACCAGAATGTTTTACCTGGGAGATACAGATGTTTTGCCGGTAAATGATCTTGGAATTAAGTATGCGCATAAACAATTCTTTCCCGAGCACGAGTTGGACGAGCAGTTTTATAAACCTTTTAAGCCGTGGAGATCATACTTGAGTCTATTTATGTGGAAGTCACTTTCTTAGATAGATCAGCATATTCATAATAATGCGCCTTCGAATTAGAACTTTCCTCACTAAAAAACCACAAATAACAGCTCATGAGTGCATGAGGAGTTTTTAATGAATTGGGATTTTCTGCTGGTCTAGCAGATGCTCTCATTTTTGTCTGAGTGGCTCCTGGATCAAAATTAAATACTCTTATAGAAGTAGTGGTTTCAAATTCATTGGCAAAAATTTCTGCAAGACCTTTTAAACCAAATTTTGAAACTGAGTATGCGCCCCAAAAAGCTCTTCCCATATTAGCAACCCCAGAGGAAGTAAAAATAATTCTTGGCATGGGCGAATTTTCAAGAATTTCTTTCAGCGTTTTCGTCAGAAGAAAAGGAGCTCTTAGATTTATGTTTAACACCTCATCCCATTTTGATAATTCGTAATTTTCCAAAGGAGTCATAGTTCCTAAAATTGCAGCATTGTGGATAATGCCATCTAAGATATTAAATTCAAGAGAAATTGCTCTTAAGATTTCATGAGCTGATTCGTTATTTAGAATAGATAGATCAGCCTCTAAAATTAAGTGTTTCTGAGATTCAAAAGAATGATCCAATTGATCATAAACCTCATCCAGTTTAGATGAATTCTTTCCCAACAGGATTATGTTTGAACCAAGTTTTGAAAACTCTTCAGCTAGTACCTTACCTATACCATCAGTTGCGCCAGTAATTAATATAGTTTTATTAGTTAGGTTCATTTATATTTGGCAGATCAAATCATACAATTCACTAGGATGATGCGCTCCAAGAATATTTTTATTTTGATCGCTTGGCTTGAGTGAATACCCAAAGTAACAAGCAATAATATTTGTGCCTGCATTAATTCCTGCTTCAAGATCTTTCTTATGATCACCGATATAAATGCAATCAGCAGGATGAATGCCTAGTTCTTTACAGCCAAGTAAAATACCTTCTGGATCAGGCTTAATGGCGCTTAAATGATCAGGACATACAAGCGTTTTGCAATTTTTAAATGCAGTCTCATTCATTAATATTGGTTTGGCAAAACGCAAAGGTTTATTAGTAACTATTCCATAAGGGATATTATCTTGCTCTAGAGATGAGAGCATTTCTTTAATTCCATCAAATGCTCCTCCATGTTTTAGAAGGTTAAATTCATATTCATGCAGAAGTTCTTCTCTTAAAGCAGCACACTTTTGATCAGAAGTATCGATGTTGAAGCCTAAGCTTGTAAGCTTCCAACTTCCATCAGATACATGGCTTCTAATTATCTCTGGATCAAGTTTTGGTTGATTATATTTTGTAAGTAAATTATCTAGACTAGCAATAAAGTCAGGGGCAGAATCTAGTAGAGTCCCATCAAGATCAAATAAAACACCTTTAGGCATTTTTAGATCCGTGCATCATATAGTTTACTCCAAGATCATTGTTTAGATTAGCCGAATGAAAAATAGGATTGTAAAACATCCCTTTACTTTCAATTAATTTTATACCAGCATCCCTCATAAACTTTTCTAATTCTGATGGCTTGATAAATTTACTCCACTCATGAGTGCCTTTTGGCAAAATATTAAAAATGTACTCCGCGCCAACAATTGCGGTAACGAAAGATCTTGGATTTCTATTCAAAGTCGACAAAAACATTTGCCCGCCTGGTTTTAAAAGATCAGCACATGCCTTAATCAACTGACCTGGATCAGGGACATGTTCAATAACTTCCAAGCAAGATACCACATCATAAGATTTGCTCTCTTTTTTTGCCAAATCTTCTGCTGTTATTAATTTATAATTAATGTCTACTTGCATTTTTTTTGCATGCAGTTTCGCAACTTCTATGTTTGCATCAGTTACATCAATTGCGGTTACCTTTGCTCCTTTAGCATCGAGGGCCTCAGCTAAAAGGCCTCCTCCACAACCTACATCGAGAACTTTCAAGCCATCAATTGGTGACTTTTTATTAATATAGTTTGCTCTGAGGGGGTTAATCACATGAAGAGGTTTGAAATCACCAGTTGGATCCCACCATCTTTCCGCAATTTCAGCAAATTTATTTACTTCATTTTGATCAATATTTTGAGTCATAAAACTATTTCTTTAAAGTGGCAGATTAAATCATTGCATGCAAGAATAGACAAGTTTATTATTTTTTATAAAAGGAAGCTAACAAAACATGTCAGATAATCCTGTAGCAATTGTTACTGGAGGCAGTAGAGGAGTTGGAGCTGCAACCGCAAAAATTCTTTCTGAAAGAGGATGGAACGTAATAATTACTTGTTCCTCCTCAATTGAGGAAGCTAAGTTAGTAGCAAAAACTTGTTCCAGCGATATAAGCGAAGTTTTTGCTATGCAAGCGGATGTTGCTAAAGAGAAGGATTGCATTACAACGATCGATAAAGCAATTGAAAAATGGAATAGAATAGATGCTCTAGTAAATAATGCAGGCACAACCAAGTTTGTTTGGGATCACTCTGATTTGAATGGACTTGATGCTGAGGACTTTCAAAAAATTTATGCCGTAAATGTTATTGGACCTTTTCAAATGGTCCAAGGAGCAAAACAATATCTTCTAAAAAGTAATAACCCCTGTGTCGTAAATGTATCATCGATCGGGGGAATCAAAGGAATAGGAAGCTCTTTAGCATATGCTGCATCAAAAGGAGCTTTAAATACAATGACCATATCCATGGCAAGAAATTTAGGACCCATACGAGTAAATGCTATATGTCCTGGATTTATTGAGGGAGAGTGGCTTCAAAAGGGGATGGGCACTGAAATGTATGAAGCTGTAAAATCTCGAGTTCAAAACACAACTCCTCTTAAAAAGACATGCACTCCTGAATCAATTGCTGAAGTAATATTTAATTTAATTGAAACAAGCGAATTAATGACTGGAGAACTTGTAACTGTGGATGGTGGAGCAAGTCTTAATTTATAAAAATTCTTGACTTAATTTAGCCTAGCTACATAATTTTTAATTTTAGTACTTATGTTGAAAAGGTTTTTAATATGTTGACAATAGCCTTTAAATAATTTGCAATGTACTACAAATATATCTAAATAAAGTTTATGCATATAGTTGCTTTAAAGTCTCCAGATTCAAGAGATCAAAGATCAGTAATTCATCCTGAGACGGTTGCAAAAATAACTGCCTTAAAAGGTGTCAATGTTTCATTTGAATCAGGAATTGGTGATGGCATCAACGTTTCAGATCAAGCTTTCATTGATCTTGGTTTAAGAGCAATTTCAAGAGATGAATGCTTATCAAATGGAGACCTAATCATTACCCCAACTTCACTAACTTTAGACGAGTCCTCAAAAATACAATCTGGGTCCACTATCTTGGGAATGCTTAATCCCTTTTATGCTGGCGCAGAACTTAAAGCGCTTAATCAATCAAAAATTAATGCGGTTAGCATGGAATTCATCCCAAGGATAACAAGAGCTCAAAAAATGGATGTTTTAAGTTCTCAAGCTAATCTCGCTGGGTATGCCGCTGTTCTTGAAGCTTCAAAATATTTATCTTCCGCACTTCCAATGATGATGACTGCTGCCGGAACACTTAAACCTGCCAAGGTGTTTGTGATTGGTGTCGGTGTTGCAGGTTTGCAAGCAATCGCAACTGCTAAAAGATTAGGCGCAAGAGTAGAGGCTTTTGATACTCGTGATGTTGTTGAGGAGCAAGTTAAATCTCTTGGTGCAAAATTTGTAAAAATTGATTTAGGTGATACTGGTCAAACAGATCAGGGTTATGCCAAGGAACTTACTCCAGAGCAAATTGCTAAACAAAAAGATCTTCAAAGCCAAGTATGTGAGCGTTCAGATATAGTTATTACCACGGCACAAATTTTTGGAAGACCAGCTCCAAAAATAATTGATGGGAGCACAATTAAAAAAATGAAGCCTGGAAGTGTTATTCTTGATATGGCCGTTGAAACTGGCGGCAACGTTGAAGGATCAATAGTCGATGAAGTCGTAGATATTAATGGTATAAAACTTGTAGGTGTATCTTACTTAGCTTCAAGAGTTTCAAGCCATGCCTCTTTTGCCTTATCGAATAATATTATCAATTGGCTTACTGATTTCTATGACGAAGAATCCACTAAAATAAATTTTAATTTTGAAGATGAAGTCATTCAAAGCAGCGTACTTGCATATGATGGAAAAATAATGAATGAGAGGTTCGCATAATGGAAATGTATGTCTTATTAGGTTTTGTTTTATTGCTATCTATTTTTTTAGGTCTTGAGCTAATCTCAAAAGTACCTAGCACACTTCATACACCCTTAATGTCCGGAGCTAATGCTATATCTGGAATTGCATTAGTGGGCGCCTTGATGCTTTCAAGTACTGGTCAGATGCAAGATATATTAGCCTTCGGAGCAATTTTATTTGCGTCAATCAATGTATTTGGTGGCTATCTCGTTACAAATAGAATGCTGAGTATGTTCAAGAAGAAATAAATTATGGAAAATTTAGCTAATATCCAAGTTATCCAAAACATGGTTTACATCATCTCTTCTGTGATGTTTATTCTTGGTATAAAAATGCTTGGAAAAGAAGCTACGGCTGTCAAAGGAAATTATTTGTCAGCCCTTGCGATGTTTTGTGCTGTTGCAATAACTTGTTTGAGTCTTGAGATAGATGTAAAGATCATACTTGCTGGAGTTCTATTGGGTGGTCTCATAGGCTCTCTAATTGCTATAAAAGTAAAGATGACAGCTATACCAGAAATGGTGGCGTTATTTAATGGTTTTGGTGGCTTAGCAACATTTTTAATAGCTTGGTCACAATTCAATGAACCAGACAACTCTTTGTTTCAGCATGCATTGATAATGCTAACAATATACATCGGAGGAATAACATTCTCTGGTTCTCTAATAGCTTATGGCAAGCTTTCTGAAAAATTAAAGCTTGGAAAAGGCTCCATGATTACTAACGTTTTTATATCTTTCTTTTATATAAGCATGCCAGCATTAATATATGTAGTGGTTGAGCCCTCGTTATCTGGATTTATTCCTCAAGTACCATCATACTTTTCCATCTTTTTAGTTTTAACTCTGATGGCCGGCATTGGTTTTGTGATGCCTATAGGAGGGGGAGATATGCCTGTTGTGATCTCTTTACTTAATTCACTTTCAGGAATTGCTGCAGCTTTTGCAGGCTTATTGCTGCTTAATAATGTTCTTATCGTTGCTGGATCATTGGTTGGAGCAAGTGGACTAATTCTTACAATCATCATGGCTAAGGCTATGAATAGGACAATTACAAACATTTTATTTGTAGGATATGCATCTTCAGGTCAAGCTGCATCTTCTGAAGAGCAGGGCGAGGTTAAACCAATTACCTCTGATGATGCATATCTAATCCTTGAAAATGCATCCAGTGTCTTAGTGGTTCCTGGCTATGGTATGGCAGTTGCACAAGCACAACATGTTGTTAGAGAAATGGGAGAGTTGCTTGAAGAAAATGGTACAGAAGTTAAATATGGCATTCATCCCGTTGCTGGGCGCATGCCTGGCCACATGAATGTCTTGCTTGCAGAAGCGAATGTTTCATATGATTTACTTGCTGAGCCTGATGATGTAAACCCTTCCATGGATACTATAGATGTAGCAATAGTTATTGGCGCTAATGATGTTGTGAATCCTTCGGCTACTGAAGAAGAAGGAAGTCCTATATATGGAATGCCAATTATAGAAGTTCACAACGCAAAGACAGTATTTGTCTTAAAAAGATCAATGTCTTCCGGTTTTGCTGGAGTGCAAAATCCTTTATTTTTCAGAGAAAATACTAGAATGTTATTTGGTGATGCAAAGGAATCAATTGGCCAAATTGTTGCAGAATTTAAAGACTAAATCCTCCCTGAAGTATGGTAAAATTAACCCTTAAATAAGGGAATTTTCCATAAGTAGAAAATACCATTTTTTCGAGTTAAAAAATGTCTGATTTTGCTAAACAAATCTTACCAATTAACATTGAAGATGAGCTTAAAACTTCATATCTAAGCTATGCAATGAGCGTTATTCATGGAAGAGCGCTTCCTGATGTAAGAGACGGCTTAAAACCTGTGCATAGAAGAATTTTATTCGCACAACATGTTTTAAGGAATACTTATCGACAACCTTACAAAAAATCTGCGCGAGTTGTTGGAGATGTAATAGGTAAATATCATCCACATGGTGATTCAGCTGTTTATGAAGCAATGGTGAGGATGGCGCAAGACTTTTCTATGAGATATACCTTGGTAGAAGGTCAGGGTAACTTTGGCTCGATAGATGGAGATTCACCAGCTGCAATGCGTTATACCGAAGTGAGAATGGCAAAAATCACTGATATGATTCTCAATGATATTGAAAAAGAAACAGTCAGTTATTCTCCTAATTATGATGGAACAGAGCAAATTCCAGATGTTATGCCTACAAGAATACCAGCCTTGCTTGTCAATGGTTCATCGGGTATTGCAGTTGGGATGGCAACGAATGTACCGCCCCATAATCTAACAGAGGTCTTAAATGGCTGCCTACTTTTATTAGATAAGCCAAAAGCTAGCATTGATGAGATTATTCAAATTATTACTGGCCCAGATTTTCCTACTGGTGGAACCATTGATGGAAAAATTGGTATCTACGAGGGCTATAAAACTGGCAGAGGCATCATCCATGTTCGTGCTAAAACTTCTGTTGAAGAAGATAAATCTGGAAAGAACTCTTTAATAATTAATGAAATACCATACATGGTTAATAAAGCAAAGATGCTTGAGAGAATTGCAGAGCTGGTCAAAGAAAAAAAAATTGATGGCATTAGCGAGATTAGAGATGAGTCCGATAAAGATGGTCTCAGGGTAGTCATTGAGGTTAAGAGAGGAGAATCAGTTGAAGTTCTAGAAAACAACTTATTTTCTCAGTCACAACTAGAGCAATCATTTGGCATTAATTTTACTGTTCTTGTAGATGGTCAGCCTCGCGTATTAAATATTAAAGAGATTCTTCAAGAATTTATCAAACACCGAAAAGATGTTGTTATCAAAAGAACAAAGTTTGATCTTAGAAAAGCAAAAGAAAGAGGCCATATTGTTGAAGGTTTGATGGTTGCTATTGCAAACATTGATGAAATTATCAAAATAATTAAGAAATCTAAAGATACTAAGATCGCAGCAATAGATTTATGCAAGAAGTCTTGGAAAGCAGGCCCGATCGAGGCAATTCTTAAAAAAGCTGGTAAAGATGCTTGTCGCCCAAAAGGGTTATCATCTGAATATGGTTTGAAAGGTAAGAATTATAAACTATCACCTGATCAAGCTAAGTCTATTCTTGAACTAAGACTTGGAAGATTAACAGGTCTAGAGCAAGATAATCTTTCTAATGAATTTAATGAAATTTTAGAAGTAATTTTAGAGCTTCAGAAGATCCTTGACGACAAAGAAACACTTCTCCAATTAATTAAAGATGAATTAAAAGAGGTCAGAGAAAACTTTGGAGATGATAGAAAAACAGATATTAACGATACTCGTCATGATATTTCTAATGAAGACTTAATTCCAGAGGAGACAAGAGTATTAACTTTATCAAGGAGTGGCTATGCAAAAACTCAGCCGCTTGATGAATATAGAGAGCAACGCAGGGGCGGGGTTGGTAAAGCTGGAGCATCTGTAAAAGAGGAGGACCTTATTCAAAATCTCTATGTATTGAGCTCACATAGTCAGCTTCTTTGTTTTACTACTAAAGGAAAAGTGTTTTGGTTAAAAGTATATGAAATACCAGTAGCTAGCAGAACCTCTAAAGGTAGGCCATTAGTAAATATGCTTAAATTAGATGATGACGAAACAGTCACTCAAATTTTGCCAGTTGATGAATTCTCAGAAGATAAATTTATTTTTATGGCAACTCGAAATGGAGTTGTAAAGAAAACAAATTTAAATTTGTTTCATAAAAAATATAAATCTGGAATTAAAGCGATACGACTCGACGACGATGATAAATTAGTTGGAACAGTAATAACTAATGGTGATAGTGATATTTTGCTTTCTTCATATTCTGGAAAATTAATTAGGTTTCATGAATCCAAAGTTCGCCCAATGGGCAGGACAGCAAGAGGCGTTAAAGGTATTACATTGAAAGATGGCATGAAAGTTATCTCTTTAATGATTGGAGATCCATCTAAAACTATTTTATGTTTATCTGAGAATGGTTTTGGTAAGAGAACAAAACTTGAGGATTTTCCTTCTTACAATAGGGGTGGTCAGGGCGTTATTGCTTTAAAGACAAGTGATAGAAATGGCAATATGGTGTCTGCCTTAGCTGTAGATGAAAACGATGGAATAATGCTAATTAGTGATAAAGGTACCTTAATTAGAACGGCTATCAGTCAAATACCTACATTAGGCAGAAATACTCAAGGAGTTAAAGTGATATCACCAAAAGATGGCGAGAAATTAATCGAAGGCGTTAGAATTCCCCCTGAAGAAGAAGAGGAATAATAATGAGAAAGTGGAATTTTTCGGCAGGTCCGGCCGCTATTCCTGAGGAGGTTTTACAAGAAGCTCAGGCTGAAATGCTCGAATGGGAAGGCTCAGGTATGTCAGTTATGGAAATGAGTCACAGGTCTTCTGAATACACAGATATAGCAAATCAAGCCCGGCAAGATTTAATTGATTTATTGAAAGTTCCCAATGATTATCAAGTGCTTTTTCTTCAGGGTGGAGCAACCTTGCAGTTTTCTATGGTCCCCATGAATTTTGGGTTACAGGGAAAAGCTGACTATGTTTTATCTGGAAGTTGGTCAAAAAAAGCTATTTATGAAGCTTCTAAACTTGTTGATACTAATATTGTTTGCACTTCTGAGCCATCTAATTTTAATTATGTACCAAAGGAGACTAGTTGGAATTGCACCGAAAATGCCGCTTATTTACACTATGTTGCTAATGAGACAATTCAAGGAAATGCATTACATATTCCTCCAATGACAAATGCGCCATTGATATCCGATATGTCATCTGTAATTTTGAGTGAGCCAATTGACATATCAAGATTTTCATTGATTTATGCAGGCGCTCAGAAAAATATTGGTCCAGCTGGGTTAACTATTTGCATTATAAAAAATGACTTTTTAAAAACTGCTTCTGCTGAGTTACCAGGCATGCTTCAATATGCTAAGCACGCAGATGCAGATTCTATGTTTAATACACCGCCCACCTTTGCTTGGTATCTTGCTGGCAAAGTTTTTGCCTGGTTAAAAAATAAAGGAGGCTTAAACTCAATTGGAGAAATTAATAAGCTCAAGGCTAAAAAATTATATGATTTTATAGACAATTCAGATTTTTATTCAAATCCAGTTAACAAAGAGAATCGATCAATTATGAATGTGCCTTTTCTATTAAAGAAACCTGATTTAGATACTAAATTTTTAACTGAAGCAGAAAATGCTGGTCTACTTAACTTAAAAGGACACAGATCAGTTGGCGGAATGCGAGCTAGTATTTATAATGCTATTCCAATTGAAGCGGTTGATGCACTAATAAGTTTCATGGGAGATTTTCAATCTAAGCACGGATAAAGTTGTGAGTAAAAATAAAATTAAACCAATTAGACAAAAAATTGATTCAATAGATCATCAAATTCTTAAACTTATTCAAAAAAGAGGTTCATTAGCTCAAAAGATTGGTAAGTTGAAAAGTTTAATGAACGCAAATGCTTCTTTTTACAAACCAAATAGAGAGGCAGAAATCATCAGAAATATCTCAAAACTAAATGAGGGACCAATTTCAGCAAATAAAATAAAATATATTTTTAAAGAGATTATTTCTTCTTGTCTTTCTTTGGAGGAGGAATTGACTATTGCATATCTTGGTCCTGAGGGAACCCACTCTGAAGGGGCTGTGATCCAACATTTTGGATCCTCACCAACCAGATTACCGAGAGGAACCATTGAGGATGTATTTCATCAAGTAAGAACTGGTTCGGTAAATTTTGGTGTTGTGCCAGTAGAAAATTCCTCCGAGGGTGTGGTAAACGCAACTTTGAATTCCCTGGCAGATGAAGAAATAAAGATTTGTGGTGAAAGTTATCTTCCGATCCGCCATCAACTTGCCTCTGCCAGAAAATTTAAACTAGCTGATGCTACAGTTGTCGCATCACATTCTCAAGCTCTTGGTCAATGCAGTAGGTGGCTGGATGCCAATCTACCCAATGTAAAAAGAGAGATGACATCAAGCACTGCAGAAGCCGCTAAGCTTTCAAAAACTCAGCCAAAAACTTTATGCATAGTTAGTTCAATGGCAATAAATAAATATAAGCTCCATTATTATCAAAAAGATATTGAAGATTTTTCGGGCAACAATACTAGATTCTTGATTATTGGGAATATTGATATCGAGCAAACCAACAAAGATAAAACTTCATTTTTAATTCAAACAGATAATCAACCTGGGGCACTTTTAAAGATCCTTGAACCATTTAATAAAAGAAAAATTAATTTAGAGAGAATTGAAACACGACCGTCTAGAGAATCATTAAATGCTCATAATTTCTTCATAGATAGTAGTGGTCATTATAAAGATGCGAACCTTAAGCAAGTTATTAACAATCTTGAGAAATTAGGAGCATCGGTTCGTATCCTTGGCTCATATCCTTCAAGCTCATGAGTTCAGATATTCTCAAAAATCTAAATCCTGGAATTGCCGAACTTTATCCATATGAGCCAGGCCGCTCTATTGATGAAGTTATTGATGAGTTCGATCTTAATGAGGTAGTTAAACTAGCAAGCAATGAAAATCCTCTTGGAGCTTCTCCTAAGGCTCTTTCAGTCTTGAAAGAGCTAAAGAATGATTTGCATTTATATCCAGATGGAAATGGAACAAAACTTAAAAAGGAGATCGCTAGCCATGAGAGTGTTGCCATTGATAATATTATTATTGGAAATGGTTCTAATGAGATTTTAGAACTTGCTGCAAGGGCTTTTCTTAATTCCAATACTTCATCCATCGCTTCAAAACATGCTTTTGCAGTTTACAAAATTGTTACTCAATCTGCTGGAGCATCACTTATTGAAATTCCCACATCTAATTGGAGCCATGATTTAGGTTCATTTATAAATCACCTAGAGCAAAGTACCAAAGTAATATTTATTGCTAATCCAAATAATCCAACTGGAACATATAACAGTCACGATGAAGTGCATACCCTACTAAAAAAAGTCCCTTCCTCTGTTTTAGTTGTTCTAGATTGTGCTTATTTTGAGTATGTAACCAAAGCAGATTATGTAAGACCAATTGATTTATTAAGCGAATTTGACAATTTACTAATTACTAAATCATTCTCAAAAATTCATGGCTTAGCCAGCATTAGAGTTGGGTATGGTATTGCTAATCCCTCTCTTATAGAAGTTCTCAATCGAATTAGACAACCTTTCAATGTAAATGCTATAGCTCAAGCTATGGCTTCTATAGCAATTAATGATAAAGAGCACATCGAGCAAAGCATCAAACTTAATTCACAACAATATGAATTCTTATTTAAAAAATTATCTAAACTTGGTCTAGAGTGCATTCCATCAGTTGGGAACTTTATAACCTTTAGAGGAGACTTTATTGGTAAGGAATTATTTTATGGTTTGATGGAAAAAGGAGTTATTGTAAGGCCTGTAGACTTATATGACATGAAAGATTTCATCAGAGTGACAATTGGAACTAAAGATGAAAATTTAAAATTTCTTAGTGCAATTAAAGAACTTTTATGAAAATAATTATTATCGGCTTAGGTTTAATTGGCGGGTCAATTGCTAAAAGTCTATCAAGTTCTACTAATCATGAAATTCTTGCATTTGATATTGATCAATCCAGCATAAGAAATGCACTAGACAACAAATCAATTTCGGGATCAATAAATACTCTTGATGATATAGGAAATGCTGAATTTCAAGATTCGCTAGTAATCATTTCCACTCCCCCAAATCTAAGCATTGAAGTTCTTCAATCCTTACATTTTTTATTTAATTCCTCAGTCACTATTACTGATACAACAAGTGCTAAAAATTCATTGCACAAATCTCTACAAAAATTCAATTTTCCAAAAAATATTATTTTTTCACACCCCGTAGCTGGCTCTCACCTTTCAGGTGAAGTAAATTCAGTTTCTGGTCTCTTTGAGGGAAAATCAACTGTCTTGTCTTATCATGATTCTGCGGCATTAATGCATATAAATCGAGTAACAAGTTTATGGGAGTCGCTTGGATCTAAAGTAACAGTTTTGGATGCTGAGTTACATGATCAGATATTTGCATACACTAGTCATCTGCCTCATGTTGTTGCTTATGCATTATTAAATACACTTAAGGGACTTGATAAAGATGATCTAGCACTTTTTTCGGGTGGTGGTCTTGGAGAGTTTTTGAGATTGGTTTCATCATCTCCTGAAATGTGGACAGATATTTTTTCAATGAATGAAAAGAACATATCTATTGCGATAGAAGAATTAATACAAAATCTTAATTCAATAAAGGATCAGATTGTAAATGAGCCTGAGATTCTTAGGAATCTTCTAATTGAGCTTAAAGATTTTAAGGAATCAAACTTTTGAATTTAACAACTTCAACTGATGGTAACATTTCTGGAAAGGTTCAATGTCCAGGTGATAAATCTATTTCACAAAGAGTTTTAATACTCGGTGCTTTTATGAATCAAGATATGGTTATTAATGGTTTTTTACACGGAGAAGATCCGCTTTCAACTATGAATGCACTCAATCAAATTGGTGCGGGTATTAAAGTTGATGAAGATGATAGAGTGCTTCTATGCAAAAGAAATCAAAGTTTTCATGATAGTGATGATGAAATTAATCTAGGCAATTCTGGAACTGGCTTGCGTCTTATGCTTGGCTTAGCTTCAGGCATGGGTTTAAAAGCTTCTTTTGTTGGTGACGAATCATTGTCTTCTCGACCGATGGAGCGAGTCATTAATCCATTGGCTGAAATGGGTGCCAATATTGTGTCATCGGAGGGTAAGTTGCCAATTTCAATTTCACCCTCAACAATTAACATGCAATATTCATATGAATTACCAATAGCTAGTGCGCAAGTAAAGTCATGCATATTATTGGCTGGCTTGGCCGCGGGTATTGAAGTTGAAATTATTGAACCCATCCAGACCAGAGATCATACTGAAAGAATGCTAAAAAACTTTGGAGCAAACATAGAGACGACTTCTCTGGATGGTAAAAATGTTATTAAACTTACATCAAATAATAATTTAGATGCCAAAAATTATACTGTGGTAGGCGACATTTCTTCAGCTGCCTTTTTAATGGTTGCAGCTTTGATTACTAATTCTCCAGGACTAGAAATTACCAATGTTGGAATGAATCCCTCAAGAGCCGGAGTGCTTAAAGTGCTTCAAAAAATGGGCGCAAATATAGAAGTTAAAAATCAAAGATTAGAGTCAGGAGAGCCCTGTGCTGATCTTATAGTTAAAAAATCTAAATTGAAGGGAGTAGAACTTTCAGGAAAAATCATCCCAAACATTATTGATGAAATACCTATTATTTCTGTCGCTGCTGCATTTGCAGATGGTGAGACAATAATTAGAGATGCAGCAGAACTTAGAGTAAAGGAATCAGATAGGCTTAAGGCGGTTTCTGAGGGTTTTAGCTCGCTTGGCATCAAGCATAAAAATTTTGAGGACGGCATGATTATTCAAGGAGCTCCAAATACACTTATATTAGAACAATCACTTTCAATAGAGTCCAATGATGATCATAGGATTGCTATGAGTTTTCTTATTGCTGGCCTTAAATGCTCAAAACCAATAACCGTGCGTGATTGTGAAAATATTTTTACATCATTCCCTAATTTTATTGAGCTCATTTCTTCTGTAGGATACGAGCTTGAAAAATAACAATATTATTACCATTGATGGTCCATCTGCTTCCGGCAAAGGCTCGCTAGCAAAAGCATTGGCAAAAGAGCTTAATTTTATTTTGCTTGATAGTGGTTTACTATATAGAGCATATTCATATTGTTTCGATAATACTCAAAATCACTCCTTTGCAAAGGATCTTTTTTCTAATTTGGATATAAAGAACATTGATCATGAGATGCATGTTTTTGAGAATGAAAAAGATATTACTTCGATCCTTCGACATGAAGATGTAGCTAAATCTGCATCTGAACTCAGCAGTTTCAAAGAAACTAGAGAGAATTTAATTTGCTTTCAAAGAGATTTAACTAATGACCATGGATTGGTTGCAGATGGCAGGGATATGGGAACTGTTGTGTTTCCTGATGCAGGAACCAAAATTTTTTTGGTGGCTGATGCTGAAGTAAGGGCAAAGAGGAGGTTTTTAGAGTTGCAGAAAGCTGGTCAAGAAGTTAATATGCGCGATCTAATTGATGATATTAGGTTGCGAGACGAGGCGGATAAAGCTAGAGAAATATCCCCTTTGATGCCCGCAGATGATTCAATTGAATTGAATTCATCTAATCTAACTCCTCATGAAGTATTGAAAATAGTTTTAAAAATTTATAAAGAGAAAACCAAGGAAGTATAAAAAATATGTCAGAAAGTTTTGCTGCACTATTAGATGAAAGTCTAAGCACACTTGAAATGCAACCCGGCTCAATTGTAACAGGAGTCGTTTTAGATGTTGATAAAGAATGGGTGACGGTTCATGTTGGATTGAAGTCAGAGGGCGTTATTTCCTTGGATGAGTTTAGAAATAATGATGGATCAGTTGAAATTGAATCTGGAGACGAAGTCCAAGTTGCATTAGAAGCAGTTGAAGATGGTTATGGAGAAACACGAATTTCTCGTGAAAAAGCTAGAAAAATTGGTACATGGAAAAAACTTGAGGAGGCTTTAGAAACGGGTGAATTTGTTGAAGGAAAGGTTCTAACTAGAGTAAAGGGTGGTTTTTCTGTAGAAGTCGATGTTGTTAAAGCATTTTTGCCTGGATCGCTTGTAGACATTAGGCCTGTAAAGGAGGCTCCTGAGCTTGAGAATACTGTTCAAGAATTTAAAGTGATTAAGCTTGATTACAAAAGAAATAACGTTGTTCTTTCAAGAAAAGCAGTTCTTGAAAAAATCAATTCAGCTGAAAAAGTCGAGTTATTAAAAAATCTTGATGAAGGACAAGTTGTTAAAGGAATAGTCAAAAATCTTACTGATTATGGAGCTTTTGTCGATTTAGGTGGACTAGATGGCCTTTTGCATATAACTGATATTTCATGGTCTAGGGTCACAAATCCCTCCGAGGTTTTAAGTCTTGGTCAAGAGATTGATGTAAAAATATTAAGCTTTGATAAAGAAAAACTTCGAGTTTCTCTAGGGTTGAAACAGATTCAAAATGATCCGTGGGAAACAATTGAAGGTAAATATTCTGTCGGCGGTATATATGAAGCTACAGTTTCAAATTTAACAGATTATGGATGCTTTGCTGAGCTTGAAAAAGGTGTTGAAGGTTTAATACATTTGTCAGAGCTTGATTGGACAAACAAAAATATCCATCCATCAAAGGTTGTCGATCTAGATGAAAAAATTAAGGTTATGGTTTTAGAAATTGATCATGACAAGAGAAGGATTTCTCTTGGTCTAAAACAGACAAAAGCCAATCCATGGACAGAGTTTGCTAACAAATATGGATTGGGTGATGCCGTTGAAGGTAATATTAAATCTGTAACCGATTTTGGCATTTTTGTTGGCTTAGAGGGCGATATTGATGGCCTAATCCATCTTTCTGATATTACTGAAGATGAAAATCCAGCTGAAGCAATGAAGAATTTTAACAAGGGTGATAAGCTCTCTTGTATTATCTTTGGAATTGATGCCGAAAGAGAAAGGATATCACTTAAGCTAAGCGCTTAATTTTTTCAAAGTAAAATCAAGAAAGATATTAAAAAAACTAATTGCCCAGGTGGTGGAATTGGTAGACACAAGGGACTTAAAATCCCTCGAAGGCAACTTCGTGCCGGTTCAAGTCCGGCTCTGGGCACCAACTCATTTAAATATCCATGATTAAATTTATTAATCCGAGCATCGAAAAACCATATATTCAATTTCAATCTCTATATCAGGAAGCCCTTGCAAATGAGCAAAAAGGTATAGAGGCAATTTCTGTTTCATCGTATAACCAAGAAATGAATGAAGTTGAAGCAAGATATGTGAATCTGAAGTATATTGCTGACAATGAGTGGATATTTTTTTCAAATTACAATTCTCCCAAAGCTGAACAGTTTGAATCACACAGCCAGGTTTCTGCTTTAATTTTTTGGTCAAGTATTAACACTCAAATTAGAATAAAAGCTAGAATTTTTAAAACATCCGTAGAATTTTCTGATAAGCATTTTGAGGGAAGAACTAAGGAAAAGAATGCATTAGCTATAAGCTCTAATCAGTCACAGACCATTGATTCGTTTGATGAAGTTAAAAAGAATTTTCATCAAACCCTTAATGAAATGACTCCTGATACAGTTAGACCAGATTTTTGGGGAGGATTCTCATTTATCCCCTATTATTTTGAGTTTTGGCAAGGCCATAAAAATAGATTAAATAAAAGATGCGTTTTTGAGCAACGAGATGATGAATGGATTGAGAGGTTACTTCAGCCATAAGATTGTTTTCTTTTCATGAATAATGCTTTAAAATCCACTTCAATGTTATCTCTCAACAATTCATTTCTCAGATCAAGTTTACTTTGATTAATACCTCTCTTAATACTTAAGGTCTCTAGTTATCGCTTCGAAGAAAAAATCTACGACTCCTATAAATAACAAAATCTATGCAAAAGAGGTAATGTTGATTGATTCTGATGGAGAAAAAATAGGATTGCTTCCAATTGATGAAGCTTTAGGTGAGGCGGAGAAAAAGAATCTTGATTTAGTTCAGGTTTCTTCGTCTGATGCTCATCCAGTCGTCTGCAAAATTTTAGATTTTGGTAAATTCCAATTCGAAAAGAAAAAAAGCATTGGTGGAACAAAAAAACCAAAAAAACAATCTTTAAAAGAGATTAAATTTCGTCCAACCACTGATATAGGGGATTACAATATTAAATTAAAAAAGATAAAAAGCTTTATTAATGATGGAGATAAGACTAAAATCAGCGTTCGATTTAGAGGTAGGGAGATATTAAATAGTAATTTAGGACTCGATCTCTTAAATCGTTTGAGGGAAGATCTGCAAGATATTGCGCAAGTTGACCAAGAGCCATCACTTGAGGGAAGGCAGTTATTAATGGTTCTTTCGCAAATAAGAAAGAAATAATTATGGGATATAAATTAAAAACACATTCAAGCGCAAAAAAACGTTTCAAGACTACTGGCAGTGGCCTAAAAAGAAGAAGTGCTTCCCGCGCACATATCTTGACTAAGCAAACCACAAAAAGAAAGCGCCATAATCGTGGAATGATTAAGATGGCTGATGAGACAAAAAAAATAGCTCAAAAACTTTTATATAATATTTAAAGATCATGCCAAGAGTTACTAAAGCTTTAGCTGCAAAAGCAAAACATAAGAAAATCTTAAAAGCGACTAAGGGACACTATGGTGCAAGAAGTAGGTTATTTAGAACTGCTAAACAATCTAACATAAAAGCTCTTCAATATGCTTTTAGAGATAGAAGAAATAAGAAGCGAACCTTCCGATCATTATGGATTTCAAGAATCTCTGCAGCATTAATTCCGTCAGAAGTTTCCTATAGTAAATTTATCAATCAACTTTCTCAGGCAAACATAAAGTTAAACAGAAAATCTCTTGCCGGCATTGCATTTTCCGACCCGGATACTTTTAAGAAAATAGTAGAAAAAGTCAGGTTATAATGTACTCATGCAAATCCCTCAGGATTTAATTGAAACAGCCGCGCTAAAATTAAAATCCGTTCAATCAGAGGCTGAATTCTTTCAACTAAGAGCTCAGTATCTTGGTAAAAGGTCCTTTGTAGTTTCTTCTTTCTCTATGCTAAGAGATCTTAAGTCAGATGAAAAAGTAATTGCTGCAAAGGAATTGAATATCCTTAAAAATGACTTAACAAAATTATTTGAAGCTGCCTTAAAAGAAATGGAGGGTATAAGTGATATTGAAAAATTAGACGTAACACTTCCAGCTGATCCATTTTTAGTTGGCTCAGAGCATCCAATAACTAAAATTTCACAAAAAATTATTAACTATTTTTCTCCCCTAAATTATAAAATTTTTTCTGGTAATGAAATTGAAACAGACTTCTATAATTTTGAAGCACTAAATTTTCCAGAAAATCATCCTGCAAGGCAAATGCATGATACCTTTTATCTCAATTCAAAAAGTAAATCAGAATATTTGTTAAGAACCCATACCTCAAATACCCAAATCCATGCAATGCTGTCTGAGGATTTACCTCTGTATATGCTTTCTCCTGGAAGAGTCTTTCGGTGTGATTCTGATACAACCCATCTTCCGATGTTTACTCAGATTGAAGGTTTGGTAGTAGATGAAGAAATTACATTTGGAGATTTAAAAGGGATCCTGATTGCTTTCATAGAAGACTTCTTTAATGAAAAAATGGACGTTAGGTTTAGACCCTCATATTTTCCTTTTACAGAACCTTCAGCTGAAGTAGATATAAAATTCGGAAGCAAGGGATGGCTAGAAATTTTAGGTTGCGGAATGGTTCATCCAAATGTTCTTAGCGGATGTAATATTGATACTAAAAAATTTCGTGGTTTTGCCTTTGGCATGGGAGTTGAGCGCTTGGCAATGCTTTATTATGGCGTAACAGATATTAGAGAATTTTATTCTTCAAATTTAGACTTTTTAAATCAATTCCCTTCATGAAAATTCAATATTCATTTTTAAAGAATTTTCTTGATACAAGACTAAGCAAAAATAGATTAGTAGATGTTTTCACAAAAGTGGGCTTTGAATGTGAATTTGATGGAGATGTAATAGAATTTGATATAACTCCAAATCGAGGAGATGTGTTATCTCTTAAAGGATTGGAGAGAGAATTTCGTGCCCATCAAGCGAAAAAATTAAATAAAAAAATAGAAATTTCTAAACTAAGTTTAATTAAAGACCGCAAAATCATTAATCAAATTGATAGTTTTGGTTGTGGCAATTATCACCTAATGCTTATTGAAGGATTACAAAAAATAAAAAATCTAGACTCTAAAAAGTTGAAGTTTATTGAGTCTGCTGGAGTGCCTTTAATCCATCCCCTGGTCGACTTGGGTAATTATGTAATGTTGGAGATTGGTGCTCCAATGCATGTCTTTGACCTAGATAAGTTAGATTTACCCATTAATGTTAAATTTCCCAAATCAAATAATAATCCACTAAAAGTCATTGGAGGCGATTTAAAAGATATTCAATCATCCACATTAACTATCCAAGATCAATCTGGTATTCAAGCTATTGCTGGTATTATTGGAAGCGAAAGATCTTCAGTTTCATCTAATACATTTAATATAGCTGTAGAAGCAGCTTTTTTTGAACCCAATGTAATTGTTAATCAAGCCAGAAAATATGGTCTTGCAACTGATGCCTCGTATCGGTTTGAGCGAGGTGTAGATCCAGAAATTCAACAACTAGCTTTACAAAGATATCTATTTCTATTAAATGAAATAACCACGTTTGATACAGTTAAGCTTTATCATTCAAAGTCTAAAACAATCAAAAAGAAAAAAGTAAGCCTAAATATAAGAAGATTTAATAATTTTTCTGGCCTTTTTATGAGAGTAAACCAAGCATGTTTGATATTAACAAACTTAGGTTTTGATATTGTGACCAAGAACTCAAAAAGTCTTTTATTTAATGTTCCCAGTCACAGATTTGATATTTGCCATGAAGAAGATTTATATGAGGAATTATTAAGGTGTTATGGGTATGACAATATTCCGATATCGACACCTAAGGCTGGCCCAATTATCAAAAATAAAAAGGCCGATGTATTAAATAAACTGAAGATTGGATTCGTTCATGCCGGCTTTAAAGAGCTAATGCATATGCCGTTTGTTTCAAAAGAATCTTTTCAAAAATTAAATTCTCAAAATTGGATTGCTGCTGAACTTCAAAATCCCATTAATGAAAATGAACCATTTCTTAGGGGAAGCCTTTTTCAATCTCTTTTTAGTGCAGTAAATAACAACGTAAAAAAAGGACATAGAAATATAAAAGCTTTTGAAGCCGGCAATGTATTTAAAAAAGAAAAAAGAGGTTTCGCACAAACCTTACACTTGTCTGGAATTATTTATAGTCATGAACTGCAGCAAGGATGGAGCGAGAAAAAGTTTATATATGATTTCTTTTCGTTAAAGGCTGAAATTTCTAAATTAATACAAACACTCGGCATACAAAATGCTGAATTTAATAAATCGACATCTTTAAGTCCTTTTAATAAAAATGCATTAGATATATTTGTAGATAAACAGAAAATTGGTGTAATTGGAGAAATTGATCTTTCTATTACAGAAAAGTTAATAAAAAAAAATACTTTTGGGTTTGAAATTTATCCTGAAAAAATTTCATTACCTTTGAAGAATCCAAAAATTAAAAAGATAAGTAAGTTTCCTCTGTCAACGAGGGATATAAATATTCTTCTAGATAAATCTTTTGTTTATCGAGATATTGAAAACGTTATGGCTCAGGGAGCAATTAAGAACCTATCCTCATTTCATCTTATTAATACTTTTGAAGGAAAAGACATTCCAGAGGGCTTTGTAAGCTTTACATTAAGATTTACTTTTCAAAACAATAATAAATCCTTATTGGAGTCTGAAATCAATAGATCAATACAAATGATATTGAAGCTTTTAGAAAAAAGATTGAATGCTAAAATAAGGTCATGACTTTGACTAAAAAAGAACTAAGTTCAATATTAAAAAAAGAATTGAAGCTTTCATTTGATATATCTGACTCATTAGTAGATGAATTTTTTCAATCAATAAAAACAACCCTTAGATCTAAAAAAAATATTAAGCTATCTGGCTTTGGCTCTTTTGAAACGTTTAGAACAAAAGAAAGAATGGGTAGAAATCCTAAGAGTATGGAAAATTTCAATATTCCATCTCATAATAAAGTTCGCTTTAGTCCTACTTCAAAAGCCAAGTATTTCTTGAATTAAAAAATGAAGAAACAGATACAAAATTTTAATAAATCTGATCTAGTAATCCATCTTTCAAGAAAATTTCCATCCTTGAATGATGAAATAATTGCTGAAGGAATTGATTTAATACTTCAAGAAATAATTAATACTGTCGCATTAGATAATAGAGTCGAGATTAGAGGCTTTGGCTCATTTTCAAAAAAAACTATCAGACCAAGAAAATTTATTAACCCTAAGACAAAAGAGAAATCTTATTTAGGTGAAACAGCAATTATGCATTTCAAAGCATCCAAGAAGCTTCTGCATGCCCATGACTGATCCAAAAATAATTGTAGCTATTGATACTTTTGATCTTAAACAGGCTAATGCAATATTAGATCAACTTAATCCCGATCTTTGTCTAATTAAAATCGGAAGTGTGATTTTCAATGCTCTTGGAAAAGCATTTATTAAGCAAGCGTCTTCTATGGGATTTAAAATTTTTTTAGATTTAAAATTACATGATATTCCAAATACTGTTCATGAAACAATTTTAGGCTTCATCGACTGCGAGATATATATGCTAACAGTGCATTTGTCAGGTGGTGAAAAGATGCTAAAGAAAGCTTTACTAGCATGTAAATCAATTAATGCAAAAGTGATCGGGGTATCAATACTCACAAGCTTAGAAGAGGAAGATTCATTGGCTTTATTTGATAATAAGCTTGAAGATCAAATAACAAATTTATTCAAAATAGCTGTAAAAACCAATATTGACGGAATTGTTTGCTCGCCACATGAGTTAGAAATAGCAAACTCAATTTTAGGCTCTCATTCAATAAAAATTACACCAGGTATTAGGGATACAAAGTTAGAGGATGATCAAGTAAGGACTATGAGCGCAAAAGAAGCGATTGAGAGAGGCTCTACATTTTTAGTTATTGGCAGACCGATTACACAAGCTAAGAATATAGCTCAAGCACTTCAAAATTTTAATGATGCTATCGATGAAAAATAGATCTATTAAAAATATTTTCTTAGAGCTGAAGAAATTATCTAAGCATGATGCCAGCAAAAGATCACTTTCATTTAAATTTCAATCTGAATTCTTAAGTTATCAACCCTATCTCAAGGATTTTTCCTCACACCACTATAAATTATTTGATGAGCTTGCGCTTCAATTTGATCTTCAAGGCTCCATTAAACACCTTTTTGACGGAGAGATTGTTAACAAAACAGAAAATAGACAAGCTCTTCATCATCAATATCGCTCAAATCAAAAAGGGATAGAGTTTGATTTTAAAAAAATTACAGAGCCTTTTATCCAAAGGATTAAAAAAGATGGTTTTAAGAATATTATTACTTTCGGTATTGGGGGGTCATATGAAGGGCCAAAATTACTTCAAGAATTTACAAACAGGCAATCATTAAAATTAAATTACTATTTTGTATCTGGACCTGATAGAGATGAATTTAATTCAATATTAAAACCATTAAAAGGCCAAAAGAATTTTTATATTTTTTCATCCAAATCGCTATCAACAGACGAAACATTGTTATGTTTAAAATGGCTAGGCAAAGAGAGAAATTCAATCAATTCAATGGTAATTACAGCAAATTCAGACAAGGCAAATACCCTGGGCTTTCCAGAAGGCAGCATTTTAGCATTCCCTGAAACGATTGGAGGAAGGTACTCAATTTGGTCGCCAATATCTCTAAGTGCTGGACTAGAAAATAATTTTTTATTATTTTTAAAAGGTGGAGCAGCTGCAGATAAAATGATCCTAGGCACTTCAAATAAGGATAGGCAGTATCAAAAATTTATTAAACTTTTAGCATTTTCAGATTTATGGTTTAGCAATTTTAAAAATAAGAAGAACAGAATTGTGCTTTCATATAACTGGAAATTACGATCTCTGTCTAATTACATTCAACAGCTTGAAATGGAGTCTCTTGGCAAGAAATCTAATCCTAGGTCTATGTTTAAAGAGACAGGACAGTCAATATTTGGAGGCTTTGGCTCTACTGCCCAACATTCATACTTTCAATTACTGCATCAAGGAACAGCAGATTTTTGTACGGATATTATTTATTCAGCTTCAAAAATGAGTCCCTTATTATCTGCCCAAGCCCAAGGGCAAGCCTCTCTGCTTTCATCTCATTCAAATGAATCTAGTAATTTTCATGAAAAAACTAATAGTAATTCACCAGTGAATATCTTCCATTTAAATAAGTTATCTCTTGCTAGTCTTGGTTTTTTGTTGGCAACTTGGGAGCATCGTGTCTTCGTAACTTCTTGCATGTTACAAATCAATCCATTCGATCAATATGGCGTTGCTGCAGGAAAAGTTATTACGAAAAAGTTTCTTTGTTAATGGCATTAAATTTAAATCAAGTTCCCAGTACTCCTGGAATATATAAGTTTTTTTCAAAAAATAAAATTATATACATCGGAAAGGCAAAAAATTTAAAAAAAAGGGTATCCTCATATTTTGGACAATCCTTTAAGGATAGAAAAACACAGCAAATAAAATTCCTTACTGATAAAATTGAGACTTTTTCTACAACTACAGAAGCAGAAGCTCTGCTATTGGAGCAGTCCTTAATCAAAGAAAATTTACCCCGGTTCAATATTCTCCTCCGAGATGATAAAACATATCCATACGTGTATTTTTCAATGGATCATAAATTTCCAAGTATTAGCATGAAAAGATCAAAACATGCTGTCTCTAAAAATTTTTTTGGACCTTTTATAAGTGCTCAAGCTGTAAAATCAACTATTAAAGATTTGCAGAAGATTTATCAGATTCGAAATTGCAGTGACACTACTTTTAATAACAGATCTAGACCATGTATTGAGCATCAAATGCAACGATGTTCCGCTCCATGTGTAGATTTAATTTCTGAATTTAGCTATCAATCAGATATTTTATCCTCTCAACATCATCTGTCCTCTTCAGGAAATGAAACTAAAACGTTAATGATTTCTAAGATGCATAAACTAGCTGAGCAGCAAGAGTTTGAAAGAGCTAATGAGATTAAAAAAAGAATAAAAAGCATAGATCTTATGTATCAAGAGCAATCTTTTAATAGCTCACTAACAAGCATTGATTTCTTTTCTTGTGTTTCTAAACTTGATAGAACCGGAGTATGTATTTTGACTGTGAGAGATGGAAAGATCAGGGGCACTAAAACTCATTATCTTAAAGGAGATCAACTTCAAGATATCGATAGCTTATTTCAAAGCTTAATATTTTCATATTATCAAAATAGTTTTTCTCTTCCGAAGAAGATAATTTTAAATATTAAGCCTAGAAACCTTCAATTGATCAAACAAGCCGTTCAGCTTAAATTTGGCAAAAAAATTTTAATTTCGACAAGCATTAACTCAAATACAAGAAAAGTTGCCAAATTGTGCGCATTAAATGCTAATCAAGTTATTGAAAATCGAATAAATCAAGCTGATAAATATTCATTTGCTATAAAGGATCTTATTTCTCATTTAGCGCTAAAGAGGAAAAATTTAATAATAGAAGGTTTTGATGTGAGCCATCACAGCGGCAAGTATGCTGTAGCGTCTTCTGTGAGATTTTCTTCAAATGGACCAGATAAAAATAAGTATAGGCTTTTTAACATACCAAAAGAATTTTCTGGAAATGATATAGCCTCTATGAAGCATGTTCTTGAAAGAAGAATTAATAGATCAAGCGCCGATCCACTGCCAGATATTATTCTCATTGATGGAGGTCAGCTTCAACTGGAGGCCGCATTGAATATTTTCTCTACTTTGGTTATCAGACCACCAATGATACTCAGCATTGTTAAGGGCTCGAAGAGAATAAGGTCAACAGAGACAATTCTCGCTAAGAATGGCATTATTGAGATGCAAAAAGATAGCACAGGATTCTTGCTTCTCCAGCAAATTCGAGATGAATCACATAGATTTGCAATTGCGAGTAACAGAAAAAAGAAAAATAAATCTGTAAAATTTTCATCGTTAGACGATGTATTTGGACTTGGACCAAAAAAGAAGAAAAAATTAATAAATTATTTTGGATCATTAAAAGCTATAAAATCAGCATCTTTGAAAGATTTATGCACGGTTGAGGGAATAAATATTAAAATAGCAAAGGAAATTAAGAAAAAATATAAATTATGAGAAATTTTATTAATTCATTAACCTTTTTTAGAATTCTTGTCGCTCCAATAATATTTCTTTTAATAGCAAGTGGGAACAATCATCTACTAACATTATTTTTATTTATTTTAGCTGCATTGTCTGATTTTTGGGATGGATACCTAGCAAGGAAATATCAATTTGAAACAGTCTTTGGAGAAATTCTTGATCCAATAGCCGACAAAATTTTGCTAGCATTTATGCTTTTAGGATTTACTATTTATTTCAACAGTATCTATATAGGACTTTTTGGAGGTATTATTCTCGCCAGAGAATTCTTCATATCAGCATTAAGAGACTTTAATTCGAAAAATAATATCAGCGTAACTAAGGTTACATTTTTAGCAAAAATAAAAACCTCAGTTCAATTTTTTACTTTTCTTATATATTTATTGGGAATAATTTTTGATAACGGCTTGATTATATTGATAGGAAATTTATTTCTTTTGATTGCTTTGATTATTACACTGCAAACTGGCATAAAGTATACTGTAAACACCATTAACTTTTTGAATAAAACTTGAGTCCTTTATTTGATTTATTAACCTTTTAATTAACTATGAAAATTGCAGTTATTAGTGGAGGCTTTGATCCAATTCACAGTGGGCATATCTCATACATAAATGCTGCTGCAGCAAAAGGTAAGAAATTAATAGTTTGTTTGAATAGTGATGAATGGTTAATTCAAAAAAAAGGAAAATTTTTTCTTCCATTTGATGAAAGAAAGTCAATTATTCATAATCTAAAAAATGTTGATGATGTTATCTCATTCGAAGATGATGAAAGAGGGAGTTGCATTAATGGGTTGCTGAAAGTTCAAAAAATGTATCCCAATGATGAAGTTATCTTTTGTAATGGAGGAGATAGAGATGGGAAAAATATCCCTGAAATGGAACTTGAAAAGATCAGTTTTGAGTTTTCTGTTGGGGGCAGGGATAAAAAAAATTCGAGCAGCTGGATACTAAAGAACTGGACCCAAGAGTTTGAGAATAGAGTATGGGGAACATTTTATAATTTGCATCATGATGGGAATGTCAAGGTAAAAGAATTAGTTGTTCTCCCTGGTAAGGGCATGAGTTTCCAAAAGCATTTTCATAGAGATGAAATTTGGCTTGTTTCAAAAGGTATGTGTAAAGTAAATTTTAGTAGCAATAAACCAGATGATGCAAAAGAAATATGCCTAGATACCCATGATTATTTTATTGTTGAGCGAAAAAATTGGCATCAAATCATTAATCCCTATGATGTACCATGCCATATTATTGAAATACAATATGGTACCAAAACAGTTGAAGATGACATAGAGAGGCTTTATTACTACAAAGAATCCTAAGTAATTAATTTAAAACATTAGGCTGGATGGCAGAGTGGTTATGCAGCGGCCTGCAAAGCCGTTTACGCCGGTTCGATTCCGGCTTCAGCCTCCATTATTTTTTTCTAATTAAAGATAGTGAAATGATCCAATTATTATTTATGATTGATATAATTAACTCAACTTAAATAATCATTATGGAAGAAGATCACGGCAAAGATACTATTAACATTGGTAACATAATTGATGCATTACTCGAAAGATACAAACTAATCTCAATTGTTACTTCAGTTTTTGCAGTTGTTTCAGTGATTTACTCCCTATCTCTAAATAATATATATCAATCCTACGCAACTATATATGTTGAAGACCCATCCGGTACAAAGTTTAGCGGGGCTAGCTCTGGATTAAGCAGCTTGGCATCATTGGCTGGAATTTCAATTGATTCTGGAAATCAAAAAGAGGACAAAGTACAACTCGTTATTACTATTCTAAAATCATATAAATTAGCTGAAAGTATGCTTGAAGAAAAGGAAATTTTGCCCTCATTGCTTGCTACTAAGAAAGTTGAGAGATCATCTGGAGAAATTATTTTTAATTCAAAAATATATAATTCAAATCTTGATAAGTGGCTTGATGATGATGGTAATTTTATTACTGGCCCCACTGCAGCAGATATTTATAAGGCATTAGGAAAATCACTTAAATCCTCCTTTAGTAAGAGAACAGGATTCTTAACAGTTAGCTTTGAGCATGAATCAGCAGAATTTTCTAGGTACGTATTAAACTTAATTTTAAATAAAATAGATAAAAGTATTAGAGATAGAGATGAGTTTAATGCTCAGAATTCAATTAAATTTTTAAAAAAAGAACTCGAAATAATTGAAACCGGTGAATTAAGAGCTGCTGTCTCTGCTCTCATTCAAAGCGAGCTACAAAAAATTATTTTAGCCAATAGAGATTCAACATATATTCTAAATTTAATCCAGCCGCCATTTGTACCCTTTGAAAAGAGTAGGCCGTCTAGAGCCACGATTTGCATAATGGGTACAATATTGGGATTTATTTTTGCTTGTTCTTTTTCTTTATTTATGAAGACTAGGCAATCTTAGATTCCACAAATATGTCTAGAAATATAACTATTAAGTTTTCTGTTATTGGATTGGGATATGTGGGTTTGGCAAATTCGATGGTTCTTGCTAAATATTTCGAGGTTGTAGGATTTGATCAAGATAAAAAAATCATAGCAAATCTTCAAGATAAAAAATCTCATATTAATGAGGATGGGATTAAAAATGCACTTAAGTCAGACAAGATTAATTTTTTAGCTACTGACTCAAAGAAACTTTGCTATGAAAAAAGTGATTATATAATTATTGCTACTCCAACTAATTATGATCCAGAAATTAATTTTTTTGATACATCTTCAGTAGAAAGTTCTATTAATGATGCTCTAGAACTATCACCCGATCAAAGCCTGATAATTATCAAATCTACTATTCCCATTGGTTTCGTTAAAGAGATGAATGCTAAATATAAAACTTCTAGAATTATTTTTTGCCCTGAGTTTTTGAGAGAAGGCTCATCATATGAGGATGCTGCAAATCCTTCAAGAATTATTATTGGATCCCACCTTGATGAGGCAAAAGAACTTGGATCTATTCTTAAGCGAACATCTAATAAAAAAGAAGTTGCAGTTATTCATACGGGAAGTGATGAAGCTGAAGCTATAAAACTTTTTTCAAATACATATTTGGCAATGCGAGTGGCTTTCTTTAATGAGTTGGACAGTTTTGCACTAAATAATTCCCTCTCATCCCAGGAGATAATAGATGGTGTGTCACAAGATAATAGGATAGGGAGATTTTATAATAATCCCTCATTTGGATATGGTGGATATTGTCTTCCAAAAGATACAAAGCAGTTGCTATCAAATTTTAACAGTACGCCTCAAAATATAATTTCTGCTGTTGTAGAGAGCAATAAAACTCGCAGGGACTTCTTAGCAAAAAAAATTTTAGAGATGCAACCAAAGAAAATTGGTATTTATAGAGTTTCCATGAAGGCAAATTCAGATAATCACAGAAGCTCTGCTATCCTTAAACTATGTAAGCATATTAAAGATTCTTTTGATGTTGAAATATGCATATTTGAACCAGAGATACTATTATCAGATTTATCTGATTTTGAATTGATTAATGATTTTGAAAAGTTTATCTCTGATATAGATTTGATTTTAGCAAATAGAATTGATGATAATCTTAAAAAATTAAATATACCGATATTTACTCGAGATATTTATAATGAAAATTAAAATCTATCTGGAAAATATTCTGTGAAAAAAATACTCGTAACTGGTGGAGCAGGGTTTATAGGATCCCACATATGTGAAAAACTTCTGGAAGGCGATAATTATATTTATTGTCTTGATAATTTTTATAGTAGTGAAAAATCTAATATCGAACGTTTGTTAAAAGCTAAAAATTTTGAGCATATACTTCATGATATTCAGAAGCCCATTGATATTGAGATAGATGAAATATATAACCTTGCTTGCCCAGCTTCTCCTATACATTATCAAAAAGATCCTTTGTTTACATTAAATACATGCTTCATAGGCACATCAAATATTCTTAATTTGGCTAAATCTAATAATGCAAAAGTTGTTCATGCTTCTACAAGTGAAGTTTACGGAAACCCATTAATTTCGCCACAAGACGAGACATATCAAGGGAATGTTAATCCTGTTGGCATCAGAGCCTGCTATGATGAGGGCAAAAGAGTTGCTGAAACTTTAGTTTATGATTTTGTGCGTATGCATAATTTAGACGTTAGAGTAGCAAGACTTTTTAATACATATGGTCCTAAGATGCTTCCAAATGACGGTAGGGTTGTATCAAATTTCATAATACAAGCGATTCACTCAAAACCCATTACTGTATATGGTGATGGATCGCAGACGAGGTCTTTTTGTTATGTAGCTGATATGGTTCGAGCTTTAATTTTATTAATGGAATTAGATTTAATGCCAACTTCTCCAATTAATCTTGGTAATCCAGAGGAAAGAACTATTCATAATGCAGCAAATTTCATTATTGAAAAATGCATGTCTAATTCAATTATTGAATTTCATGACTTGCCATCTGATGATCCGCTGCAAAGAAAGCCAGACATTTCGATGGCGATGTCAATATTATCTTGGGCTCCAGAAGTCAGCTTTGAGGATGGTTTGAATAAGACGATTGATTATTTTAAAGACTACTATGGAAGCAATATTTAATGTGTGGTATTTCGGGATGTTTATCTCATAGCTCATCTTTCTCTTCAAAAAATATAAACGATTTTTTGAGTAACAGTTCTTTTTCAATGATTTCTAGAGGGCCTGATTCGTCAGGACTGTGGATGAATGATAGGGGAAATGTAGGTTTTGCTCATCGTCGACTTTCAATTATTGAGACATCAGATCTTGGATCTCAACCAATGAAGGACAAAAAGACTGGGAATACTATTGTTTTTAATGGAGAGATATATAACTTTTACTCTTTAAAGCAACAGCTTCAAAAAAAAGGGATGACTTTCATCTCTAACTCTGACACAGAAGTTTTGTTAAGACTTTACGAAGTTTACGGAGAAAAAATGTTGCCAATGCTTCGAGGCATGTTCTCTTTTGCAATTTGGGATCAATCTAAACAAGAGATCCTGTTAGCAAGAGATCATTTCGGCATCAAGCCATTATATTATTATGAGGATGATCATAAGTTTCAGTTTGCTTCTCAAGTTAAAGCAATTTTGTCTGACTCAACAGGTAAATTTGAAATGGAACCAGCTGGATTGGTAGGCTTTTATTTGTGGGGGCATATTCCGGAGCCATTCACTTTGTATAAAAATATTTATGCTTTGACTCCAGGCTCTTATTTAAAAATTAAACAAAACGGGTCTAAGATTAAATCACATTTCTTTAAGATCAATGAAGAAGCTCAAGATTTTTCAGAAACAAGAAATTTTACCGATCACTCAGAAATTATTATCGATTCTATTAGTGCCCATCTAACTTCCGATGTTGATATCGGTATTTTTCTCTCGTCTGGTATAGATTCCTCTGTAATTGCTTCCACTGCTAATCGGATTCTCCATGACTCAAAAGATATAGATATGCATGATAAGAAATGGTTAACAAATATAAATAGACTTACTACATTAACACTGGGTTTTAAAGAGTACGAGGGAACCAAAAATGATGAAATTCCGTTAGCCAAAAAAATTTCTGAATCAATAGGCTCCAATCAAATCATAGGTAAAATTTCAAAAAATGAATATACTAAAAATTCTAAACATCTTTTTGAAAGTATGGATCAGCCTTCAATAGATGGTGTAAATACTTATTTTATAAGTAAGCTTGCTGCAGAAAATCAACTTAAAGTTGCGTTATCTGGATTGGGCGCAGACGAGTTTTTTGGAGGATATTCTACTTTTTCTCGAATACCCCGGATCGTAAAAACTTTTAGCCCAATTAATTATTTGCCATCTGTAAAAAATAGCTTAATTTTTTTGTCTAATAAATTTTTGAGAAAATTTACTCCACCAAAATTTTCAAGCATTATTGAATATTCTGGAGATATAGAAAATTCATATCTTCTTAATCGAAGTTTATATATGCCATGGGAGCTTCCCAAATTTCTTGACTCAACTCTTGTAAAAGAAGGCTGGAATAAACTTCAAACGATTGATCAGCTTCATTCACAAGTCAGTGGGGTAAGGGATGATTTCTTAAAAATATCATTGCTTGAAACCTCTTTTTATATGAAAAATCAGCTTTTGCGAGATTCAGATTGGGCAAGCATGGCCCATTCTTTAGAATTGAGAGTACCATTCGTTGATATTAAAGTTTTTAGGCATATATGCTCATTAAGAGCTTCTGGTCAAAATATTTCTAAATTACAATTTTTTAAATCACTTGGTCATAATTTACCAAATACAATAGCAACCAGAGGCAAAACTGGTTTTTCAGTTCCAGTAAATCAATGGAAATCAAATATATCTAAAAATTTTGAAAAAAAATTTAGAAATTCTTCCAGATCTTGGGCAGAAGAAGTTATAAAAAATTTTCATATATAATAAATATCTCAATTATTAGTATTTATCATGATTAAAATTGCAATAATTAACTCTCATCCCATTCAATATTTTGCTCCTCTGTATAAAGAGCTGAATAAGAGCAATGAAATAGATATAACTGCTTTATATTTAAGTGACTTAAATTTAAAACCTTCTATAGATCCGGGATTTAAACAAAAAATTCAATGGGATGTGAATATGCTTGATGGCTACAAATATAAGTTTATTGGAAAATATCAAACAAATAGACCAAATGGTTTTTGGTCGTTAATAGTGCCACAAATATGGAATGAAATTCGTCAGTCTGAATATGATGTAATTTGGTTGCATGGTTATAATTTTGCAGCTTATATAGTTGCATTTTTTGCAGCAAAATCAAAAGGAGTTAAGGTTTTTTTTAGAGGAGAGTCTCATTTAATGCTAAAAAGAAGCTTCTTAAAGAAAACTTTCCATGCTGTTTTTTGCAAAATTTTTTTTCAATACATTGATGCTTTTTTAGCCATAGGAACTGCAAACAAAAAATACTATAAATCTTTTGGAATATCTGAAAAAGATATTTTTTTGGTACCATATACAATTGATAATTCTCGTTTTAGAGTTGATAAAGATCATATTCAAAGTCAAATAAAAGATCTAAAAACAGAAATTGGATTATCTAAACATCCAACAATTATTTTTTCCTCAAAATTTATGGAAAGAAAAAGGCCGCATGATCTTCTTGAAGCAGCAAAGATACTGCAGGAACAAAAATATGAATTTAATACTCTATTTTTAGGAAGTGGCGAACTTGAGACAACTTTGAATGATCTAGTTAAAACTTATAACCTGCAAAATATCTTTTTTAAAGGTTTTGTTAATCAATCCTCATTACCTTTATATTATGCAGCCTGTGATATTTTTGTCTTACCCTCAATTAATGAACCATGGGGTTTAGTTATTAATGAAGTAATGTCTTGTGGGTTGCCTGTAGTTGTAGCAAATGGGATAGGTGCCGCAGATGACTTGGTCCAAGATGGTGTTAATGGTTTTACTTTCGAGCCACTAAATCCTGTTGATTTAGCTAGTAAATTAAAATTAATTCTTAACAATAATTCTCTGCGAATAAAAATGTCTAAACAAAGCAACATAATTATGAATTCATGGTCCTTTATGGAATGTGCTGAAGGTGTGCAAAATGCGTGTAAAAATATAGGTCTGCTAGAGGCATAACATTGCAATCAATTAATTTTTCAAAAATCTCATTTATTGGAAGCATAGTTCTATTTTCTTTATATCTAATCAATAACGTTTTTTTGTTACACGAAATTAATTTTTTAGCTCATAGCATTGCGTTTTCACTTCTAGGTATATTTTTTTTCATAATATATAAATCTCCAAATGCCTTATTCTCTCCAATAACTTGGTTTATTCTAGCTAGCTCAATTTATTATGGATTTGGTAGCTTGTTCTACAGCTTTGGAGGATATGAGGGTCTTACTTATATTGATAATTGGTATTTTGTAGATTCATTGGACCTTGAGAGGGTCAACAATCTCAATTTACTAGCAATTTCTTTAACTTTACTTTTCTTTTCCTTAATAATGAAAATTAACATATTTTCAGGCAAATCTAATTTTACATCTGAGATTGATCTAATGGATCTTGCGGACAAGTTTGCTGTTATAGGGCTTGCTATTACTCTTTTAGGCAGATTTTTGGCCTCTTCACAAGGACCTGAATATAATTTACCTGGGATAATAAATAATTTAACAGTATTTGCTCATGCTGCTTTATTTATATACGCAATGCTTTTTTTTAAAAAGGTTGATGGATCAAAAATAAGATTTTGGATTTTGATGCCAATATTGGGTGCTTTATCACTAGCTTCTTTAATGAAGCAAGAAATTCTTCAATTTTTAATGGCGATAGTTCTCGCAAATCTTTTTGTTAAAGCAAATTTCATGTATGTGCTAAAAATTGGGGCTGCATCACTAATTTTACTTCCCATCTTAGTTATATTTACTTCTTTTGGCAGAACTTTGCTATGGGGTAATATAAATATTGAGGACGTATCATTGGCTACTACAGCCAAAGAAGTTTCTATTCTAGCAAGCGATCTGACTTTGTTGGCTGATGAAGTAGCAAATAGAAATGATATACAAAATGAAGTAGCTGGTCAGAATTCAGCAATGGCATCTGCAATAAATTTTGTTTGGATGAGATTTGTACAAGTTCCTGCTCAGGCTGCTGCAGTCCAGTTTAGATTGGATGGAGATCATGGAGACTCATTTGAATTATTGAAGTGGGCATTTGTACCTCGATTACTTTATCCAGACAAGCCAATTATTACTCCAGGAGTAGATTATCAAATGAGATTGACCGGAACTGATATTGGTGGAAGTGCAGCTCCAGGTTATTGGGCAGATGGCTATTGGAATTATGGATGGTGGGGAGTAGTTTTTGTATCATTTGTATTAGCTGCTTTCTTCGCATGGTTTACTCAGTTTAATATGCAAGCGCTGTCAACAGGTTCATTGTTCTTATTCCCTTTAATGTTTTTGGGAATAAAAATGGGATACAGGGTCGAAGACTGGTTTGCTTCTGGAACGATTAATTCTATTCCATTTATGATAATTATTTACTTTGTATGCAGACTTTGTAATGCAAAATGGTATTTCAAGTGATGAACATTATTCAAATTAATCCGACAATCTCTTTGGAAGATAGCGGCCCATCATACTCTGTTCCTAGGTTATGCGAATCATTAATAAAGCAGAATCAAAAAGTTGAATTGGCAACATTAAATTTAAATTTAGATCCAACAAAAATAGGTTCATACGTAAAGACTTTTCCTGTAAGCCTGGGCCTTAAGAGGCTGGGGGTTTCATTTCCTATGCATAATTGGCTGAAAAGACAGTCAAATGAAAAAACAATTTTTCATAATCATGGTATGTGGCAATTTAATGGTTTATACCCAAGTTGGGTTGGAAAACAAAAGTCTATACCTGTTATAACATCACCAAGAGGAACTCTTTCAAATTGGTCCTTTGAGAGCGGCTCAAAATCAAAAAAAATTTTTTGGCCATTGTTGCAAAAACCGTCTCTGAAAAATATTACTTGCTTCCATGCTACTTCAATTGAAGAGCATAATGAGATCAGATCTTATGGTTTTGATCAACCGATTGCCATAATACCAAATGGAATTGACATTCCAGAAATGTCCTCAAATATGATTAAAAAAAATAAAACATTATTATTTTTGGGAAGAGTTCATCCTAAAAAGGGTATAGATATTCTATTAAACGCATGGTTAAGGGTGCAATCCTCTTTTCCGGAATGGAATGTAGTTATAGCAGGTAGTGACTTAGATATTTTGGGTAAAGGAGGATATTTAAATGAAATTATGCAGTATTCAAAAGAAATAGGATGTGAAAGAGTAAATTTTATTGGCCCTGTTTATGGCGAAGAAAAGTTTGAACTATATCAATCAGCATCTATATTTGTTTTGCCAACACATTCCGAGAATTTTGGTATGACTGTAGCTGAAGCGCTTTCTGTTGGAACTCCTGCGATTGTTTCTCATGAAGCTCCCTGGAGAGGATTAGAGAAAAATAACTCAGGTTGGTGGATTAAACTTAATGAAGATAATTTTGCAGAAACCTTTAATAATGCTATGTCATTATCAGATCAAGAAATAAAAAAAATTGGATTAAATGGAAGAAGTTGGATGAAAAAAGATTTTTCTTGGGATAATTTAGCACTTAAATATATTAATATTTACAAATGGCTATTAAGCGGTCAAACTAGCCCGTCACCTGAATATGTACACACAATATAAAGCTTATTTTTAAAATGAACTCTGATAATAGTAAAGCATTTTATCCCGGAGACATCTCTATATCTGTAGTAATGATATCTCTCAATGAAGCTCATCATCTTGAGGATGTCATAAAAAATTTATCAGGCTGGGCAAAAGACGTCTATTTAGTTGATAGTTACAGTAAGGATAATACTATTGACAAAGCACTAGAGTTAGGAATAAAGGTCGTTCAAAGAAAATTTCAGGGTTTTGGAGACCAGTGGAATTTTGCAATTGAAAATTTACCAATTCAAACAGATTGGATTATGAAGCTCGATCCAGATGAAAGAATTTCTGACGATTTAAAGACCTCAATAACCCAAAACATATTAAAAAATAAAGATAGAGTTGACGGCATGATTGTAAGGAGGAAATTATGGTTTCTTGGAAAGCCTATCCCAATAACTCAGGATTTATTAAGGGTTTGGAGAGCTGGTCGAGGATCATTTACTGACGTTTCAGTTAACGAGCATGTTGTTCTTAAGGGAACTTATAAATTGGTTTCAGGAGAATTAGCTCACTTAGATAGCTCTAATTTAGAGCATTGGTTTGATAAGCAAAATAATTATTCCTCATCTGAGGCTGAAATAATATATGAAAGCAAACCTTTAGCTGATAAACCATTATTTTTTGGAACAAGTTTTCAGCGAAGAATGTGGATTAAAAAAAATTTTCGTCATTTTCCATTAAAATATTTTTTCTTTTTTCTGTACCACTATTTTATTTTAAAAGCTTATAAAGCAGGAAAAGTAGGATTTATATGGTCTTGGAGCAGAGTTTTAGTTATGAAATTAGCTCACTATAAAGCATATGAGATGGAGCTATTTGATAGAAAATATAATCCAATATACAAAGGCGCAGGGAAGCCAGATCTTAGAGTGAAGCAATACTAAGTAATGCTCTTCTTTGTTAATTAATATTAAGAATGTGTGGGTTTGTTGGTTTTATCGGAGATTTTGATCATGATCTTTTAGAATCATCGATACGTTCAATTCAGCATAGGGGCCCTGACGATATCGGTTCCTTTTTCAATGCAGAGAATTCGATAGGTTTTGGTTTTTCAAGGCTTGCCATTCAAGATCTTACTAAAGCTGGACATCAACCAATGATGTCCGATGATGAAAGTGTAGTCATTGTTTTTAACGGAGAAATATATAACGTAAATTATTTAAGAGATTCACTGGAATCAAAGGGATATAAATTTAATAGTACCTCAGACACTGAAGTATTGATAAAAATGTATCTCCATTATGGCCTAGATATGTTGAATATGCTTGATGGAATGTTTTCAATATCAATATGGGACTCAAACAATCAAGAGTTAATTTTAATCAAAGATGCATATGGCATAAAACCTTTATATTATTTTGAATCAGATAATGGATTTATTTTTGGTAGTGAAATAAAGGCAATAATGAGCATATCTGGAAAATTTAATACTCTTAATAAAGATGCTTTGATGAAATACATGACTTTCCTATGGTGTCCAGATAACTCAACTGCAGTACAAAATTTATATAAAGTAAATCCAGGAGAACTATTAATATTTTCAGGTAAAAATTTAAAAGAAAAAAGGTTATGGGCAAAAGATTTTTTAAGCTCGAAAACTAAATTAAAAAAATATTCAACAAGTGATTATATTGCTGAAGTGAGAGATACGCTTAAAACAGCTGTATATAATCAATTAATTTCAGATGTACCCGTTGGTGCCTTTTTGTCTGGTGGCCTTGATTCAAGTGCGGTTGTTGCATTTGCGCGTGAGAAAAATCCAGATATCGAATGTTTTACTATTGAGCAAGTTGGTGGAGTTGACCAAGGTCAAGCAAGTGATTTGTTTTATGCTCATAAAGCAGCAAAGCATCTTGACGTATCACTAAATGTTGTTTCAGTTGATTCATATCAACTAATAGACAATATTGAAAAAATGATTTGGCATTTAGATGAGCCATTAGCAGATCCAGCTGCCTTAAATGTATTTTTTATTTCAAAGTTAGCCAGGGATTCTGGCATTAAGGTCTTATTATCTGGAGCAGGCGGAGATGATTTATTTACAGGATATCGAAGACATGCCCTTTTAAATTATAAAAGAATTCTTAATCCCTTGGTGCCAGATGTTTTTTTGACCTATCTTTCGAATATCTCGGAGAAATTTAATAAAAAAAATCATATTCTAAGAAAAATATCTAAAGTACTTTCTGGAGTACATCTTAAAGATGATGATCAGATTATCAATTTATTTAAGTGGATAAGTAGACATGACTTAGTGCATTTGTTTAATAGAGAATTTACTGAAAATATTAATCTTGATTTGATAGATCAACCAATGAAGGACTATCTTTCTGGAATATCAGATTCTAATATTGTAAGCAGAGCTCTTGAGCTTGATAGAAGATTCTTCCTTCCAGATCATAATTTTACATATACCGATAAGATGTCAATGGCTGCAGGGATAGAAGTGAGAGTACCTTTTCTAGATAATAATCTTTTTCAAGTATCTAATGGAATACCTATGCATTTAAAACAAACTTTCTTTCAAGGGAAATGGGTTCTTAAGAAAGCAATGGAGGGAACCCTGCCAAATAATATTATTTATAGACCAAAAACTGGATTTGGAGCGCCATTAAGGAGATGGATAGGGCATGATCTAAAACCAATGATAGCTGAATATCTTTCAGATAAAAATATAAAAGAAAGAGGTATCTTTGATCCTAAAATGGTTAGAAATTTAATAACTAATACTGAAAATGGTAGAATCGATGGAAGCTATACTATCTTCTCAATTTTATGTATTGAAATCTGGTGTAGAAAATTTATTAAATCAGCTTCAATCTAGTAATGAAACAAATTCTTCAACATCTTAAAAATGGTAAAACTGAGCTGATGGATGTGCCAGCTCCATCTTTATCTGATCAAAAAATAATAATTGAGTCTACTCAATCGTTGCTATCTTTGGGAACAGAAAAAATGCTGGTTGATTTTGGAAGTGCAAATATACTCAATAAAGCTTTAAAGCAACCAGATAGAGTTAAACAAGTTTTATCAAAACTGCAAGCAGATGGAATAGTCACAACAATCAAAGCTGTAAATAATAAGTTAAATGTTCCTATACCACTTGGTTACTGTAATGTTGGTGTTGTCAAGAAGCTAGGAAAAGGAGTGGGAGATTTTAAGAAGGGCGACAGGGTGGTTTCAAATGGCCCACATGCTGAGTTGATATCTGTTTCAAAAAACTTATGTGCTGCTATTCCTGATTCTGTTAGCGATGATGAGGCCTCATTTGTTGTTCCAGGTGCAATTGCATTGAATGGAATCAGATTAGCGAAGCCAATGATCGGAGAAGGTTTCGTAATCTTTGGCTTGGGCTTAATAGGTTTGCTCGCTGTTCAGATTCTCAGAGCCCATGGATGCAAGGTTTTAGGCATTGATTTTGATGAATCTAAATTAAAGCTTGCAAAACAATATGGGGCGCAAACTTTTAATCCAAATTCTAATGAAAGTTTGAATGCAAAAGCTAGTACATTTTCTCAAAATAATGGAGTTGATGGAGTTTTAATATGTACCTCATCTGATGATGACAGCATAATTCATCAAGCTGCTTCAATTTCGAGAAAAAGAGGTAGAATTATTCTCATTGGTACTTCTGGGTTAAAAATCTCTAGAGATGATTTTTATGAAAAAGAATTAACTTTTCAGGTCTCATGTTCATATGGACCTGGAAGATATGATGAGACTTATGAGGACGATGGTATTGACTATCCAATTGGTTTTGTAAGGTGGACAGAAAAAAGAAATTTTGAAGCAGTTCTTCAATTATTTAAAGAAAAGATAATAAATATTGAGGATATGGTTTCTAAGAGATTCCACTTTCATGAAGCCTTAAAAGCCTATGAACTTATACAAAAACCTAATAATTTTCTGGGACTTATTTTTCTTTATCAAGATAAAAAAAGAAGAAAAGATCTTGAGCTCACTATAAATACAAAAAACACTAACTTTGATGCAGATTTTGTTAATAAAGATAATATTCAAGTGAGTTTCTTGGGTGCTGGTAATTACTCAACTGGTTTTTTGATGCCCATATTCAAAGATTCTGGAGTTATTTTAAATTCTGTATTATCTGAGAGCGGCTTATCTGCCTCAGTAGCACAAAACAAATTTAAATTCCTTAAATCTGAATCAGATCATAAAAAAGTTATTGGCTCAGATGATGTTGATGCAATAGTAATTTCAACTCGACATGACTCGCACGCAGCTTTCGTAGTTGACTCACTTAATGCAAAAAAGCATATATTTGTTGAGAAACCTTTATGTATTAATCATGAGCAGCTTGAAAATATTATTTTATCTAAGTCAAATAACTACAATAAAATTTTGATGGTGGGATTTAACAGAAGATTTTCGCCTCATATTCAAAAGATATTCTCTTTAATAGAGAATATCAATTCGCCTAAGTCATTCATTATGAATATCAATGCTGGTAATATTGACAAAAAGCATTGGCTCAATAGCCCCGAAAAAGGTGGCGGTAGATTAATAGGCGAGGTGTGTCATTTTATTGATTTACTAAGATATTTATCAGCATCACCAATTATTTTCTCTTCGGTAATTTCAACCTCTAATTTTAATGACTCGCTCATTATAAATTTGAAATTTGAAGATGGCTCAATTGGCAGTATTAACTATTTTATAAACGGTCATAAGTCTGTATCCAAGGAAAGGCTTGAGGTATTTGTTGATAATAAAATACTATTCTTAGATAACTACTCAAAACTGCAAGGATCTGGATGGAAAAATTTTAGAAGTTATAAAACATGGTCTCAAGATAAAGGACAGAAACAATGCATTCAGGCTTTTATCAATTCAATTAAATCCTCAGGCAATTCACCTGTACCTTTCGATGAGCTTGTTGAAGTCACTAAGACATGTATAAATCTATCAGAACAAATCACGTAATTTTGTTCAAAAAACTTAAAAGATACATTTATACAATTTCTTATTTGAGACCTCATCAGATCTATTTGAGACCAATTTTTAAATACATAAAACAGAGAGTAATTTTTTTAAAGCATCCAAAATTGGCTAGTCCAAAACGTAAATGGAATAAAGTTCTTATAAAAAAAAATATCTACTCTGAGGGCGCCTTTACTTTCTTAAATGAAAAACACCATTTCAATGAGACAGGCTGGAATTCAAACAATGTTTCCAAGTTATGGACATATAACCTACACTATTTTGATTACCTTTTATTAGATCAAGATAATAACTTTTCTGATCTAGTTTTCCTAAATAAATGGATATCTCAAAATTCTTCATCCTCAATAGGCTGGGATTCTTATCCAACATCATTGAGAATAGTGAATTGGATTAAATTTCACCTTGCTGGAAATATCCTTGATCGGAATGCACTTGATAGTTTATATACTCAAGCAAACTGGCTTAGTAAAAGAGTTGAGTATCATATTGAAGGCAATCATTTATTTTCTAATGGAAAAGCGTTAATTTTTTCAGGAGTTTTTTTTGATTCTCCTGAAAGCAGATATCTAAAAAAGCTTGGACTTAACATTATAAAATCAGAATTAAAGAAACAAATATTAAAAGATGGAGGGCACTTTGAGCTTAGCCCAATGTATCACTCAATAATAGTTGAAGATATTTTAGATCTTATTCATCTTGGTGATATTTATCCAGGATCAATGGATGATATTTTTTTAGATTCCCTAAGAAATACAGCCTTTAAAATGATTTCATGGCTTCAAGTAATGACTCACCCTGATGGAACATTATCTTTTTTTAATGATTCTTCAAATAATATAAGCAGATCTTTTAAAGAAATTTTAGATTACGCTTCAGTTTTAAATCTTTCTTTAAAAAGGAATGTTAAAAATTTTGTTGAGCTAAAAGATAGTGGTTACAATGTATACGAATCAAATGATTACAAGATTCTTATCGATACGGCTAATATTGGTGCAGATTTTCAACCAGGCCATGGACATGCTGATACCTTGTCATTTGAAGCTTCGGTCTTAAAAAGAAAGTTCATAGTCAATTTAGGTGTTTCAGCTTATCAAGGGCCTAGACTAAGATTAAAAGAAAGAGGAACTGAATCTCATTCATCTATTATGATTGATGGAATCAATTCAAGTGATGTTTGGGGAGAATTTAGAGTTGGTAGGCGAGCTAAAGTCATTGATAAGGAAATATCTGTAAATAAAGAATTCATCAAAATCGCCGCCAGCCATAGTGGATATAAATGTTTAAAAGGTAGTCCGATACACCGCAGAAAATTCTACTTGTATGAAAAAAAGTTTGAAATAATTGATGTACTTACCGGATCTGGAAATCATGATATAAAAGTTTTATTTCATCTTCATCCAGAAATACAACTTATAGAATCTAGAAAATCTCAAATAACCTTACTTCACCATGGATTATCAATTAATTTTAGATCAAATTTTATTGAATTTTTTTCACTTAAAGAATTTAGTTATTCTCCTGAATTTGGATTGAAAATACCCTCAAAATCATTAGTTTTGGAATATAATTGTGCTTTTCCTTGTGAAATAAAATCTTCCTTTTCATGGTGATATAATAGAAATAAGGTTCCATCAAAAATTTATTTACATCTGAGACTTTTTCTAAACAATAAAATTAATGAAGATTAAAAAAATATTTCTTGTATTCGGTACAAGACCAGAAGCATTGAAAATGGCTCCAGTTTACCTTAAGTTAAAAGATCATTTTGATACCAAAATTTTGGTGACCGGTCAGCACAGAGAAATGTTAGATCAAGCACTTGATGTATTTGGCATTAATGCAGATGTTGATCTAAATTTAATGAAAAAAAATCAGAGTCTTGCAAGTTTTACTGCAAGATGCATCGAATCAATTTCCAAAGAGTTTGCGCATCATAAGCCTGACTTGGTTTTGGTTCATGGAGATACGAGCACTGCTTTATCATCTGCTATCGCAGCTTTTTATTTGAATATTACTGTTTGTCATGTAGAAGCGGGGCTAAGGACATATAATTTAGATGCTCCATTTCCAGAAGAGTTCAATAGACAAGTAGTATCTAAAATTGCAAAGATACATTTCGCACCAACTGAATTAAATAAGCAAAATTTAATTAATGAGAAAATAAAAAATGAAGATATTTTTGTTACAGGAAATACTGTTATTGACTCGATAAATTTGACAATTACAAAAATAAAACAAAACAAAGATATCGAGTTAAAGTTAAAGAATAACTTGAATAAACTAGGCATTAATCCAATCTCTGGATCAAACATTTTAATTACAGGTCATAGAAGAGAGAATTTTGGCCCTGGCTTTGAGAATATATGTATAGCTATAAAAGAATTGTCTGTTAAATATCCTTCATATTCTTTTATCTATCCTGTACATTTAAATCCAATTGTTTCGGGGCCAGTTAACTTTCATCTTGCTGACATTTCAAATATTTTTTTAATAGCTCCATTAGATTATGATCATTTTATTTACCTTCTATCATGCTCATATATTGTTTTAACTGATAGTGGCGGAATACAAGAGGAAGCTCCAGGAATAGGCAAACCTGTTCTTGTAATGAGAGATGTTACTGAAAGACCAGAGGGAATTAAAAGTGGAA
>CABXVU010000010.1 GCA_902515775.1 uncultured SAR86 cluster bacterium
GATGATCTGCTTGCAATGATGGAAGCGGCAAATAAGTCTGTTGATGAATTAGTTAAAGCCTATCCAAAATCTGAATTTTTAATTTTGTGTGGACCAGGAAATAATGGTGGCGATGGTTATTTCATCGGAATTGGTTTATCTAAATTAAATAAAAGCGTTAAATTTTTAAATGTACTAGATAATTCAAAGAAATCTAACTTGTGTGAGCATGCATTTAAAAAAGCTAAAAATTTAAAGTTTATTACTTTTAATGAGCTGAAAAATATCTCAATAGATACAGTTATAATAGATGCAATATTTGGTATAGGAGGAAGAATTGAGTTAAGTAAACAACTTGAGGAAATTCTATCTGTTTGCAATGAATTTAAATCAAAAGTTGCTATTGATATCCCAACTGGACTTGATTCTAATACTGGAGAAATCTCTAAAGCATGCTTTAATGCAGATAAAACAATTACATTTATTGCATATAAGTTAGGGCAACGAATAAATAAAGGTAAAAATTTTACAGGCAAACTTATCTTAAAAGATCTTGGACTTGGTATGACAAAGAAAATAACTCCATTGATTGAAGAATTTTCTTTTAAAGATATAAAAAAAAGTATCCCAAAAAGAAAAAATAGTGCTCACAAGGGTGATCATGGCAAGCTTTTGGTAATTGCAGGCGATGAGGGATTTGGAGGCGCAGGTATTATGTCTGCAGAATCTGGACTTAAAACTGGTGCTGGATTGGTAAAGCTGCTGACTAGAAAATCACATATTTCAGCAAGCCTAGCTAGGAACCCGGAGGTTATGGTTACTGGCGCTGATAATGCACAAGACCTTGAGGAAAATTTAAGCTGGCCAAATGCAATTGTTGCAGGTCCGGGAATGTTTGAAAATTTTTGGTCAGAACAAATACTCTTTAAACTTCTTGTCAAAATTACTGAGAAGAAAATCCCTGCCCTTCTAGATGCTGGAGCGCTAAGGTTACTCACTAATAAAGCGTTCTCTAAAATGAAACTTCATGAACAAATGGTTCTAACTCCCCATCCAGGTGAGGCAGCAGACATGCTGAAAGTTTCAACTCAAGAAATCCAAAAGAATAGAATAGAATCTGCAAAAAAACTGCAAAAAAAATATAACTGCATAATCGTTCTCAAAGGGCAAGGAACCATTATTTGTAATAAAAAGGAAATGTATCTTTGTTCCTCTGGAGGTCCTGAATTAGCTGTGGCAGGAACTGGGGATATCCTCTCTGGAGTGATTGGCTCACTGATTGCTCAAGGATTAACTCCATTAGATGCTGCCATTACAGGTGTTGGGCTTCATGCCAAAGCTGGTGAAAATTTTGCAAGTGAAGTTGGTAAAATTGGTTTAGCTGCAAGCGAACTCATACCACAAATAAGAAAATTACTTAATTAGCCTTCCCATGCTTAAACTAAATTTGAAGAATGAATCAAGCACTTTGCTTTTAGGCGCAGCTATTGGCAAAACCATTAATGGTTTTGACCCAAAAGTATTTGAAGTTCATTTAAATGGTAATTTAGGCGCCGGAAAAACTACCTTGGTAAGAGGCATCCTTCAATATTTAGGTTGGAAAGACGTTGTAACAAGTCCCACCTATACCTTATGCGAAGAATATGAAATAGATAATAAATTATTATTGCATGTTGATTTATACAGGATTGAAAGTCAGGAAGATGTGGAAGTCTTAAATCTTGATAGAGAAACATTTAATCAAAAAATCGTCTTTATTGAGTGGCCAGAAAATCTTCAGACTTATAGACAAGAGGACGTTATAATCAATTTAGAGCATAACAAGCAGGCAAGATATGCCTCACTTCAATGTAGGGACAATGAGATTGAATCCAGCATTAAGACTTATTATGAAAAAAACTAGACTAAGATTTCTGCTTGGAATCATATGTATTTTCACTCTCAACTTAGAAGCGGCCAATAAAGTCTCTTTCCAAAATATTTCCGAGCTTGAGTCTGGAAACTTAAAAATAGTATTTAACTTAGATAAGATTGCATTAATTAATTCATATGCCCTAGATGATCCTTCAAGGATAGTCATTGATTTAAAGAATACTGACATTGCGGAGCCCATTCAATCTAAATCATTCTCTCCAATTAAATTAATCAGAGCCAGTGAAGTTGGAAGCACTACTCGAATTGTGATTGATTTAAGGGGATCTGTTTATTGGAAAAAACCATGGCAGGTAAAACACAAAGACCGTATTGATTTAATTTTAGAGATTAAAAGAGACAAAAAGATTTCTCAAAATTTACGCGATATTATTGTAGCAATAGATGCTGGTCATGGCGGCAGAGATCCTGGAGCTGTTGGAAAGAGTATCTTAGAAAAAGATATAACACTTTTAATCGCAAAAGAATTAGAGCGAACCTTAGAAAATACTTATGGGTATAAACCTGTAATGATAAGACCTGATGATAGATTCGTAGACTTAGATGATAGATATCAAAATGCTAGAAAGCTTGGGGCTGACTTGTTCGTTTCTATTCACGCAGATGCTTTTAGGCTTTCATCTGTAAAAGGTGCGTCTGTTTATGTTTGGGCAGAGGAAGCCTCCTCAATTACAGCAGCAACCTTATCAAAAGATAAATTGACTTCCAGTCCGGAAGTACAATCAAAAATCGGTAAATTAGATGTAAGAGATTTTGATGAGGATGCAGCTCGAACTATCTATCAAATAGCTTATGAGGCCAAGATAGATAGTAGTATTATTTTGGCAGAAAAAATATTAGAGCAGCTGAAAAAAGATCCTTATACAAAGATGCACAAGCCGAACGTAGAATTTGCAGATTTCAGAGTTTTAAAATCGATAGATATTCCATCCGTTCTTGTAGAATCTGGTTTTATTTCTAATCCAGATGATGCTAAAAGATTGGCAGGCAAAGCTGGAAGAAGGATGATTGCAAGAAGTATATTTTTAGGTGTTCATAATTATTTTAAAATCAAACCTAAGCCTAATACTTTCATGGCATCGCTTCCAAAATATGTTGAATACGAAATTCAAAAAGGAGATGTAGTTTCAGAAATTGCAATACGTTTTGGTGTTACTATTGATGATATTATTAATTTAAATAACTTAAAGAACAAAAGTATTTATCCTGGGCAAATAATTCAAATTTCAATCTAATGTGGAATCTTAAAAATAAAACAGTTGTCATTTCGGGAGCCACAAATGGCATTGGAAAAGCTGCAGCTATTGAGCTTTCAAAAGAACGTTCAAAGCTAATTTTTACTTATCGAAATGAAAGTCTAGCTAATGATCTTCTTGCTGAAATTAAAGATCTGTCTCCAGATACTCAAGTTCATTCAGTTTATTGTGACTTTTCAAATCAAGACTCTATTAAAAAATGTGCTGAAGAAATCAATGAAATGTGCGAAAACATTGATGTGCTCATTAATAATGCCGGTGTTGTAAATACTTCTTATCATGAAACAAGTGATGGAATTGAAAATACATTTGCAGTCAATCATATTGGGTATTTTCTTTTTACAAATCTACTTTTGCACAAATTAAAAGGAGAGAGCGAAACAAGAATTATAAATGTCTCTTCTGCTGCTCATTCATTTGTAAAAGAAATACAATGGCAAGATATAAATTTTAAAAATAATTTTAAGCAAGGTTTAAGATGTTACGGACAATCTAAGCTTGCTAACTTACTTTTTACTAGATACCTAGCAATTAAATTATCCACAGAAAATATTACAGTTAATGCAATTCACCCGGGAGGTGTAAACACCTCACTTGGGAGTCAAAATAAAGTTTGGTATAGCAAACCTTTAAGATTAATTTTAAGGCCCTTTTTTAGGTCACCATTAAAAGGTGCAGAGAGTATTATCTATCTTGCTACCAAGCAAGACGATGGAGTAACAGGTGAGTACTTTGTTGACTCAGAAATACATAAGTCATCCTCTTATTCAAAAAATCTTGAAGAAGCCCACAAGCTTTGGAGTCTTTCTGAAGAAATGGTTGGGCAAACATTTGATCTTTAAAACTCTGTAGGGTCGATATTGATGCTCCATCGCACTTTTTTGAAAAGTTTATTTTTGTCTGCTGTCAATGAGTTTGCTAGATCAGCTAAAAGCTTATTTAAACCCGTCCTAGTACTTGCCTGAACAACCAAGTGATGATGATATGAGCCCCTTACTTTGGATTGCATGGCTGGAATAGGTCCAATAACAATGCAATTACTGGCATCAATGAATTTTTTTGTTTGAGTTAACATATCTAGGTTTGTTTGAGCGTTTGGAGATACTGCCTTAATGGTTGCTTCAAATGAATAAGGAGGCTGATTCATTAGTTGGCGCTGCTTCATTAGTGACTTAGTAAAATTTAAATAATTTCCGCTCCTAAGCTGCAATAAGTTCTGATCATTTGTGTACCTAGATTGAACCAGAACTGTTGCGTTACCATCCAAACGTCCTGCCCTGCCAGCTACCTGGATTAATTGTTGTCCCATTTCTTCTACAGCAGATGATTGTAGACTTGTGATGCCTTGGTCTACATCTACTGCTACAACTAACTCTAAATTTGGAAAATCATGTCCCTTAATAAGCATTTGAGTGCCTATAAGAATTCCTGTATCAGAATTATTGATTTCTGAGAGTATTGTTTCTAAGGAGCCAACTTTTGTTGTTGAGTCCCGATCCAGCCTATAAATAGGTGAATTAGGAAAAATTTCTTTTAAGGTTTCCTCTAGTTGTTCTGTGCCTGTTCCATGAAAGGATAGCTGTGCTTTTGAACAGCTTGGGCAATGAGTAGGAACTCCGAAGGCGGAATCACACCGATGACAAATTAATCGAGAGGCTTGATAATGAAATACTAAGCTTGAATCACAACTATTACACATGGCTTTCCAATCACAATATGAACATATGAATTGCGGCGCAAAGCCCCGCCGATTAATAAATATCATGGCTTGTTTTTTTTGATTAAGGGTTTGATTTATGGCCTCTATGGCCTGCGGAGCTAGGCCACTGACTAAGTTCACCTCATTGATATCAAGAATTGAAAATTTTGGGGGACTTTTTTGAGTCACTCTTTTGGTTAAGCTAATAGATCGAAACTTCCTGTCTTCAACCAGTTTTAATGTTCTCAGGGATGGAGTTGCTGAACCAAGGATAATTGGAATTTTTATTATTTGCGCTCGTTTAATTGCAATGTCTCTTGCAGAAAATTTAAAGCCTTCTTGTTGCTTATATGATGCATCATGCTCTTCATCAACAATAATAAGTCCTAGTTTTGATGCTGGTAACATCACAGCAGAACGTGTGCCAATAATAATTTTTGTTTCGCCCTTCTTAAATTTTTTCCAAGCTTTATAACGAGCAGCAGGTGTCATTTTTGAATGATAAATACCTACTAAATCCCCAAATTGATTACTAACTCTGCTTTCTAGTTGAGGAGTTAGAGCAATCTCAGGAGCTAAAACCAAGACCGACTTATTATTTAATAATTTTTCATATATACATCTTATGTAGACCTCAGTTTTACCTGAGCCAGTCACCCCATATAAAAGAGTAGGCATGAAACCTTGCAGTTTATTTATAAACTTTACAGCTTTAGCCTGTTCTGAATTTAAGGTTGTTTCAAAATCTAGATTCTTTTCTATAATTTTCTTGTTGTCATCTAAGATGCTAACTTCATAAGTATTTTTTGTTTGCCTGAGATGAGTAGGTAAAAATGAGATAACTATCTCTCCTATTGGATGTAAATAATAATTAGACGCCCATTTAAAAATTTTAAGTTCTGTTTTAGAAAATACTGGTCCGTCATCTAGCACCATGTGTATAGGTTTTGTTTGTATATCGGAGTTAGAAACGGTCTCAGTGACAACCCCCAGTTTATTTGTTTTACCTAATTTTACGGCAACTCTGGTACCAGGAATAATCTCCTGATTAGAGTGATAGGTAAAGGTTTGCCTAAGTGGTAAAGCTATAGCTACATTGTAAAAAAATTTATTCATATGTATTTGTAAACCTAGCTGTATTTGTTATAGTTCTCATCCAAAATTTATTTTAATATGAAAACAGGCATACATCCTCAAACCCGTAAAGTGCTATTCCATGATGTTGGTGTAGATAAATACTTTCTTATTCGTTCGACTGTAAACACAACTCAGACAAAAAAATGGGAGGACGGTAATACATATCCATATTATGTTCTTGATGTCTCCTCCGCTTCTCATCCTTTCTACACTGGTAAGCAAAAAATGCTTGATTCTGGTGGAAGGGTGAAGAAATTCCAAGATCGTTTTGGTGCATCAGGCGCTTCAAAGCCTAAAGCTAAAAAAGCTGAAGTAAAAGCTGAGGAAGCCGCTATAGAGGAAAAAGCAGAAGAAGCAGTAGAGGCGCCTGTCGAAGAGGTTGTTAAAGAAACTGCTAAAGAAGCTGAAGTTGAAGATGTTGTTGAGGAAGCACCTGCAGAAGAGGCTTCTGATGATAATGCTGAAGTAGAAACTGATATTGAATCAGATAGCAAAAGCGAAGAAGATAAATAAGCTCTCACTCAACTCCCGAACTACCAAATCCTTTAGTCCCTCTATCTGTTTCTGAGAAATCCTCTACAACTCTTAATTTTGCCTGCTTAATTGGCACGAGAATCATTTGAGCAATCCTATCACCACTGCTCACTAAAAAATCTTCAGTCGATCTATTCCAAAGCGGTACTTTAAGCTCTCCTTGATAGTCAGAATCAATCAGACCAACTAAATTTCCCATAACGATTCCATGTTTAGAGCCCAATCCAGATCTAGGTATCACTAAAGCGGAAAGGGTTGGATCTTCTATATATATAGAAAAGCCCAACGGGATCAACTGACACTCTTGAGGTTTTAAAACAAAACTTTCTTCAACACATGCTCTTAGATCCAAACCTGCCGAACCTTCTGTAGAGTATTCTGGCAATGGAATAGAATCGCCTATATGTGGGTTGAGAATTTTAACTTTCAAATCAATCATGGTTGAGTTCCTTGGGAGTAATTAATGATTCGAGATTTAATATACCAGCATCTATATCCTTCCAATGATTAAAATTAGTAATTTTTGCAAAAGCACAGGTTGGAAACTTCACAATGGATTGATTGGTTAATTGTTCTGTAAGAATATGCAGTCCTGGATTATGTCCTATAATCAGCAAATTGTTTATTTCGTCATCTTGTTCCTTAATTAACTGAGCAAGGCTTGATGGTGATGAATGGTATATAGATTCTTTTAAAGTAATTGTTGGGAAATAGTCAAGGGAACTCAACACAAGATCAAGGGTTGATTGAGTTCTTTCGCTTGGACTAGATAAGACTAGATCAAACGTAATGTCATGTTTTTGTATGTGCTCAGATAGTAAAATTGCGTTGGATATTCCTCTTTTAGACAATGGGCGGTCAAAATCTGTAAGCGCTGCATTGTCCCAACTAGATTTGGCATGCCTAAGTAAAAATAAATTTTTCATTCTTATTCATTCTATCTTGCTAAGACTCTCTATGTCCTATAAAATCGCGTTTCTATGAGTAAAGTATGTCAAGTCACTGGGAAAATGCCTCAAAGCGGTAATCACGTTTCCCATGCGAATAACCGTGTGAAAAGGAAGTTTTTTCCTAATCTTCACACGCACAAATTTTGGGTTGAATCAGAGAATAGATTTGTAACTTTGAAGCTCTCGACTAAAGGTATGCGCATCATAGACAAAAAAGGCATAGATGAAGTTCTAAAAGATATGAGATCTCGCGGTGAAAAAGTTTAACTAATAAACTACTGCCTCCGAGAAATCTCTAGGACCTCCAAGACTTTCCCTATCACTCTTAGGAGTACAATCATCAACATCCTCTACTCCATATTGATTTCCAACTTCTGCAGCCAAAAGCGTTTTTCCAGATAACTTCATTAGTTTTGGATCATCGTATAACTCATTAATTACTAAGCCAGCATATTCTTGACTGGCGGCACCCTTCAAAAACTCTGCATATTGCTCTCCATGCATTTCGCTCACTTTCTGAGTCTTCTCATCTTTTACTATTCCTGACCACAATGATAATGAGCATATATCATGAGGCTTTAGGTCATAAGCCATATCAAAAGCCATTTTATCTATCCCAGCTTTTTGTGCGCCATAGATGGGCCCATGCATATAACACATGGCTCCATGAGAGGAAATTTGAACTATAAGCTTGCCCTTGCTTGCAATCATCAAAGGAGTTAGCGCATGAGACAACAAATAATTTGATTTAAGTCCAACATCCATCACAGACCAAAGATCCACAGATTTTTCCCAATAAGGTTTTGGCTGAACAAGATCATCATGAATCTGACATGCTGAATGAATTAAAAGATCTAGCTGACCAAACTCTTTTTTAATAAAGTTAGAAAGATCCAAAATTTCTTTTGGATTATTCAAATCTATTGGATAAGCAATACCGCGTGCCCCTTTGGCATCAATCTTTTCAACTGTTTCATCGAGACTACTTTGAATCTCAAATCCAAATTGCTGAACTGTTGATCCCTTTTTTTGACTCCTTGCAGCGCAGATAATCGTATCACCATTTCTAGCCATTCCTTCAGCAATACCTTTACCTACTCCCCTACTAGCACCTGTAACTAAAATTACTCTTTTATTTTTATTTGTCATATTATTCTCCTGTTAAAATTGTAATGGATGATCTATCTAGCCTCCAAATCTCCTCGAAGAACTGAACTTTTGCAGCAAATTGGTGTTGAGCATCAAATCTTAGATATCGATGTTGATGAAAATATTAATCGATCTGATTCTCCTCAAGATAATGTCAGGGCTTTATCAGTTTTAAAATGTCAGGAAGGGGTTCGTAAAATTATTTCTGAGCGTAAATCTTCCTTTCCTGTTCTTGCGGCAGATACTATTGTGGTTTTAGGGGATGAAATTTTTGGCAAGCCTCGAGAAGAATCTGATGCGATTAACATGTTACTAAAACTTTCTGGAAAAACTCATCTAGTAATGACTGCGGCGACCATTGGCATCATGACTGAACAAGAAGCTAAATTCCACACAATTAGTGTTACATCGAGGGTTGAATTTGCAAAATTAGCTGCGAGTGATTGCAAGGAGTACTGTGATACTAATGAGCCGTATGATAAAGCAGGTGGCTACGGAATTCAGGGGTATGGATCTGCTTTTATAAAAAGAATAAACGGTAGCTATTCTAATATTGTTGGCTTACCCATTCATGAAGTGGCCCAACTTCTAAAAGAGTTAGGGATTCCCTATTGGAGTAAATAATAGTTTTTTAAATTTTGTGAATGCCTGATGCATGCAAGATAAAATTTTTCTTTAAAAAACTTATATTATCAACCATCTTTAATCCTACATTACGCCCCAACCTCAGGTAAGGATTATCTTGCTGGAAGAGATTAAAAAGAAAATCGACTCCCTTAATCATTGATGCATTCAATGTTTTCCTTCTAAGCTCATATTTCTTCAAAAAAGCTAGTTTGCCAATCTCTTGATCTGCATTAATTGCTCTCTCAATTTCTTCAGCAAGAATCATTGCATCCGAAATACCTAGATTTATACCCTGGCCAGCCAATGGATGAATAGAATGAGCAGCATCAGCAATGATGCAAACTCCATGATCACAGTACTCATTTAGATGATGAGCCGATAATGGAAACGACAATAATTCACTCTTCACTTTCATACAGCAGGATATTTTTTTTTCAAATTTTTCTAAATGTTGTGCGATGTTGTCTTTATTTAAATCAGCAGCAAGCTCTTTTGGCATTGACCAAACCACAGAAAATTGATTTATATCTGAATCATTTTTATATGGCATCAATGCAAAAATTTCTTGCTCATAAAACAATTGAATGGCCTCATCTGCGGATATATCTGGTATTTCAACTAGAAAAGTTTTGGCTATTTGTTGATAATCTCGAGAAAAATTTTCTGAGGCAACTGACTTAGCCAAAGCAGAATTCCTGCCTTCAGCAATCACAAGAAGGTCTGCATCAAGAATTGTTTCATTGCTCAATGAGACAAGAACTTTTGAATCTTTGAGGTGAAAAGAAGTTACTTCATCACCAATGGATGTTAAAGATTCAACCTTAGTAGCTAATGCTTGTCTTAAATCATTAAAACCAAATACTCTCGCTAAATATCCTATATTTGCTTCTTTTGAGTTAAAAGATAATTTTCCAGATCCAGACCCATCAAAAATATTCATTTCTTGAATAACAGATGAAGAAGTAGTAACGCCTAATTGATCGAGTCTTTCGCAGGCACTTAAATTTAATGTTAATGACCTTATGTGATCATCTTTAGATTCAATGTAAGGATTTTTTTCAATGATTTGAAAAGGCACATCACGTGCGGCTAACTCCAGCCCCAAAAAGGATCCAACAATTCCACCTCCAGATATTAATACAGATTGCGTCATATCAATTCTAGGCCATTAATGCTTCTATTTCATTGGGATTTGATGGAACAATGTCAGTGAGATTTTGATTGCCTTTAGCGGTCACTAAAATATTATCTTCTATTCTGATGCCTATTCCTTTCCATTGATCTTTTACGATGGCAGTTGATGAAATATAAATGCCAGGCTCAACCGTTGTTACCATTCCAGGTTTAAACTTCATATATTCACCATCTTCTGTGTAATCTCCTGCATCATGAACATCTATTCCCAGCCAATGACCAATTTTGTGCATATAAAAATCTTTAAAGGCTCCTGTTTCATGAAGTTCTTCCATTGAACCATTTAATATTCCAAGATCAATTAATCCTTGTGTTATAACTTTTTCAGAAATTATTTGTGAATCCATGACATTGTTATTAACTGTTACTGCTTCTATGCTTTTTTGCTGTGCCTCCAAAACCACTTCATAAATAGCAAGTTGAGCAGCAGTGAATTTTCCATTTATTGGATAAGTTCTTGTAATATCAGATGCATATAATTCAAATTCGCAACCTGCATCAACAAGAACCAAGTCTCCATCTTTAAGGGCTTTTGAGTTTTCTACGTAATGAAGAACACATGCATTTTCACCCCCAGCCACAATAGGAGTATAGGCTGCAAAGCGCCCGCCTCTTTTTGAAAATTGATATTGATAAAATGCTTCTAGTTCTTGCTCATTCATGCCAGGTTTTACAAATTTCATAGCCTCAACATGAGCTTCAGCAGAAATTTGACATGCCTTTTTCATTATCTCTATCTCATCTTTGTCCTTAATCAATCTCTCATTGCCAATTTTTGATGATGCGTCAGCAATATCAATGGGTGAACTATGTCTATCTTTTGATCTAGCAGTTTTAATCCAATCAATCACATCGGCATCTAATTTTTGGCTCTTACCAACCGGATAAAAGACCTGATTGTATCCAGCCAATAGATTAGGCAATCTTTCGTCTATTTCTGTGTTATCAAAAGCAAGATCAAAACCATGATCCTTTAAAGCTCCTTTAGGTCCAGCCCTGTATCCATCCCATATTTCCTTTAATGCATCTTTTTTTGGAACAAAAGCTATTGATTGAACATCTTTGTTCTCATTGACTAGGACAACTAATGTAGATTCAGGTTCATTAAAACCAGTTAAATACCAGAAATTGCTATCTTGTCTAAATGCGTGAGACGAATCTGCATTTCTGTATTGAACTGCTGCACCTGCAATAACTACAGCAGAGTTCTTTGGTAACATTGCGCCAAGTTTGCTTCTTCTATCTGCATATCTATTTTTCATGTGCTAATTCTACTCTTTTCTTTTTCAAACTTCCCTATTTACAGACTAAGACTTAAACTAAATATATTGTTATGAGTGAAAGTTCAAAAAGTTCTATCAATATTTTAATAAAAAGCACAGAAAAGCTTTTAAAGAGGTTTAATGAACAAAAAGGGATTATTGATGCTTATATACAGAAAGAGAGAGAATGGAAAAAGCATAAGCTTGTTCAAGCAAATGAAATTAAAAAGCTCGAAAAAGCGAATACCAAGTTAGCTAAAGTTATTAAATCACATGAGCAATAAAGAAGTTTTAGAATTAATGATTATGGGCAAAAAGATCACAATTGCTTGTCCGCCAAAAGATAAAGAAGGCCTCATTAAAGCAGCTGAAATATTAAATGAGCAAATAGATTCTATCCCTGACAAATCTAATGCCTTAATTTTGACTAGTCTAGACTTAGCTTTTAAAAGTCAACTCCCGCAAGAGGGAAGCTTGCTCTCAAAAACGGAAGAAAAAACCATAAAAGATCTTGCTTCAAAAATTGAAAAATCTCTAAATTAGCAAAAGTCTTTTTTTTAAAATCAACTAATCTATAATGTAATTGACTGGTTCATTCGCTAACTTATCGAGATTCTTTGAACCGATAATATATTTAAAGGTGATTTTCCACTGCTGTTGTTGTGCATTACCATCAAGGGAAGCCTGATGCAGTAAGAGCTTCACCACCTGAGCTTTCGGTTCAGGTAACGATAAGTGGCGGTGAATTGGTTTTTAGCTTACACGCAAAAGTGAAATCAAAATATAGACAATCTATACTTAATTTGAGGAATGCATTAAGTTCATCCGAAGTTTCAAATCTCTCAAAAGAAATAGTAAAAAATGTTAATGCGGAATTTCGCTTAGACGATGTAGGGATATTAGGCAGCTACTTCTCCGTAAATAATGAAGTTGATCTAGCAGCAATCAATAAAAAAAGATTTAATGAAAATCGCTTAACTTCCTACCCCAGGATTGGACCGAATCATTCAATGAATTTGATTGCACCCAAAAGCTTTGAGCAACTAATTAAAAATAAATACGATATTTATGAGCCATCAGATGGCGATGTAATCAATTCTATGGATCATGAAATCATCATCATTCCAACGGTTGGCGTAGATAAAAATGGATACAGGCTTGGATATGGTGGAGGTTACTATGATAGATATTTAGAATCGATTCATGAAAATAGTTACAGGCCATTACTAATTGGTTTAATTTATGACTTTCAGTTTTTAGACGACTCAATCAATGAGATTCATGATACTAGACTAGATATTGTATTCTCAGAGACTCAAAGTAAAAACTTTCAAAGTTAAATTTCTAACTTAGCTGCAAAATTAAAAATATCTTCTGAAAGGATCTTAGGATTCTCTAATGCTGCAAAATGCCCTCCTGGATATTGATTCCACTGAACTATGTTATAGATTTTTTCTGCCCAAACCCTAGGTGGTCTAGCAATTTCATTCTCAAAGATAGCTCCAGCCATTGGCTGAGAAACTGGATTAAATGTAAATCCTAAAGGACCATTCTCATAATAGAATCTTACAGATGACGTGATAGATTCTGTATGCCAATACAAAGACACAATTGCAAGAACCTCATCTAGGGGAACTACAAGTTTGTCAGAATCATCTTTTGTCCATCCATGAAATTTTTCAATTATCCATGCTGCCAAACCAACAGGAGAGTCATTTAAACCATATCCAACTGTCTGAGGCTTCGTGCTTTGAATTGCAAAATATCCGTATCCTTTTGCCTGATATTTTTCTATGTTTTTCATTCCTTCAATCTCTTCTTGCAATACTCCCTGCATGGAGTCTTCGCCCTCGGGAGGAAATGCTATTACTAAATTCAGGTGAATGCCTATACAATTTTCTGGAAAGAGTTCTGCGATCCATTTTGTTATCATTGACCCCCAATCTCCGCCCTGCGCAATATATTTTTCATAACCCAAAGCAAGCATCAATTCATTTTCAAGTTTCGCTACCTCCTCTGAGTTCATTCCCAGTTCCTGTGGTTTGTCAGAAAACCCATATCCGGGTATTGAGGGACAGACAACATCAAATTCAATTCCACCTTTACCAGCTGCTAGTTCAGGAATAATTTTAAGGAATTCCTGAACACTTCCTGGCCACCCATGGGTAAGCAGTAATGGAATTGCGTTTTTTGAATTAGATTTTTTATGAAGGTAATGAAGCTCCAAGCCTGAATTAGTTTTGTATTTAAAACTGCCAACTTCATTCAATTTAGTTTCATGTTTTCTCCAATCAAAATTATTTCTCCAAGTTTTAACGGCATCCTGCAAATAAGCTTTGTTTGTTCCTAGCGTCCATCGATCGTCATTAATTTCATCAGGCCACCTTGTTAAATCTATCTTTTGATTGAGCAGCTCAATCTTTTCATCAGGGACGAAGATTTCAAATTCTTTGATCATTATCTTAAGAAATCAATGTAGGCCTTATTATCAGTTTCTTCAATGAAACTATAATCCAATGATTTAAGATGCTTTTCTAACGCATTAGCAGATTTGCTTTTATCTTCAATGCCAATTAGAACATTGGCAAATGCTGCTCCAAGATTTCTATAATGGAACAAAGAGATATTCCATTTTGAACCAAAATCCCTAAGAAACCCCATTAAAGCTCCAGGCCTTACTGGAAATTGACATCTATACAATCTCTCAGAATCTCTTTCCGAAATGATGCTCTTATGACCTCCAACCATATGTCTAAGATGGTCATTAGAAATTTGATTTCTTGTTAAATCAGAAAATTTAAATCTACTTTTTGTCAGCATGGTCTTAATTTTCTTAAATGCATCTTCATTTTCAGTTTTAATTCCAACTAAGACATTTGCGTCCATCTTGTTAGCTAATCTGTAATTAAATTCTGTAATCTGAGATCGACCAAATACTTTACATAACTTTAAAAAGCTTCCGGGACGCTCTGGAATTTTAATACTAAGCAGTTTCTCCCTATTTTCACCAACCTCAGATCTTTCTACAATATAACTAAGTCTTTCAAAGTTAACATTTGCTCCACTACTAATAGCTAGTAAACGTTTATTTGTAATTTTAGTCGCATATTTTTTTAATCCTGCCAATGCAAGAGCACCCGCTGGCTCAGACAGAACTCTTGTGTCTTCAAATATATCTTTAACTGCAGCACATAATTCATCAATACTTACAGTAATTACTCCATCAACACACTCCCTAATTACATCAAAGTTATTTTTACCGATTTGTTCTACAGCTACCCCATCAGCAAACAATCCTACTTCCCGAAGTCTTACTCTTTTATCAGACTTAATTGCCTCAACCAAACAAGCCGAGTCTTCAACCTCAACACCATAAATTTTGATATCTTTTTTATTTTGAGCAACCCATGCGCCTACGCCTGCCAACAAACCACCTCCCCCAACAGGCACAAAAATGACATCTAAGTCATTGTTTTCGTCTAAAATTTCTTTTCCAATGGTGCCCTGACCAGCTATAGTGAGCGGATCATCAAAAGCTTCAATAAATTCAAGCTTTTGCTGCCTTGCAATTTGCCTTGCTTTTTTTGAGGCCTGATCAAAATTATCTCCATGCAATAAAACCTTGGAGCCAAATCTTTTAACAGATTTTACTTTTATCTCAGGCGCTGTTACTGGCATTACTATCAAACATGGTACTTTTAATTTCTTACATGCATTTGCAACCCCTTGTGCATGATTTCCAGCTGATGCAGTTATAACTCCCATTTTTTGCTGTTGAGAGCTTAAATTTGCAATCTTATTGTAAGCACCTCTAATTTTGAATGAAAAAATTGGTTGCATATCTTCACGCTTCAAATAAACATCATTTTTTAGCTTGCTAGATAAATTTTCAGCAAAAGTTATTGGGGTCTTGTCGGCAACATCGTAAACTTTAGATTTAGAGATTAAACCTAAATATTTTTTTGAAAATTTATAAGAACCTGATTTTTTTATTTTAAGTCGCATAATAATTTAAGTATTATACCCATAATGAGCAATTCAAAATTAAATGCTTCGATTGAAGCAATAAAATATATAAAACCAAAAATTGATTTTAATTCGATAATCGGAGTTGGGACTGGCTCTACGGTAAACTACTTTATTAAAGAACTTGCAAAGATTAAGAATCTTTTTAAAGGTGCTGTTTCTAGCTCAGAGGCCTCCACAAAATTATTGGAGGAACTTGGTATAGAGGTATTTGAACTAAATGATATAAATGAGATTGTTGTATATGTAGATGGAGCAGATGAAGTAGATCCTTCTAGCAACTTAATAAAAGGTGGTGGCGGAGCTCACACTAGGGAAAAAATTGTTGCGTCAGCCTCAAATGAATTTATTTGTATAGTGGATGAGTCTAAATTAGTTGAAGTTTTAGGCTCCTTTCCACTTCCATTAGAAGTAATGACTAAAAGCAGAAGTTATGTTGCGAGAGAAATGGTGAAATTGGGAGGAATCCCTGAGTTAAGAAAGGATTTCTTGACCGATCAAGATAATCAAATTCTCGATGTTAAAGATTTAAAGATTACTGACCCATTAAAAATGGAACAAGCGATAAACTTAATACCAGGAGTCTTGGACAATGGTATATTTGCCAGATGTAGGCCTCAAAAAGTAATTGTTGGAGGGGCTTAAAGTACAGCTTGAATAGCCGAAACTAATCTTTCTGATTCTGGAGTAACACTTGATTTATAGTGTCCAATAACTTGTCCATCTCTATTGATAAGATACTTAGCAAAATTCCACCTGGGTTCTTTTCCTGAAGCTGCAATAAGTTTTTTGTAAAATGGATGAGCTTTTTTTCCGGTAACTTTTGCTGTAGAAAACATAGGAAACTCTACCCCGTACTCGGTACTACAAAATTCGGCAACTTTTGATTCAGCAGAGAACTCTTGAAAGAAATCTCTTGATGGAATTCCTATAATAGTTAGGCCGTCATCTTTGAATTTAGTATATAGTCTTTGTAAGCCAGCATATTGAGGTGTGTAGCCACATCTACTCGCTACGTTCACTACCAAAATTACATTACCTGAATACTCACAGAGATTTTTCTCGTCATCTGAGTCTAAAACTCTAAGTGTACTGTTAAGAATGTCTGAACAAGAAAATGCTGATATCGAAAATAAAGAAAATACTAGGATAAAAAGTTTCATCCTGAGGATGTTACACTACTGGGGAAATTGCGTAAACTGACGATATAAATATACTAACCAAAGTAAGTAGTTCGAAACGTTCAATAATTTTTTCATTCATAATTAAACCTTTTTAAAAGATGGAGGGCTTTGCAGCCCTCCATAATTCCAGAGAAATATCCAACAAATCATAGGGGGAGAGAAGTGTTGGAAACATCATTATATATATTTATAATTAGATATCAACAAAAATGATAAATAATTTTAAATTATTTATATATATACAAATTATCAATATCACAAGAATTTTTCAAGATAAATACTATTTTCAGCCTAATCCAATAAAAATATATATAATTCAAGATTAAAACTTAATTTTGGGATAATTATGACAAATGATTTGAAAGGCAAAGTAAATTATAGTGTTAATAGCAATATTGCTATTTTAGAAGTTGATAATCCCCCAGTGAATCCTCTTAGTAGCGGTGTTAGAGCAGGATTAGCAGAATTTATAGAAAAAGCAAATTCTGATGAGTCAGTCAAAGGTGTTATTCTAACTGGTGCAGGTAGATCTTTTATTGCGGGAGCTGATATATCTGAGTTTGGAAAAAGTTTTGATGGTCCAGACCTTAACTCAGCCCTCAGAGCGATAGAATTCAGCAAAAAGCCTGTTTTAGCTGCAATCAACGGAACTGCCCTTGGAGGCGGCTTAGAAACTGCACTTGTATGTAATTATAGAATGGGCACAAATAAAGCTATTGTAGGGCTACCTGAGGTAAATCTTGGATTATTGCCTGGAGCAGGTGGTACTCAAAGGCTTCCAAGACTAGTAGGGCCCTCTCAGGCATTAAAAATGATGCTTTCTGGCACTCCATTGTCTGCTAAGAAAGCTTTAGAGCAAGGAATATTAGATGCTATTTCTGAAAATTCTCTTATTGATGACGCTATTGCATTCCTTCAAGATAAAATTGGCTTAAGCGAGCATCCTAAAGTAAGAGACAAAAATGAGAAATTACTTGAGGCAAGAGGTTCTGGGAATGTTCTTGCAGAAGCTAGGGCCTTGGCTGCAAAAACAAGAAGAGGACAATTTGCTCCTGGTCAAATAATTGCATGTGTTGAAGCAGCTATTAATGAAGATGATTTTGATATGGGTTTAAAAAAAGAATCTGATTATTTTCTTGAGTGCTTAATGAATCCTCAACGAGAAGCTATGATTCATATATTCTTTGGTGAGCGGGCTGCTTCAAAAATATCAGATATACCCAAGGATACTCCCTTGATGCCAATCAATGCTGTCGGAATTGTTGGTTCCGGAACAATGGGAGGAGGAATAGCCATGAACTTAGCAAATGCAGGTATTCCGGTATTGGTTTTAGACCAAGATAAGGAAAATCTTGAAAGAGGTATGGGTGTTATAGAAAAAAATTATCAAATGATGGTAGATCGAGGAAGAATGTCTGAAGAACAAAAAGAAATGGTAATTAGTTTAATTACACCTACTCTATCTTATGATGACTTAGCTGACGTTGATATGGTTGTAGAAGCTGTTTATGAAAACCTTGAACTAAAACAGGAAATCTTTAAAACTTTAGATTCGGTTACAAAGGATAGCGCAATACTTGCATCTAATACTTCAGGTCTGGATATTGATGCGCTAGCAGCATCAACAGAAAGGCCTGGAAAAGTAGTGGGTACTCACTTTTTTAGTCCTGCAAATGTTATGAGACTACTTGAAGTTGTCAGAGGAAAAAACTCTTCTGATGAAACAATGGCAACTGTTATGTCGATTGGAAAGAAAATAGGTAAGGCAGCAGTTGTCTCTCTTAATGCTCCAGGATTTATTGGAAATAGAATGCTTGCTGGTTACACGTATCAAGCAAATATGCTTCTTCTTGAAGGTGCGTTACCCAGCCAAGTTGATAATGCATTGGAATCATTTGGTATGAGTATGGGGCCATTTAGAATGTTAGATTTAGTAGGTTTAGATTTAGGTTGGAGAGCCAGAAAATTGGCTAATATTGAAACACCGCTTGTAAATAAAATATCAGATGAGCTTTGTGAAAGAGAAAGATTTGGTCAAAAAAATTCTAAAGGATTTTATAATTATTCTGAGGGATCAAGAGCTCCAAACCCAGCTCCAGAAAATGAAGAAATCTATAAAGAAATTTCTTCAGAAAATAATATACAAAGAAGAGAAATATCAGATCAAGAAATAGTAGATAGATGTATATTAGCTTTAGTTAACGAAGGGGCCCGAATCTTAGAGGAGGGAGTTGCACAAAGATCTGGTGACATGGATATTGTGTATATCAATGGTTATGGATTTCCAATTTGGAGAGGTGGTCCAATGTTCTATGCAAATCAGATAGGTCTAGAAGAAGTAATAAAGAAAATGGACATATTTTCTGATTTAGATAAAGAATTTTGGAAACCTGCGCCTTTGCTTCAAAAACTAGCTGATCAATCTGCAACTTTTGGAGAAGCTCCAGCAGTTGAAGATAGGACAGAACTACTAAGCTTTAAAGAAGCTAATATGGGCGGCGTATAGGATTATAAATATATATTTACAGTCGTTTCCTCTGGGATAAGCTTATAAAGCTCTAAGACGTCATGATTTAGCATTCTTATGCATCCATGCGAAGCCTTTTTACCAATCAAGCCTTCTTCATGAGTACCATGGATGTATATATATCTTTTAAATGAATCAACATTTGTTCCTTTATTAAAACCTTCACTTAATCCAGATAACCACATAATTCTTGATGTAATAAAGTCGTCATCGGAATCAATATCTCTATGAATAATGTTAACTTTTTGAGGAATATGTTCTCGACTAACAAAAAAATGATATTTATCAACATTAGTTCCAATTTTTTTTTTTACCTCGTGCATGCCTAATGGGGTTTTTAATGAGTTTTCTATTTGCCCTTCCCCATAGGCTGAGCTAGAAACAGGATAACTCCTTATCATTTCTTTATTTTCAAATAAATATAGTCTTTGTTCAGAAATACTAATATCTATCGAGTAACTTGCAGAAATAGAAAATGAGATCAATGAGATAAAAATTAATATAAAATGATGCATTACCTTAATCTTAATATAATAATATAGCCGAGAACAAATATTGATAATAAAGGGATCATACAATAACCAAATTTATAAAAATATGATGTTTCGTTATTTATGTAAACTTTTCCAGAGATAGAACTCTTAACTCCCTTAGGTAATAAATTAACAATTGTTCCTTTATTATCAACAATTGTTGAAATACCATCAGAAGTGCCTCTTACAATCCATTTATTTGCTTCTAGTGCCCTAGCTCTTACTATCTGAAGATGCTGATATGGTCCATATGAACTCCCAAACCATGTATCGTTGCTTACATTTACTATAAAATCTGCTTTTTTAGTCTCCTCTATAAAACTGAGTGGGAAGGCAACATCAAAACATATCATTCCAAGGACCTTGAATTCTTTAATGTTAAATAATTCCTGCTTTGATCTGCCTTGCGTTATTGAAGACATGGGTAAGTCAAAAAATTCTATTAAGCCTCTGATAATCCTTTCAAAAGGTACATATTCACCAAAAGGCACAAGATGTCGCTTATAGTAACTTTGATTGGCTCCAAGTAATGTAAGTGCATTAAACAATTTATTATTATTGTATTCCCAAGTTCCTGACAAAATGATTGGAAAGTTGCTTGTTTTACTTAATAACTCTTTCATTTGAGGACTGGAATTTAAATATGGGAATGGTGATTCAGGCCAGATTATTAAATCTACTTTAGAATGTTTTTCAGATAAATTTAGCAGTGTTTCTTCAATACTCGTTGCTTCACCTGCCTGAAACTTTTTAAAAGGATCTAATGCAGGCTGAATAATTCCTATTTCAATACTCTTGCCATAATACGCTGAGTGAAAATTATTTTGTGGAAAGAAAATCAAAACAGACAAAATACCTAAAGAAAAATAAACTTTATTTCTAAAAATACAAGACAAAGCTATAAATGCAGATAAAAAATAGATAAAAAATGAAGCTCCATAAACGCCAATAATTGATATTAAAGGTTGCGCAAAAGTATCAAGAAAAGTTAAGCCAGGTAAGAGCCATGGGAAGCCACCCAATAATATAAATCTTGATAACTCTAACATTGTAAGAAAACTAGCAAACGATAAACTTAGAATAAAAATATTTTTGTTTGGTTTAATAAGTTTAATTAGCGAAATAGGAGTGATAAATACCAATGCAAGCATTATTCCCATTAATAATATTATCAACATAGATATTATTAAATTTGTATTTCCATAGAAGTGAATACTTACTATTAACCATCCTGTTCCAGCTATCCAGTAGCCTAAGCCCCAAGCAAGAGATCGCTTAAAAGCTTCAACATAATTAATTGAATTTGCTGTTGAATAGATAAGGATTGCGAGGCTTAAAAGAATCGCTACCTTGATATCAAATGGACTGAAGGCAACTACAGAAAGTGCGCCACTTAATGCTAGAAATAAATATTTTATAAAAGAGCTTTTATGAATTTGTTTTAATGGTGATGCCAATTTTTTTTATCTTTCTTTTATCAGCAGCTGTTACAGCTAAAATCATGTTATCTAAATCAATTTTATCGCCAACCTTTGGTAAGAATCCCAATTTACTTATAAAAAGTCCAGCTAAAGTTTCTGCATCCATACCATTAAAACTCTTATTAAATTTTTGCTCAAATTCTGTAAGCTCTAGCGTGGCATTTGCAATATACTCATATTCGCTTACCTGGATTAAATCTTCATCCTCCGAGTCATGTTCATCTTCTATTTCACCGACAAGTTCTTCTAAAATATCTTCAATTGTTACAAGTCCAGAAACTGTTCCATATTCATCAATTACAACAGCCATATGAGATCTATCTTTTTTAAATTCTTCAAGTAATGAATCGGCTTTCTTAGACTCTGGTACCACTTTGATATCTCTGATCAAAGAGAGTAACTTAAAGTCTTTCAAATTTTGATTAATTATTGGAAGCAAGTCTTTTGCAAGCAATATGCCTTGGACTTCATTTTTTGCAGGACCTAAAACAGGATATCTTGAATGGCCAGAATTGATTATTCGAGCAATCATGTCTAGGGGCTCTTCATCAGGAGCTAAAATGACCATTTCAACCCTTGGAACCATTATCTCTTTTACCGTAGTATCTCCCAGCCTAATAGCTCTTTCCGCAATAAACTGAGCCTCTTTATCTATCAGCTTTGCGCTTAAAGCATCTTCAAGTAAAACGGATACATCATCTAAACTTGACGGCTTAATTGTAAAAAAACGCTTAATTTTATTTAAAAGACTCGAAGGAGGTTGATCTTGATCAGTATCTTGGTTAGTCATAATTTGTATGGATTAGCTATTTTAAAATTCTTTAAATATTTAATTTCTTGAGACTCCATAATACAGGCATCTTTATCTTGTTTATGATCAAAGCCTAATAAGTGAAGTATTCCATGAGCTAATAAATGCATCATATGATCCTCTACGTCTCTATTCAAGTTCTGTGACTCAGTTTTTATATATGGAATGCTCATAGCAATATCACCAAGTTCACCTGAAATTTCCTGAATTTCCTTGCTTGCTGGAAAGGATAATACATTTGTGTCTAAACTTTTATTTCTAAAGTCTTTGTTGAGCTTTTTCATTTCAAAGCTAGAAACAAACTTAAGGTTTATATTTAAAATATCCTCTTTCTGATCAGATAAAACATGTTCGGCCATTAAATTTAATTTTTTCTCTAAATCAGCAGAAAGGTCATTAAATTCATGAATAGGGATATTTAATCTCAATTTTTTTGTTGGTCAAATTTGTTGTAAGCATCAACAATCTTTCTAACCAGCGGATGTCTAACAACATCTCTTGAATTAAAAGTTGTAAATCCAATATCATCTAACCCATCTAGCACTTTTAAAACATGAGAAAGTCCAGATTCAATATTTTTTGGCAAATCAATCTGAGTCATATCACCATTAATGACAGCATAAGAACCAAAACCCATTCTTGTTAAGAACATTTTCATCTGATCAACGGATGTATTTTGGCTTTCATCCATAATTATAAATGCGTTATTTAAAGTTCTTCCTCTAAGATATGCAAGTGGAGCAACCTCAAGAATCTCTTTTTCAAGCAATCTAACAACCTGCTCAAAACCAAGCATTTCATATAAAGCATCGTATAGAGGTCTTAAATAAGGATCTACTTTTTGAGATAGATCTCCAGGTAAAAACCCAAGCTTTTCACCAGCTTCAACGGCAGGGCGGATAAGTATAATTTTTTTTACATCTTCATTTACAAGCATCTCAACTGCCTTAGCAACTGCTAAGTATGTTTTTCCAGTGCCTGCTGGACCGACTCCAAAGTTGACCTCATATTCACTCATATTAGATATGTAATTATTTTGGTTATTCCCTCTTGATTTAATAATTTTTTTTGGTGTTTTAATAGTTTGATCTGTCGCACCTTCGGATATGACATCGGGATTTAGATCTGCGTTTTTATTAATCACCATCTGTATTTGCTCCTTGGAAAGCTCACTTCCATTTGATGTTGATACATATAGATCTTTAATTGCATTTGATGCTTTTTTAGTATTTTCTTCTTCTCCTGAAATACTAATTTTATTGCCATTTTGAAATATTTTAACCTTAAAAGTTTTTTCAACTATTTTAAGATTTTTATTTAACTCGCCAACAAATCTAATTAAGACATCGGCATCATTTGGAATAAGTTCTAAGCTAGCAGAAGTAAGATCTTTTGACATTAATTTTCGAGACTGCCTCTAAGGCTATTAGTTAGAGCTTCTTGAATTTGAATATTCGCAAAGTGACCTACCAAATCTATATTATTTGATTGAAAATTTACAATTCTGTTACAAATAGTTCTTCCCTGTAGTTGACCAGGATCTCTCCTCGATTGACCATAAATTAAGCATCTCTGAGAGGTTCCTACTTTTTTACGACTATAGCCAAAGGATAATTGATTAAGGCGTGATTGCAATATGTTTAAACGTTCTTTTTTTTCTTCTAAAGATACATCATCTGTCATTTCTGATGCTGAGGTATTTGGCCTAGGACTATAAATAAAACTATATGACTCATCAAATTTTACTTCGTTTATAATATTAATTGTTTGCTGGAAATCTTCATTTGTTTCACCTGGAAATCCAACAATAAAATCAGAAGAAAAGCTCATATCCGGTCTGATAATTCTAATTCTTTCAATAAGTGCTAAGTACTTTTCTGCATTATATCGCCGCCTCATTAATTTTAAGATTTTATCCGAGCCGCTTTGAACAGGAAGATGAACATGGCTAACTAACTCAGGCACCTTATCAAATGCTTCTACAAGATCATCTTTAAATTCATGGGGATGGCTTGTAGTAAAACGAATCCTTTCAATATTTTCAATTTTTGATGCCAATTCAATTAACACTGCCAACGATGACTTTTCTCCTTTAAAAGTTCCTTTAAAGTTATTTACATTTTGTCCTAAAAAATTTATTTCTCTAGTTCCATTCTCAGCCAAAATAGATACTTCATTTAAGATATCCTCAATGGTCCTTGACACTTCATGGCCTCTAGTTTTGGGGACCACACAAAATGAACAATATTTATTGCAACCTTCAGCAATGGAAACAAAAGCTGAAGGCTCGCCTTTGCCTTCAATCGGCAAATGATTAAATTTCTCTAATTTCGGAAAAGAAATATCTATCTGATTAACATTTGTTTTTTTATTGTTGTTATATAAGTCAGGAAGTTTATGCAAAGTCTGCGGACCAAACACTATATCCACCGCTGGTGCTCTTTTAATAATTTCTTTTCCTTCTTGAGAAGCAACGCAACCACCAATAGCAATTTTTAAATTAGGCTTATCTTCCTTTATCTTTCTCCACCTTCCAATCTGATGAAAAACTTTTTCTTGAGCTTTTTCTCTAATAGAACATGTATTTAATATCAATAAATCAGCCTCATCTTCATTTTTAGCTAATTCAAAACCTTCTTTTTCTTTTAAAAGATCAACCATTTTTGCAGAATCATATTCATTCATCTGGCAGCCATGAGTTTTTATATATAATTTTTTTTTCATAATTAAATTATTTATTAAAATCTTTTATTATCAAATTTTGTTCCCATATAATTAGTCATGGCTAAAAAGAAGACATACAAAATAATTTTCATTCAACTTGGTGAAATATATGAAATTTTTGCAAAACAAATATATCAAAGTGACATGTATGGCTTCATAGAGGTTGAAGAGTATATATTCAAACAAAATAAACAGCTAGTAGTTGACCCAACATCTGAAAAATTAGAAAAAGAATTCAAGTCAGTTGAAAGATCTTACATACCAATTAATTCAGTTATCCGTATAGATGAAGTAGTTGAATCTGGAGAAGCTAAGATTAAGCAGCCTAAAAGTCAGATTGCTCCCACTCCTATAAATATTCATCCTGCAAATAAGTAAGACTAGAATTCATATTCTTTGCAATTTCGTCACTCAATTGTATTAAAGAGTTGCTAAAATCTTTATATGAAGAGAAGGCAGGCTATAAAAATATCATCTCTTGGCGCCATAGGCTTTAGTGCATCTATAAATACAAGCTGCTCAAATAATGCATTTTCATTTGATCATGGTGTTGCTAGCGGAGATCCCACTCAAGAAAGAGTAATTTTGTGGACAAGAGTCACTCCAAAAAAAGTAGGCCCAATCGAAGTAGTTCTTGAAATATCTGAAAAAGAAGACTTTTCTGAAGTAGTTTTTAAAAGGAAATTAAATACCTCATCATTAGCTGACTATACGATTAAATATGATTTTAAAGCTAGCAAGTATTGCAAAAGTCATCAAGGTTTTTTTTATAGATTTAAAGCCGGAAATGTTTTTTCAGAAGTAGGAAAATCAAGAACATTCTCAGCCGAAACACAGTCAGTAAAAATTGGTATTTTTAGTTGTAGCAATTATCCTGCAGGATATTTTAATGTTTATGAAGCAGCAGCAAAAGACAATCTTGATTTATGGTTGCACCTTGGTGATTATTTGTATGAATATCCAATGGGTGGATATGCAACTAATGTTGCCGAAAAACTTGGAAGGACTCCAGTCCCTCCTCATGAGATGATTAGCCTTAGTGATTACAGGCAAAGGCATGCTCAATACAAACTAGATCATGGCTCTAAAGAGCTGCATAAAAATGCGCCACTCGTAGCGGTTTGGGACGATCATGAATTTACAAATGATACATGGAAAAAAGGTGCTGAAAATCATTCAATGGATGGGTCTGAAGGAGATTTTTTTGCAAGGAGATCGGCAGCTATAAAGGCTTATTTTGAGTGGATGCCCATTAGAGAACAAAAAAGTAAAAGGAAAATATTTAGAGAATTTAAAATAGGTAATTTATTGCATTTACTTATGCTCGATACCCGTCAATACGGTCGTGATAAGCAAATTCAACCTTTAGAATACTTGACTGAATCCGGATTTAATCAAGCTAAATTTTATAATGATTTAAATGATATAAATCGAAACTTATTAGGACCCAGTCAAATTGCTTGGATTGAAAATGCGATATCTAAGTCAAATGAAAAATGGACTATCTTTGGTCAGCAGGTTCTCATGACCAAATTAAAATTTCCAGATATTTCTAATTCATTACAAGGAATATCTGATGAGCTTAAGCCTTATATTCAGCTAATAAAGTTAGGACTCCCATCAAATCTTGACGCTTGGGATGGATATCCAAAAGAGAGAGAGAGGTTATACAAAATTATGCAAAGATCTGGCAAGAAATTTATTAGCTTAGCGGGGGATACTCATAATGCCTGGCTATCCCAGCTCTTTGACGAAACAGGCAATAGGATTGGTATAGAAATTGCGACTCCTTCTGTAACATCACCAGGCCTTGCTGATTATGTCCCAATTGATGCAAAAATTTTTGAAGATTCTATCGTTAAAAAAAATAATGAGCTACTGTGGATGGATGCTTCAAGCAGAGGATTTACCTCTATTGAAATAAATAAAAATGAAATAGTAGCTAAATATAATTTCATCAAAACTATTTATGAAAAGAACTCTTCAATTAAAAAATTAAAAAAATTTAGAATTTCAAGAAATTACGAAATTGAAGCTTAGTTAATTTAATCAAAAAGCATTTGTTTATAAAGTTTTAATTCATTGATTGATTCTTTGATATCATCTTTAGCTCTGTGAGAGCCTTTTTTTTCATAAGTTTGTGCGTCATTCATCCATCTTGAAATTAGTTCTTTGACTGATGAAACATCTACATGTCTGTAGTGAAAGTAAGATTCCAAATCTGGCATATACTTTGCTAAAAATCTTCTGTCATGAGAAACAGTATTTCCACACATTGGAGATTTTTTATTTCCTACATACTTAGAAATAAATTCTAGAGTTTCTATCTCTGCTAATTGTTCAGTAACGCTGCTTTCAAGAACTGATTTAATTAGACCAGAGTTTCCATGCTGCTTGGTATTCCATGCATCCATGTTATTCAATAGTTCTTTAGGCTGATTGATGACTAGATTAGGACCCTCTGCAACAATGGTAAGATTACTATCTGTAATTATGGTAGCAATTTCAATAATCCTTTCTTTTTCAGGATCTAATCCTGTCATCTCTAGATCGATCCATACTAGGTTTTGGTTTGATTTTTGAGTAGACATAAATGTTGTTAATTTTTAACTATAGTGTATTTTGAGCCCAAGATGTTAAAAGTTCAAACCGGTCAAATAGTAGAATTCTATTCAAATTCTTGTTTAGTATTGGCCAATGGAAATAATTTTAAATGCAAGATACAAGGCAGAATCAATCTTGTTGTTGGAGATTTTGTAGAAATAGAACCCCTTGTAGGTGCTGATTATTTTGAAGCACTGATAAAAAAGAGGCTAGATAGATCATCAATTCTTTATAAATCTAAAGAAAATGTAAAAAAACCAATAGCTTCAAATATTTCACATATAGGAATCTTGGTAACTAAAAGCCCGAAGACAAGCCTAGAATTTATTGATAAGTGGATAACAATTTCAATTAATGCGTCCCTAGAGCCTTTTATTATTTTTAATAAGATTGATGCTTTAGAAGAAAATGCATTCTCAAAAGAGCAGAGTATCTATAAGAATATAGGAATAAAGACATTTGAAATTTCTGCAAAACTTTTAACAAACCTAAACTACCTGGAAAAATTTCTTGCAAAAAAAACTACCATATTCGTTGGTAATTCTGGTTCCGGCAAATCAACCCTTACTTCTGCTATGACTGCAAAAGAAATTCTTTCTAGAGATTTATCAAATAATCAAGGGGTTCATACAACCTCTGTTTCAACTTTATATAATACCGGCGATATGCAGCTTATTGATTCTCCCGGAGTTAGAGATATTAATCTTGATCATTTAAAGCCAAACAAAATAATTTTTGGTTTTTCAGAAATATATCGTTTTTCTGCAAAGTGTGAATTTCCAAATTGTAATCATATAAATGATCGAGGATGTGCGGTCATAGAAGCAGTAAAAAATGGCGAAATTGAGGAAAGTAGATACAATAATTTTATAGTTTTAAGTCAAAGAAAATAAATGAATGATAAAACACATTTTGGCTTCCAAGAGGTTGACGTAACCAAGAAAGCTGAGCATGTTGGCGATGTTTTTCACTCAGTAGCTGAAGAGTATGATTTGATGAATGACGTTATGTCATTTGGACTTCATAGGCTATGGAAGAAAATCCTTCTTGAGCTTGCTGAGATTAATGAAAACTCTATAGTGCTTGATATTGCTAGCGGTACTGCTGATATCCCAAAATTGATCAGTGAAGAATTTAAATCTGCATCAATTCATGTAACTGACATTAATGCATCAATGCTTATCAAGGGAAGGGAAAGATCTCTAAATGAGAATTTTTTTCATAATTGTAACTTTGCACTTGCTTCGGGAGAAAAACTTCCATATCAAGATAATTCTTTTGACTTAGTAACAGTTGGGTTTGGGATTCGAAATTTCACTAACAAGTTTAATGGATTGAAAGAGATGAAAAGAGTTCTCCGACCAAACGGCACCTTGTTAATTTTAGAATTTTCAAAACCAACAAATTATTTCTTTTCAAAAATATATGACTGGTATTCATTCAATGTAATCCCTAAATTGGGTGGTTTTTTTGCAAAAGACACTGAAAGTTATCAATATCTTGCTGAATCAATCAGAATGCATCCTGATCAAGAAGAATTAAAAAATATGATAATAGATGCCGGGTTTGAGAAATGTAAATTTTATAATCTTCAAAATGGTATTGTTGCAATTCATAAAGCAAAATAATCATGAGCATCTGCCTTAATAAGCTACTCAAAGAGATAAATTCTTTGTCTCCAGGTCTGATTAAAAAGATCGAGGATTTGTATCCTATCAATTTTAATATTGAGATTTCTACTTTGCCTAATTTTTCATTAACCTTAAGTAGCGATAATCAAAAACTAAATTTTTTTAGCCATGAGGATCCTCAATTTTCATTAAGATTAGATATTTTTGAAGCATTAAATGCTTTGAAAAATAAACAGATCCCGACAAAAAGTATTTTAGGAGATACGGAAACTGCTCTAGTATTTTTTGGTGTTCTTGCAAATTCTAGTATTGATATTGAGTTGCTCATTTATAAATACTTTGGAGATATTCCTGCTTTAATATTAAGAAAAATGCTCATTCAATCTCAAGAAAAAGAGTCTACAAATAATAATCAGATAAATGAGCTTCTAAAATCCTTTAGAGATATTTCAATAAGACTTGATAGAATTGAGCAAGCATTGCTTAACGGATGAATATTCTACTCTCTATCATCGATTGCTTAAAAATTTTAGCTCAAGCTATAAGATTTAGCATTCTTAATATTGCAATTGAAAATAATCACTCTTTACTTATTCGAATTCTTGGATACGTAAATCCTTTTTATATACTTAATCGCAAAATTCCGCCTGGACTGAGGATAAAAAATTTTTTAGAAAGTCTTGGTCCTATGTTTATTAAATTTGGTCAATTGTTATCAACAAGAACAGATGTTGTTCCTGTGAAAATAACTTCTCATTTAAAAGAACTTACAGATCAATGCAAACCATTTGCAACAAATGATGCAAAAAAAATAATTGAAAGAAGTCTAAATATAAAAATTGATGAGGTATTTAAAGACTTTGAAGATACGCCATTAGCTGCAGCTTCTTTAGCACAAGTCCACAAAGCAAAGATAAAAAAAACAAATGAAAAAGTAGTAATAAAAGTTTTAAGGCCTGGAATTCATAAAAGAGTTAAGAGAAATGTGAGGGTTATGAGGGCCGCAGGATTTTTAATTAACTTATTATATAAAGATAGTAATAGATTAAATCTAAATGATGTAATTGATGATTATGAGAAAACGATTTTTAGAGAATTAGATTTAAAAGTTGAAGCAGCAAATACAACGGTTACCAAAAAAAACTTTGCTGACTCAGATTTATTATTTATTCCAAAGGTATTTTGGGACCATACAAGAGTAAATGTTTTAACTCTTGAAGAGATAGATGGCATAGCCTGCACAGATGTCGAATCTATGGATAAACTTGGTATAAATCGAAAAGCTCTTGCAGAAAATGGTGTAAAGATTTTTCTAGACCAAGTTTTTAGAGATAATTTCTTTCATGCAGATATGCATCCAGGCAATATTTTTGTAAGTAAAGAAAATACTGAGCTACCTAGTTACATAGCAATTGATTGCGCAATAGTAGGCTCACTTAGTAGAGAGGACCAATATAATTTAGCGAGAATGCTCCAAGCAACTTTAAAACAAGACTATGTAAAGTTATCTGAACTTTTTATTGGAGCAGGGTGGGTATCTAGCCAAACAAATAAGTCAGAATTAGAGCAAGCATTGAGAGCTACCTGTGAGCCAATTTTTGAGAAACCACTATCAGAAATAGAATTTGGGAGTTTGTTGCTCTATTTATTTGATTCGACTAGACAATTTGGCTTGTCAGTTCAACCTTCTTTGATTCTTCTTCAAAAAACACTTATCCACATTGAAGGAATGGGGAGAGAAATTTATAAAGACCTTGATTTTTGGGGTCTGGCTGAGCCCTATTTAGATCAGTGGATTAATAAACAATTTAGTCCAATCAAATTAAGAGAATTTCTAGAAAACAATCACTATGAAATTTTGGAAAAGGCATCCTCATTTCCTGGAGAGATTTTTGATCTTCTTGATAATATAAAATTTTTAGCAAACGACGGCAAAAAAAATGCTGATCGCGTAAAAATTCTTGAAACTGGACTACAAAATCACCGAAAATGGCAAAATCTAACTATACTTACTCTTGTAGGTATTATTATGTTTCTTTTAGGGACAATATTGTCATGAAAGATAGGAGTAGATTATGGGTATAGGTGGAATAAGTTTTTGGCAAATACTAATTATATTGGTTGTAATACTCATTCTTTTTGGCGGCAAGAAAATTAGAACCTTGGGGTCTGATTTAGGTGAAGGGCTAAAGGGATTTAAAAAAGCTATAAAAGATGAAGACAAAAGCTCTGAATCTAAACAAGAAGATCAATAACAATTGTTGCAAATAGGATTTCTTGAGATATTGATTATCCTTCTTGTTGGGATAGTTCTCATTGGTCCTGATCAGCTGCCTAGCTTCATTAAATTCTCAATGAAATCTCTCACTAGATTCCAAAATAAATTATTCGAATTTAGATCCTCTATAGAGAGAGACATTGGTGCAGAAGATCTCAAACAAGATATTTATAACGAACTTAAAATGGAAGAATTTCAAAAGGATGAAGATGAGCGATCCAAATGAGATGTCATACATTGAGCATTTAAAAGAATTACGATCCAGAATAATCAGAATGTTTTTGTTCGCAGGTTTTATCTTAATCTGTTGCTTACCTTTTACTAATGATATTTACACGTTGATTTCATCTCCAATGATTGATCTTCTACCCTCCGGAAGCTCTATGATTGCTACTGAAGTTGCATCACCCTTTATCGCTCCACTAAGAATAACTATTTACACTGCGTTATTAATATCGGTTCCTTACTTCTTTATTGAGCTATGGGGTTTTATCTCTCCAGGTTTATATAAAAAAGAAAAAGCTTTTGTTATTCCTCTAATTATCTCTTCAATCATTCTTTTCTATGCTGGAATTGTCTTTGCTTACTGGATTGTTAATCCAATTATTTTGAGTTTCTTTATTTCTGCAGCTCCAGACTCTATTCAAGTGATGACAGACATCAATAGATATCTAGATTTTATTTTAAAGTTGTTTTTTGCTTTCGGTTTTGCTTTCGAAATTCCAATTGCAACATTTCTTGTTATTACCACCGGATTAATATCTAAAGAGCGGATAAAAAAAATGAGGCCTTATCTAATAATAAGTTTTTTTGTTGTCGGAATGTTTCTCACTCCTCCAGATATCTTCTCTCAATTATTTCTAGCAATACCAATGTGGCTTCTTTTTGAATTAGGGTTGCTTGTATCTAGAGATCCAATAAATTAATCTCTTGGAAAATCAACATTGAGCCTTTCTATCCAGGTATCTGATGAAGGCATTTTAGCTGACAAAATCATTTCTAGTAGCTCTTTAGGATTTTCACTAACATGGATTTGTCTTTGATTTTCTTCAGATACAAACTCATCATCCACTGAGCGTTGTAACCAGTCTAAAAAACCATTGTAGTAGCCATTGGTATTCAATAAACCTACGGGTTTATTAATTCCACCTAATTGATTGCTTACCATAACCTCTAGGAGCTCATCCATTGAGCCTACTCCTCCGGGTAAAACAATAAATGCATCGCTCATACTTAAAAATCTTTCTTTTCTTTCAAATAGCGAATGAGTAATGATAATTTCATTAATGTTAGGGTTAGTTAATTCAAATTCATGCAGTGACTTTAAAGTGATTCCTATAACACTACCACCATGCTTGATTGCAGTATCGGCAACGATTTTCATTAAACCAACATTGCCGCCACCAAATATTAATTCATGACCTTTTTCAGCAATCAGCTTCCCGATTTGCTCTCCAGCAGTTTTATAATTTGAGGATTTGCCAACATGCGCACCACAAAAAACGGATATTTTTTTGATTGTCATGATGGTAAGCCTAAAATATGTTTAGAAATTATATTCAATTGAACCTCTGAACTTCCCCCAGCAATAGTGTAAGCCTTAGAATAAAAAAATGACTTAGCAATTTCTTTTTTAATACCACTGCTGTTTTCAACGTTTTCTAGACCGCCGGCTCCAAGACTTGCTACATTAAGCTCCCATCTTGCTTGTGTTTCTTCTGTGCTGATGTACTTCAATGAGAGCGCAGCAGGTGAAAAGCCATTTTTTGATTCAATCTGAGTTCTTGTCATAGTTAAGTCAATTAAATGATTACGCATTTCATGTTTTTTTATCTTTGTTAGCAAGTTGAGTTGTCCTGGAGCACTTAAAGCATCACTAGTTTTAAAAGTTTCAATGGGTTCGATATCAACAGCTCCTTCACTGCCCATATCTGCCATCATGGTTCTCTCAAATTCAAGCAATCTTTTTGCAACTTTCCAGCCATCATTTTCATCAGCAATTCTATGGGACTCGCTAGCTATTACATCATCAAAAAAAACTTGGCAAAAAGGAGATTGTCCACTGAGTAATTTTATTGGCTTAATGTCAATTTTAGGTTGTTTTAAATTTATTAAAATAAAAGATATACCTGCTTGTTTCTTTTCTGTTTTTGCAGTTCTTACCAAGCAATACATCCAATCTGCCTTATTCGCCTCTGATGTCCAGATTTTAGATCCATTTATAATATATTCTCCATCTATTAATTTTGCGGTAGTTGAAAGGTTGGCTAAATCTGAGCCAGCACCAGGCTCAGAAAAGCCTTGGCACCACCAAATCTCTCCTCTTGAAATTTTAGGCAAAAACTCTTTTTTTTGATCATCGGTTCCAAACTCTAAGATCACTGGGCCAAGCATTGAGATGCCGAAATTAATTTGTGCTGGACGACAGCCAAAAAATTTGAGGCGACTTTTTAAAATTTTTGATTCTTCAAATGATAATCCTCCACCACCATATTCGACTGGCCATTCAGGAGTACACCAGCCTTTTGACACCATAGCATCAAACCATACCCTAGAATCATTAGAAGGAAATTCAATACTTGAGGAAGCCCACACTTGCTCACTAACAGGCATTGGAGTTCTCATGGACTGTGGGCAATTATCTTCTATCCATGCATCGACTTCTTTTGTAAAGCTAATTAATTTTTCTTCCATAGTTTTATATCTCAAACAAGAATGTAACTGGACCCTCATTAATTGATTGAATATCCATATCCGCTCCAAAAACTCCTGATTGAAATCGTATTGCAGAATCTGAGAGCCGTTTTAACAATAAATTATAAAGGGAATTAGCTTTCTTTGAATCCAATGCTCTATGAAAACTGGGTTTATTACCTTTTTCTGTAACTGCAGCCAATGTAAATTGACTAATTATTAACAACTCGCCCTCAACATTTTTTAGATTTAATGACATCTCATCATTTTCTCCACGAAAAATTGAAAAGCTTCCTATCTTATGAATAAATTTATCAATAACCTCATCTTTATCACCTTTTTCAAAACAGACGTAAGCTAAAATGCCTTTATTTATAGAAGCATGAGTTTCTTTGTTAATACTTACTTTTGCAGATGAAACCCTCTGAGCAATTACTTTCATCTGGTTAATAAAATTATTCTAAATCTAAGTTCCAAGCTCCATTTGCAGCAAGCTTATTCATTATGGCTCTGTGAGAGAGTGCCTCTTGAGCTTTAGTTATATTTTCTTCTTTACCAAGCCATGCTTTTAGAGAGGGTTGTTGAAGAGCTCTTCCATAAGAAAAACTCAGTTTCCAAGAAAATCCACCAATTTTATTCATTGCATCTAAATGAGCTGTAGCATTTACATCAGACTGCCCACCCGAAAGAAAAGTTATTCCTGGAAGATCAGATGGGACATTTTCTTTAAGACATTGAACGGTCATCTCTGCTACCTTTTGGATTGATGCTTGAGACTCAGCAATTGATCCAGAAGTTACCATGTTAGGCTTGAGAATTGTGCCTCCTATATTTACTCCTTCATCTTTTAAGCATTTAAAAAGCATTTTTAATGATTTGCTGGTTATCTCATAACACTTCTCAATTGAGTGATTACCATCCATCAAAACTTCAGGCTCAACCATAGGCACCATATTATTATCTTGAACAATTTTCGCGTATTTAGCCAAAGCTTCCATGTTGGCTTGGATACATCCATCTGTTGGGATATCGTCAGATATCTTAATAACAGCTCTCCACTTTGTAAATTTCGCGCCAAGTGTTAAATATTCTTTGCATCTCTCATCTAAACCATCTAGTCCTTGTGTTAATGTTTCTTCTGGCGATGACTCCAAAGGTGCAAGGCCCTTATCAACTTTTATGCCTGGCAATGCTCCCTGATTCTTGATTAAATCAACAAGAGGAGTTCCATCTTGAGCATTCTGTCTTATGGTTTCATCAAATAAAATTACGCCTCCGATATTGTCTTTCATCCCACTTGATCTAAATAGCATCTCTCTATAATCACGTCTATTAGACTCAGTTGATTCGACACCAATAGAATCAAATCGCTTCCCACATGTTGGATTACTCTCGTCTGCTGCTAAAATTCCTTTTCCATCTGAAACAATATATTGAGCTATTTCTTCTAATGTATTTAATGACATAATTCTCTCCCTTTTAAAATTTAAAGCCTAAAGCAGACAATGATGGTAGCTCTTTTCCTTCCATAAATTCAAGAAAAGCTCCTCCTCCAGTTGAGCAATAGGAAATATTGTTTTTTTCAATAAACATCTTAATGGCTAAAAGAGTTTCCCCGCCGCCAGCAAGGCTAAATGCCTGTGATGATGCAATTGCCTCAGCCAAAGCTTTGGTTCCTAATGAAAATGGTTGACGCTCAAATACACCAACAGGACCGTTCCAAATAATTTTTTTTGCCTGAATTATTTTTTTAATAATTGCTGGGCTTAGAATTTGATCAAGAATTATCTCATCGTGTTGCACAGAATTAACTTTGGTCACCCTTGTATTATTTGATTCAATATCTTTGCTTACAACCACTTCATCAGGTAATAAAATTTTGCCAGTATGAAGCAATTCTTTTGCATCATTCAGCATTGAGTCTTCATGCAGAGAGAGTCCAATATTATGCCCCTGAGCTTTCAAAATTGTGTTTGTGATCCCTCCACCTGTCAAGACATCATCAGAAATTTTTGATAAATTTTTAATTACTTTTAATTTAGAAGATACTTTTGATCCTCCAACTATTGAAAGCATGGGCGAATTTTTTGAGCTAATGGCTTGTTGAAGTGCATCTGTCTCGATTTCCAAAAGCAGTCCAGCGCATGATACTTCAGAGGCTTTAATGGCTTCATAAGTTGATGCATGAGGACGATGCGATGTTCCAAAAGCATCAAATACATAAACATCAGCTATATTAGATAGTTTTTTTCCAAACTCCTCGTCATTCTCAAGCTCTCCTGGAAAAAATCTTATGTTTTCAATTAATGAAATGTCTGATGAAAAATTAACTTCATCTATAGATGAGAATAATTTAATCTCCTTATTAATAATTTCCTCAAGTCTTTTAGCTACCGGTAATAGAGAAAATTTAGAATCAAATACTCCTGATTTTGGCCTCCCAAAATGAGAAATTAAAATTATTTTTGTATTTTGATCTAATAGATATTCCAAGGTAGGAATAATTGCAAGAATCCTTGTGTCATCAAGGACTTTATCATTTTCAACAGGAACATTTAGATCAACTCTGAGAGCAATTGTCTTATTCAAGACATTTGTCTCTGAAAGTTTTCTCATTTTACAGTTAGTTTCTTAACTTGAGTAACAATGTTGTTGACTGTAAAGCCAAACTCATTCATTAACTCATCTCCTGGAGCACTTTCTCCAAATGTTTCCATGCCAATTACAACATCATTCAGATTTACCAAACAATGCCAAGAATTTGGATGAAGAGCCTCAACTACGAGTTTTGGTATTTCAGGATTAATAATACTGTCTCTGTAAGCTTTATCTTGTGAGACAAATTTATCAAGGCAGGGCATAGAAACAACATTGGCTTTTAAACCTTCTTTTGCAATTGTTTTAGCTGCTTCAATAATTAACTTAACCTCACTCCCTGAACTAATCAATGTAATATCAGCTTTATCATCAGAAGATAATAAATAACCTCCTTTCTCAATCATCTCTATTTGTCCTTTTGATCTCTCAATAAAGGGAAGGTTTTGTCTGGATAATATTAAGGTATGAGGGGTATCTTTAGAGCAAATTGCTTCTTTCCAGCTTACAGCAGTCTCTATAATGTCAGCAGGTCTCCAATTATTTAAATTAGGAGTAGCTCTTAATGTAACAAGCTGCTCAATTGGCTGATGCGTTGGCCCATCTTCACCAAGACCAATTGAGTCGTGAGTATAAACAAGGATATTTGGTATTTTCATAAGCGCTGCTAGCCTGACAGCATTTCTGGCGTAATCCATAAAAACTAAAAAAGTTCCGCTGTAAGGTTTTATTCCACCATGCAAAACCATTCCATTTGTCATGGCGGTCATGCCAAACTCTCTGACTCCGTAAAATATATGATTACCCTTTGGATTATCAGGAAGCATTTCAGTGCTTACTGATGAAAAAGTATTGTTTGAGCCAGTTAAATCAGCAGATCCACCAATTAACTCGGGAAGTTTTTCACAAAAATAATTTAAACATAACTCAGATGCCTTGCGAGTAGCTAGATCTTTTTGATCGCCTACAGATAATTCATTTATAAAATCTCTATAACTGTTTTCGAAGTTTATTGGAAGTTCATTGTTGATTACCCTTGTCAATTCATCAAAAGATTTTGGATGCTTTTTAGAATACTCCATCATTAATTGATCCCATGATGCATTGAGCTTAGCCCCCTCATCTTTGCAGTTCCACTCAGACTTTATGTCATCTGGTATATGAAATGGTTCATGCTCCCATCCAAGCTCGTCCCGAGTTTTTTTAACTTCATCCTCTCCTAATGCAGCACCATGAACACCAGATGTTCCTGATTTATTCGGCGATCCAAAGCCAATAATTGTTTTGCAGCATACTAGAGTTGGACGCTCTGTGTCTTTTTGAGCTATTCGAATTGCCTCTAAGGTTTCCTCAACATTATGCCCATCTATCTCAAGCACTTGCCATCCATAACTTTCAAATCTTTGTGAAGTGTTATCTGTGAACCAATTAGTTATCTCCCCATCAATTGAAATTCCATTTTGATCATAAAAACATATTAATTTTCCCAAACCATGGGTTCCAGCAAATGAACAGGCTTCATGTGAGACTCCCTCCATCAAACAACCATCTCCCAAAAATGTATAGGTGAAATGATCAATTGGTTGTAGTCCATCGTCATGATTAAATCTGCTTGCTAACATTTTTTCTGCTAGAGCCATTCCCACAGCGTTGCCAATGCCTTGGCCTAATGGGCCAGTGGTAGTTTCAACGCCAATATCTATATCAAATTCTGGATGACCAGGTGTTTTAGAACCTAATTGTCTAAAGTTCTTCAAGTCTTCAATTGAAAGTTCATAGCCAGTTAAATGAAGCAAGCTATATAACAACATTGACCCGTGACCGTTTGAAAGGACAAACCTATCTCTATTAAACCAAGTTGGATTTTGAGGATTATGTTTTAAGGTGTATTTCCATAAAGCTACTGCAATATCGGCCATTCCCATAGGCATTCCTGGATGACCAGATTTGGCTGCTTCAACAGCATCAATTGATAGAAACCTTATAGCGTTAGCAAGTTCTTTGTGCATTTTTTTTGCAATTAGTTTAGAACATAACAATCATAATATGTGGCTTAGATTTTTTATAGATATATTTGTGTTTATTTAACAAAACTAATAAGATTTTTGATTACACGAGTGATTTGTTCCTGCTTGCATACTAAAACTGCTAAATAGGGCGCCTTGCCGAGGTGGAAAAAAATAGAATATAAATTTTTCTCCATATGAAAACAAGTTATAAATAAAATAATAGAGGAAAATTATGAGTTACATTTTTACATCCGAATCTGTTTCAGGAGGTCATCCTGATAAAGTGTGCGATCAAATATCCGATGCTGTTTTAGATGCATACCTAGCAGAAGATCCAAATAGCAGAGTGGCTTGCGAGACCATGATAAAAAATAACATGGTATATATAGCAGGTGAAATAACTTCCCTAGGAAGTCCTGACCTCGAACCTGTTGTTCGAAAAACAATTAATGATATTGGCTATAACTCAGATGATTATGGATTTAATGGAGATACATGTGAGTTCACGAATCTTGTCTTTGAACAATCGCCGGATATATCTCAAGGTGTTACCGAAGGTGAAGGAGAAAACCTTGAACAAGGGGCTGGAGATCAGGGGCTAATGTTTGGATATGCATGCAAAGAAACAGAATCATTGATGCCACTTCCAATAGATCTTTCTCACAGATTGGTAAAAAAACAAGCAGATGTAATGAAGAGTGGAGATATAAAATGGCTGCGGCCTGATGCTAAGAGTCAAGTAAGTGTGATTTACTCCGATGATGGTAAAACAATTGAAGGTTTGTCTGCAGTCGTCCTTTCAACTCAACACGATGAAGAAGTTAGTCAGGAAGAAATAAAAACTGAGGTAATGGATAAAATTATCAAACCAATTGTTCCCGAGGAATGGTTGCTTGACTCCACAAATATATTTATTAATCCCACTGGAAAATTCGTCATCGGTGGGCCTGTGGGTGATTGTGGTCTCACTGGAAGAAAAATAATTGTAGATACATACGGAGGTATGGCAAGGCATGGTGGGGGAGCATTTTCTGGGAAAGATCCCTCTAAAGTAGACAGATCTGCAGCATATGCATCAAGATATGTTGCTAAAAATATAGTTGCTGCAGGACTAGCAGACTATTGCGAAATTCAAGTTTCATATGCTATCGGTGTGGCCGAGCCTACATCAATACATGTAGAAACTTTTAATAGTGAGAAAATATCAAAAGAAGCAATTGTCAAAATTGTCAAAGAAAAATTTGATCTCAGGCCAAAAAGTCTTATTAATATGCTCGATTTAAAAAGACCTATCTACCTTCCAACCGCTGCATATGGTCACTTTGGAAGATCAGATATTCAGCTATCTTGGGAAAAAACAGACAAAGCAGCTGATATTTCAGAATAATCAAAGATATAGATGCTAAAAGGGTGCACTTGCACCTCTATTTTATGTAGAATGCCCACTTAAGTTTATCGGAGTGAATAATGGAAAACGATTATAAAGTTGCAGATATGGGTCTTGCTGAATTCGGAAGAAGAGAAATTTCTCTAGCTGAAAATGAAATGCCTGCATTAATGGCTCTAAGAACAAAGTATAAGGATGCGCAACCTCTTGCAGGTGCAAAAGTTATGGGATGCATTCATATGACCATCCAAACAGCTGTATTAATCGAAACATTAGTAGATCTTGGTGCTGAAGTCCGTTGGTCTGGTTGCAATATTTTTTCCACTCAAGATCATGCTGCAGCAGCTATTGCCGCAGCTGGAATTCCTGTTTTTGCTTGGAAAGGTCAAACTGATGAGGAATTTGACTGGTGCATTGAACAAACAATAGTTAAAGATGGCATACCTTGGGATGCAAATATGATTCTAGATGATGGTGGCGATCTGACTCATATGGTTCACTCTAAATTTCCCGAAATGCTTGAAAGCATCCATGGAATTTCAGAAGAAACTACAACTGGCGTTCATAGATTAAAAGCAATGCTTGAAAGAAATGAGCTTAAAGTACCAGCGATAAATGTAAATGATTCAGTCACTAAATCAAAAAATGATAATAAGTATGGTTGTAGGCATAGTCTTAATGATGCGATTAAAAGAGGCACAGATATGTTTCTTTCTTCTAAGAAAGCATTGGTAATTGGATATGGGGATGTTGGCAAGGGTTCTGCTTTAAGTCTTGCTCAAGAGGGAATGATTGTGAGGGTTGTAGAGTCTGATCCCATATGCGCTATGCAAGCATGCATGGATGGTTTTGAGGTAGTGTCTACTTATAAAAATGGAATCGTAACAAGAGACGTAAAAGACATCAATATGGCAATCCTTGAAGATACAGACCTTATAGTTACAACTACAGGAAATGTGAATGTTTGTGATGAAGCAATGTTACGTTCAGTAAAAAATACAGCTGTTATATGTAACATTGGCCACTTTGATAATGAAATTGATACTCAATACATGCGAGACAAGTGGTATTGGGAAGAAATTAAACCGCAAGTTCATAGAGTATTTAGAGATACTTCTCCTTCAGATACACCAGACCTTCAAAGCAAAGACTACGTCATTCTTTTGGCTGAAGGTAGGTTAGTCAACCTAGGAAATGCAACAGGCCATCCTAGCAGAATAATGGATGGATCATTTGCTAATCAAGTTTTAGCTCAGATGCACTTGTATAAACAAGGTTTTGCAAACGTCAATGATGCTGATAAGCAAAATGAAATGATAACAGTCGAAGTTCTCCCAAAAAAATTGGATGAGGAAGTTGCCGAGCTCATGGTTCAAGGTTTTGGTGGAACGATAACTAAGCTAACTGGTGAACAGGCCGATTACATTAATGTTCCAGTTGATGGTCCATTTAAAGAAGAAGAATATAAATACTGATCTAATTAGTTTTTTTTAAATAAATTAATCATAATAGACGTATGCAAATTCGCCTGTTACTTTTTTTAATGCTAGTTTCCTTGATTGTTGTAGGATGCGGAATGAAGGCACCTATTCCCCAAGAGATAATTTTTTTAACGTAAATTCCGTCATGGATCATTTTAATTATAAAAAAGGTAAGCTTTTTGCAGAAGAAGTTTCTATAGAAGAAATCGCAAATAAATTTGGCACGCCCTCTTATATCTATAGTAAAGCAACCCTTGAGAGGCATGCAAAAGCTTACATAGATTCCTTTCAATCAATGAAAGGTCTCATTTGTTTTTCAGTCAAAGCTTTATCGAACATATCGATTTTAAAAATATTAAAAAAAGCAGGGTGTGGATTTGATATTGTTTCAGGTGGAGAGCTTCACCGAGTAATTTTAGCTGGAGCAGATCCAAAAAAAATTATTTTCTCAGGAGTTGGAAAGTCAAGAGCCGAAATGGCAGCTGGTATTAATCATAATATTCTTTCATTCAATATTGAATCTGAGCCAGAACTTGATCGGCTTAACAGCGTAGCTAAAGAAATGAATAAAATTGCACCAATTGCCATTAGATTTAATCCAAACGTTGACGCTGGAGCACATGAATTTACTAAAACAGGAAGAAAATCAGATAAATTTGGCGTCAGCATTGAGACAACAAAAAATCTAGTTAAAAAATGTAATGATTCAGATAACCTTAATCTTGTTGGCCTAACATGCCATATTGGATCACAAATAATGGAGTTAGATGGCTTTGAAGACGCAGCTAGCCAAGCTTTAGATCTATTGATTGAGCTAGATAAGCTGAATATTAAAATAGATTTTATAGATATGGGTGGCGGCTTAGGAGTTAATTACGTTGGTGAGAAAACTACACAGCCATTTGAACTAATTCAAAGCTACGAAAAAATTTTTGAAGGTAGAGATGAAATATTAATACTGGAGCCTGGTCGATCAATCTCAGCCAATGCTGGCATCATGCTAGCTAAAGTTGAGTACAAAAAAGATGATTTCTTAATTACAGATGCTGCAATGAACGACCTATTACGTCCTGCTCTATATGATGCTCATCATGATATTTGGCCTGTGGAGAAAAATGATAATCTGGCATCAAATGTCAATGTGGTAGGCCCGATTTGTGAGACTGGTGATTTTCTTGCAAAAGATATCAATATTGCTGCTTCTGAAAATGATCTTTTGGCGGTGAGAACGGTTGGTGCATATGGTTCCGTGATGAGCTCAAACTATAATTCTAGACCAAGAGCTGCTGAAGTGCTGGTCGATAAGAAAAATTTTTACTTAATAAGGAAAAGAGAGGATCACTCAATACTTACTTCTCTAGAAGAGGGATTAGATGATCAAATTTAAAAAAATGCATGGTAATGGGAATGACTTTATTATCATTGAGAATTTAACAAAGGTTAATGCGTTATCAAAATCTCAAATAGTTAAAATAGGAGACAGAAATAAAGGTATAGGATTTGATCAACTTATTACCATTAATCCACCAAAGAAACCCAATCATGATTTCTATGTAGACTTTTTTAATTCAGATGGGTCTCAGGCAGATATGTGCATGAATGGAGTCAGATCGGTTGGAGCTTTTCTTTGGGATGCAAGGCTTGCTCCAAAAAAATCTCTTTTACTAGGAACTAAATCAAAACTAATCTTAATCAAACCAACAAATACCAAAAAAGTAAAAGTTGTCTTTGATTGTCCAATACAAGAAATCATTCCCAAAGGAGAAACTGAGTTTTTAAAAAATTGTGGTTTAAAGAAATATAACTTTGTTAACGCAGGCAATCGTCATTTAATAATAAAGACTAATAAATTATTTTCTTTCGATTTAGATGAACTCTCTTCAAAGATAAGAAAGCGAGCCTTCTTCAAAGATGTAAATATTTCTTTATATAAACAAAATTTAGGGGGGCTTATTTTAAGAACCAATGAAGCTGGTGCTGGTGAAACCCTGTCTTGTGGTTCTGCTTCTGCTGCATGTGCAAGCTTAAATGGAAAGAACAAATCTATTTTGAAAATTATTTCTGCTGGAGGTGAGCTGAGCATTAGAAAAATAAATGATAAGCTTGAAATGACCGGGCCAGCTGAATTTATTTGTGAGGGAATATGGCTAAAAAAATAGATGCCAAAGAAGTAGAGCTCTATCTTTTAGAAAATACTGATTTCTTTTTTACAAGAGAATCTCTTGTTAGTGAATTAAGCTTTAAGCATGACAGTGATGGTGCAACATCTTTGCTAGAAATGCAAATCCGAAAACTAAGAGATGAACAGTCTAGATTAAATGACATGCTTTCTGGCTTTCTTTCTACTGGAAAAGAAAATGAAGAACTGTTTTTTAAATCTAAAGACCTTACACTGGCACTAATTACTGCGAAAGATTTTGCCGCAGTAAAAAAATTAGTTGAGGAATTCTTCACGAAAAACTTCAAGGTCGATTCCTGCATTTTAGTGGTACTTTCAGATAGTCAGCTAAAGGCTCTTGAAAATGAAACAAAGATGGGTATGAACAAAAATGCTATTCACATGGGACCTCTATCAAAAGAAAAAATGACAGCTTTTTTTGAAACTGATTTAATTAAATCTGCAGTAATTAGTGTCATGAAGTTTGAGAATAACTTTGGCCTACTCAAGATTGGATCTAATGATCCAACCAAATATCTTGGTGACGGAGATACAGCGTTTATAGAGTATATTCGAGATATTATTATTAAAGTTCTTGAATCAAAAGAGGCATGAATGCAAACCAATATTTTTTTGCTGCCCTGATTTTTGATTATTTAGACTTTTTAAAAAATATTAAGGGTCTGAGTGAAAATACTGCAAAAGCATACCAAAGAGATTTAAACAAATTTTCAAAATTTTTAGAATCTATTGCTATAGAGAGTTTAGAAAACATTTCAGAAGAAAAATGTTCAGCCTGGATTGCAGATCTTTTTCAAAATGATGTAAGCGCACGGAGTATTCAAAGACACATATCTTCTGCCAAGGGTTTCTTTAGCTATATGAAAAAAATTGGTTTGGTTCAAAGCTCACCATTTGAATTAATTAATTCGCCTAAATCTCCAAATCATCTTCCAAATATTTTATCGCCTGAAGAGGTGTCACAATTGCTGAATTTCAAGCCTAAAAACTCGCAAGATAAGAGAGATTTTGCGATTATTGAGCTGATTTATTCGAGTGGCTTAAGAGTATCAGAAGCTGTAAATTCAAATCTATCTGATTTTGAAGATAATAATAATTTTTTACGCGTTATTGGCAAAGGCTCAAAGACACGATTAGTCCCTGTCGGCCGATTTGCACAAAATGCAATTAAGGAATGGATCTATGAAAGAAAGAAAATTTTAACAAGTGATGATGCCCTATTTGTAAATCTAAGAGGTAGCAGAATTTCTACTAGAAGTGTTCAGGAGAGAATAAAAAATATTGCTTTGAAGCAAGGATTGCCTCCGGTAAATCCTCACATGCTTAGGCATAGCTTTGCTACCCATTTGCTTGAATCTAGTGGCGATCTTCGAAGTATTCAAGAGTTGCTTGGCCATAGCTCTCTATCAACTACGCAAATTTATACAAGACTTGATTATCAGCATCTCATAAAGGTTTACGAAAATACTCATCCCAGGGCTCATAAGAAAAATGTCTAAAATTAAACTCATAACCTTTGATCTAGATGACACATTTTGGGATATCAAAAGCACTATTATTAATGCAGAAATAAATTCTAGAAAATGGATTGAAGATAAAATTGAAAAAAAAATAGAATGGGGCACTTTTGATGATTTTTTAAAAATAAGAAATGAGCTTATTAAAGAGGATCCATCCTTGGATTATGATCTCGGATTATTAAGAAAAAAAATGATTTCTTATCACACTCATAAATATTTTGTGAATCAACAAGACTTAGATGAATTTCTTGAAGAAGCCTATATGTTTTTTTTAGAAGAAAGGCATAAAGTAAATTTTTTTGATGACGTCATTCCAGTTTTAGAAAAATTATCTTCAAAATATAAGCTTGGTGTTCTAACAAATGGTAATGCTGATATAAAGAAATTAGGCATCGATCACCTATTTGATTTTTCTGTATCTTCGATGGATGTTAAAAGTAATAAACCAGATCAAGGTCATTTTGTAAAAGCCCAAGAGCTTTCTCAAATTAATTTTAAAAATACTCTTCATGTAGGAGATCATCCAATGAATGATATTTGGGGAGCTAGGGAGCTTGGAATAAATGTTATGTGGTTTAATATCAATAATCTAGATTGGGATATTGATGAAAATCCTCCAATTCAGTTTAAAATTTGGGCTGATTTCATAAATTTACTTGAAGAAAATTATGGCAAATAAAGATTCATTTGATGCCTTTGTTAGTATTATTCGAGACAAAATAGATGAATTATCGGAGCACACCGATCAGTCTCGCATCCAAGTTTTTCAAAATGAGTTGAAAGAAAAGTTTGATGATCTAGCTAGATCTCAAGGATACGTTTCTAGCAAAGAATATGACGCCCTAGAGAATTTGGCAGCAAGACTGGAAGATAGAATTACAAAGCTAGAAAATCAATTAAAGAAATAAAGCCTTTCTATTTAAATAATATTAGAGTTGGGCCAAGTATTCGTCCAATCTTTCAGAATTGAGCATAAATGCAGATTTTTTGTCTGCAGCAGAAGCCTTGATATTATCCAAATTTACTGCGTCGCCAACCTGTATTACACCAACCATTGCCATCATTACATGAGGATCACATTGATAAACATAGACACCCTCTGTATCCATTACGACACTGATATCTTGACTGAGTGCGCCTGCCCATGACTGAGCTCCATCAGGAACCATGCCTTCAATCGAAGCTGAATTATGCGCAGCATCTGTAGCCTTAAAATGAATAGTGTCGCCAACGGAAACTTTCAACACCGCTGGTTCAAATATCATCTGTCCGCCAACTCCACTATTAAGCATCTTGACAGTATGTTCTGGTCCTTCTGAAAGCTGAGCCTTTACAATTGAACTTGATGAAGCGCTTGGAGAAGAAGTTGCAGAAGTTGAAGCTCCACATGACTCACCTTCCAGGCAAATTGAAACGTTAGTTGTTAGCCTTTGTGTAACAAGTTCATCATACTTTTTACCGTTAAAAAATAAGATGGCAGTAAATAATATTGTAAAAAGGGGTAAGGTATTTTTTATTTTCATCATGATGTTATTTTAATAAGTGTTGAATCCTTAATTTTATTAATAATAAAATATTTATATGATACATTATAAATAAAAATTATAATTTATAAAGACTTTAAGAGAAAGGTTTTTGAAGCTCAATGACATGATCTACAACTTGTAGCATTCTCATGCTTCCACCTTTTGCCTCGACTCTGTATTGACCATCTACAAAAAACATTGGTGTGGCTGTTACTTTAAATTGCTTTGAAATTTCAATTGCACGTTTAACCTTTTGTTTAACCGAAAATGAATTCATATACTTAGTGATTTCGCTTGTCTCAACACCCAATCTTTCTAGGAAATTTATAACAGCCTTCTCATTTGAAAGAAAATTACCTTCCTTATGAATGGCTTGAAAAACTGCTGTATGGCCTACTTCTCCCATACCTAAGGCCTCGATAGTATAAAAAAGTTTTGCATGGAGTTGATGAACTGGGCCCCAGGTAACTGGCATCTTTTGAAAATTAACAGTTGAATCTTTTTGCTTTGCCCATCTTGATACAACAGGAGATAAGTTAAAACAATGTCCGCATCCATACCAAAAGACCTCAATTACATCCACAACACCATCTTCTTTGACAGGTAATGGCCTTGAAAGAGAGCCGAAATCTTTGCCTAATTTATAATTAGCTTGAACGTTTGAGCTAAACGAAATTAAAAGATATCCGAAGAGACATATAATTAAGTTTTTTTTATTTTTCATATAATCCATGCATATAATTTGCGAGAGCTTCAATATCGTAGTCTTTCAAATTTTGAGATGCAGATTGCATAACTAATGAGTAATCACCAGCATTTCTCTGAAGAGAACGATATTCCTTTAGAGTAGAAATTAAGTAGTTTTTTTGTTGTCCAGAAACTTTAGGGAAACCAGCCTGAGCATTACCTGCTCCATTAACAGAGTGACATGCTGTACATGCTGGAATTCCTCGTTTTAGATCACCAGCCCTGTAAAGACTTTCGCCTAAGGCTAAAAGCTCCTGATCATTCTTTGCTTGACCGATAGCAGGTGTTTGGGAGCTGTAAAATGCAGCTATGTCTAATAATTGAGAGTCTGACAAGGTTTTTAAATATGGAATTACCGACAACATCAAAACGTTTTCTCTATCACCTTGCTGAAAATATTTTAATTGCTCAGACAAATATCTTTGATTTTGACCAGCAAGGTTTGGCCAATCAGAGCTTATACTTTGTCCATTAGCTCCATGACATGAAGCGCACAAAGCGACTAATTCGGATCCAGCTTTAGCATCTCCGGTGGAAAGTAAATCAGGCATCTTTACTTCAGCTGCAAAAACAACTAAAGAAGCCATGCTTAAACAAATAATCAAGAAAGTTTTAAACATAAATTTTACGTTGTGGTTAAGAAGACATATTATATGTCGTGCGTAGCCTGAGATAAATGATCAAATGAAAAATCCTTTCAAAAATACTACTTTTTTATTTGGCGTAACAAAAGCAGAAAAACTCCCAAGTGATAATGGAATAGAGGTTTTATTGTCCGGTAGGTCAAATGCTGGTAAATCAAGCGCATTGAATTCATTGTCTGATAATAAAAAATTGGCAAGAATTAGCAAAACTCCAGGAAGAACAACAGAAATTAATTTTTTTGAAGTAGAGGACGGATTTAAACTTTTAGATCTTCCAGGATATGGTTTTGCAAAGTCAGGACGATCGAGAAGAAAAAATTGGGGGCCATTACTAGAAGAATATTTTAAAAATAGAAAAAGCCTTAAAGCGGTTTTAATCTTTATGGATATTAGACATCCACTTAAACCAATTGATCTCGAGATGATCAAGCTTTGTGAAAGCTTCGATATAGATTATGTTGTTGTATTAACTAAATCGGATAAGGTTTCAAAAAATATTTCAGCAAAAACAATTCAACAAGTTTTAGAGGCAATAAATGCCAAAGAAATCCTGGCAATTTCTTCTCTAAACAAAACAGGGTTTGATAAACTACGGAAAGTTCTGATAGGATTCAAATATGGATAACCTGTCTTTTCAATCTCAGGATTGTGAAATTACACTAAGTGATGGTCTAGAGGAATATAGAGCGTATTTAAGAGCAAATGGCAAGAAACAGCTCACAGACGCACCCGGATCACAAGTTATAAGAGATCATGATGCAACCCATGTAATATTTGGTCTTGATACCTCAATAGAACAAGAATCAATGCTAGATTCTTGGGTTCTTTCAGCTACCAGTTGGAAACTAAAACAATTGTTGGCTTACAATCAACTTCCAGAACTTAAGCAGTTAACTAAGGATTTTAGAAAGGATCCAGGATACTTAAGACTTATATTGACAGCTGTTAAATTAACTCCAATCAAATTGAAAATATGGAAAAGAGCAAAACAAATGAATAAAAAATGGCCTTTTGCTTCGCCTGACCATTTAATGGATCAAAGGATTTGTGACTTGAGAGAAGAGTATGGAATAAAGATACTTACACCAGACGAAAGAAAGGTTAAAAAACCACTTATTTGGTCTGGCACCATAAAGAATTAATGAGCTTCATTCCAATTAGTGCCTTGGTTTGCATCAACAATTAAAGGTATTTTCAATTTCACCGAACACTCCATAAGGTTAACGATCTCATTTAATGCATCAACTGCAAATTCTTTTTTTACTTCAAAAATTAATTCATCGTGAACTTGCATGATCATTTTAATATCTGGATTATTCACTCCTATCCATTGATCAACGTCAATCATTGCCTTTTTAATTATATCGGCAGCTGAACCCTGTAATGGTGCATTAATAGCAGCTCGCTCAGCAGCTTTACGTCTTAAACCATTGGGATCGTTTATAGTGGCAACATGCAGTTTTCTTCCAAAGATAGTTTCTACAAAGAGATTTTTTTTAGCTAGCTCTTTGGTTGAATCCATATAATCTTTAACTCCAGTATACCTTTCAAAATAAGTATCAAGGTATGCTTGTGCCTCATTTCTTGGAATTCCCAACTGCCTTGTTAGCCCAAAAGCGGACATCCCATAAATTAATCCAAAATTTATTGCTTTTGCGCTCCTGCGATGATCGGGAGTTACATTCTCTAATGGAACATTAAATATTTCTGAGGCCGTGGCGGAATGGACATCAATGTTATTCTTAAATGCATGAGTCAAATTTTTATCTCCAGATAAATGAGCCATTATTCTTAACTCAATTTGAGAGTAGTCTGCTGAGATTAATACATTTCCTTTCTCAGCAATAAAAGCTTCTCTTATTTTTCTTCCTTCTGGAGTTTTAATTGGGATATTTTGAAGATTTGGTTCTGTCGAAGATAATCTTCCAGTTGAGGTAACTGCCTGTTGATAAGAAGTATGAATTCTTTTTGTGATTGGATGCTGAATTTTAGTGAGGCTATCTGTATATGTAGATTTTAATTTGGCTAAACCACGATATTCAATAATAGTTTTCGGAAGTTCAAACTCTTCAGCCAATCTTTGCAAGGTATCTTCGTTTGTAGAAGGCTGACCTTTAGGAGTTTTCTTAAGAACTGGCAAATCAAGTTTATTATAAAGAATCTCAACTAGTTGCTTTGGTGAATCCATATTAAACTCTTCGCCAGCTACCTCATATGCTGTTTTTGATAATTCTTCAATTTTAATTGATAGCACATCTGAATATTCTGATAGCATTTTTGCGTCAATTTTTGCACCATTTCTTTCGACTCTAATTAGAGAATTCAACATTGGATATTCAATATCTTTTAGAAGGTTCAGCAGCTTTGGTTGATCTGCAAGCATTTTATTTAAGTGATTAAATAGCCTTAAGGTAATATCAGCATCTTCTGCTGCATAAAATGTAGCTATAGAGATTTCAACTTGCGCAAAGTTTATTTGCTTTGAGGCTGAGCCTACAACCTCTTCAAATTTCATGGGTTCATAATTTAGATAATGCTGGGCCATTCTATCAAGACCATGCCTAGTTCCAGTACTGTTTAAAACATATGACATTAACATTGTATCTCCTAGGAAATCAGTAATATTAATTCCATGTCTGTTAAGCATCGGCAAATCAAATTTTAGGTTTTGCCCAACTAGTTTTTTTTGATTTTTTGAAATGGCCCTGCCCAATATTTTTTGAATTAAATCAATGGATAGTTGAGTTGGCATCCCCTCATATGAATGATTAATGGGTATGTAGCAGCCTTCACCCTCGTCGCATGCCAATGAAATACCTATTAGATCTGCAGTCATTGTGTCCAGGGAAGAAGTTTCAGTATCAATTGCAAAGGCTTTACATTTTTCAATTTTCTTAGCCCATGCTTTTAACTCCTTCTCTTTTAATACTGATTGATACTCTTTTTTTGTATTAGTATTTTTGGGCTTTTCATCACTTGAGTCGGACGATGACTTAATCCAAGTTTTAAACTCGAGAGATGTAAATAATTTATTTAACTCTTCTTGATCCTCTTTTGCTTTTAACAAACTTTCTAAAGACACTCCTATATCTACATCCCTTTTCAGGGTCACAAGCTCAATATTTCTATCTAAATCTGGAATAGAGTCTCTGAAATTTTGGCCTACAACACCAGTCAAAGAATCCGCATTTTTGATTATGCCTTTGAGGTTTTTGAATTCTTTAAGCCACTTAACTGCTGTTTTAGGACCCACTTTAGGAACGCCTGGAATGTTATCAGAGGAATCACCGACAATAGCCAAATAATCAATTATTTGATTTGGATGAACTCCAAACTTTTCTTGGACACCAGATACATCATAAATTTGATTGTTCATTGTGTTCATCATCTTGATTAAAGGGTCATCAACGAGCTGCATAAGGTCTTTATCTAAAGAAGAAATTACTATAGGAATTCCTTGCTTTGAGCCTAAAGTTGCCAAAGAGGCTATAACGTCGTCAGCTTCTACTTTTGGAATTTCGATAACTGGCATGCCCATGGCATTGCAAATTTCTTTTAATGGAGAAAGTTGCTCTCTTAAATCTTCGGGCATAGGAGGACGATTAGCTTTATACTCTTTATAAATATCATGACGAAAATTTTTTCCTTTGGCATCAAAAATTGAGAGGTAATGTGAGTTAGGATTTTCTTTTCGCAGGTTACGCAACATATTTACAACTCCCTTGACTGCTCCTGTTGGCAGACCGCTAGAGGTCGATAGCGGAGGCATTGCATGAAAAGCTCTATATAGATATGAGGATCCATCTATCAAAAAAATTTTTTTTGCTTGCATATTCATAAAAATTTATTATGTCATTAGGTTTTTATATAAGCCATGCATAATATAAGATCATCATAGATTTAATGCTGCTTAAAAAAAAATGGACTTAGTAAAAAAGATTATAAATTTACCGCCTCTTATCAACTTTGGTCTTGGGATTGGATTAGTAATAGGCGCTTATATTTTTGAAATTTTTGGGTATTACGATCCTTGTCCACTTTGTATTCTTCAACGATGGTTTTTTGCGTTGATTGCTATGTGTGGAGCATTAATGGCAATTCCTGGCTTACATGTATTTTTAAAAAAAGTCCTGTTTATATTAGCGAGCTTATTTGCCTGTTGTGGAAGCATAATTGCTGGCAGACAAATCTATTTACAAAATCTTCCGTCTGACCAGATTCCAACTTGTGCTCCTCCAATGGATTTTTTAATGGATACTCTTCCATTCTTTGAGGTAGTACAAACTATTCTTCTTGGTGACGGTAATTGTGCTGAATATGAATGGAGATTTATCCTAAATTTTGCAGAATGGGCTTTGGTATTTTTTATTTTGTTGTTTATCTATAACATTTTCTTTCTACTAAAAAAGTCATAAAAATAATTATTTTGTAGTACTGCTACAACATGAAATCCCAGATAATGCCTTAAAATCGGTATTTCTAGTTTAATTGACAATTTTTATTAAATATTTTCAAATTCACTACAATAATCAACTTAAGTAAAATATTTTTTCAAACAAAGAATGTTGTAGAATCGATTAGGTATAGAATTTTATGGAAACTAACGCATTAAAAGAGATATTCGAGCTAGGCACCGAAGACCTAATTAACGCAGCTATTGAAAATAATGAAGGAGTTATAGCGAGCAATGGGGCTCTTTCCTTAGAGACTGGCTTAAGAACAGGCAGAAGTCCAAATGATAGATTCATTGTAGATGAAGAGAGCACATCAAGCCTTATTGACTGGGGCGAAATTAATAAACCTTTTGATGCAGAAAAGTTCAATCATCTTTGGGATAAAGTTGAGGCGTATTTAGCTGAGAAAAATCGTTATCTTTCAAAGGTTCATGTCGGCGCACACATTGATCATTACATACCGGTCAATGTAATAACAGAAAGTGCGGCTCATAGCATGTTCTCAAAATTAATATTTATTGATCCCATTGAATTTAATCCACAAGCCAAAAAAGAATGGCAGATAATGAGTGCGCTTAATTATGAATGTGCTCCTGAGGAAGATGGCACTAACTCTGATGGTTGTGTAATTATAAATTTTGCGGCTAGAAAAGTTCTACTGGCAGGAATGAAATATGCTGGTGAAATGAAAAAATCTATGTTCTCTGCTCAAAACTTTTTAATGCCTGAAAAAAATGTTCTACCGATGCATTGTTCTTCTAATGTTAATAAAGATGGCAAAGTGTCATTATTTTTTGGTCTATCTGGGACTGGAAAAACTACTTTGTCAGCTGATCCAACATGTTCACTCATTGGAGACGATGAACACGGGTGGGGTGAAGGAACAGTATTTAATTTTGAGGGAGGTTGCTACGCAAAAACAATAGATCTCTCAGAAAAAAATGAACCTGTGATTTGGAAAGCCATAAAGCATGGCAGCATCATTGAAAATGTATTCTTAGATGAAGAGGGAACTCCAGATTACTCAAACACATCATTATCTGAAAATGGGCGCTGCTGCTATCCACGCACGCACATCGATGATGCTATTGAGTCAAATGCTGCAGGCGAGCCAGAAACCGTGATATTTCTTACTTGTGATCTTACTGGAGTCATTCCACCTGTTTCTATATTATCAAAGGAGGCAGCAGCCTATCATTTTTTAAGTGGCTATACTGCAAAAGTTGGGTCTACAGAAGTTGGTTCAACCGAGTCAATTGGTACAACTTTTTCTACTTGTTTTGGAGCACCATTTTTTCCAAGGCCTGCTGGAGTGTATGCAGACCTTTTAATGAAAAGGATAGAGTCTTTCAACTCAAGAGTCTTTCTTGTTAATACTGGTTGGACAGGTGGACCTCATGGTGTTGGCTCAAGATTTGATATACCCACAACAAGAAGAATAATTAATGCGATCCAAAATGGCGAATTAAATGATGTTAAAACTGCTCACATTGACGGCCTTAATTTAGAAGTTCCTGTAGAAATTGATGGAGTTGATCCAAAAGTTTTGATTCCAAAAAATACTTGGTCAAATCTTGAACAGTATGACCAATATTTAAAAAATCTTATTACACAGTTTAAAGAAAATTTTAAAAAATTCTCAGTAAGTGAAGAGATTGTTGCTGCAGGTCCAACCTAAATCAACATAAATCCATGACTTCTGAATCGTTTAGTAGCTCCTTAAGAGCTTATAAAGAAAGAGGATTTTTTAAAGAAGCAAAGATTCTGAGAGGTCTCGAAAGAGAATCTTTAAGAGTAAACAAGAACGGAAAAATCTCGCAAAAAAACCATCCTAAAAATCTTGGCTCTCCACTTACTAATAAAGATATAACCACTGATTTTGCTGAAGCCCTTGTAGAGCTTGTGACTCCAACTTTTGAGTCCCCTGAAGAACTTTTTGATCACTTGAATCTTCTTCACAGTTTTTTGTACAACGAATTAGGTGATGAAATGCTATGGAACTTTTCGATGCCGTGTGCATTTACAAATGAAAAAGAAATTCGAATAGCTGAATATGGTAACTCCAATAGTGGAATGCTTAAGCATGTATACAGAAAAGGTCTCAGATTAAGATATGGATCAATCATGCAGTGTGTTTCAGGCATCCATTATAATTTTTCGTTTACAAAAAATTCTTGGAAAACTTTAGATAGCAACCCAAATCAAAGCTATGTAAATGAAAAATATCTTGGCATGATTAGAAACATAAAAAGGAATTTTTGGTTTATCTTAGAACAATTTGGCGCATCTCCAATTGCACATAAATCTTATTTATTTGAAAGAGAGCATTCTCTTGAAAAATATAATGCAAACGATTTGTTTTTGCCATATGCAACATCTTTAAGAATGAGTGATGTAGGCTATCAAAGCAATATCCAAGATTCCCTCAAAATCAGTTATAACAATTTAGATGAATTTATAAATGCATTAGTGGAAGGAATTAAAACTCCTATTAAAAAATTTAATGATATAGGTATGTTTGATGATTCCGGAATTGCTCAGCAAATTTCCACAGGAATATTACAAATTGAAAATGAACTTTATGACATTGTTAGGCCTAAAAGATCTGGGCCGAGTGGGTCAAGACCTGCAAAATTATTGAAAACTAAGGGCATAGAGTACTTGGAATTAAGAGGAATCGATGTCAATCCATTCCTACCTGAGGGCATTGATGTAAATAAAATAAAACTTCTTGATATTTACATAACCCACTCTTTAATCTCTGAGAGCCCTTTAATTACAGATGAAGAAATTAAGGAAATTAAAGCAAACCAAAAAATCATGGTTAGCGAGGGAAGAATGAAAAATGTAATGTTAAGCAAAAATGGAGATTTAATTTCTCTTGCAGAAATAAGAAAAAATTTTCTAGCTGAATTAGAGCAAACTGCGGAGGCATTGGATGAATATTCAAAAGGTTACTTAAAAGCATTCCATTTTGAGATAAATAAGAACATGCTTTTAAGTGAAAAAATATTAATCGAAATGGATGCGAAAGGTTTTGAATTTCAAGATTATGCCTTAAATCAAAGCAAAAAAATTGCTGAGAATTATAATTCTAGTGATATAAGTGATTTTTATGCATTAACTAATTCTGCAAAGACCTCAATTGAAAATTTAAGAAATCTTGAAGAAAGTTCAAGCATGGACATAAATAAATATGTAGAATTATATAACTCAAAAATTTAGGAAGAATAATGAAAGCTTTGCAGTGTATAGAATTAGCTGGTCCTGAAAAACTTATCTTATCTGAGATAGATGATCCAAAACCCGGAAATGGTGAGGTTTTAATTGAGATTAAAGCTGCAAGTGTTAATTTTCCAGATGTCTTGATGATTCAAGGCCTATATCAAGTACAACCGCCAATGCCATTT
>CABXVU010000011.1 GCA_902515775.1 uncultured SAR86 cluster bacterium
TTTTCAATCATATGATGAGAAATTCTATTTTGGGTTTGCTGATTAATATTACCAAGGTAGTCAGCATAAGCCTCATCAATAAAATTTTCAGGAATTATCACTTGATCTTTATATGCTTCATAAGACAAAACAATATATGAAAAATCTCTCTTTTCCTGAGATAAAAATAGAAATGGATTGTTGTTATAAAATTCTTCAGCCTCCTGTAATGAAACATCTTGAGAATCAACAAAGGCTTTTTTATCAATTTTTAAAAAATTAATATCTCTTGAAGTCTCTAGGATAGCTGCAAGAAACTCAATATCACTTTGAATAGGAAATGCAATTGAGCTCATAGCGCCTATCATCCTATCAAGCGCAATACTGTCTTGAACTAAAACAAAATATTCATCTGGTGTCCAACCGTTCGCTCGGATCGTTGACTCAAAAATATTTTGGTCAAATCCTGAATCACCTTGGAAGTTTTCTGAATTAATTATTTCTTTTTTTGCTTCCTGCAAAGACGCACTTAGACCAAGATCTTTGGCTTGAGCAATAATGATCTTTTGATTGATGATTTCATTTTTAATTAATTCGATAGAAACTTCCTCATCAAGATCATCAAGGCTAAATTCTTCTCCATAAATAGATTGTAGTCTCTGAGAAACTTGACTTGTTGCAAGGTTAACATCTGTTTGTGTAACTAGTTCTCCATTAACTGAGCCATAGCTTGTGAATGTTGTTCCAAAGGAAGTCGATCCAAAAAAAATAAATGGGATTGCAAGCAATATGGCTATGAATATAAGTCTTCTTCCAGACAAAAAATTTCTTAATAATTCCATCATTTGTAATTGTCTCTTATTTAAAACGTAACAATCATACATAAAAAAAGGGTGCAAATGCACCCTTTTTTAAAACACTTAAATACTCTACAAACTAATTATGAGTACTTAACTTTATCTTTTAAACCTTTACCAGCTTTAAAGCCTGGAACTTTTGATGCAGCAATATGCATTGAAGCACCGGTTTGTGGATTTCTTCCTTCTCTTGCAGCTCTATGTCTGACAGAAAAAGTTCCAAAACCTACAAGTGAAACTGTGTCTCCCTTCCCTAATGCGTCACCGATAGAATCTAACACCGCGTCGACAGCTCTTCCAGCTGAAGCTTTGGTGACGTCTGCTGATGAAGCAACTGCATCTACTAAGTCTGATTTATTCATTGATTTCTCCTCTGGTTAATTGAATACCTAAACCCTATGAAAAGCTATCGGAAAGGAAATGTCAAGCTTTAAAAGCTATGTCAGTGGGGTTTTCTACTACTTGACCTTGGACTAAGTTTTTTTGGTTTGTTTAAACTTTTTTCTGAAACTCTTTTTTTGCTTGGTTTTGGTTCAGAGGTAAGAGCCAATGATATGGCTTCATCAACCCATCTCACAGGAAGAACTTCAAGAGCATGGGTAATTTGAGAGGGTATCTCTCGTAGATCAGCAGCATTGTCTTGAGGAATGATCACTCTTTTAATACCAGCACGTTTTGCGGCTAGTAATTTTTCTTTCAATCCTCCAATTTTGGTAACCTGTCCATGTAATGTTATTTCTCCAGTCATTGCAGTATCTGATCTTACGGGAATACCAGTAAAGACTGAGATAAGTGCTGTGCACATTCCAACTCCTGCGCTTGGACCATCTTTTGGTGTTGCGCCATCTGGTACATGAATGTGAACATCATATTTTTCATAGAAATTACTTGGAATTCCTAAGTTTTTAGATCTTGATCTAACCACAGTCAATGCAGCCTGAATTGATTCTTGCATCACATCTCCCAAAGATCCTGTTTTGATTACTTGCCCTTTCCCAGGAACATATGAAGATTCAATAGTAAGTAACTCGCCACCTACCTCTGTCCAAGCAAGCCCAGCAACTTTTCCTACAATATCTTCAACATCTGCTTCGCCATATTTAAATTTTGCAACTCCGCAATACTTCTCAAGATTTTTTGGGGAAATGTTGATAGAAGATTTAGATTTTTTAGAGTTAGATAAAACTCGCTCCTTGACAGATTTTCTGAATATCTTTGCAATCTGTCTTTCAAGACCTCTTACTCCTGCTTCTCTTGTGTAATAGCGAACTATATCTAAGATAGATTTATCGCTTAACTTAACCTCACTATTATCCAAACCATTTCTTTCTAACTGCTTTGGAATAAGATACTGTTTAGCGATGTTTAATTTCTCATCTTCGATATATCCCGGAAGTCTAATGATTTCCATCCTATCTAAAAGAGGACCAGGAATATTCAAGCTGTTTGCGGTGCAGACAAACATAATCTCAGATAAATCAAAGTCAACCTCTAAATAATGATCGGAGAATGTATTGTTTTGCTCTGGATCCAAAACCTCTAAAAGAGCTGATGCAGGATCACCTCGACTGTCCATTCCCATTTTATCAATTTCATCTAACAAAAATAATGGATTTTTAACCTCTACTTTAGAGAGCTTTTGAATTATCTTGCCCGGCATAGATCCGATGTAAGTTCTTCTATGCCCTCTAATTTCAGCCTCATCCCTGACGCCCCCAAGAGACATTCTAGTAAATTTTCTATTAGTAGCCCTTGCTATTGATTTTCCCAAAGAGGTTTTCCCAACCCCAGGAGGGCCAACTAGACAAAGCACGGGAGCTTTTAATTTTTTAACTCTTTGCTGAACTGCTAAGTACTCAAGAATTCTTTCTTTAACCTCGTCTAAACCAAAATGGTCTTCATTTAATATTTCGGTGGCTGATTTTAAATTTGATTTTACTTTACTTTTTTTCTTCCATGGAATTGTAGTAAGCCAATCCAGATATGAGCGAACAACAGAAGCTTCAGCAGACATTGGTGACATCTGCTTAAATTTAGAAAATTCAGTATTAGCTTTCTTAAGAGCTTCTTTAGACATACCTGCCTTTGCAATATCTTCCTCTAATTGAGATATTTCGTCTCCTTCTTCACTGATATCTCCCAATTCTTTTTGAGCAGCTTTTATTTGCTCATTAAGGTAATATTCTCTCTGAGACTTTTCCATCTGACCTTTAACCCTATTCCGTATTCTCTTATCAACGTCCATTACATCTAACTGTGACTCAATAAAAGCAATTAAAATTTCTGCTCTGAGTTGAAAATCTGCTGCCTCTAATATTTCTTGTTTTTGCTTAATTTCAATTGGAAGCTGTCCAGCAATTGAATCTATGATTCGCGAAAGATCGTCTAAAGCTTCGATAGATGCTAGGACCTCCGGAGCAATTTTCTTTGTAATTTTTATATAGTCATGAAATTTGGCTTTAATAAATATCGCCAAGTTTTTGCCATCCTTTGCATCAATAGTTGATTCTACAACAAGGCTAGCTCTCACTTTAGAATATTTTGTGTCAGATTCAAGTGACTCCATTTGGGCTCTATGAGAACCTTCAACTAAAACTTTAACAGTTCCATCTGGCAACTTAATCAATTGAAGAATATTTGCGATAGTTGCTACTTTATATAAATCATCGAATAAAGGAGCATCTAAGGAGCCATCCTTTTGAGCGGCTAGAATGATTTTTTTCTCACCTGCCATAGCAGCATTGAGGGCATTAATCGATTTATTCCTACCAACGAAAAGAGTTGTTACAACACCAGGGAAGACAACAACATCTCTTAAAGGAATCAGAGGTAGATCATATTTAATATTAGCCATATAAATATAATGAGGGGGAATTAATTAAAATCAACCAGCAGAGGATGATTTTTTCTTAGAAGATTTATATACCTTAATTGGATCAGTTGAATGTAAAACAGAATTTTCATCAACTATTACTTTCTCTAGATCGATATTTGGTAACTCAAACATTGTATCCATTAATAATTCTTCCAATATTGACCTGAGTCCTCTTGCGCCTGTTTTACGCTGCAATGCCTTTTTTGCAATCTCAACTAATGCTTCAGTCCTAAAATCTAAATCAACATCATCTATGTTGAATAAATATTTGTATTGATTCACTAAGGCATTTTTTGGCTCCTGTAGAATTCTCACCAATGCATCTTCATCAAGCTCATGCAGTGTTGAGATTACAGGAAGCCTGCCGACAAATTCTGGAATTAAACCAAACTTAACTAAATCCTCAGGCTCTAGTGTATCTACGATCGATGCAAGGGATGATGTAGTATCTTTAACTGTTGCCCCAAAACCTATACCAGACTTGTCAGTTCGATGTTTTATTACCTCATCAATGCCAGAAAATGCTCCACCGCATATAAAGAGTATGTTTGAAGTATCTATTTGAATAAATTCTTGCTGAGGATGCTTTCTTCCACCTTGCGGAGGAATTGAAGCAACTGTTCCCTCAATTAGTTTGAGTAACGCTTGCTGGACACCTTCGCCAGATACATCTCTAGTGATTGAAGGATTATCAGACTTTCTTGCAATTTTGTCTATTTCATCAATGTAGACAATTCCAAGAGCAGCTTTTTCTGGATCATAATCACATTTTTGAAGTAGCTTTTGAATAATATTTTCTACGTCTTCACCAACATATCCAGCTTCAGTTAATGTGGTTGCATCAGCGATGGTAAATGGAACATTTAATACTCTAGCTAATGTTTGAGCTAAGAGAGTTTTACCACTCCCTGTTGGGCCAAGAAGAAGTACATTACTTTTTTGCAACTCTACTTCGTCTTTTTTTGAATTGGACCTTAAACGCTTGTAATGATTGTATACAGCGACTGAAAGGGTTTTTTTTGCTTTTTCTTGACCAATAACATAATCATCTAGCTGTTGAAAAATTTCCAGTGGAGATGGCAATATATCTAAAACTTGCTCATCTTCAGCTTTAACTTCTTCCTCAATAATATCATTGCAAAGATCCACGCACTCATCACAGATATATACACTTGGTCCTGCGATAAGCTTACGAACATCCTCTTGACCTTTACCACAGAAGGTGCAGGATAATTTATTTTTATCTTTATTTTCCATTTGTATTAGGTCTAGTTTCTAGAATTTCATCAATTATGCCGTAGCTCTTAGCTTCCTTAGCATTTAAAAAATTATCTCTGTCAGTATCTTGTTCAACTTTTTTGACAGTTTTGCCTGTATGCTTCGAGAGTATTTCATTTACTTTCTTTTTTACTAAAAGCATTTCTTTAGCATGAATTTCAAAGTCGGATGCTTGTCCTTGGTATCCTCCTAATGGCTGGTGAATCATAATTCGTGAATTGGTTAGTGCGAATCTTTTACCCTTATGGCCGCCGGCAAGCAATAATGATCCCATACTTGCAGCTTGGCCAATACAAAGGGTTGAAACTTCAGGAGCTACAAATTGCATGGTGTCGTAAATTGCAAGGCCTGATGAAATAACTCCGCCAGGAGAGTTAATATATATGCTAATGTCTTTTTCGGGATTTTCTGACTCTAAAAACAGGAGTTGGGCTACCACAAGATTAGAGATGTAGTCGTCAATGGGGCCTGATAAAAAAATGATTCTTTCTTTTAAAAGACGGGAGTAGATATCAAAAGCTCTCTCACCTCTTGGCGTTTGCTCTACTACCATTGGCACTAGGCCAGAATTTATTTTATCCATAATTTATTTTTTAGCTAAGTCAGAAAATTTTATCACCTTTATCTTGGATTTAAGGGCAGAATCTAATTTTTCAATGAGTAAGTCTTCTAGTATAACCATCTTATATTGATTGATTTGCTCAGGTTGAGTTTTTATCCATGTTTTAAACTGCTCTGCATCTTTATATTTTTTAGCCTCATCTTCTATAAATTTGTTTAAATCATCTTCCCCAACTTCAAGCTCATATTTTTGAATTAATGCTGAAAATAGAAGATCTAATCGCACTCTTTTTTCAGCATTTTCTAAGAAATCTTCAACTGGGAAAAAGTCCTCAGCTGCATTTTCGACTGTTTGTCCCATTCTCATCAAGGAATCCTTTCTCATAAGGTCGGCCTGCTCATTTACAGTTGCGTTTGGCACCTTGAAGTCATTGCTTAACAAAAGTGTCTCGTACATTGATTCTTTAGTAAGAGACTTTTCTTGTTGAGCTATTTCTCCTTCCATCCGCTTATTGATTTCTGAACGAAAGCTCTCCTCATCTTTCACGTCCTCCATAGCAAGTTTCTTAAATAGCTCTTTATCAATTTTTGCTTTCGACATTTCCTGCACTTCATGAAGAGTTATAAAAAATTCAGTTTCTTTGCCGGATAAATCTTTCTTAAAATAATCATCTGGAAATTTAGTTGTGAACGAAAAGTTATCGCCGGATTTTTTTCCGACCAAATTATCTTCAAATCCTGGAATCATGGATTTAGATCCTATGGTAAGTTTAAAATCTTTTGATTCGTTGCCTTCAAAAGCCTCTTCATCAATCTTGCCCTCAAAATCAATAATAACTTGATCGTTTTCTTTAGCTGGTCTATCAACTTTTTTCCAAGTGCAATATCTTTCCAAAATATCATTAATGGCAAAATCTATGTCAGATTCATCAAGAGTAATTTCAGATTTTTCAAAACTCTTCCAACGAGAAATTTTTGGCTTTATCTCTGGAAAAACTTCAAATATAGCCGAATAAGAAATCGGTTTTGTTGGTTCCTCACTTTCAATGCTTATTGATGGGGATGATGCAGGTTTAATATTATTTTCCTGAAGTTCCTTGGGGTAACTTTCTTGGATTAATTCATTAAGCACCTCATAATGAATAGAATCTCCATAACGCTGCTTTAAGACATCATCAGGAACATTTCCTTTCCTGAAACCGTCAAGTTTTGCAGTAGATTTAATCTTTGAAAGTTTGCCGCCATATTTTATTTCATAATCAGCAACTGGCACTGAAACAGTTAGCTTCCGTTCTAAATCTTTAAGTTTTTTTAATTTACTAGTCATTTTATTTATCTATTTAATGGGGCGAGCGATGGGGTTCGAACCCACGGCCTCCGGAGCCACAATCCAGCGCTCTAACCAACTGAGCTACGCCCGCCAAGAAACGGAACATTATAGATGTAAAAAGCGTAGATTAATATTTTTGATTAATAGAAATTTATGGAAACAATGATTCATTGGGATTTTGAGGATCCCACAAATCAAAGTTTTTCATTGCATGAATAAATAAATCAGAAGCTTCAAAAAAATTTAGCAGAGCAATGACTTTTTTAAAATTCTGTTCAAAAAACCATTCGGGGTTTGCAATTTTGTATTGACGAATAAATGGTAGGATTGAGATATCTAACAAACTTACTTTCTCACCAAAAATCCATGGGCTTAGATTAATTTTACCATCTAATTTTTCCAGAATATTTTTACATTCCTCTTGATGCTCAGAAGAATTAGCCTTATATCTTGATGCATATTTATACCTATCTAGATGATATTTAAACTTTGAATCAAACAATTGAATCAGACTCTCGCTGATTAACTTCTCCTTAGTGGAGAAAGTATAGACACTTTCAGGATGTGATTGCATGGCCCATGAAATTATATCTAAGCTTTCCTCTAAAACTTTATTTGGAAGTTCTAATACTGGAACAGTTCCCTTTGCAGAGATCTGTAACATTTCATCCGGCTTATTTTTAAGATTGATCTCTCTTAGTTCACAATCTTTTGAAGCCAAAATAAGCGCCATACGCGCTCGCATGGCATAGGGACATCTTTTGAAACTATAAAGTATTGGTAAATTCATTTTTTATTTAGTACAAAATTTGTGCCAATGTGTTTTTCGTTTCTTAGCTTTGCCAAATCAACTTGTTTTTGCCTTTCAGCGTATCGGTTTTTTTGATCAAGGGTTTTCTTATTAAAACAATTTGGACAACTAATCCCCCTTTCATAGTGTTCTGAATTTTTATCCGATTCAGTAATTGGCATTCTGCAGCCATGGCACATGTCATAAGAGCCAACTTGCAGTTTGTGATTAACAGCTACTCTATTATCAAACACAAAACATTCCCCCTTCCAAAGAGAATCCTCTTGGTTTATTTTTTCTAGGTAATTTAAAATCCCGCCTTGCAGATGAAAGATATTTTCAAAACCTTTAGATCTCATCAAAGAAGATGCCTTTTCGCATCTAATGCCTCCTGTGCAAAACATCGCAACTCTTTTATTCTTGTCTAAGCCTGATTCTTCAACTCGTTCAAGCCATGCAGGAAATTCTCTAAAATTGGTGGTGTCTGGCTGAATAGCATTTTTAAAAGAACCTATTGAATATTCATAAGTATTTCTGGTATCTAAAACCATCACTTCTACATCAGCAATTAATTGATTCCAATCCTCAGGTGGAATGTATTCGCCAACAATTTTTTTTGGATCGACTAATTTATTTCCAATGGTAACAATTTCATCTTTTAATTTTATCTTTAGACGAGGAAATGGATCAAATTCACATTTTGATGTTTTAAAGTTTTTAGCTTCATATAAATTTTTGGATTTAAGAAGATTCTTAAATTTATTAATACTCGATTTTTTTCCCGCTAAAGTTCCATTTATCCCCTCAGATGCTATTAGCACTGTTCCTCTAATATCTTGGTTTGTTAAAAATTTAGTAAATTCCTTTTTCAATTGCAATAGATCTGATAAACCTATGAAGGAATAAAAAGCTGCTACTCTAAAAAGATCTTTTTTCATTACTTAGTTGCATATATATTAAATTTTTATAATCTCTTTATTAATGAAAAAGAAAACAAAAACTAGAATTTATACTCTGATTATAACTTTTTTCATATTTTTCTATATGTTTGGGCAATACTTATAGCAAATATCAATTAAGAAAAGTTTGTAAGATGGCGCGCCTGAAGAGATTCGAACTCCTGACCCACGGTTTAGAAAACCGTTGCTCTATCCAGCTGAGCTACAGGCGCACTGGTCGGGGTAGTAAGATTCGAACTTACGACCACTCGCTCCCAAAGCGAGTGCGCTACCAGACTGCGCCATACCCCGAGACGAATGATCTTAAAGTTTTAAAGTTAAATAATCAATGTCCATTGCATAAAAATTTAATGATGAGAAAATGCATCAATGTCATCAAAAATCTTAGACGGTAAAGCCCTCGCAAAGTTAGCTGAAGAAGAAATTCAAACTAACGTCTCTAAACTGAAGAAAAAAGGTATCACCCCTACTTTGGCAACTATTCTTGTTGGTTTAGATCCTGCTTCAGCAACGTATGTGAAAATGAAACAGAATGCCTGCGCTAGACTTGGCATGGAATCAATTGCAGTTGAACTTAGTAAAGATACAACTACAGAAGAATTGCTAGAGTCTATCAATAATCTCAATAACGATGAAAATGTCCATGGAATCTTGTTGCAGCACCCAGTGCCTTCACAAATAAATGAGCGAAAATGCTTTGATGCAATAAATGTTCAAAAAGATGTTGATGGTGTAACTTGCATTGGGTTTGGCCAAATGACTATGGGAGAGGAAGCATTTGGTTCATGTACGCCTGCTGGGATCATGAGAATTCTTGAGCATTATCAAATTGAAATTTCAGGTAAAACTGCTGTCGTTGTTGGCAGAAGTCCTATCCTTGGAAAGCCAATGGCTATGATGCTTCTTAATAAAAATGCTACTGTAACTATCTGTCATTCGAGAACTAAAAACCTAGAAAATCAAATTAAAAATGCAGATATTGTTGTAGGTGCTGTAGGAGTACCTCGTCTTATTAAAAAGGAGTGGATTAAAGAGGGTGCGGTGGTGATTGATGCTGGTTACCATCCGGCAGAAAAATGTGGAGATATCGATTTACATGGAATTGATAACATTGCTTCTGCGCATACGCCTGTTCCTGGAGGAGTTGGTCCAATGACAATCAATACATTAATCTTAAATACTCTCATGGCTGCTCAAAACGAAAACTAATATGTCTAACCTTCCATTGATAGTTGGGTATGGTGGGATCAATCCAGGCGGAAGATCAATCTTTGATTTTTCTCATAAGAGAATGGTGTTTGATGAAATAAATACAAAACAACAAAAAGAAGTTCTACTAAGCCTCGGTCACCTCATGGGAACCAATGATAAAGATACCATTTTAAATAAAAGTCTTTTAAGGACTATAGACAGCGATTTTTTCAATGTGCATAACTTTAGATCTCCAGAATTACCGACATTAGCTGGAGGCCAGCTACCTTCAGGATTTAATCCTGCATCAACTTATAATTCAAGACAACATCCCAGAGGTTTGGCAATGACAATATTTGGTTTGTCTGATGCTGTGAAAAGTCTTGGTTTATCATGGGAGGAAATCTTACAGAAAATTCCCAGGCAAAAAATTTCTTGTGTTTCAGGTTGTGCTGTTGCACAAGCTGATAAATTTGGGATGGGTGGAATGTTTCAGGCTCCCTTGGCAAAATCAAGAGTTACTAGCAAGCATATGGCGATGTCCCTTGGTGAGGGAAGCGCAGACTTTGGTCATTCATATGTCTTGGGGAGTATGGGCTCAACGGGAAACTACACTGGAGCATGTGCAACCTTTCAATATAATTTAAAACTAGGAATTTCAATGATTCAATCTGGCGAATCGTTAATAAGTTTTGTTGGGGCTGCAGAATCAGGGATTGTTCCTGAAATTTATGAAGCATTTGCTGCAACACGAGGTCTTGCAGAAGATAAAAATCTTATCAAGCTTCAAAAACAATTAGGTGAAGATTATAAAATTCCAAATCATCGAAAGATTTGTAGACCTTTTGGTGAAAATATTGGAATGATATTGGGCGAATCTGCTCAATTCGTAGTTTTGATGCAAGATGGTCTTGCTCTAGAACTGGGTTTAAATATTCATGGTGCTGCACTATCAAGCCATATTCACTCAGATGGTTATAAAAAATCCATTTCTGGTCCAGGGGCTGGTAATTATTTGACTGTTGGCAAAACGTTTAATGAAATTAAAAAACATTTTTCATCTGACGGTTTAAATAAAACTTTTTTTCATGCTCATGGAACCAGCACGCCTCAAAACAGAGAAAGTGAATCCCACATAATTTCAAGTATCTCAAAAGCCTTTGGAATTGAGGCATTGCCTGTCACCGCAATCAAGTCTTATTTAGGTCACTCATTGGCAGCAGCAGGAGGTGATCAAATGATAAGTGCTTTAGGAAGCTGGAAAAATAATTTAATTCCTGGGATTACATCCACTCCGGAACTTGCAGAAAATATTCATAAAGAAAATGTACGATTTCTATTAAAGAATAAAAAAATTGAAAATGATGAGTTTAATTTTGCTGTTCTTAATGCAAAGGGTTTTGGCGGCAATAATGGAACTTCTCTTGTTGCCTCTCCCTCTCAGACTATGAAAATGCTTGAGTCTAAATACTCAAAAAGTGATATTAAAAAATATATCATAAAGAAGAGCAAAATTGACGATCAGCTAAACGATAGCAAAAAAGAAATCCTTCAAGGTGATATACAGTCTAGATATATCTTTGGAGAAAGTGTAATTGATGGTATGAATGATTTTGATATTGAGGCAGATAAAATCACGAATAAATTAAATAAAGAAATATTTGATTTAAACTCAACTTTGCCTTACAAAGATTACTTATAAGGTTAAAATAGTATTTTAAAAATCAACGGCAAAAATTATAAAGAATAAAAACTAAAATCTAAAATATCTTAATTAATAATATTTTCCGCGTAAGGAAGGAGAAAAATTATATGGCGTTTGACAAAACAAAAACGGATCCTGTTCTAGGGAAAAAAGTTCATGAATACTTAATGTCAGTTGGAGTCGAGACTCCGGTAATTGATAATGGCCTCTCGCGTAAAGAAAAAATTGACATGATCGAGAAAAATTTTAAAGAGATAGTTACAACATTGGGACTTGATTTAGAGGATGATAGTCTCACTGATACACCAAAGCGTGTTGCAAAAATGTATGTTAATGAAATTTTTTGGGGGCTTGATTACGCAGCTTTTCCAAAAGTAACAGTAGTAGACAACAAAATGAAATATAATGAAATGGTTGTAGAAAGAGGTATTTCTGTTCAATCCTATTGTGAGCATCATCTTGTTAATATTGATGGACTGGCAACAGTTGGATATATTCCAAACAATAAGGTGCTAGGATTATCAAAGATGAATCGTGTTGTTGAATATTTTTCTAGAAGACCACAAATACAAGAACGCCTCACAGAACAAATATATCACGCACTTTCTTTTATTTTAGAAACAGACAATGTTGCATTAACAATTGATGCAAAGCATTTTTGTGTAAAGTCTAGAGGTGTCGAAGATACTGAATGCTCAACAGTTACAAGTAGGTTAGGTGGAAATTTTAAAGAGCACCCTGAAGTCAGAGCAGAATTTTTAGCTTTACTTAAGATGTAGTTTGCTCAGGTTGGTCATCGGCTAAGTCAAGGTCCTCTGATTCTCCATAAACAACTTCTGTATGTTCGCCATCCTCATTTGAATCTGATACTTCACGCTTATCACTAAAAGGCCAAGGTTTAGAATCTGTGTTGAAGCTTAAGAAATTTAATGCATCATTAAAAAAGCCTTGAAGCCAGTTATTTGCAGATTGCAATTGATTATTTGTTTTAGAAGTAAACAAGTAAAAAATAAACTGAATTGCAACAAGAATAATTAGAACACTGACGACAAAATTTATAGCCGCACCATATATAACCATAAAAAAAAGCCTTTGCCATTTTTTTATATCTAATAATTCGTCTTTATTAATTTCATTCATAATTTATCCTGATATGTAAATTCTACATCAACTTCATTAGGGTGTTCGAGTAAATCTTGAATTAATTCATCCGATGAAGCATTTGCATAAAGAATTTTAAATAGAGAATTAACCAATGGCATGCTGACGTTCATTTTATTTGCTTCATGATAAACTACGTCAAGAGTACGAGCACCTTCTGCAACTTGTCCAACTTTATTTTTTGCATCTGTAAATGAATAATCTCGAGCAAGCAATTCACCTAACTGAAAATTTCTTGAAAGCTTAGAGGTGCATGTTGCCATCAAGTCTCCCATCCCTGCTAAACCTAAAAAAGTAATTGGATTAGCACCTTTTGCAACAGCAAATCTACTCATTTCCGCCATGCTCCTTGTAATAATTAATCCTAGGGCATTTTCACCAACAGATTTTTCATGGGCAATTCCACAGCAAATTGCATAGATATTTTTAAGGGCTCCTGCTAATTCAACTCCTTGAAGATCTTGGCTTGAAAAAACCTTAAATGTATCAGATGACAACATGGATTTTATTTCTGAGTTCACTTCGTCAAATTCTGAAGCAATCACAGTGCCAGCAACCTTGTTTTCAGCAATTTCTTTGGCAAGATTTGGACCACTAAGTACACCAAATTTTTTGCCAATTAAATCACCTAAATGTTGATTGATAATATCTGTCATAGTCCGAAAAGGATCAGATTTAACACCCTTAGTACATGAGATTACTGCAACAGAAGAGCTAATTAATGGCTCCAAGCGAGAAATTACTTCCTCAAATATGTTGCTGGGCGTTGCAACTAAAATATAGTCAGAATTTTTAACTGCAGAAGTCAAATCCTCAGATGCAGTTATGTTTTCAGATAACTTTAATTCTGGATGATAAGTTGAATTAGCACCTTCTGAATTGATCCTTAAAGCTTGTTCAGCATCACGCACCCATAAACAAACTTCATAACCATTAGAAGCTGCAATATTAGCTAAAACTGTTCCAAAGCTTCCTCCACCGAGAACTGAAACACGTTTATTGGTTGACATTTATCCTAAATATTTATCTAACTGTCTGAGATATTTGGAAGGATCTTTGGGAGAACCACCTTCAGCAATTACCGCATAATCAAATAAAAATTCAGCAAAATTATTGAACTCTTTGCCTGACATTGCTCCCAATTTTTTAATTAACTTGTGCTTTAAATTAACTTCAAAAACAGGCTTAGAGTCTTCAAATGTCTGTCCTGAAGCCTCTAATATTCTTTTTAATTGAGCGCCTGGTTCATTCTTGGAAAGCACTAAACATGCCGCAGAGTCAACCAGACGAGAACTGGCTATAACATCAGTAACGTTATGCTCTAAGGATTTCTTCATTTTATTTATAATTTCTTGCTTTTCTTTAGTAACACGTGGTTTTTTTGCGCCTTCCTCAAGCTCCTCCTTGGCGACATTGACTAATTCTTTTCCCTTAAATTGTATTAGTGTAGACATCAGCCATTCATCGATTCTGTCTGTTAGCAATAGAACCTCTGTTCCATTTACTTTTAGATTCTCAATGTGAGGTGAATTTGCTGCAGCTTCAAATGTATCTGCTATTGAAAAATAAATCTTATCTGAATCATCATTCATTCTTTCAATATATTGATCAAGAGTAGTATTTGGACTGTTCTCATCTGAAGCTGTGCTTGAAAATAAAAATAGCTCAGCTATTGATTCAGAATTTTCATAATCTTCAGCAGGACCTTCCTTAATAACTAAGCCAAATTCTTTCCAGAATTTTTTATATTCTTCAGGCTTATCCTTTTGCATTTTCTTTAAGGTATCAAGAACTCTTTTGCTTAAACCTTTTTTAATTGAGTCAACAAGTGGATGGTCTTGTAATATCTCACGGGAGACGTTAAGAGGAAGGTCGCTAGAATCAACAACGCCTTTTACAAATCGAAGATACAGTGGAAGGAAATGAGCAGCGTCATCCATGATGAATACTCTTTGAATAAAAAGCTTTATCCCCCTTGGTGTATCTCTGTTCCAAAGATCAAATGGAGATTTTTCTGGGATGAACAATAAGCTTGAATACTCCTGCTTGCCTTCAACTTTGTTATGCATCCATGTTAAGGGATCATTTGTATCATATGTAATAAACTTATAAAACTCTTTGTATTCATCTGCTTTAACAGATCTCTTAGACTTCAACCAGATAGCTTCGGAATCGTTGATAGTCTCGGATTCACCTTCCTCAGGATTTAATATCAATGGAAAATTAATATATTGAGAATATTTTTGTAGCAAGAATTTTACTCTCATTAATTCAGAAAATTCTTTGTTATCCTCGTTCAAATAGATTGTAATGGTTGTTCCTCTATTCTCTTTTGGAATATTCGATAATTGATATGTATCTTCGCCTGTGCTCTCCCACATTACAGCATCCTCAGGTTTTAGATTCGCTGCTCTAGAGTGAACCGATACTTTCTCAGCAACCATAAAGACAGAATAAAAACCTACACCAAATTGACCTATAAGATTTGAATCCTTTTTATTGTCGCCAGTCATTTCTGATAAAAATTGGGCTGTACCAGATTTAGCAATTGTTCCTATATTTTCAATAATTTCTTCCTCATCCATGCCAATTCCATTATCAGAAATAGTAACAGTATTGTTTTTAGCATTTAGACTGATATTGATATTTAACTCTGTATCTCCATCGAGCAACTTTGAGTCCTCTATTGCATTGAATCTTAACTTATCAAGGGCATCAGAAGAGTTAGAGACAAGCTCTCTCAAAAAAATTTCCTTGTTTGAATACAAGGAATGGATCATTAATTGTAAGAGTTGTTTAGTCTCAGTTTGAAAAGATTTGGTTTTAGCTTTAGCCATAATTTATCCCCTATGAAATCAATATGGTGTTTAAAGTTTTAACTTCAAGCATTGATTAATTTTTTTTTGATTCAGCTTTACATCTCTTGCTACAAAATTTTACTTCGTCCCAGGAGCGTTCCCATTTTTTTCTCCAACTAAATGATTTTCCACACCATTGGCATGATTTGCTTTGTAGATTTAATTTTTTATGCAAGGTATTTATTAATCAAGATTTATAAAAAATTGAATAATGCTAAGGACAAAAATCACTATAGTACAGTAAACACTAAAACCATGTGAGAAGGAAAATATAGTTTCCCAGCCTCTGTCCTTAGCAGCATTAGTAATTGGAATACCGATAAGACCTAACAAAGCATGAGCAGTAATATTAAAACCAATCCACCAACTTAATTGAGAATCCTGAAAATATAGAATTAAAGTTGCTGGCAAGGATAATAAAAAAAGTAGCGCATAATAACGAGGAAATATTGCTCGCAGAAATCTTGATGCTGAGTCCTCATCAAGAGTTTTAAAAATTATCGGTGTAGTCAAAATAAGATGGCAAAATATGATCCCTGCCATTGCGAGATTAAGTATTATAAGTGTGATCTGACTACTCATATTTTAAAAAAAATGGCGATCCGGACGAGACTCGAACTCGCAACCTCCGCCGTGACAGGGCGGCGTTCTAACCAAATTGAACTACCGGACCACGAACGCTTTTGAATGATAGCTTTTTTTGATATTTCTGCAACTTTTTTTTCCGCTACCTTTTGCGGATAATTTTGTCAAATTTGATAAAAAAAATATAGGTAATTATTTTACCCAAGTCTTTAAATTTTGATATGCTTATAGAACTTTCCATGGGGGAGAGTATTAATATATTAATAACAAGGAGCGTTAAATGAAATTTTTATTGACTCTCATTGGTTTGATAAGCATGCCTTCATTTGCTGCATCAGCAGGTGATCTTCAAACTAATGATTTGACAGGGATTTCCTTTTGGCTTGTAACAGCAGCTATGCTAGCAGCTACTGTTTTCTTTTTCGCTGAAAGAGATCAAGTTAAAGGTAAATGGAAGACATCTTTATCAGTAGCTGGTTTGGTTACTGGTGTCGCATTCTGGCACTACCTCTACATGAGAGGTGTTTGGATTGAGACTGGTGAATCACCAACAGTATACAGATATATTGACTGGTTAATCACTGTGCCTCTTCAAATAATTGAGTTTTACTTAATTCTAAGAGTGTGTACAAATGTTTCGTCTGGTCTTTTCTGGAGACTGTTGGCTGCATCACTAGTGATGCTTATTGCAGGATTCATGGGTGAAACTGGATATAATGAAGTAATTTGCTTTGTCATTGGAATGGCTGGATGGTTATACATCATCTATGAAGTATTTACAGGTGAAGCAGGTAAATTAAATGCCTCAAGTGGTAATGTGGCTGCACAACAAGCATTTAGTACAATCAGACTAATTGTAACTGTTGGTTGGGCAATTTATCCGATAGGATATTTCCTAACAATGGGAACAGGAGCTGATCTTGCTGGAGCGAACCTTATCTATAACCTTGCTGATTTTATCAATAAAATTGCATTTGGTTTAGCTATTTGGGCTGCTGCTGTAAGCGACTCAGAATAATTATTATTCTAATCTAAACAAGAAAGCCCGGAATATTCCGGGCTTTTTTTTGTATGGTGGGTGATGACAGGCTCGAACTGCCGACCCTCTCGGTGTAAACGAGATGCTCTCCCAACTGAGCTAATCACCCAAAGTCTTTGTGGGAGCATTCTAGCAACCATAAGCAATATTTGGAATAGCTTACCCTGTGGCAATTCTGTGGCAAATTTTCTTTGATTTTCTGAGGATTTGTTTAGTGGCGCAATGTATCGCTATTTGCTGAAGGGCAATTTTTGGGAGGTGAAATATAGGGGGCGGTTATCAGACCTGTCCGCCCAGACTCTCTAAGACCCCTTCGCACGGATAACTTTTTATTTTTTAGCAAATGGGATCGGTGTTTGCCACTTCAGCCACCTATGTCAAATTTATAAATATAGTTATTTAAGCAAAAATAATATTTCTCAGAAAAGCAGGAGGCTTAGAACATAAATATTTATCAATGATTTTACTGATTTGAAAAGTATTTGCATCTATCTTCATGAAGTCTTTTTTTTATATTATTATTGAAAAATGGTTGGCAAGATTAAATATTCTAATTTTCTATCAATTTGCATATTGTTTTCAGCCTTTATTTTTAGCCAACTGATTGAAGCTTCTCATCTCTTTGAGGAGGACTGCCATGAACAAAATTGTTTTATTTGCCCCAATGGTGGAGATGATAAATTTATAGCCTCGTCTCGCCAAAAGGAGGATTTAAATTTTAACCATCTTTTGAGTAAAAATTTTATTAATCAGATCTCTGGTTACCCAACCAGTACTAATACTCCAATCAGAGCTCCCCCATTTTATTATTTAGGTACTTTAAATGTATAACTTCAAAAAAAATATTTCTCGTTTTTTATTCCTATTAGTCTTAATTCCTGTTCTAAATATAAAACCACTCTATTCTTCGCCTTCGCATAATGCAGAGGAAGTAATTGTTGTCTCACTCAGAAATCAACGGAGCTTTGAGCAGCAACCTACACGTTTAGAAGTTCTTGGAGGCGAGGAAATCAATGAAAAAGCAAATATGAAACCTGGCGATATACGGATGCTGTTAAATGAAATTACTGGTATACATGTCCAACAAACCTCTCCGATTAGTTTTAATTCGAGCATAAGAATTCAAGGTCTTAATGGAAAATATACTCAAATTTTACGAGATGGCATGCCTTTATATGGTGGCTTTTCTTCGGGATTAGGACTCTTACAAATTGCGCCTTTAGATCTAAAGCAGGTTGAAGTAATTAAAGGTGCTAACTCAACTTTATATGGTGGCGGAGCAATTGCAGGGTTAGTTAATCTAATTAGTAAAAAACCCAGTGATAAAAATGAAAATTCATTTCTTATTAATAAAACTTCCTCGAGGGGCATTGATTTAAGTAGTTATTCATCAATAAGAAATAAAAAATTTGACTCAACAATTTTTACGTCATTTAACCAAAGTGGCGCATATGATCCAGCTAAAAATGGTTTTAGTGCTATTCCGGAATTTGATCGTTGGACATTTAATCCACGTATTTTTTTTGCGGGAGACAAAAGTGAATTAAGTATTGGTTTGAATGCTATCAATGAGGACCGTATCGGCGGATACATGAAATATGTAAATAACAAAGATGATGATCCTGCATATTTTGAACAGATTAAAACAGACCGCCTATCCTCTCAAATTGAGTATATTCGATATCTTAATTCTGGTAATGAAATAGTAATCAAAAATAGTATCAACCATTATCAGCAAGAACTAAAAATTCCAGCATATTTTTTTGCAGGCACACAAACATCAAGTTTTTCTGAGCTTCATCTTCTTGGAGCATCACAGAAATTGGATTGGGTTATTGGAATTAACTTATGGACTGAAAAATTTGATCAGGAGCAACCCCATTCATTGCAAAACTTAGATTTACAAACTAAAACATGGGGCTTATTTTTACAAGGCACTTTCTTAGTAGACGATTATTGGTCTATTGAAAGCGGCATACGAATTGATAAAACATCTAACTACGGAAGTTTTGTTCTACCGCGTATTTCTTTTTTATACACTCCTGATGAGTCCCTTTCTCTCCGTATAGGTGGAGGTTTAGGCTATAAGGAACCTTCATTATTTAATGATGAAGCTGAATCAATCAAGTATCAAAATTTGTTGCCAATAAACTCTGCTCAACTGGAAGCTGAAGAATCATCAGGAATCAATTTTGACGTTAATAAGAGTTTTGAATTTGATTCTGGCATTAATTTAAATTTAAATCTTTTATTGTTTTATACAAAAGTTGAAAGTCCCTTAAGATTACTTAAAGTAAGTGATAATCACTATTCATTTATGCAGCCTGATGATTACCTTGATAGTCAGGGCTTTGAACTTAGCGGTGTATTTAAATGGAATGACTGGAAATATTACTTTGGCTATACGCTTGCAGATGTTGAAATCCATCAGCAAAACAAAATTTCTAAAGCTCCTCTTATGCCAAAAGAAAGAGTGAATAATATTTTTGTATACGAACGGGAGGAAGATTTCAGAATAGGTCTTGAGGCATATTACTATGGCGAACAAGTGCTAACAGATGGAAGTAAATCGAGAGATTTTTGGATCTATGGATTAATGATGGAAAAAATGTTTAAGAATAATTTTTCAGTATTTCTTAATTTTGAAAACTTTTCTGATACTCGTCAGACTAAATTTGATCCAATTTATAGTGGAACTAAGCTAGACCCGATATTCTCTGATATCTATGCACCCCTGGATGGATTTGTTATAAATGGTGGATTCAAAATAAAGCTCTAGTTAATTAATTTTTAAGCAAAAAATAAGTTTTCTTGACTTCCTAATTGCGAGCATTCTCATTGTAGGTCTGGGTCTTTTTCTGAGTTATTTGAAGTTATATGAGAAAGTAATTCTGTGGCAATTCTGTGGCAAATCTAGACCGCATTCCCTCGTTGAGTGCTGATTAGGATTGCTGGATTTTAAAAATGCTATTTTCCGTAAATCCTTTGTTTAAGAGACATACGGAGCATCTTGGGTCTCTCTTTTGAATTGAGGAGCAATTCTTCATCAAACGGTGTAAACGAGATGCTCTCCCAACTGAGCTAATCACCCAATATTTAGGATATAGCCTTAAGCTGATCTTCCATTTTTTGATAATCCCAAAAGGCGCGTAATGATACTATTTTATCATTAGAATTTACACGATAAATAACAATCATTTGTGTTTCAATTTTTACATCACCAACAACATTAACGATCTGAGCAAAATTAGCGCACTCATCTGCGCATGGAATAGATTCCAAAATATTGAACTCAATGTCTCCATTTGCAATTACCGTATCATAAAATTTTTCAATTGCCTCTTTACCTTTATGGCCATCTCCAACCGGATCTAATGGGCTCTTCCCTATTGGGTCCTGAACTATGGCGTCTTCAGCAAACAAATCTAACCAGTTTTGTTTATCTTTTGCTACTGCATAATCTCTGGAAAGAAATCCTAGTGCTTGAGCTTTAGTCTTAGGTTTCATCATAAATCTCCTTGGTTGGGTTTATTTCTAATCTAGCAAAATATATACCAATCAATGCAATGATGACAAAACTTAATTGGATAAAGTTTAAATACTCATAAAAAACTAATGCACCAAAAATTGTTGCAATAATTGGCTGCATTAATAAACCAATGGAGCCAAAAGAAGCTTTTATTTTTGGCAAACTAAATGTTATGAAGAATTGTCCTCCAGCTTGACACAAAATTGCCATAGCTAATAAATTATAAAATTGAGCAGATGAACTTGGCAGGAATACTCTTGATTCAAACAAAGCAAAAATTAATCCAAAAAAACATGTAAATAAGGTCGTATAAAAAATAATATTAATTGAACTTTCTTTGCCTAAACGAGAAATAATTAATAGATAGGTTGCGTACAAAAGTGCTGCAAATAACGCCATTGCATCTCCAATTAAAGAGCCCTCAGTTTTTGAATTTGAAAAATAAACAAGTCCAACTACACCAATGTAAGTAAGGATAAAGGATAATATGAAATTTCTGGAAATAGTTTCTTTAAAGATTAAAACGCTAAAGAGAACCAAATATATCGAGGCTGTGTTAACAAATATTGTTGCATTAGCTATTGAAGTAAATTCTATACTCCAATGCCAGAGACTCATATCAGCAGCGAATGCAAATGATGCAACAAAAACCAGTATTAAATTTCTTTTACTTTTTAATTTAAATGCATCAGCTCGATTAAAGTAAATATTGATAAGAGCCAAAAAAGGTAAGGCCAGAAACATTCTATAGACGAGGTTCCATGAAGGGGATAATTCACTCCATCTAACAAATAATGGTGCCAGCCCAATTAATCCAGCTCCAAGACAAAGAATAAAAAAATTCTGTGCTGACTTTAATTGTGATGACATAGTTATATACTTCTTTTATGTGTGCTGACATTGTAGAACATGGAGATGAAATTATCTCTGTTGGACAACTAAACCAACAAGCAAAAAAACTCCTTGAAAATCAATTTAAAGGAGTTTCTGTTTTAGGTGAAATATCTAATATTGCACGCCCCTCCTCTGGGCATATCTACTTCACACTTAAAGATGAAGATGCAGCGATTCGATGTGCCATGTTTAGAAGTCAAAATTTGAGATTAAATTTTGAGCCACAAAATGGGGATCAGTGTGTTTTGAAAGGACAAGTAAGTCTATATGCTCCCCGAGGTGACTATCAGTTAATTGTAAGTTCAATGCAACCAGCTGGTGCTGGCAATTTAATGCACCAATTTGAGGAACTTAAGAAAAAGCTTGATGTGGAAGGATTGTTTGATCAAGCAATCAAAAAAAATCTCCCAAAACAGCCTAAACATATTGGTATCATTACCTCAGAATCAACTGCAGCATTTCAGGACGTTTTGACCACCATAGAAAGGCGTGCTCCGATCAGTCAAGTCACTCTCATTCCAGCTATGGTTCAAGGAGATACTGCGCCAAGGGCTCTTATTGCTGCTTTACGGAGCGTTCTAGAATTTAATGATCTCAACCCCAATCCTTTTGATGTAATTATTATATGCAGAGGTGGTGGATCTATTGAAGATTTGTGGGCATTTAATAATGAAAGTTTAGCCAGAGAAATATTTGACTTCCCTTTGCCAATTATCTCAGGTGTAGGTCATGAAATAGACTTTACGATTACAGATTTTGTGTCTGATTTGAGAGCTCCAACTCCTACTGCAGCTGCAGAGTTAGTTACTGAGAATTATTTTCAACTCACAGATAAACTTAAAGAAGTTAAAACAAATCTTAGTAATCTAATGCAAGGACTTTTAGCTGAAAATAGTCAAAAAATTCTTTTTTCGGCTCAAAGCCTCAAAAGCCCATTAACTTTACTTAAGGAGCAATCACAATCCCTGGATAATTTTGAACTTCGTCTATCAGGAGCAATTCAAAGCATAGCAACAAGTGCTAAACAAAATTTTCAGATATTGACTAGCCAAATGTATCAATCAAGTGCTTTACAAAAGTTTCGTATCTATAAAGACCTATTAAATAATAATTTGAAGTCCTTAAAAGTTCAGCAGGCAAATTTGATTGAAAAAAGAAAATTAACACTTCAAAGTATGTCTTCTAATCTTAAAGCAGTAAGCCCTTTGGCAGTTCTTGATAGAGGTTATGCAATAGTCATGAATAATAAAGGTCAGGTCCTGAAATCTTCAAAAGAAGTAAAAGTTGGAGATATATTAAAATCACGTCTTGCAAAAGGAGAATTAATTTCAAATGTGTCAAAAAAAAATTAATTTTTTAAATATTCTGCTTATTGGACTTACAAGTCTTCAAGTCTGCGCATTAGATTTAATTGAAGGCCAAAGCGGTGAAATTATTGCTATCCCAGCTCCACAAAAATTATCTGCAGATCAGCTTACTTTTAAAACTCCCTCCGGTGTAAAACAGTTAGTTAGCTTGCCATTTGTTAGGCAAGATTTATTAATGACAAGACATCATATAGATATAAAAGTTAATTGGGTTAACTTCGGTGAATCAAGAATTACAATTACAGATACTAGTAAAGTAATCCTTAACGATAGCGATCAAGCAAGGGCGAACAGAGAAGCATTAGAGATTAAAGAAGCCTTAAAATCATCAACAACTGAAATTACGCCCTCCTTTAACTTTATACCACCTGTGCCTGGACGAGTAACATCTCCATTTGGTAAACAGAGATTTATAAATGATTTGCCAAGATCAGCCCATTTAGCATTAGATCTTAGTGGTGCAATTGGAACTCCAATTATCGCTCCATTAAAAGGAAAAGTGGTTCTAGTGGGTGATTACTTTTATACAGGTCTAACTGTAATTCTTGATCATGGTTATGGGCTCTTTTCTTCTTATGCACACATGAGTGAAATACAAACTAAATTTGGTGATCTTTTAGAGCAATCTGATCCAATTGGAAAGGTTGGATCAACAGGAAGAGTTACAGGGCCACACCTTCATTGGACCGTGTACTTTGATGGTAATAAAGTTAATCCTGAATCTTTAATCCAAAAAGATTATTTAAACTCCATTCTGTAAATCTCTATATATTAATGACAGACTTGCTTCATCTTGAGGTTGTAAACTTGCAAATACAATCTCTCCAGTCGGCGAAATAAAATAAGTAGCAGGTAGAGTTTTTGGTGTTTCAATACCCCATAATGTTTTAGGATGAGTGATCATTGAAGGATAGGTAATACCAAACTTTTTAATCTGCGGTCTTAAGTCCTCTGCATCAAGTCGATCAAAATTAAATGCAAAAACTTTAACTTCTGGATTTTTTTTTGAAAAAGAAACGATTTCAGGTATTTCCTTAATACATGGCGGGCACCAATCAGCCCAGTAATTTACTAAAACCCATTTTCCCTTGAGGCTTGAACTAAAAATAGGTTTAGAATCAAAAATCTCAATGTCACCCTTTTCACATGATATAAGAAAAAGACAAAATAAAGTTAATGGTAATTTAATTTTCATGTTTTATAGTAATGCAAAAGGAAACTATTATGCATCAAAAATATCTTCTAATCTTATTTTATTCTGCATCCGGGGCTGTAAAGAATCTTGCTCATGCCATTGCCGATGGAGCTGAAAAAAAAGGTCTTGAGGTTAGAATTAGAACTGTGCCAAAGGTTTCCTCCGTAGCTGAGGCTGTTGAGCCAAACATTCCTGATGAAGGTCCTATATATTGCACTAAGGAAGACTTAATCAATTGTGCTGGGATAGCACTTGGATCTCCAACTAGATTTGGATCTATGGCAGCTCCTTTAAAATATTTTTTAGATTCAACTGGAGATATTTGGTCAAATAATGAACTAGAAAATAAACTTGGTTGCGTATTTACATCGACTGGATCAATGCACGGTGGACAAGAAATTACTTTATTTAACCTTATGACCTATCTATTGCACCAAGGTGTTATCTTTGTTGGATCACCATACTCAATTTCTGATCTTTCCAGTACAAAAAGTGGTGGTACCCCTTATGGCCCATCACATGTTGCAAACACTAATCAATCCGGAGGCATAACTTCTTCCGAAAAAGAAATTGCTGAAGCAACTGGTATGCGAATGGCTGAGCTCATTTTTAAATTTAATAGCGATGAATCTTAGAAAAAGTTTTCTCATACTTAACGGATTACTTATTTTTAATCACCTAATAAAAGGTGTGCTTATTGGAACTCCTTGGATAGGATTATTGATTTGGTCCCTACCTTTAATCATTTTTGAATACAAAACATATACAAATTCAACTGCAAAGGTTTATCAAGTCTTTGGTTTCATTATTCTGATCTATTTTATGAGTTCATGTCTCGTTGTTTTTGGTCTACCCAATCCCGGTCTTTTGAACTGGTTAGAACTATTATTAATAGTTTCTTTATTTTTTGTCGGAGTCTACGCTGCAAGGGAACAACTAAATGTAAAGTAAACTTGACAGTCAAGTAAACTTTACATATGATTTCTTAAAACTAATTTTCAAATATTAAAATGGCAAAAATTACTTATAAGGGTCTCTGGATAGAAGTTGCTTCTTTGAATCCAAAAGACAAAAAAAATTACATTAGATCGATTATTTTCTTTACACTTGGAGGTTTTTTTCTCGGCATTCACTTAGCATTTACAGGATTTGTAGGTGGCGATCCTATAGAGGTTCGTGATTCCGCAAAGCCATTTATATTAATAATTAGATTATTGGTAATAGCTAGTTTTCTTATTGCATCAATCTATTACAAAATGTTCTATCAAGCACAAGATGATTTTTTTAAAAGCTATCACAACGCAACATTTGCAGGTGGGGCGTATGGTTTTGTGGTTTTTGGCACTTTGGTCAGCGTATTTTCACCATACTTTAATTTTCAGCCCACTTTTTATGAATTTTTTTTAGCATTTACAGTTGGTGCATGCATTGGTGGGTATTTATTTTATAAAAGATATATAGCTGATTAATGGAAAATCACCTTAAAAGTCTTAGAAATAAGAATAATATTAGCCAAGATGAGCTTGCTTCAATTTTAAAAGTTAGCAGACAAACAATTAACTCTATTGAGACAGGTAAATTTGATCCATCATTAAAATTGGTTATGAAGATGACGAGATATTTTAAAGTAGATTTAGAAAAAATTTTTGTTTTTCAGGATGACAATTAAAATGGTAGCACTTACATTATTGATAATCGCAGTTACAGGATTAGCAATATGTATGAGTTTTTTTCTTTCAGAAATAATTTCAATTATTCTAGCTTTAATTACTTTTTTATTGTCACTAGTTTTAATTATTATGGCATCTTCAGCTATTTTGATAGTTGTATTGTTGATGTTGCTAAAAACCCTCGCCTCAATGTTTCTTTTTTTAATTTTTTAACTTACAGGAGATAATTTATGAACGCACTTAGATCGATTTTTGCTTGGTTAGGAAGATTTTTAGATAAAGCTAGGACGATAATGCTTAATCTTGGAACAGCAATTGTTTTAATATTCTTTACAGTTTTGATTATTGGTGCCCTTACATCAACTGGACCAAAAGCTTTAGATCCAAGTGGCAGAGTTCTCTTCATTGATCCACAAGGAATTGTGGTTGATCAAGAAGTTTTTGGATCGGATTTTCTTGCTAGCCTTACCGCTGGCCCATCATCAGATCAAATTCAAGCAAGAGATCTAGTAAAATTAATCAGAGCAGTGGCTGATCATGAATCCATTCCTGCTGTGTTTATTGATTTCTCATCTACAGGATTTGCAGGTCCAACAACGGCAATTAACATAGCAAAAGAATTAAAAGCACTTCGAGAATCCGGTAAAAGAGTCATAGCATATAGCGATCTCATGACAACAAGTTCATATCTAATGGCATCTCAAGCCTCCGAAGTATGGGTTCATCCAGTAGGCAGCGTAAGCGTTCAAGGTCTCGGTGGTGTGCGTCCGTATCAAAAAGAGTTATTCGAAAATTTAAAAATTAATTTTCATAATTATTCTCAAGGGGACTTTAAATCTGCAGTAGAGGGAAATACAAGAACTGAAATGTCAGAAAATGATAGGTTGCAAAGAGAAGCCCTACTCAACCCAATTTGGGGTGAAATGAAATCTCTCATGGCTGAGGGACGTGGAATTAAATCTAACGATATTCAAGCATTTGCTGACAACTATGTAGGTTTTTTTGGTGAAGCGGCAATGGGAAATATCGCCTATGCCGAAGAAAATAATATTATTGATGGCACAAAATCATTTCCTGAATTTCGCCAATACATGATTGAAGAATTTGGTCTAGATGAGGGAGCTGATACAGAGACTTATAAAACTATATCTTTCAAAGAATATTTTAAGCAACTAGATAAGGACATGTCTGATAGCGATAACCAAATTGCTGTAATTACAGCAGAAGGTGCAATCATGCCGGGTGACATAGCTCCAGGTGTTGCTGGTGCAAATGGAGTTGTAAAACAAATTAGGTCTGCTCACGAAGACGAAAATACAAAAGCTATTGTATTTAGAGTTAATAGCCCAGGTGGCTCTATCATTGCCAGTGAAATGATGAGAGATGAGTTATCTGCAGCTAAGAAAAAAGGCATTAATATAGTGGTCTCTATGGGTGATTATGCAGCATCTGGAGGAGTTTATATCTCGACCCCAGCAGATTATATTTTTGCTGAACCAACAACGATCACTGGATCTATAGGTGTAGCAATTGCAATACCAACATTAGAAGACGCAATGGATTACATTGGAGTTAATTATGATGGTGTGGTTACTTCTAAGCATGGCGGTTGGGATCCAACTCAGGCTATTGATGATGAATTGGATAAAATATTTGCTGCATGGGGAGCTGATGCATATGATCGATTTGTTAACTTTGTAGCTGATTCAAGATCTCAATCATACGAAGACATAAATAAAATTGCTGGCGGCAGAGTCTGGATCGCCACAAGCGCAAAAGAGATAGGTTTGATAGATGAGATTGGAGGCATTGAGAATGCAATTGCTTATGCTGCTAACATGACTGAATTAGATGATTATCAGGTTGAATATTATGGACAGAAACTCTCTCCAGAAGAGCTAATTATTAAAGAACTTCTCGAAAATTTTGATATTTCTATCACAGAAACAAAAGTTTTATCTGCCCTTGATGGTATAGCAAATCTATATGAAACACTCGCAGAAATCCAGCAGCCTAAAGCACTGTTTACTTGTCAAGATTGTATGATTGATCTTGATTAGAGTTTAAGAGTCTCTTTAATCAAAGGAATTGTTATCCTTCTTTTTAGAGAGGCTGCTTGCTGATCCAAGGAAAGAAGATTTTCAACTAGGATAGAAAACTTCCTAGTCTGATGCTTTAACAGAAAATTTAATTCAGCTTTTTCTATTTTAATGTCTAATTTTTTAGACACAAAACCTAATGCTTGCTCTAATTGATCATTTTGCACCTCTCGCAAAATCATAAATTCCATTCGCTTAATTCTTGATAGCAAATCAGGCAATTTTGTGACTTCCTCTAACGGTTGAGTATCTCCAATAGATAAAATTAGACTGCAGCAAGATTGTTGACACTCATTTATTAAATTAAATAGAGCTTTTTCCCAGTCTTCATTTGCCAATATAAGTTGAAGATCATCAATACAGATCACATCCAAAGATGCTAAATCTTGAAAAATTCCAATATCCATTTTGATAGCTTTATTCATCGGAATAAAAGCGAATTTTTTATCCCTCAAGCCCAACTCGTTACAAATCGCTTGTATCAAGAAAGATTTTCCTACGTCCTTCTCTCCACTTATTATTAATTCCTGTGCATCATTACTTGAAACAAAAGCACTAAGTCTGGTTACGAGGAAACGATTATCTGACGAGCAGAAAAAATTTTCAAAAGATGCCCTTTGATTAACCTGAAATGGAAAAATGAGTTGTTTGGGATTATTCACGATTTAACTCAGCAGTGAGTTTCAACCAGTTGAAACCATATAAAAGTAAGCTAATTATAGTGATCAAAGCTACGAACACATCAATAAAAAAGTTAACAATGTTAAGTGCAAAAATAATATCTATAAAAACGCCTGCAAGATAACCGATATGAACAAAGGTAGTAATTTTTCCAAAAATATTAGGATTTGGAGTTGCAGTTTCATAGACGGTCATATGAAACGCGGCGCCCATAATGATGATGAAATCTCGAAGTACAAAAACTACAAATACGAAAATTGGAATATAGTCATTAATCCACAAGATTAAAATAGTTCCAATCAACAAGACTTTGTCAGCAACTGGATCAAGGATCTTGCCAAGGTCTGTTTGCCAACTCATAACTCTTGCCAGATAACCATCAAGACCATCAGTAGCAGCAGCAATTATGAATACATATAAAGCAAAAATATAATTTTCCTCTGCAATGAAAGTAAGCAATGGATACATCAGATAAATTCTGATTATGGAGAGTAAATTGGGGATAAATATAAAATATTTACTCATTATTAATTTAAAAATTCTAGTTCTAATTGATTATTCTCAATTTTATATTTTTTAATTAAAAAATTAGTGCTACCTCGAAGTTCCTTAATTAATGATTCTTTTGTTTGGAATAATTGAGTGCTGTAATCAACCCTCTCAGGCTCAAATGAGCGAAAAGTTCTGAATTGAATAGCAAAAATTTTATCTAGTTCAGATTCAACTGATTGAAAATCCTTAAAATTATTTAAACCAGAAACAGAAATAATAATCTTGTCTCCAGATTTTCCAGGTTCTAGCTGTTGAACTTCAAGAAAATTATCTAAAAAGTCTTGCACATCATTGCGGAGATAATCCATTACCTCCTTCTCTTGAATGGTTGAAGGAGTTTTTAAGTCACCATTAATGGTCCATTGATTAATACCAATCCTTGTCATCTCAATTGATAAAAAAGCATCATTATAAAATTTTTCTTTTATATGAGTTGATGGAGAAAAAAGTATATTTTTTTGCTTAAGTAAATTACGATCTTCTAAGTCAAATTCAGGTAGCTCGAGATAAACTCCTCTATCTCGGGAAATATCCTCAAACATTTTTTTTATCTCAGCTGCATATGAATTATCAAATTGGCTGCCATCTAGATAAATTGGCGATGATTCACCAGTATCAAGCTTTATTAAAAAAAGAATAACTGGACGGTTAAAACCTATTAGAGGTAAGTCTAATTTACGTAATTGGGGAACAAGCAAATCACTATTAAATAAAACTGATAAATATTCTTTGTCTTCTATCATTTGAGTAGAATAAGAAGAGACAAAATCAATCTTTTTGAGTTCGGCATCACCAATTCTCCATAAAAATTTTTTACTTCTCGATCCTGACAATTTTTGAATTAATCTATTGAAAGCTTTATTCAATCCATCGTTAGTATTGGTATACTGATCAGAGGAAATAGTTATTTCAAACAATGTTGGTAACTCTTTGCTAGAGACTAAATTGATTAAAAGGAAGTTCAGAAGAAATAAGATTTTAAATTTTTGGTTCATATTTTTATTGTAAATGACTAGTAAAACAAAACCTACAGATCCTTATGCAAAGGCTGGCGTAAATATTGAAAAGGGTAATGAACTAGTAAAGTCTATTAAAGCTAGTGTCAATGCAACTCATGATAAAAGAGTCCTCGGAGGAATTGGAGGTTTTGCGGGTCTTTTTGAACTTGGATCCAAGTATAAAAATCCTGTTTTAGTAGGTTGCACCGATGGCGTTGGAACTAAAGTATCTCTGAGTCAAGCACACAATAAAATTCATCTCACTGGTCAAGACTTAGTTGCTATGTGTGTTAATGATATGATCACATGTGGTGCAGAACCCTTATTTTTCTTAGATTACTTTGCTGCCTCAAAACTCGAACCAAGATCAACTGCAAAAATTGTAAAGGGCATTGCTAAAGCTTGTAAAAAAAGTAATTGTGTCCTTTTGGGAGGAGAAACAGCTGAAATGCCAGGCCATTATGTAAAGAATAATTTTGATTTAGCTGGCTTTTCTGTTGGCGTTGTTGAGAAGAGCAAAATAATTGATGGAAAAAATATAAAGTCTGGACATATAATTATTGGAATAGAATCTAGTGGTCCTCATTCAAATGGCTATTCATTAATACGCTCAATTATTAAAAAACATAAAGCTCCTGACTCAATACTGCAGGCATTGCTCAAACCGACTCATTTGTTTACTGCGCCTATTTTAGAACTAATTAAAAAAATTAATGTCAAAGGTATGGCACATATTACTGGAGGCGGTTTAACAGAAAATATTCCTCGTATTCTTAAAAGTGGATTGGTGGCAGATATAAATTTATCATCATGGAAATTTCCTAAGGCTTTCAAGTGGCTTCAAGAAAAAGGAAGAATTTCTCAAGCAGACATGCTTAGGATATTTAATTGTGGCATTGGGATGGTGTGCATAATAGATCAAGCAGATCTAGTAAAAGCGCAAAATGTCTTATCGAATCATAACTTACGTTCCTTCGAAATTGGCTCAATTACTAAAAGTAATCTCAAAGAACAAATACGATATTATTAATAATGAAAAAAATAGTGGTGCTAATTTCAGGCGGTGGCTCCAATTTAGAAGCCATTGCGAAAGCATGTCAAATAGGCAACATACCAGCTTCCGTTGAACTTGTAATTTCAAATCAAACTGATGTCAAAGGTTTGGAACGTGCTAAAAAATTTCATTTGATGAGCAAGGTGATTGAACATCAAAAATATAATTCAAGAGAAGAATTTGATCAGGCTTTATTAGAACAGATACTTCCCATAGAACCAGACTTAGTTGTGCTTGCTGGATTTATGCGAATTCTTTCAAAGGATTTTACAGACGCTTTAAGTGGAAAACTAATCAATATCCATCCTTCATTATTGCCCAACTATCCTGGATTAAATACGCATAAGCAAGCTATTGAAAATGGAGACTTAATGCATGGTATATCTGTGCATTATGTCAATAATGAGCTTGATGGTGGGCCAATAATTACACAGGGCGCTTTAAAAATAGATCCCTCACAATCTGAAAGAAAACTAATTAATCGAATTCATAAAATTGAGCACATGATTTATCCAAAAGTCATTGCAGATATAGCAAAAGGATATATCTCACTTCAAGGCGATCAAGTTAAATTTGAATCTGAAAGTCATTTTGGTCCAAATCACATGGAGTTCTTTAATGTATAGATGTATTGGAATTTTGTTTGTGTTGATTTCTTTTGATCTGTTGGCTCAAGAGATTCCTGACTACAAAGGTGAATATGTTTTTACAAACTCACGAGTTACCATGAAAGGAATTAGAGAGCTAATTACTCATGAGGAGGCTGGCAAAAGAACAATTCAATTTAATGCAAAATTTCCACTTGGAAAAATTAAAATAATTTCTGATTTCTCTGAAAAAAATAATCTAATAAGTTCTACTAAATATTTTGTTGATGTTAAGTGGACTTTAATTACTGATAAAAGAACTTTAAATTTTGATCAAGTTTCAGGACTTTTAACCTCATCAGGAAAGTTTGAATGGAGCCAAGATTTGCCAGTAAATGAAAATGTATTTGATCCTTTGAATGTTCAGATTCAAATTAGAAAAAATATTATTACTGGCATGAAAGAATTTTCATTAATGCTTCCAGATTTAAAAACAGGAGCAATTGAAGCAAATAATTATAAAGTTGTTGAAAATGGAGAATTTGAAGTAGAAGGCACAAATTTTCCATGCATCATTGTGGAGCGCATCAGACTTCAGGATGATAGAACTACCCGCTATTTTTTAGCACCTGATCTAGACTATTTAATAATTAAGGTTGAGGATGAGGACCAAGATGGCGACACCTCGCTTGAACTCAAGAAATTGTATTAGGTTTTTGGGAGAGTGACACCTGTTTGTCCCTGATACTTTCCTCCCCTGTCCTTATAACTAACTTCGCATTCTTCATCGGATTCAAAGAAAATCATTTGTGCAACGCCCTCTCCGGCATATATTTTTGCAGGAAGATTAGTGGTATTTGAAAACTCAAGGGTTACATGCCCCTCCCATTCAGGCTCTAGTGGTGTAACGTTGACGATAATCCCGCATCTTGCATATGTTGACTTCCCTAAACATATTGTTAGAACGTTTCTCGGAATCCGAAAGTATTCAACTGTTCTAGCTAGAGCAAAAGAATTTGGAGGAATAATACATACATCCGAGGTTATATCTACGAAACTATCATCATCAAAAACTTTAGGATCAACGGTTGCTGAGTGGATGTTTGTAAAAACTTTAAACTCATTGGCGCAACGAACATCATAACCAAAGCTTGAGACACCATATGAAATGAGTTTTTCACCTTTTTCATCTACTCGCACCTGATTTTCAGAGAAAGGCTCAATCATCCCTTCTGATTCAGCCATTTTTTTAATCCATACATCCGGTTTAATAGACATTAAATTTCGATCCTCCCTTGGATAGCTCGCGCAATAGTGTTGCCGTCGACATACTCTAACTCTCCACCAATAGGAATACCATAGGAAATTCTTGAAACTTTAACACTCTCAAGATGATCATTGATAAAAGATGCTGTTGCATCGCCCTCAACGGTTGAGCTAGTTGCAAGAATCACTTCTTCAATTTTTGCGCCTTTAATATGACGTAATAAATCTGGAATGCCGAGATCATCAGGCGATACTCCATCAATTGGTGAAAGGCGACCCATCAGAACAAAATATTTACCCTTAAAACCTCCAGTAGATTCTATGGCTAAAACATCTGAGGGACTTTCAACTACACACAAACTGTATGCATCCCGCGATTGATCACTACAAATTCTACAAATGGGTTCTGACGTTAATTGTCGACATACCTCACATCGTTGAATGGATTCAAGACACTCTTGCAACGTTTGTGCTAAATGTAAAGCACCATCTTTATTTTTATCTAGCAAAAATAAAGCCATGCGTTGAGCAGATTTCTTACCAACTCCAGGCAAAATAGTAAGAGCTTCTATAAGCTCATATAATAAATCTTTGCTCATGAGCTAGCCTTTTTAATAGATTCATCAATAATTTTTCCACCAAAGCTATCAAGAATGTCTTTGACAGCTGCATTCTTTAAAAGAGCATCTTTATCTTCATCAAGCTGATTTTGAGCCATTTTTTTCTCAAAAGCTGCAGGTGATTCTCTCACCTCTCCACTTTCTATGACTAATGAGATCCTTTGGCCCAGCTGAACAGCAATAGCCTCTAAAAATTCGGTTTTTAGTCCCTCAGTTGGATTGATAAGTTCATCAGATTTTTTTAGCGTCAATACATTATCAGCAAAGCTTACAAACTCAAACTCTGAGAACACTTGGCTGACAAACATAGATAAATTAAGTGAATTAAATATCGAATTCCAACTTTGCATATCAAGATCTTTAAGCATGGCTGTATTTTCGGCACTTAATTCCTCTGAGCCAGCTGAAATAGTTATTGTGTCTCTTGACTTCTGCCCATCTTGTGGGGGCACATCAGACTTATCAATATTCTTTTTTAATAATTTGGACTCAGATGCTAGTTTAAGATTTTTTTTTTCTATTTTTGGAGCTGAACTCTCTGAAAGAGGTTGAAAAGCAAGCATACGTAAAATGCATAATTCAAGAGCTTGCTTAGGGTGAGGATGAACATGGAATTTACTTAAAGCATTGAGAGAGATCTCATAGTGCAATTGAATGATCTGAGGATCAATATTTTCCGCTAATTGTTTTATACCTTCATCTTCACTATCCTGAAGGTGTTGATGCAATGAAATTTTATGAAAAACAGAAATAATAATTTTTAGTACTTGTTCATACTCAACGTTTAATTCAGTAATTTTATTTAATGCTAAATAAGCTCCATCTCCATCAGAGCTAGCCACATAATTTATGAGCTCAATGATATAAGATTGATCAATAGTTCCCAACAATGCTTTTACCTGATTTGACTCCAGCATTCCATTGCCATGAGCAATAGCTTGATCTAATAGTGTTAATCCATCGCGAATGGATCCCTGAGCTGAGCTTGCAATGAGAAATAATGATTCCTCATCATATTTTATACCCTCAAGATCAAGCAAAGACTTTATGTGATCTCTTATTTGATACTCTGGAATAATCTTAAGATTCAGTTGTAGACAACGTGATAAAACGGTCTTAGGAACTTTTTCTATCTCAGTAGTTGCCATTAAAAACATTACATGAGCCGGTGGTTCTTCTAGAGTTTTTAATAAAGCATTAAAACTACTTTTTGAAAGCATGTGCACTTCATCAATGAGATAAATTTTATACCTTGCATTTGCAGGCTTATATTGAACAGATTCAAGTAACTCTCTCATATCATCAACACCAGTCCTTGATGCTGCATCAACTTCTAAAAATTCAATGTGGCGCCCTGCTTTAATTTCTAAGCAGGCGCTGCATTCGTTGCATGGTTCTAGTTGCGGTGCATCTCCCTTTTGGCAGTTAAGGCATTTAGCAAAAACCCTTGCAATGGTTGTTTTTCCAACTCCCCTTGTGCCACTAAAAATATATGCTTGATGCAGCTTATTGTGATGAATACTATTTTCTAGGGCTTTTAAGATATGTTCTTGTCCAACCACTTCAGAGAAGGTGGCGGGCCGATATTTTCTAGCAAGAACCTGAAAGGACATAATAGTAAATCATACCATGTCAATTTATAAAATCCGTTCAATAATTTGCGAGCTAAACCCCCTATTAAACAGAAATTGTTTCTGCTTCATCTTTGAATTGTAATCAGTTGGTTTGACCCCTTTAAATTTCTTCAATAATTCATTTTGCGCATTCTCAGTCCAGCTTTCATACTCTGCTATGGCAATGGCAATGAATGAAGAATCTACTTTTTTAAAATTTAATTCCATCTCAATTTTTTTGGGTCCAAATCCCTTTCTAGCTCTTGAATTAAGATACATCTCTGCGAAACGCTCATCATTTAAAATATTATTTACAGCTAGTTTTTTAACTACCTCTTCAATAATAGGCATTGTTTCAGGAAAACGTTTGTTTAGTTTTTGAATAAGCTCGTATTGAGAGTGCTCTCGCCTCGAAACCAAATCAAGTGCTTTGTTGTATATTACAGTGAATGCTTCTGAGGTCATTGCAAAGGCAGCACCCTTGACTTGCCTCTATTTTTTATAATTTTAACTCTTTGTCCAACAGCAAAACTATAATCTCCTTCCTCTTGAATAATAGAAATTGTTTTTCCAGAATCTAAATCTAATAAAAGCTCAATTGCAGGTTTCCTGGTAGCAGCATCGCCAACTTTTGAGCCAACAGCTGAGCCCACTAGAGCTCCCAAAACGCCTGCGATATCAGACTCTTTTTCAGAATCAGTCACAGAAGATCCTGCAACACCACCAATGATTGCACCCGCAACTGCTCCAGTATCTCCATCACCAGATAAGATAACTCTATCAATAGAAACAACAGTTGCAAAAATAACAGTTTGCATTCTTTGTGCATCTGCTCGATCGACCACTTCAGGTCTCAATGAACTATAGGAGCAACTTACCATTAATAATGCAAAAGTAATTGCTATGATATTTTTAGACATTCTCATCCTGATTATTCTCCTGTTCAAAGTTCTTTTTTAATTCTTCACCAATAAGATAATATTTTTTGCCTTTATGGAAGCCATCTAACAACTCTACTTTATATATTGCGCCTTCAAATTTAATATCAAGTATTTTTAGAGCATCATTCTTCTGCAGCCTAACTAAATTTCTAGTATCCACTGTTGAGAAACTATCCCACATTTGAAACTCTCTACTCATATAAGTGTGATATGCGTCGCTAGATAGAAAATATACTACTTGTCCAGGCCCTGAGGATAAATTGTGAGATCCATTTTTTACCAATTGCCAAATGCTTCCAATTTGAGGATATTCTGATTCATCCTTCTCTAATCCCTGAGCAAAAGGAATTACTAATAATCCTAATAAAAATATTCTTTTAAACATATGAGCTTTGACATTTTTTAAGGTAAAAAGTTCATGGATGCTTTTGATTTTATGAAACATAGATATATATTCCCAGCACACTCATTACCAACATAATCAGCCAAGTTCCCAATGCCCCGATGAGGCGATAAGGTGTACTTTCACGAGAAATGGAAACTCCATATGCATGTAAGATTCTTGCAAGAAAAAATAATGACCCACAAAGATGCAGTATCCAATCAGACGTATTTTGCATTTCAAGTAATGCTAATAAAATCAGAGCAAAAGGAGCATATTCAATAAGATTGCCATGAGCGCGAATTGACTGAAGAAGCAATGAAGACTCTCCCTCACCTAGCATCGTTTTTGTTTCAGTTCTGTGCATTCCTACTTTTATTGCTAAAAAAATAGCAAGAATTGTCAGCAAAGATGTGTATAAAAGTGTAATTTCCATAATCAATAAATTTTAAGAAAGTAAAATTAATCTTATCATGCAAAATATTTAATTTTTTCTCAAATAAAGGCTTTTTCAACTAAGATATGCATGTATGGAAGCAATGCAAAATATTTTAACTAGAAATTCTCCAAGAGAATTAACTAACCCAATACCTTCGAGTGCAGAAATGCAGGAAATCTATCAAGCTGCCCTGAGAGCTCCTGATCACGCGTGGCTCAGACCCTCACGCTTTATAGAGGTTACTGGTAAAGGTTTGGAAAAACTATCAAGGATATTTGTTGAGTTTGCTAAAAATGAATTTAAAGACCTAACATCAGAGCAACTGGAAAAATATCGAGCTGCTCCATTTAGGGCACCCATGGTTATTATCTTAACTACCAAAGTAACAGAACATCCAAAGGTGCCAAAAGTGGAGCAGATGCTCTCAACAGCTACTGCAGCTGAAAATATCCTGCTTGCGTTGCATGCGAAGAACTTTGCAGGAATGTGGAGAACTGGAAAATTTGCGTTTAATGAAAAATTAGCGCAATACTTGAATTTAAGTTCTGACCATGAAGTGATTGGCTATTTATATGTAGGAACTCCATCAGGAACTACAAAGAAGATACCCGAGCTTAATCTAGATAAATTTGTGACTCATTGGAACGAATAATTCTTTTATTCCTTACTTGAAATCCTTTTAAAGATACATATATAAGAATTGTAGATGCCATTAGGGTCTACATATATTAACCGCATACGCCATTTGGGTATGCACAATTAGTCGCTACTAAGGAGGACTATATTATGGTACTTAATTTTACCGATCCGTTCCTAACAACTCGTGTGTTAGGGTTTGAAAGCCTGTTTGATAGATTGCAAAGATTTTCTGAATCAACAGAAAGATCCTCAAGCTATCCACCATATAACATTAGAAGAGATCAAAATAAGATCTTCATCGATGTTGCAGTTGCTGGTCTTGCAAAAGAAGATCTCAACATAGAATTGGCTGAAGGCGTATTAACCATTGAGCACAAAGGCCCAAAAGCTGAGTTGTTAAATGGTGAGAATGAAGTTGTCTATCAAGGCATAGCTCAACGAGCATTCAAGCAACAATTTACTTTAGCTGAAAATGTTGAAGTTCATGGTGCTGATTTAACCAATGGAATGTTAACTTTAGAGTTAGAAAAAATCATTCCTGATGCTCAAAAGCCACGCATGATTGATATTAAGACACCTAAGGTTTTAGGTAGCAAATAACTCATTCATAATGTGATCGGGGAGCTTTGGCTCCCCTTTTTTTATTACAATGGTTTAACATGAGCTTCATGAAAAATATCTTATTGAGCTGCGCTATATTTTTAAGCTCATTGCTTTTAGCAAACCCTGTAGAAACAGGGCATGCAAAAGCAAGCCTGATAACAAATCTTCAAGACCCAAATCAAGAATCATTTTATGTTGGCATCCGACTTCAAATGCAAGAAGGTTGGCATACCTACTGGGAGAATCCTGGAGATTCTGGCAGTCCCTTTGATGCTGAGTGGGCAACTGATGAGGGCGTTATAGTTGAAAATGTTCAATGGCCAACACCAATAACCATTCCCTATCCTCCGTTGATGACTTACGGTTATGAGGGAGATATTGTATTTCCTTTTCAAGTTTTTAGATCCCAAGTAACAAACCTCAAAGAAATAAAGGTAGATTTTAATTTTTTAATTTGTGCTGATATTTGTATTCCTGAATCAGCATCTCTATCTTTAGACTTGTCAGACATTGCTCCTAATGAAGTTTTAGACAAGCAGATAAGGTCTCTGCCAACAAAACTTATTTCTACAGAAAGTTCAATTAAAGGCGACAACCTAGTGGTTCGTTTTCAAAGCGATACTCGCTTTTTAAATGCATACTTGTTCCCTCGAGAGGATAACTATTTTTCATATCCCGAAATTCAACAGCTAGTAAATGTAACTGATAATACCTATGAAATTTCAATTCCTTTAGTGAATGCAAATGTAGAATCCTTCTCAGGAATTCTCAGTTTAGATGGCGAGGGCTTTTTAGTTAAAGAAGAACTTCAATCCGCAACAGGTGGCATGTCATTATGGCAGGCCATATTGTTTGCTTTGCTGGGAGGTCTGATTCTAAATCTCATGCCCTGCGTTTTTCCAGTCATATCATTAAAAGTCTTAAGCTTTGTTTCGATGGGTGGTGATGATCATATAAAAATTCGCAATCATGCATTGGCCTTTGTCGGAGGAGTAATGTCTACTTTTCTTTCAATTGCAACGGCCCTGATGATTATTAGATCAACTGGCTCCATGATTGGTTGGGGTTATCAACTTCAATCCCCTGTGGTGGTGGGTATTTTAACTTTAATTATGTTAGGCATTGGTTTAATCCTGCTTACAAATATCAATATTGCCTCAGGTTTAACGAGCATGGGCACTAACATTCAATCAAGAAATGATTACTCAGGTTCTTTTTTTACTGGGGTATTAGCTGTTGTTGTTGCTTCACCATGCACAGCTCCATTTATGGGTGCAGCCGTTGGCTATGCACTTCTCCAGCCCTCGTTTGCAACTTTGCCAATATTTTTATCTTTAGGACTTGGATTTGCAGGACCATACTTAATTCTTGCAATCAAGCCTGAATGGATAGGCGCGCTTCCTAAACCAGGAGCATGGATGGAAACATTGAAGCAGTTCTTTGCATTCCCAATGATTGCAACCGCTTTATGGTTAATGTGGGTATTCATGGTGCAAACTTCAGGAGATGCATTAATCCAACTTTTAATTTTAGGTCTTTGCTTGGGTGCAGCTATATGGCTGATAGCTACCTTTGAGAAAAAATGGAAGTGGCTGGGTTTGCTTGCAACAATCATGCTTTCAATTCAAATCTTTAATAACCTGCCCACCCCCTCAGTCATGCAAGCAGACGCTAATTCAATCAGCTGGACTCCTACAATTGAATCAGAACTGCAATCTAACAATCAGGCATATCTAATCAATTTTACTGCCGCCTGGTGCATTACATGTCAAACCAATGAAAAAGCTGCCTTGGGAAGAGATGAGGTGCAAGCATATCTCATGAAAGAAGACATTCAATACATTAAAGCTGATTGGACCAATAGAAATGAAGACATCGCAGTAGGCTTGGCTCAGTACAATCGAACCGGCATCCCTCTTTATATTTTCTGGAAACCTGGCATGAGTCAGTCTAAAATTTTACCTGCTGTGTTAACCGAGGATCTTTTGATAAGGTATCTAAAATGAAATTAATGCTCAATTTTTTAACTTTTTTAATCCTCAGTTCTAATGTAATGGCTGCCGAAATCGTTTTACAAAATCCCAAAGTCAATGAACAAGCTCCTGCTTTTTCGGGAATTGATTCATATGGCAATACAATCAATTTATCGGATTTTATAGGGCAACCGGTGATTCTTGAGTGGACCAATCATGAATGTCCATATGTTGCTAAACATTATGACGAAAATAACATGCAAGCAGTCCAAGAACAGGCTAAAAAAGAAGGTTTTATTTGGCTAAGTATTATTTCCTCCACTCCAGGAGATCAAGGCCATGTAAAGCCAAACAAAGCTAATGAATTGACTGAATTAAGAAGCGCTTATCCGTCTCATGTTTTACTTGATGAATCAGGAGAAATCGGGATGAAATATGGAGCCAAAACTACGCCTCATATGTACATGATTGATAGCGAGGGAATCCTCAGATACAAGGGTGCAATTGATGATGTTGGCAAGGGCATGCAGTTTTTTTCAGCCTCATTAAAAGATGCTATCAATTACGTTGCAATTCATTTGAGCGATGTTAACGCTAACCGTCAATTGGAAATTAGCTCAACAGTCGCCTATGGCTGCAGCGTTAAATATAACTACGACTGAAAGATATATTTATTCCATTCCCTGTCTGGAAAATTACTTTTATCAATTTGATGGCCGCGAATTAAATGACTTAATGTAGGCTTAACGGGCTCAACTTTGGGTCGAATGTCTTTGTCACTTTTTTGCAAATTACATCGTTTACATGCTGTGACAACATTCTCCCAGTTAGACCCCCCATTTCTGCATTTGGGCACAACATGGTCCATAGTTAAATCTTTCTTTTCAAAGATATCAAAGCAATACTGACAAGTATAAAGATCTCTTAAAAATACATTGGTTCGAGAAAATTTAACGTAACTATGAAAGGGATGGTAGCTTTGCAGCATCAAAATACTTGGGACCTTCATCTCCACTGAAGGCGATCTTACCACCCAATCAGCATGCTCTTTAATAACTATTACATCTCTTGTAATACTAAGTTTGATAGCTGTTTTCCAGTTCAACACAGATAAAGGAAGGTAACTGACCGGACGGCCATTTCCATTTAAAAGTAAACAATCTTGAGACATAAATTTTTGCTAATTATTTTATAAAATATTACATTAATTTGTATAAATAAAAACCCTATAAAGATGACAAATTTGTAACATTAATTACTAACCATGTATTTTTTTGGGACTGTGTTATAACATAGTTGAAAAATTTATTTAATAAAATGAATTATCCAGCATTTGAAGTATTTGGGACTCAGCATCTTATTACTCTTTCGATATGCGCTGGTCTAATCTATAGCTATATCAAATACTTCCAAATTCAAACTGTATCTAAACAAATCTTGGGTGGTAAAGTTGTTGCCATCATTATCATCATCCACATGCTAACCCAGCCGATTTATGACGTTATGTTGTTTGATTTGCCATGGCAGGGTGAGTTTCCACTGCATATGTGTGATTTTTCAATGATTGCCATGATTATTTATTTACTTAAAGATAACGCTCCAAAAATTCTTTTTAACTGTGCTTATTTTTGGGGAATTTGTGGTGCATCCATGGCTTTAGCTACCCCAGATCTTGAATACGGATTCCCTCATGGCGAATACTCCCCTTTTTTTTGGGGTCACAGCTTTATTCTTTTAGCTGTTTTGTATGTTGTGATGGTATTTAAAGAAAGACCCTACCTAATAGATATTCTAAAAGTAATCGGGGTAACCTTAGGCTTATTAATTTTGGTTTACATTGCCAACCTTTTAATAGGCTCTCCTGCTAATTATTGGTACCTTGTTGACAGACCAGTTGATGGCACTTTAATGGATTACTTCCCAGATCCTCCTCTGCATTTAATTGCAGTGATTCCATTGGCTGTCATTCTGTTTTATATTGCCTATTTACCATTTCAAATTAAAGATAAATTAAATAATAAATAAGCATGATGAAACTCGAGCCAAATGTTTGGTTTGATGAGGTCGTAAAAACTTATCACCTCATTTCGCCACATATCCACCACACTCAACTGGTCACTTGTCCTGATTTGAATGAGGAGTTAGATGGCATGTATCTTTTCAAACCTGAATCTTTACAAATCACAGGTTCTTTTAAAGTCAGAGGCGCCCTTTCAGCTATATCAAGGCTCTCTAAAAAAGAACTCAAACGCGGAGTGATAGCTTATTCATCTGGCAATCACGCTCAAGGCGTCGCTCATGCAGCCAAGGTTTTTAATACCCCTGCAACTGTGGTCATGCCCAAAGATGCTCCAGCAAGAAAGATTGCTAACGCTCAAGCACTAGGTGCAGAAGTAATATTTTATGATCGACGCACCGAAAGCAGAGAGAAAATGAGTGTTGAAATTGCCAAAGAAAGAGATTTGGTCATCATTAATCCCTACGATGCCCTTGCAACCATTTATGGTCAGGGCACTGCGGCCTATGAAGTTATCAATGATGCCAATAATCCTAAGCTTGATAACGCAATCATTTGCGCTGGCGGTGGCGGTCTTACAGCAGGCTCATGTATTTCAATTAAACATATTAATCCTGAATGCAGTGTCTTTACTGCAGAGCCAGAGGAATGGAATGATCATCAATTGTCTTTTGAAAAAAATGAGAGGGTTGCCATGGATACTAATCGTGGTGGACTTTGTGATGGTTTGCTAACTCCAATGCCAGGTGAAATTCCTTTCGCTATTAATACACATTTTGGAGTTAAGGGCTTGGCTGCATCGGATCAGGCAGTATGTGAAGCAATGCGCTTTGCCTTTAATCGACTCAACTTAAAGCTTGAGCCCAGCGGCGCTGTGGCTTTGGCTTGTTTGTTACGAAACAAAGAAAAGTTCAAAGGTACAAGAACTTTGGTCATGCTCTCTGGTGGCAACGTTGATCAAAAAACTTTTTCTGAGTGCTTGGCTAAAGCTAATCCGTAGAATTTTCTTCTGCTTTAATTAAATCATCGATTCCACTGCCACCTGTCATAACATCAACGATTACGCCTATGACCATATTTAAAAGTATGACAGCATTAATGATGATAAAAGACACAAAGAAAATCCACGCAAATGGATAAACTTCTGTGACTTGCCCCATGATTGCAGCCCAATCATCATAAGTTGCAACTTGAACAAGGGTAATCAAGGCCAGGCCTATGTTGCCCCAGTTTTCTGGATCGACTCTCCCAAAAAACATGGTGCCAATAGCGCCCCAAACATACATAAAGATAAACATGAGCAGCGCAATAAAGCCGACCCTTGGAATGGTTTTAATTAAAGAATCAATGATATGACGGAAAGCTGGTACCACTGTTATGATTCGTAGGACTCGAATAATTCTAAGGAGCCTTGCCACAAAGACACTTTCAACATTGTTAATTGGTACCAGGGATATGGTCACAATTAAAAAATCAAACACATTCCACCCATCGCTAAAGAATTTCTTTAATGAGCGCTCTGAAATTATCCGAATGATAATCTCTATGAGAAAAAATAAGGTGATCGCATAGTCAAAAAGATCTAGATAAATGGTGTATTCAGGAGCTATGTTATAAGAGCTGACACCCGCATACACGGCAGAGGCAACAATAACAGCAATGACGATGGTACTGAAGACTTTGCTGTTTCTTATAGTAAGAAAGAACTCTACAAAACTATTCATATAAGCACCTCATCATAAAGATATGTTTCTTTTTTACAACTTTTAAACTAGTCAACAAGATAAATTCCCTCAGCCATGTAAAAATCATTAGCTCCTGCTGTGCCTGTATCCCCTGATTTATATAAATTGACATTCACTCTACCACCACTCTCATCCGGTGATGAGCCACCATACAAAGCACCGGCAACCGATGCCCCACCCAGCCAAGAATTACTAAGACTGTCAGTTGAACTGCCTGTGTAAGTGTTCGTTGTGCCAGTGATGGCAACATTAAAGGATGTAAAGCCAGCGTTTGAGACAATCGGATTTTTGTCATCAAAATTAGTAAAGGCCAAGGTGCCAGAATAACCGCTGGATCCCCAATTGAAGGTTGCCGCCACATTGGCGCTAGTGGTGTATTTATGCACATCATAATTGGTGCCAGTTTGATTATAACGATAAGCCACTTTCATCACCGCTGCCCCACTCATGGAGGCTGAGCCTGAAGTTGGAATTTCATTTTGGGCAACCACTTCACCGCCGACCCAGGTCCCCAAATGCACCGAAGCATTTTGCGTCCCAGAATTTGGTGAGACATCAGCCGCGCTCATGGCCCAAAAGCCCCAAGTCGAATAAGCCGTATCTGGCATGGAATCATTGCCACTATTGCTAAATAAACTAGTATCCTCTCTATCTAGTGTATTGTATGAAACCATCACTCCAGCTAAGTTATTGGAGCCGCCTGAAGTGCCATCAATTTGTGCGCCATCGTCTTGAATCTCAGCACCAAAGACCTCACTTGAAATGTAAGCTGATTTTGCTGCATCGTTGGTGGCATCACCAAACTTTAGAGTCATAGAGCCAGTATCCACGGTCGTCCAATTTAAGGTGTAATTATTCGAAGGTGCTGCGCTAATGGTCATCGGAACCACCACTTGCACATCATCGTTGGTGGTATCAAACGTAAAGGTTGCAAGCGTGCTGCTTGAGCGCATGGAAGCCAGTTGAGAGTTGCCCGTTCCGCTAACATCAAATTCTAAAATGCCACTGAAAAATCCGCTGTAGCCCGTGGCACTCGAGGAGTAAAAATCTGAGGATCTAAAACTACCTATGCTTGCACTTTGTGAGTAACCAGCGTTTGAGGCTCTAACTTCTTGCGTCACAGCAGAAATATTAAATGTTCCTGTGCTGAAGGAATCGTTGTTGGAGTTGTAATTTACTCCTAAGGTCATATTGCCCGATTTATATGGATCAGAGGATGTGATCATGGCACCGCCAGGCTGATTAGTATTGGTACCCCAAAAACAACCACTTTCATTGGAAGTTGCACATTCAACTGGAGAAGTCCCGTAATTGATGCCTAAGCCATCATTATCGGCATTGGTCGCACCTTGATAGGACCAATAATGATAACCATTCATGCCCAGGCCGGTATCTCCTGCTGAGTATCGAGTCGTATCATTTTTACGGTAATCCACGTTAGAAATCACCACGTTCAGCAAACTATCTTGATCATCACGGAAGTAGTTACCTCCGACACCCGTATAAAAATCATTAAAATTAATTTGTGCCCAAAGCCCAACCCCGACGCCACTTGGATTGAGAACTTGCCACCACATGGATTGACCTTGAGGTAAATCATTATCACTGCCATAAAATCTGGATGTATCAAGCCTCGTAGAGCTATCAAGGGCGAAGCTTGAAAAATCATATATCTCATCAGCAACGTCTCTACAATTAACGGCGCTGTTACCCACGGCTGAGCAATAATCGACACCAACATCGCCATAAGACCAAAACGTAGTTGGAATGAAGTTAGGGTAAAAATAATCGTTGCTGCTTCCACTGGCAGCAAAGTTTTCAATCGGGATGAGTACCATGGCAATAACCCTTTTATAACCATTGGTAAAGGATGTAAAGTCAGCATCCTTATAAATTTCTCCGGCCAGAGTTACTTGATCTTCATAGAGGTTATAGGTGGATGATGTTGAAGATACTGATAATGATTGGGCGTACTGCAAAATGGTAGTATCAACCGTGGTACTATTGGGTTGATTAATGTCAAGCCAAACAAAGACATCTGATACATACTCGGAATCAGTCATTGAGGCCGGGAAAAAAGCCCAACTTCCATAACAGTAAGTATTAAAATTTGTATCGCAAATCAAAGTCGATGGACTGAGTTCCAATGTATTGGTGTTAACAAATTGAGTGCCACCATACGTAAAATTAAATGGACTCATTGAACCACCATTTTGGACGCTGAAATCACTTCCACTCATGATTGACTCTAAAAAGTTAACATATTCATCATTCAGACCTCCCCAACCACCATAGTTACTATTTTCACCAACTAAAACAAGAACTCTATTTGGCTGTTGAATAAATTGACGAGCTACCTCTTGCTCGGAAGAATCAAAAGCGAAAGCAGAGTGATTATTTATACTCGGACTGCCAATTCCATGAACTAACACCTGATAATCTTTTACATCTGAAAACGTGTAATCCAAAGCAGAATTACCGGTAACATAATCAATTGTAAATGGATTCGAAAGAGAAGCGTTAGCATCTCGCCAAGAGGTGTAATAAGTACTATAGTTCCATCGGACGTTCATTCCTGCCGCTTCTGATGCTGAAGTGTAATCAATGTTGGCTGCAGACTTATCGGTGGTCATGAACCAATATTCAGCGCTTTCAAGTCGTCCTGCAGTCAGGAAATCAGCATTGGCTATGGTGGTGGTAACTGCCGTGCCTAGAGGACTATAATACTTGCCATCGAGTGCAGAAGAATTTGGTGCAAAAGCAAATTCGCCCCTACCACTAGTATCAATAGGAAAATAATAACGCCAATTTAATACGGTTCCAGAGTTTATTTCGACCGGAACATAGTTGTTAGACGTATCGTCCACACTGGTAATGTCAGTTGAATTGGTGGTGCCGACTTGCTCTAAAGTGTATGCAGCCAAGCTGGAACCTGAAGGTCCGCGTGTGGCCGTGGCACTAAAACCGCTTCTAGAAACTGAATTATAAGCTGCGGAATAGCGCAACACTGCTGATTCAAGCTCTTCTACATTGCCCACATTGACGGTAAAGGTATCGGTGACGGTTGAATCTCCATTGGTAGCGGAAAGGGTC
>CABXVU010000012.1 GCA_902515775.1 uncultured SAR86 cluster bacterium
ATTTTTTTGTTTTACAATTGTCTTAATAAGAGTATTTGTGGGCAATAGAAATCTGGATTGACTGAAAATATCGAATAGTCTGAATAATCTTAAAATCCTTAAATCATATACAGAAAAAAAGAGTTGATTAATTAGAACAAGGGTATCGATTGAAATTAAAAAAGAGAGTTTTTTTTCACTACCTATTCGAAGTATTAATTCTATTACAAAAATAATGATTGACGCCCAGTAAAGTATTTTGATGATCGGAATGCTTATAGATAGATACCCTGTGCTTGAGACGATTTGATGAAAAATATTCAGAACGATGACTAACCCAAATAAATTATTCATGATATCCAGTAATCTTTTCATTGGGTCAGTATAACTTGTGTGACAGATATAAAAAATTCTTATCTATAGGCTTAAATAATAATAACATCTTATGTTTTTTTGTTAGGATATCCTTAGATATTTCACATTAAGGGTGTAAAAGTTAGACATGACTGATCAAACGATTCTAGCGTTAACCATAGGTATTTTGATAGGTCTACTTATTTGGGGAAAGTGGCGATATGATGCTGTAACACTTGTATGTCTTGCAGGATTAGTTTTATTTGGAGTTGTGCCTGCAGAAAATGCCTTTTCTGGCTTTGGACACCCAGCCGTCATTACGGTCGCCTTGGTCCTTTTAATTAGCAGAGGCTTGCAAGAGGCTGGAATGGTTAGTTTAGCTGGTAATTTTATCTCTCGACTGACTTTGGGCGAAAATCAATATCTGATATTAATCATGATAGTTGCGGCGTTTTTGTCTTCGTTTATGAACAACATTGGCGCCATGGCATTGTTGTTGCCAATCACTCTTTCACTGTGTCAAAAAATGGATTGGAATCCTTCAAAATTTCTTATGCCATTAGCTTTTGCCAGCATCCTTGGAGGAATGAATACTGTTATTGGTACCCCTCCTAACATTATCATTGCACAGTATAGACAAGATTACACAGGTGTGGCTTTTAGTTTTTTTGACTATTCATTCGTTGGCCTTGCAGTAAGCATAATGGGCGTTATATTCATTGCAGTTATAGGATTTAAACTGGTTAAAGTTAGAGAAAACACCAACGATACAACAAGACTCATTGATCTAAAAAACTATCTTTTTGAAGTCAGGGTCAAGGAGGACAGTAAAGCAATTGGAATGAGGCTGTCTGAAATTAAAAAGATTTCAGGCCAAGAGACTGAAGTTCTAGGCTTGGTTAATGAAAGTGGAAGTGTCTCAAGAGTTTCGATGGGTAGAAAAATTCAACCTGGACAAACTTTAGTAATAAAAACATCGCCTGATGATATTTCTAAAATCCAAGAAGCTCTCGGATTTGAAATTGCAGATGATTTGGTAACAGTCAAAGAATCTGATCTGGCAGAAATTGAAGTCATGGTAACAGCTGGCTCAAGACTAATTGGACGAAAGCACGAATTTCTTAAAAGACTTGCATCAGAAGATTTGGCCTTACTTGGCTTGTGGAGACAAGGTGCAAAATTCAGAACGAGACTTGCTAGGGAAGCATTTAAAGTTGGAGATGTCTTATTGTTAGGAGTCAGAACAATTGATGATGAGGGTGTCAAAGAACGGATTAAACATTTAGGATTAATGCCTCTAATGGAAAGAGATCTTCAAACCATTCCAAGCAGGAGTCGCCTTTTAAAAAGCTTGGTCTTCTTTGGTTTAGCAATAGGTCTAACTGCGTTTAATGTCGTGGATATTGTTGTCGCCTTCTTACTATGTGTCATAGCTTTTATTTCAATAAGAGTTTTAAATGGCAATCTTTATAGAAACATTGAATGGCCAGTAGTTGTTATGCTTGCAGCTATGATTCCTGTTGGGCAGGCACTCGAGACATCTGGAATCTCATTAAATATAGCCAATTTCATATCTTCAACTACTGATGGCATGGCTCTACCGTGGTTAATCTTGATGATCTTAGTGATCACAATGTTTGTGTCAGATATTGTGAATAATGCTGCAACTGCAGTGATCATGGCTCCTATTGCAGCAAATCTTGCTCTTCAAGTGGGACAGCCGGTTGAACCCTTTTTAATGGCAGTAGCTGTTGGGGCAAGTTGTGCATTTTTATCGCCGATTGGGCATCAATGCAATACTTTGGTGATGGCTCCTGGTAACTATAAATTTGGAGATTATTGGCGTTTGGGTCTGCCATTGGAATGTGTCATAGTTGCCATTTCAATTCCAATGATTTTATTTGTTTGGACTTAGGCTAATTTTAAGCAAGTTGAGCAATTAGTTTATTCAGCTCATTGGGTTGCTCAAAAAATAGAAAATGCCCTGCTTCTTCAACAGTGTGAGTTTTACAAGGCACTGTATTTGCAAATGATTCAACAGCCTTTAAATCAACCAACTTATCCTTACTTCCTAGGATTATAGATATTGGAATTTCAAGATCTTTAATAGCATTTAAATCCAACTGATAGCTATTACATGCCTCTAGATCATCTAGCATTACTAGATCATCTTCCTCCGAAAATGCATTTTTTATTCCTAAGAGCCTTTTGTAAAGTCCATATTTAATAATAAAATCAGCTGCATCACCATTGCTGGCTTTTGCTTTAGCAAGGAGTGGCTCAGCAACTCTTGTTGGATAAATACTGTTTACTAAAATAATAGATTGAACTGAAAATTTTTTTTGCATCGCCATCTCAAGAGCAATCAATCCGCCCATACTGTGACCGCATAAACTCAATTCATTAAGATCATAGCTTTCTAAACATTCAATTAAGAACTTACTATAAGACTCAATGGTATTGCTAGAAGTCCCTTTTGAGTCTCCGTGTCCAGGTAAATCAATAATTAAGGGTTTGTTAAAATCTGCATCGGGCAGCTTAAGTGATCTTACTAATCTGTGATCCATACCGGCACCGGCAATAAAAAGGATTGATTTTTTATCATAATCAATAGATTCAAAATTTCGATAATATGTTTCTGAATTTTTCATTGCTTATGCACAAAATTGGTAGACCCGAATGGACTCGAACCATCGACCTTCGCAATGTCAATGCGACGCTCTAACCAAAACTGAGCTACGGGTCTAAAAAAATATTTGAGCATTATACAGCTTTAGCTCAAAGATTCTGAGCGCTGGATTAAAAACTCTTTTGTCTCTTTAAGAATTTGCTGAGTCTCTGAAGGATTATCTTTCTCTATAAGATTTTCAAGATCCGTCATAATTTTACTCATTGAACCCCATGGCCCATCTTCATTTAAACGTTGAGTAATTAGGGACTGATAACGATTCATCATATCTTCGGGTGCCTCTTGAGGATAAAACTGACAGATTAATCTCTCTGCGAAGAGCCTGTGCCTTTGATCTTCTATGTTACGACATATTCTTATTCGTTCTTGAGCAGAATCAATGCGATGAAAATCAGCCATCAAATCTTTATCTTGCTTTGATGGAAATCCTCCTGCATAAATCATTTGCTCTATGTGATCATATTCATTATTCCAATTATTTATTTTATCTGCCATGGCTTGGCTGACGAGAGACTGAAAATCAATGTTGTTTCTGACCTGCTTAGCTCTGTCTTCTAAGAGAGCAAAATCGGTATCAAAAGCATCTTTGTTATCTATCATTTCACTTGGACATATTGGTATGGTTTTATTGATTCCATATTTTTTAAAGGGACCAGATTTACCTGGCTTTTGAACCATTGAATATATTTCCTGTGTATCAAGATCGAATATTTCCTGAGGATCAAAACTGAGATCAAAAAACATTAAATCATTAGGGGCCTTGCTTCCGCATGGTACAACTGGATATCTAAAAATTTCTCGTTTAAAAACTTCTCCTAATCCCAAAAATCCCTGCTGCTGAACAGCTTCTTGCACTCCTGTTTTAGAAGAAATTTTTAAAAAGAAATCTATTAACTCAGGTTTCTCTTGATTCATTTTTTCTAGCAGAGAAATCATTAACTTACAGTCTGCAATTGCATCATGAGCATCACTAATCTCAAATCCATTTGCAGCAGCAATATCAGCTTGCTTTATACTTACTCCAGGACCTCCTTCGAAGAGAGGTATGTTTAAAGTATTTGGGAAAAATGCTGCAACATTATGAATCATTAACAAAATGTCAAGACGACTATTTCCATTAGTATTTGTGAGATAGGACTCAAATAAATTCCAATAAAATTGTCTTCTAACCAACTCCTCATCATAAGACATGCCATTAAAAGTGATAAAAACTGCAGGTTCATCTATGGTCCACTGTCTCCATTGACGGTTAAGATCCCGCATCATTTCATAGTGAGAAACATTAGACTTAAAAAGGTGAGTTTTCTTATTTGTTACCATAGCCATTGGGTGCGGTATTGCCCATGGCAAAGGAGCGCAACCTAGGTTTTGCTCATCTTGAATTTCTAAATTACGGTTAGCCTGAATTGATCCACACTGAAGAATCTGAGCAAAATCTTTTATTAGGCCCGTCGTTTCAGTATCGTAAAAGATTAAATTATTTGTCAACTATCTACTAGGATCTGCTGACATTAGATGACTCTACTTTCGACTTATCATACTCAGAATACTTTCCAAGCTCATATCTAGCCACTGATCTTCTATGCACCTCATCTGGACCATCAGCAAGACGCAAGGTTCTCATTCCCGCATACATTCTTGCTAAAGGGAAAACTTGAGAAACACCTGCTCCACCATGCATTTGAATTGCTCGATCAATTACATCACTTACTATGTTAGGAACAATGACTTTTATTTGCGCAATCTCACTTGCTGCAACTTTATTTCCAACTGTATCCATCATGTGTGCAGCTTGAAGTGTTAAAAGCCTTGCCATGTTGAGCTCAATTCTTGAATTAGCAATGATATCCATGTTGCCACCCAGCTGCGATAAAGGTTTCCCAAAAGCCACTCTATTTTGGGATCTTTCACACATCATCTGCAATGCTCTCTCTCCCAAGCCTACTGCTCTCATGCAATGATGAATTCTTCCTGGCCCTAATCGACCCTGAGCTATTTCAAAACCTCTTCCCTCACCTAGAATCATATTGCTTTTTGGAACTCTTACATTGGTAAACTTGAGATGTGCGTGCCCATGAGGTGCATCATCCCAACCAAAGACTTCCATCATTTTTCTAACCTCTATGCCTTCAGAATCCATTGGTACAAGAATTTGAGAATGTCTTTTGTGTCTTGGCGAATCTGGATCTTGATCAGTAACACACATAAAAATAATGATCTTACAGCGAGGATCACCCGCGCCAGACGTCCACCACTTTTCTCCATTAATTACATATTCATCTCCATCCAAAACAGCGGTTGCTGCCATGTTAGTTGCATCAGAGGAGGCGACCCCTGGTTCTGTCATACCAAACGCTGATCTTATCTCACCTGCAAGTAAAGGTTTAAGCCACTCTTCTTGCTGCTCTTCAGTCCCATATCGTTCTAAAACTTCCATGTTTCCAGTATCAGGTGCAGAGCAGTTAAATACCTCAGATGCAATGCCAACAGCTCCCATTTTCTCTGCTAGATGTGAGTACTCAAAATTAGTCAAACCTGTACCAAATTCACCTTCATAACCAGGCAAGAAAAAATTCCATAAGCCTTTTGCTTTGGCCTTAGCTTTCATTTCCTCCATAATTGGAGGAACACACCAGCGACCACCCTCTTCAACTTGCTTTGCGTAAGTTGTTTCATTAGGTCTTATTTCAGTATCAATAAAATTAGATACTCGTTCAAGAAAAGCTTGAACTTCTGGTTTTAAATCTCGCATTTTATTCCCCTTATTAACAGATGTTATTTATAATATAAGTGTTGTGAATGTTATAAAATAACTTTATCATAAGTATTTAAATTATTCTTAACCATAATAACTGTAAGCAACATGCAAAGCTATAGGATTCAATAAAAATGAAAATTAGTTCTTTTGATTTGAACCTTTTTGTTATTATGAACTCCATATACACAGAAGGCAGCCTGACTAAAGCAGCTGAGGTAGTTGGCATCACTCAACCAGCCGTATCCAATGCATTATCTCGGTTAAGAGATAAATTTGATGATGAACTCTTTGTCAGAACTGGCAGCGGCATGGTCCCCACTCAAAAAACAGAAAACATAATTAAGGATATTCAAAATGCTCTTCAGTTAATGCAAAAAAGCGTAAATGAACCTGATGAATTTAATCCTGAGACCAGTCAAAAAACTTTTAGAATTTCCCTTGGTGATATTAATGAAGGTCGAATCCTGGCAATCCTAATGGGCAAAATGGAGGAGCAAGCTCCAAATGTAAAACTTGAGTGTTACTACACTGCACGGGATCAGGTTCCTCATGCATTGGCAACGAATGAATTAAGCTTTGCTGTTGATCCATTTATTCCAAATTCTAAAGATATAAATTCAGTAAAAGTGTTTACCGATCAATTTGTTATTGCTCATCGAGCCAATCATCCTGTAACTAAAGTTTCAAATATGAATCTAGATGAAATGTTAAATTTAAAATACATCAATATCTCAAATAGAAAACGTGGAGTTTCTGTTGTTGAAATGGAAATGCAAAAAATGCAATTGCAACCTGAAATTGCCCTGCGAGCACAACATTACTTAGTAACACCAGAGATAGTCAGATCATCCGACTTATGCTTGCTTTGTTCTGAGACTTTTGCAAAGAAACATGGTTTAAGTTACCTCGAAATACCATTAAATGTCCCCCCTCTCGAACAATATTTAATCTGGCACAGAAGTGATGATAATGATGGATCTCATATTTGGATGCGAAATCTTATTGCTGAGTCTTTCAAGCAGGTTAGCTCAATCAAACTTTAGGGGCTTCACCATAATATAAATATGAGGCTATCTTAGGCCCTTTAATATATTTCTTATTTAAGTCCTTAAATTTAAATCCACCGGAAAGAATTAGCCCTTCAATATCTCTATTTAGATTACAACCACCTCCAACTTTTTTCCAAAATGGCGCAATGCGATGTTGCCATTTTTGAATATTCGGTTCAGGGGACAGCCCATGCTCCATAAAAAATAGTGATCCATTGGATTTAAGCAATCTGTGGACTTCATTTAAGGCTTGTATTGGATCAGGAATTGTACAAAGACTGTATCCAACCACCGCGCTATCAAATGATGAAGATTCAAGATCAATAGATTCAGCAGTTGTTTCAACAAAAGAAATTTTTGACTGATGCTTTATAGCCCTTGATTTTGCTATAGCTACTGAGCTTACTGCTGGATCAACACCAACTATCTCGCTGACCTTATCAAAGTCATAAAAATCAAAATTAAGACCTGATCCTATTCCTATTTCTAAAATCCTGCCATAGGCCATGGGTACAATTTGTGCTCTTTTTTTTTGAAACCCCTCCATGCTACAACAACAATCCAAAAGCTTTGGAAGTACATATTTATCATAAAGGCTCATATTTGACTCAGATCATGTCCGGCAGTTCCAACCAAGCCTCCATCAGAAGGAATTACTGCTCCAACTGTATAGGCTCCTGCTCTTGAACACAAAAAAATTGCCAGTCCTGCAATATCCTCTGGAGAACCAATTCTTTTTCTTGGATTTCTTGATTCTATTAAAGAATAATCGTGATTAACTGCAGCTCCAAGCATCATAGATTCGTAAGGACCAGGAGCGATTGCGTTTACAAGAATATTTTCTCCAACCAGTCTTTTAGCCTGTACACGAGTTAAATGATGAACAGCAGCTTTTGAAGCTCCATATGCATAGCTTTCCAAAGCTGGAACATTTAAACCATCAATTGATCCAATATTGATGACTCTTGAAGGATTATCAATAGAAGCTTTTGTTTTAAGTATAGGAGTAAGTTTTTGAGTCAAGTAAAATATGCTCTTTACATTTAAGTCCATAACCTTATCCCAACCTTTTTCTGAATATTCAGCGTAAGGCTCTCCCCATGAAGCTCCGGCATTGTTAATTAAAAAATCAATATGCTCTTCAGCAGATTCAATGAAATTAACAAAATTAGTCATTCCCTCCATAGTACTTAAATCACATGGAACAGGAATACATTCGCACGCATACTTTGCACTTAGTTCATTTGCTTTTTCAATTAAAGCAGCTTCTTTTCGTGCGGTTATATAAACTTTGACCCCATTTGCTAAAAAACCTGCCGCAATCATTTCACCAATGCCTCTGGAGCCACCAGTTACGATTGCAACTTTTCCAGATACATTAAACAGTTCTGAAATTTTCATAATTACCCTTTCTTTTCTAAATATGTTCTTATGTTCTCTTGAAATGATTATGAATTCAATAGCATTACATTTAGAATACTGTCATGGAGTTAGCAATAAATTTAATCCAACTCCTTTTTGGGATTACAATACTTGTATGGGGTGCAAATAAATTTGTTGATCATTCTTCAGTTATTGCAAAACATTTAGGAATTAATGATCTGGTTGTTGGGTTAACCCTAATTGCTGCCGGAACTTCAGCGCCTGAGATATTCGTTGCAATATCTGCAGTGATCAACGGAAATGAAGACATAGCTTTTGGAACAGCAATAGGCTCAAATATCTCAAACATTGCTCTAATTTTTGGCGTCTCGTGTTTATACCTGAATTCAGCATCTAAAACTCATTTATCAAACTTAATACCATTTGGTTTATCGATCCTCATGTTAGGTCTGATTATTGTTGATGAAAAAATTTCATTTAATGAAAGTGTCGGATTAGTTGGTCTTTTTATCCTATTTATGTATGTTCTATTAAAAACTGAAGGGATGCCTGAAGAAGAAAAATCTGAGCCTAGCGCATTTTCAAAAAGCCTTTTTTTATCAGCAATAGGTCTTGTGGGACTAATTGCAGGAGCTAATATATCAATTATTTTTGCTGAAAATACTGCTCTTCTTTTAGGAATTTCAGAGTTAATAATTGGCTTAACTATTATGGCTCTAGGAACGAGTTTGCCTGAATTAGCAGCGACTGTTGCTGCTTTAAGAAAAGGCAGGCATCAAATTGTTGTAGGGAATATTATTGGTTCGAATGTTTTAAATCTAGTGTTTGTATTACCGATAATTGGATTTTTTGGAACCATGCAAATCAGTCAAACAGTTTTACAAAGAGACTTTTATATTTTATTAATTTTAAGCATAGTGTTTATTTTGCTTGCTATTGCATTAACAAAGTTAAGATTTATTAAGAGTCTGTATATAGTCTCTGGAATATTATTAATCTTCAGCTACTTTTTCTATATCGCCACTCTTGCTGGGATTATATAAATATTTCATATACAAGAAAAAAGATAGCGATATTGCAAATGTTGCAACTTCAAAAACAAAGAAAGCATTGTAAAAAGTTGGTGTGCTTGGAATTAATGAGAATAAATATCTGCCAAGCGCAATACTAAAAGTTAAAAATGCAAGGAGCGATAAAACATATGTTGTTATCCCTCTGCTAAAAAGAGCAAGAAAGCATAAAAGACCAATGACCATGTTAATCCCACCATACAAACCAGCAACTTCTGAGTACCCTATTTCATCCGTAACTTGCAGACCCACTGCTTTCATAAATGATGGAACATCGCCGAGCTCTAATGCATCCCTGACATGGTCAATGATTGCCCATGCTCCTATACCAAAATATAAGACAGCATAAGTAAGCAAAAATAATCTTATTATCCATATCATAATAAACTCTAAATGATTTCGTTTTTTCTTTTATTATGGCCTTGTCTAGCAATAAAACCTATAAATAAAGTAATAATAAAAAATTGGATGGTAATTTGAGTTAAAGGAAGAAAAGTAATAAAACCTATAATTTGTGTGATTACTAGCGAAACAGCTATTACATATATAGGCCACAATGGGGAGGTAGGATTTTTACCTGAAAAATATCTAAAAATAAAATAGATTAAAGTTAAAAAAAATGCAGGTAGTAGAACTCTAGCTCTATATTCGTCCATTTGATTTTGATTAAAATCGCCAGCAAGAAATGCTATTGGGAGTTGGTCGTAAAAGAATAAAGCGATTATAGTCCTCATTGCAGTGTGAAGACCGATGATAATTAATGAATATTTTATAAGCCTGTCCATTAATTTATTAGGATACACTTAAATTATATAAATTTTAAATATTTTCAATACTTATAAAAGATGGCCATAATTATAAATTCTAATGAATATCCTCATGCCCCTTACCCAGAACCATACAATAAGCTAAAAATATCTCAGAATGAGTTAAAAGAATTTATCAAACATTCAGTCGATCAAAACAAACAATCTTTTGTTATTTTTGGAGCAAACTGGTGTCCAGATGCAAAATTTTTAGAAGCAGTTATGCAACTGCCAACTGTTAAAAATTTTCTTAAAAAGTATGTGAATATTTTAAATATAGACTTAGGTAACTATGAAATAAATATGGAATTATTAAATTTTTTTAATTCTGAAATTCGAGACGGAATTCCAAGGGTCTTCATCATGGATAATAAAGGTCTAAATATTAATGTGGATTCAAATGATGCCATGCGCAAAGCAAGAGAACTCACAACTCAAGAAATTTTTAACTACTTTCAAAAATTTATTGCTTAAGTTCAAGTTACAATAAAAAATCTTAACTTTTCAGGTATATAAATTTTAAAAAGATTAATTTAGATTCCAATCCTGAAGAATCATATCAGAAGCTTTTTCTCCAATCATAATCGTAGGAGCATTTGTATTGCCCCCAACTAATGTAGGCATTATTGATGCATCAACAACTCTGAGACCATTCATTGAATGCACTTTCAATCTACTATCAACTACTGACATATCATCATTTCCCATCTTGCAAGTTCCTACGGGATGATAGACTGTGTCTGCTTCTTCGCGCATTGCTTGTTCAATATCAGCATCATCATTAATATCTATTGGTCTTTTGGTATGATTGGATATATATTTGCTGAATGGATCAGTGCTAAGTACTTTCATCATAATCTTATAGCCTTCCACCATGTCTTTCATATCATCTGGATGGCTTAAGAATTTCGGGTCAATCAATGGATCTTCAAATGGATCTGAAGAAGAAAGAGTTACCTCTCCACGAGATTTAGGTCTTAATAAGCATGAATGACAACTCATACCTGTGCCCCATAATGGAGTTCTTCCATGATCAACAATCATTGCAGGTGCATAATGAAACTGAATATTAGGGATTTCTAACTCGTCTTTTGTCTTTACAAAGGCGCCAGCTTCTGCCACTGTGGAAGTAAACAGACCAGTTTTCGTAAAAAGATATTTTAAGACCTCATATGGGTATTTTAAAAATATATTTTTTAAACTAAACCCTATCAATTTCATTGAGTTATACTTATGAACTGTGATGTAATCAATGTGATCTTGAAGGTTTTTTCCCACTCCTGGTAAATCTACAAGGTGATCAATGCCATGCCTAGTAATTTCATTGGCAGGCCCTACTCCTGACCGCAGAAGTATTTGAGGAGATCCAAATGCCCCAGATGAAAGGATAACTTCTTTTGAAGCATTTATAGTGAAAGAATTATTATCATTTCCAATGCACTCAACACCTTTAGCATCATTACCATCGATAAGAATTTTATTTACTTGAGTATCAGTCAATACCGTAAGATTATCTCTATCAAGTGCTGGAACTAAATAGGCTTTAGCTGCACTGCATCTTTTGCCATTAATTTGAGTCGTTTGATAATAACCAAAACCTTCTTGGTCTGCTCCATTAAAATCATCATTGTAATTAAATAACTTTGATCCTGCCTCAACAAAAGATTTACAAGACTCAGGCTGATGAGGAATGTCACAAACATTTAACGGACCATTTTGACCATGATATTCATCATTATGCACTTCATTGTGCTCTGCTTTTTTAAAATAAGGCAATATTTCATCATATGACCACCCTTTATTCCCTAGGTCCGACCAGTGATCATAGTCCCAACGATGACCTCGAACATATAACATAGCATTTATTGAACTTGAGCCACCTAATGTTTTTCCTCTGGGCTGGAAACCTTTTCTGTGTTCTTGACTTTCACTGGTCATTTTATGAGTTCCACCAGCAGAATCCACCACGACTGACTCAGGTTCTCTAACTGTTACCTTTTCAAATTCTTTTTGTGGAACTGTATCAAATGACCAACTATATTTACTTTTTGTCATTCCAAAAGCAAAACCAATGGGCACGTGTATTCTGGGATCATTATCTTTTGAGCCTGCTTCAATTAAACACACTGATGTATTAGGATCTTTACTTAGCCTATTAGCTAACACACATCCTGCAGAGCCTGCCCCTAAAATAATAAAATCATAATTTTTCATCATTTAATGATATTGGAATTAAAAAAAAATCATAGTGTTAATTTGGACATTAAATCCCCAAAAAAGCAAAAGCTGGTGCTATAAACACACCAAAAGAACCTGGCCATGGAGATGAAGGTGGTGGTTGATTTTGAGACATAATTACGCCAACTAATCCTGTTTGAGGACTGACAAAAAAATTAGTACCGTAAAAACCACTCCAAAAAAAATCGTTTTCTCTGTCTATAAGAATGGTTTTTTCTGCATCCATAACAACACCAACTCCTAAACCAAAACCCATGCCTTCAACTTGAGTGGAAAGAACTCCAGACTTGATATGGGGATAAGACATTAATGCGATTGATTCAGATGATAAAATTTTTTTTCCATTGTATTCACCATCGTTCCAAAGCATTAGACCAAATTTAATATAGTCCTCTGCATTTGAGACCAAGCCGCTACTTCCTGGTGTCCAATCTAATGGATTGCTTCTTGGATTTTCAACAAGTGTTAAATTGAAGGCACCATTTCGAGAATACACTTCAGCAATTTCACCGGCCTTATTTTCTTGACTTAAAAAATTAGTATCATTCATATCCAATGGTACAAAAATTTTTTCTTCAAGGAATTCGCTAAATGATTTTTGAGATGCCACCTCAATTACTCTTGCTAAAATATCTGTTGACCAACCATAGCGCCATCTCTCTCCAGGTTGCTCAAAAAAAGGTAGTTTCATTATTTTATTTACTCTGTCTTCTAGTGATCCAAAACCATCATAGATATCATTTTCTGCCCATAAATTAGCTAATTTTGATTGACCTTTATGATCCACAGAGTCGTTATAACCTGCCCCAGAGCTAAATGTAAGTAAATCTATAATTGTAATAGGTCTTTTTAAAGGTTCTGTGGCAAATGTGTTGTCTATAATTTGATTATCAGGAAGAGCCACCGATATCTGACTGGCCAGAGGTAAATATTTCTCTATGGGATCATCAAGTTTCAATGCACCTTCTTCAATTAAAATGAGTGTTGCAACTGCAGTGATTGGCTTGGTCATGGATGCAATTCTGAATCTTGTTTTAGTATTCATGGGAATACGATTTTCAATATCAGCCATGCCTTTTGCAGTTGCATGAATGATTTGTCCATTCTTTGCGATAATAGCAACATAGCCTGCATCAGCCTTGCGCAGAATATTTAAATCAAAATAAAAATCAAGAGCAGCACGAGAAAGCCATGAGAGATTTTTTTCCTTACTAATTTCAGCATTTGCAGAAGGAATGTTCGGTAGGATCGCTCCGGGATTTAAATATAAAATTGTAAAAATAATGGAAAATGAGCCGATAAATATTAAAAATCCAAGAATAAATTTTCTCATAAGTACATTATATTGGTAGGGATGGAGGGAGTCGAACCCCCACACCTTTCGGCACTTGGTTCTAAGCCAAGCGTGTCTACCAGTTCCACCACATCCCCAGAAAGAAAAAGAATTATATTACAGAATAAAGAAATGTTAAGAGTTTTATCGGATCACTATAGGCTAGTAGTAAGAGATTTCATTTTTCCTTTTTCGATGAGCCAATATAAGAACTATGACTAAAAAAATTTCTCCAAGAAAAACAAAGAGTCCAAAGAAATTAAACCCCTCATATAAAAAACTTACCAAACGTCCAAAAGCAATACAACTCATAATATAGGCAATAGAAAGTGCAATAGAAATAGGTTTATATGAATACGCAAAGCGTATTAACAAATAAGCATATGCTATAAATGATCCAGCAAATAATGATCTGAACTCTGATGCAGTCTCTGGATTAGTTGCAACAACAGGGATTACACCAAGATCACTTAAATCAGACTTAAACATTACGTAACAACCAATAGTTAATAAACACAAAGCTGAAAAAATAATACAAAGCTTCAACATCTACAAAACTCCAAGAACAAATAATGCTAAGAAAAAAGCAACTACACCCATAGCCAGCCAAAAATATAACTCTTTTGAATTACCATAACGATAAGCATTTATTGCAAGCCCCCAGCAATACAATGGTGCCAGCGTAATGATGATAGAGCTTATTAATATAGCAATAGGAATAAATGCTAGAACTAAAAATAATTGAAGTAATAATTTATTCATAACCTAATGGAACATTCTTTTTTAATAGCTGTCAAATATCTTACAAATTTTCAAGCCACACTGGTGAAGTCCAAGCTCTTTCTTGAATAAATTTTGGAGTCTCAAAATCAGGTTCATCTATACAAAAATCAGGATTACTTATACATAATTGATGAGACCATCGACACGACTTATTAGCTACCACTCTTGCATAATAATAAGCATTTTCTTGGTTATCAAAATTGGGATCCTGCCAGACTGCACATATTGACTTCTTACCCTTTCCAATCACCTCACAGGTAGAAACATCTAAATTTGTATCTTGAAAATTTACAACGTCAATTACCGTTGTATTAACCTTTTCGTCTTTTAATACTCCTTTAATAATTTGCACCTTCTCAAGATATTGATCTTCTTGAGAAGTATCTGCCTGTGCACTTATAAAAATACTTAGATTGGATAAACTAGATAGATCAAGTGTTGCTCCCATCGGTACACCGTCTTGATAAGCTTCAGAAATTGCATTTGGGGAGTCGCATAAATTTTTATCGAGGTTATTTCCTGCAAAAAATCTCACTAAAAATCTTGGTCCTGAAGTTCCATAAACCTCTTTTCTTTGCAAAGCTTTAAAGATAGAGCTTCTGCTATTTTCCTCAGCCCATACCACCGCAAGTCCACCTGGATTAAACTCAACATCATCTGGTAGCCCTTGAGGAATAGAATCCCTATATGATTTTCCAGCACCACCATGCCCTTGAAAATATTCCTCATCGGTTGCACCAGGTATTGCTAAATGTGTATCTGTGCTTCCAATAAATCCATATTTAAATGGGTTTATATTTCTGCTTTCTTTGATTTTCAGGCCTTGATTCAAGGCATCTCTTACATAACTTGACTTAGGGGCCAGAGATAAATCATTGCTAAATTTGGCCCTAAAATCCTTGTATGGTAATTGCTCAAAAGAACATAATGGATCGTCTAAATCTATTGCACATTCTGAGCTTCCTTTATGTTGGAATATTTCAATCAGTGGTTCTTTTATGTTTTGGATAGATAACTCGTCCTGATTAGGCTCCTCAAACATGAATCCATTACTTAAATTAGAATTATGAGGAATAACAACATAGTCACAGTCCACTGAACATCCTTGATCAAGTTTGCTCCAAAGTTCTTGTCGCGTGGGCGCGTCTAAGAAACTTACCGGTGAAAAAGGAACATTTGAATTATTGAAAATAATATTTCTATGAAGGTTGCTTCCAGAATAGACTGCTCCTGTCCACTCATATCCTATAAAAGAGGTAAATTTGCAATCCTCTGATCTGTCATAGTGCTTTTCAGCTGCTTCAATTGTCTGTAACCAAGGAACTTGTGCTTCAGCAAGACATAACTCTCTGTCATTACCGCACATTCCAAGAGACTTACCTAAACTTGCTTTCGCATTTATGTAAAAATATGACAGCCTTGGAAAATCTCTATATAACCTACAAGTAAGATGGTTAAAATATTGACTGTCTGGATCTGTACACATCCTAACCTCGCCTAAGAGTTCCGCGTGATCAGTGACTGCAGCAAAATCTAATGGCTTATTTAATCTTGATACTCTAGAACTAGTTCCATCAGGATTGTATGGCTGAAGGTATAAAGGTTGTCCCTTTGCATATAAATATGCATCCTCAGGTGTCAATATGGTTCCTTGTGTATTTGCATCCAACGATAAAGCAGTATGAACGTGCAAATCTCCAAATAATGGTATTTTATTTTCTATGTATACGTTGCATGGTTCACGGTCTTCAGCAAAGTATGCTTGCTTATCATTTGCAGATATGAAAGTGGATAGAGCGAATAGGAATAATAAAATATTAATTTTCATTTAATTTACGCTTAAAAAAAACGGCAACCTAAGTTGCCGCATTAAATTTTGTAGTGATAATTGTCAGAAATTGTAAACGATCTGAGCTCCAATTTGTCTACCCATGTTCGCATTACCAGCATAAAACTTAGAAGATAGTCCATCTCCACCGAGAATAGAATAATCTGAGTAGTAGCCCTGAATATTAGTCAAATCAACATCGTCAATAATATTTTTAACGAAGAAGCTTGCATCCCAAATACCATCGGATGATCTCCAGCCGACAATAATATTTGCTAGATATAGTGCTTTGATTTCTAAGTCAGGGTTAATAGCGCTGGTGCGCTCATCTCTCCAGCTTAAATTATATCTTGTATATCTTTCGCCACCCCATGCAGCAGGAACTACATGATCAAGATAAAATGAAAGAGATGATTCTGCAGCATCGTTAACGGGAGTTCCGCTTACATCTCTCATCGCAGCTGCCATACCTGTGTATGATGGATCATTTGCATAACCCATAGAACCAGCAGCGTATTCAGAATCATTGGCTGTAAAGCTTCCTCCAAGTGTTAAATTTGAATTTACAACATATGCATAATCAATGTCTAATCCAGTGATTGTGGCATCATTGTTAGTAAAAATTCCGCCCATTACTTGAGATGTGGGTCCAGGACCAGTAGCAGTGTAGGTTCTTGCTGTTACGTTGTCCCATTTGGATTGAAAGCCTTCTATATCAAAATCAAAATATGCAGCGTTCAACCTCAATCTTCCATCCAAGAAGGTACCCTTCATACCAATTTCAAACATGGTACTTTCTTCCTCGTCAAAAATAGTTAATGAGGGAAGAATTGGTGTAGGTGCGATTGTGGATGAAGGTCTTCTATATCCAGTTTCACTACTGGCATAGATTAATACGTCATCATTAATGTAGTGCCCTACTTTAAAGCTGCCTGTTGTGGATTCAGGGGTTGTTCTTTGAAGTTCAACAGGAGTCCTAGGAATTGTCATCCCACCACCTGATGCTGCACCGACAGCAGCAGAAAGAGGTAAGTATAAATTTTGAGCATTGTAAGTCTCAGTCTCTTGATCACGAAGACCAAGTTGAACAAATGTTCGCTCACTTAAATTATATTTAAAGTTTGCAAATACAGCTTCTGTTTTTGCATCCACAGGAATGCCCATGCAAGTTATAACAACTAATTGAGTTGCAAAAATATTTGGGTTTTCTCTTGCAGCTTCACAAGCTTGGTTAGGTGTCTTGTATGCCATACCAGGGCCTACAAGAGGTTTAAGCATTTGAGGAGCAGATTGATAGACAGAAAAAGTCAAGTCTAAGTCTGCGTCTGTGTAGGTTTGTGAGTCTCTAGAGAAAAACCCAACAGTATATTCTAGAGTATCATTGTCTTGATTAGACAATCTAAACTCCATGGTTTCAATACCAGTGTTAGTTCTAACTTCTTGAGGATATCCATAAGTAAATGCACCAGCAAAGTCCCTATCAATCATTCCCATGGCATCACTTTCGGCTTTTGAATATCTCATTGCTACCAAATGCGAGCCTGCATCATAGTCAATCATTAGATTATGGACAAATGCACTTGTATTTTGTCTAGGATTTTGAAAATGTAATGCAACTCTGTCCTCTGGGCTTAAACCATTGACTGGTATATCTGAATAGTTTGGTCTATCAAGAAACGTTAACTGGGCTGCTGAACCTGCAGGAGCTAGGCCAAATTGTTCTGCTAGCGCCACATTAGCCACGTATGCATCAACAACTTGTGCATATGATGGAGTGCCATTAGAGCCAGCAACAGGTTGAGGATATATAGAGTCAACTTCCATATTTTGATATTTATATTTCACAGAAAGGTTATCGGATGGCTCCCACGAAACGCTTAATCGACCTGAGTCATATTGATGATTTTCATTAACTCCAGTCCTAGTATTTGTAACCTCAGTTCCATCATTGCTATTTGTAACCGCAGCAAATCTCATTGAAAGTGTATCTGAAAAATGAAAATCACTTGCAGCCTCAATGATAGAGGTCATATTATCGGCCCAAGTTGTTTTTACATAGCCATTTCTCTCACCACTTCCCACTTGTGCAGATCTTGTATAAATGTGCAATGCGCCACCTGAACTAACCACACCTTGCAATGTACCTTGAGCACCTTTAAGAATTTCAACCCTTTCTGTGTCATACATTTGAAGGAAGATTTCACCAGTTCTAAGGGGGACTTCGTCAAGATAACCTTGGACAGGCTGATCATTACCACCATCAGGATCTAAGGTTTGTCCACGAATCATGATTTTTGCCCTTCTTGGATCTATTTGAGTAAACTCAACGCCAGATACAATTTGAGATAACTCGCTTAAATCTCTTATTTGATAATCATCTAGAGTTGTTCCAGTTACTGCGTTAACAGTTTGCGCAATATCTTGAACATTTTCTTCTTTCTTTGTTGCTGTAACAACAACTTCCTCAAGAACTAGTGCGCCATCTTGGGCAAAAGTTACGTTTGGAATTGCTGTAAAAGCAATAATACTTAATACACTTAATAGTCTCTTCATGGTTTTCCCCCTCCAAATTGAAGATGTTTAACTAAAAATATACCTTTTTTTTCACAAAATCCCAAACTTTTTACTAAAAAGTAAAATGAATGTTAGGGAGTATTACTCATATTTATGCTAGAGATTTCTAGCTGCATCTCTTGAAGCATTTCATTATTTTGCCTTCTGTATGAGTCAAATGCTTGAACTGTTTCTTCCAGCAACAAGAAACTCTTACTCAATTCATCAATTTTATTTTGAACTTCTAAATTATTCTGAGACAACTGAGATAATTCCACAACAGAATCAGACAATTTTTGAGATTGGTTTTTAATATTTATGATATTTTTTTGATCATTTGTTTGAGTTAATGCTATTTTTTTTAGTGCAGTAGAGTGTTTATCTATTTCTTTTGTTAATTTAGTTATATTGACTTTATTTCGCTTGTTGCTCAAATCCCATAATTTTCTTATTTCTTTATCAAGAAATTGAAGTTGCGTATTTATATCTGTTAAAAATTCAGTAGAAGTTGAATCAGCTAATTGAAGTTGTTCCTCCAAAATTGTAAGCCTTGATTCGAACTTAGAATTTACATTTCGAGATGTTTTTGATAGCTGAGAAACCCAAATAGAGAGACTTAAAATTGCAAAAAGCAACGAAACGAAAACTATACCCAAAAATAGACCACTTTTATTTTTGTTTATATATCCGTTCTCATCTTTAGTTGCTGAAATTTTCTTGGCCATAAGTAATAAGAGTTAGTGTCTTAAATTGTATTAAATAATATGTTCTAATATCTTTCATTAAATTATAAGCTCTAACTCAAAACTATATAAGAATATAATGAATTTAGATTTCTCAGATGATCAAAAGTTTTTGCAAGATGAAGCAAAAAAATTCTTTGATAAAGAAGGTGGACTTGCAAATGCAAGAGCAGTAATGGATAACTCGCTTGATGGTGATGAAAAACTTTGGCAGAAAATTATTGAATTAGGCTGGACAGGAGTCAGAATCCCTGAGGCCTATGATGGTCTGGGTTTAGGCCACCTAGAACTTTGTGTCATTGCTGAAGAGCTTGGAAGATCTCTTGCGCCAGTTCCATTTTCTTCTTCTGTTTATTTTTTTACTGAAGCCCTCATAAAATTTGCAAATGAGGAAATTAAATCTGAGTTATTGCCTAAATTAGTCTCTGGGGATGCGGTTGGCACCTATGGAATTGCAGAAGATACTCATCAAGCAACAGAATCAAATTTAAATGTAACTGTAACATCTGAAAAAATCAGTGGAATTAAAATTGCTGTTCCAGATGCAGGGATTGCCTCCCACATGATTCTTGTTGTTAAGTCTGAATCTGGCACTGATTTAAGACTTGTTGATCTTAATGACACATCGGTAACAGTTACACCGCAAAAGAATCTTGATACCTCTCGAGCTTTTTTTAAAGTTGAATTTAAAGATACTCCATCAAAATTACTTGGAGAAACTGGTAAGGGTTGGACTTACATTCAACATTTGCTTGATCAAGCAGCTGTTTTATTTGCATTCGAACAAGTTGGGGGGTCTCAAGCAGCGCTTGATATGGCGAAAGCATATTCTATGGAAAGATTTGCATTTGGCAGGCAAATTGGATCTTATCAAGCCATAAAACATAAACTTGCTGATATGTATATTGCTGTCACACTTGCTAAATCAAATTGTTATTATGGAGCGTGGGCACTGTCGTCAGAATCTGCTGAACTACCTCTTGCTGCTGCAACTGCAAGAGTGAGTGCAACAAAAGCTTTTCAATTATGCTCAAAAGAAAATATTCAAACTCATGGTGGAAATGGCTTTACATGGGAGTATGATTGTCATTTATTTTACAAAAGATCAAAAGTTCTTTCTGTTTTGCTTGGATCTGAAGCGACTTGGAAAGAGAAGCTAGTTTCTAACTTAGAAAAAACCAACACATTAGCAAAAGGATAAAATATGGATTTTAACGACACACCAGAACAGGCTAAATTTAGGGCAAAATGCAGAGAGTGGCTTGAAGCAAATGCAGAACTTAAAGAAAATAAAAGCAGTGGGCATACCGATTCAACGCTTGAAGATCATCTAAAAGTTGCAAAAGCATGGCAACAAAAAAAATATGAAGCAGGCTGGGCTATGCTTCATTGGCCAAAAGAATATGGTGGTATAGAAGCTTCCCCAATTGAAAGAATTATATGGGGACAAGAAGAAGCTAAATTTAATGTGCCAGGTGGCATTTTTGAAATTGGCCTTGGTATGTGTGGTCCTGTAATGATGCAATATGCAACTGAAGATCAAAAAGATAGGTATCTAGCGCCCATGGCTGAAGGAAAAGAAATTTGGTGTCAGCTATTTTCTGAGCCGGCAGCAGGTTCAGACGTCGCTGGTCTTAGAAGCAAAGCTGAAAGAGACGGCGATGATTGGATAATTAATGGTCAAAAGGTCTGGACTTCTGGGGCACATTATTCTGATTTTGGTATCTTGGTTGTTCGTCACGATCCGGATGTAGCCAAACATAAAGGGCTTACATTCTTTTTTGTAGATATGAAATCTCCAGGAATAACTGTTAAACCAATTAAACAAATCACAGGTCAAGCAGGAACTGGTGCTGGGTTTAATGAAGTTTACTTTGATGATGTTCGTATTCCCGATTCTCAACGTCTTGGAGAAATTGGAGATGGATGGAAAGTAGCTATTACTACTCTTATGAATGAAAGACTAGCTGTTGGCGATGCTAGAGGTTCTGACATTGAAGAGGCATTAATCTTGTCTAAAACCAAAGACGATGCTGGTGAAGCAATGATAAAAAATGACTCAGTGAGAGAAAAACTTGCTGATTGGTTTTGTGAAGCCAATGGTCTTAAATATACTAAATTTAGAACAATCTCTGCTCTCTCAAAAGGAGAGGCTCCTGGACCAGAAGCTTCCATTACAAAAATCGTAAGTGCAAATAAGTTGCAAGAAATTGGTAACTTTGGAATCGATTCCGATGATATGGCTGGAATGTTAATTGATGAGAATGATGGCGTAAGCTCATTTCAAGGAGCATGGCTTGGAGCGCCTGGTTTAAGAATTGCTGGCGGAACTGATGAGATTTTAAGAAATGTAATAGCAGAGAGAGTCTTAGGCTTGCCTCAAGATCCAAGAGCCGATAAAGGCTTGGCTTTTAAGGATATTCCAACAAAGGCATAAATACTGTTAATAAATTAGGAAGACGCATATCTTTATCAAAAGTTAGATTGTAATTTGTGATTTCAAGAATTGGTTTTTTATTTCCTACTAAAATTCATTTAGATGCCAGTTCATTATAGCTGTTTTAAAAATCCCTTTGAAGAGAATTTCCAAGAAATTATATGGAAGGATGGCCTGCCCTTCTCGAACAAATATCATGACAGATTCTTTCAAGATGATGCGGTCTCAGAAGTTACAAATATCTTTATAGAGCCTAATCAGCTCCTTGAAAGAATTAGAAATTCCTCTCAAATATGTATAGGAGAACTAGGATTTGGACTTGGTTTGAATTTTTTCGTCACTGCTAAATTTTGGTTTGAAAATAATAAAGATCTTAACTCTCATAATCTAGAGTATCTTGCAATTGATGAGGCGTTTCCAACTAAAGCACAGGTACTTAAACTCATTAGAAATTTTCCTGATCTGGAAGAGATCTGTAATATTTTTTTAGACAGTTACGATCTTACACATAATGATACCAAAAGAATTTATTTTCCATCTCTAAAAATTAGACTTACGCTTATTCAAAATGACGTTGAGTCAGGATTAAAAAATCTTCTTGGGCTAAAGAATAATCAAATTAATGCTTGGTACCTTGATGGATTTGATCCAAACAAGAATAAATCTATGTGGAGTAATTCTGTTTTTCAATATATAAATTTTTTGTCTTCAAGAAATGCAACTTTTGGAACTTTTACATCAGCTGGTTTTGTCAAAAGAGGGCTAGAAAAATTTGGATTTGAGGTAAACAAAGTGAAAGGTTTTGGAAAAAAACGTCATAAGCTTATTGGAAGTAAATCATTTGATGCTTCTCATGCGAGCACTCAACGAAATAAAAAAAAGAAAATAGGTATTATTGGAACCGGAATAGCAGCTTGTTCTGTGGCCTATGCAGCTGTTCAAAATGGATCGGATGTAGAAATGTTTGAGTCGGCAGAATCTATTGCTGCTGGCGCATCAGGCAATCCAGTTGCTGCAATGTATCCCAGATTTTCAGTTAATAATTCGCCATATTCTTTTTTAACTGCGCAGAGCTACTTTTTTGCAGAAAAATTGTATAAACAAATGCCGAATGCATATAAAAATACTGGTCTTTTATTTACGCACTCTAATAATTATCAGGAAGAATGGATTCAAGACATCAAAAATTTAAATAGAGATGACTTATTTCAGATTTTAGATAAAAAAGAAATGGAAAAGTTATATGGATTTAAATCTGATGGTCTGTTAGTTAAAAAAGGCGGGTATCTTTTTCCAAAATTAATTTGTCGAGAAATGACTGCTCATCCTGAGATAAAAATAACCTTAAATCATTGTTTTGATAAATGGTCTAAGAATGGATCTAAATTAGATATTGAATTTTTAAATCAAGAAAAAAAATGTGCTTATGACGATTTAATTATTGCAAATGGTCCAAGCCTAGAAAAATATTTATCTGGACTGAAGATCTCTAAAGGACAGCTAGTTGGTTTAAAAGGCGATCAGTCAATTGATCTTAATCTTCCGGTGAACTCAGCAGGCTATATTTTGCCAAAGTTAGAAAATATCACTTGGATTGGTTCATCTCATGAAAAAGAGTATGAAGATATTCAAGTTTCTTATGAGGTTGGAGCAGAGCTCATCAAAAGAATAAATAAAAACTTTAAAACTGATCTAATTAGTGAACCAGACATCTTGATGGAGGCTCGTCTAAGGACTGGCAGCAAAGATAGGCTACCTTTAGCAGGAAAAATTGAAGAAAATGTTTATGCTATAGGCGCGCTTGGCTCTAGAGGATTTAGTTTAGGTCCAATATTAGGAGAGCATATTGCATCATTAATCAATAACACTCCGAGCCCTATATCCTCAGGGATTGCTATAGCTATCGAGCCATTGAGATTTAAAGATTAACTAGTAAATTCTCCACTAACATTTCAGCAGATTGCATATCAGTGGGAGCATAGCTTGAACCTTTGCGCCATTTTGTTAGGCCAGTCCATAAAGTCTTTTCTACCTCATCATCCATCACAGAAATTCGAAGAAAAAACTCTGGAATAGAATTAATTCTGTCTGGCTCATAAAGATAACTTCTATACATTGGGTAACCATAGAAACGGAAATCATCGTATCTAATTTTATCTTTTGTTGTGACACTTACATCAATAGAAAGCGAAGCATCATTTGAAAATTTATGCCCTACTCCTTCCAAATAATTTTTGGCAGCATCTCCTAAATTTTCAATCAAAATTGGGTCCATCTCCACTGGCAATGAGTCCTTATTTAATTGAACTTTAAAGGTTGTTCCTTCGTCTAACTGGAAATTATCCCTACTATTTAACTCTGTAAAGGGTGTAGATGTGCACGAAGCAAAAAATAATATTGCTGTAAGTATTGAAAAATTTCTTTTTAGTGTCATATGTAATAGTAATCCTCTTATAATATAACTAATATAAGGCATTTAATTAATATTTAAACCATGTTTGAACTAAAAGAATCTAAAAAAATAGAATTATTGGATGTTAATGCTCAAGTATATAAACATTCAAAATTTAATACTCAACATATTCATCTTGACGCAGACAATGACGAAAAGGTTTTTATGGTTGCTTTTCGAACCATCCCAGAAGATTCCACAGGTGTAGCTCATATCCTAGAACATACATCACTGTGTGGCTCAGCAAAATACCCTGTTCGTGATCCTTTTTTTATGATGATAAGACGGTCCCTAAATTCATTCATGAATGCCTTCACTTCAAGTGATTGGACTGCTTACCCGTTTGCAACTCAAAACAATAAAGATTTCAAAAATTTGCTAGATGTTTATGTTGATTCAGCATTCTTTCCAAGATTAGACCCTCTGGATTTTTCTCAAGAAGGCCATCGACTTGAAATTGATAGCGAAGATAAATTAGAGATTAAAGGAGTGGTGTTTAATGAAATGAAAGGAGCGATGAGCTCTCCTACTGACCAACTCTGGCATGGTATGTCAAAACATCTTTTTGAGGAAACTACCTATCATCATAATAGTGGTGGCGATCCTGAAAAAATCATCGACTTAACGCATGATGATTTAGTTGCCTTTCATCAAAAACATTATCATCCAAGTAATGCCACTTTTTTTACATTTGGTAATGTTTCTATTGATGACGTTCATGCTCATCTTGAAGAAAATGTTTTCCAAAAATTTACGCCTGCATCAGATCAGCTGAAAATTAATCCAGCTAAAATCTTTACAAATCCTGTTAAGGCTAGCGGAACATATCAACCCCTCCCCGGTGATGAAAATAATCATCATGTTGTTATTAGCTGGTTGCTTGGTGATAGTCATGATCCATTGAATCTATTAGAGAAATATTTTTTATCAAATATTCTTCTGAGTAATTCTGCATCGCCTCTTAGAAAAGCATTAGAGGTATCAAAGCTAGGCAAAGCGCCTTCACCATTCCTTGGCATCGAGCCAAGTAATAAGGAAATTGTTTTCATGGCTGGATTAGAGGGAGTAGAAGAAGGTAATGCTGAAGAAGTTGAAAACTTAATTCTAACTACTCTTGAGAAGCTGGTCAGTGATGGAGTTCCCAAAGATCTAGTAAATTCCTCTTTACATCAATTAGAAATAAGTCAAAGGGAAGTTTCTAGTGGTGGAATGCCATATGGATTGCAGTTAATGCTAGGATGCATGAATGCATGTATACATCATGATGATCCAATTTCAATGTTGGATCTTGATACAAACTTTAAAAAGCTTAAGTCTCTTCTTTCAAAAAAAGGATACTTAGAAGAATTAATTTCTACCTGCCTAATCAAGAATCAGCACAGACTAAATTATGAATTAAAGCCTGACTCAAAATTTAATGAAAAGTTAGAAAATTTCTTTTCTACTACTCTAATAAATAAAGAAAAATCATTAACTGATAATGAAAAAGTTGAAATAAATGATCTTGCAGACGCATTAAAAGCTCGTCAAGAAGCTGAAGATGATGTTGAAATTTTACCAAAGGTTACAAGAGAGGACATCCCCCTCAAGCGTGAATATGCTAATGAGTCCTTTTCAAAAAGTAATAGATCCATATATGAAGTTGGAACAAATGGACTAATTTACTCAGATTTTTTATTTCCATGCAAAAATCTTACTGAACAAGAATTACTATTCTCACCTCTATATACCTTTATATTGACTGAGGTAGGTCTGATGGAGAATTCCTACGAGGAAATTCAAGCTCTTCAATCAAGTGTCACAGGTGGTATAAGTGCTTCATTTAGATTAAATACAGATGACCAAAAGGCTCCAGGAAATCTTTTCTTAAGCATTTCTTCTAAATGTTTGGAAAGTAATTTTGATGAAATGGAAAAACTAATTTTTAATACATTAGAAAAGGCTCGCTTTGATGAAGAAGGTAGATTATTGGATTTATTTAATATATTTATTGCTAAAAATGAAGAGTCAATCAATCAAAATGGTCATGTTTTGGCTATGAATTCAGCTGCTAGTAGCCTAAATCCATATTCAGCAACAGCATTTCAAATGTCTGGACTGCAAATGTTAAATCAATCAAAACAAGCTATTACAAAAATAAAAAATTCCCATGATGCTACTTTCATATTGAATATCCTAAAAAGTATTCATTCAAAAATATTAAATACTCCATTCAAAATTTTTACTGCATGCTCTCCTAAAGCCATGCAAGATCTAGCAGTAGAATTTAAGAATATTCAATCTAATCCACAGCAATCACTTATCCAACCGATTGATAGCGAGATAGCATGGCTTACAGGATCTCAAGTTTGCTACTGTGCTGAAGCTTTTCAAGGAGTATCTAGAGATAATCCAGATTCTGCTGCTCTTTCTGTTTTAGCAGCTGTCTTAAGAAATGGTTTTTTACACACAGCCATTCGTGAAAAAGGAGGAGCATACGGAGCAGGCGCAACAAATGATACCTCAACAAATACTTTTAAATTTTTCTCATACAGAGATCCTAAATGTGTAGAAACATTCAAAGCATTTAAAGATGCAATTGAGTGGGCAAAAACATCTATTTCTAGTCAGCATCTTGAAGAAGCAATCCTCGGAGTTGTATCATCAATCGACAAACCTCTATCGCCAGTTGGAGAAGCGAAAAATGATTTTAATTTTAATCTAGAGGGAATTTCTGTAAAAGAACGTCTTGAAATGAGGCAACGAGTGATCAACTGTTCAATTGAGGACCTAGTCAGGGTATGTAAAAAATACCTTTCTGAGCCATCTAAGAAATCAATTCTTGCTGGAGAGGCCTATAAAAAAGAAGCATCTTCATTGGGATTAAATTTAAGAGAAGTATAGTATTAAAAAAAGAAAAACCTTTTTTTCTTTAGTTCCTGCGCACAGCTCCAATACTGCTTTTGATACATGTTAGATCTTGCTTGAACTCTATCGGCAACCTTTATTAACCATGCTTTTTTTGTATAAGTTTTCTTTTTGAATCCTGCGTAACCCTCATGATATGCAAGATACAAGGATCGGGCGTCAGTTGCAGAAAAACCTTGATAAAAACCTTTGCTAGCGTACCATCCAACAAAATCAGCTGAATCGCTAAAATTAGATCTACTAGCCCAAGAATTTCCAGTTTCATCTTGATAATCTTGCCACGTAGTCTTTAAAGCCTGCGAGTAACCCACTGACGATGAAGGTCTTCGCCAAGGAATAACTCCTAATAAGGTAGTTCTTTCTGGTCTAATGTTTGCTTGAAAACTTGATTCTTGATGAATAAATGCCATCAAAACATATGGAGGAAGTTTCCATTTTTTCTCTGATTGAATTGCGGCTTTATACCAACCTCTCTTTTCGTTAAAAATTTCGCAAATGTTATCAGGTTTTTCTGGAGGCGAACTTACACAAGAGGAAATAATCAATAGCAAGATAATTAAAAGGCTACTAGAATTTTTTTGGATCATTAATAAAATCATCTATATCTGTGGCATCCACTATTTTGATACCAAGTGTTTTTGCCTTTTCAAGTTTTGAGCCAGCATTTTCACCAGCAATTAAGTAATTAGTTTTATTTGAGATGGAGCTTGTAACTTTCGCACCCTGCAACATAAATATATTTTTTAAATCATCTCGAGACATTGGGGATACTTTTCCAGTAATTGCAATTTGTATTCCAGAGAATAATAAATCTTCATTAGAACTTTTTAAATCAGGATTAATAATATTTATACAATTAAGTAATTTTTCAAGTGAAGTTTTATTTTCAATATCACGAATATAATCTGTGATCTTAGCAGCCATCCTTGGGCCAATGTCAGGCACTGCAATTAAATCTTCATAGCTTGATTTAAGTAAAGAATCCATAGTCCCAAAATAATTAGCTAAATTTCTTGAGGTTGTTTCGCCAACTTCCTCTATCCCTATAGCAAAAATTAATCTGTGTAATTCAACTGAAGTTGATTTCTTTAATGACTTAATTAAATTATCAACTGATTTCTTTCCGAACCTCTCTAACTTTTCAAGCTCTGATCGATGGTCCTTCAAGGAATAAAGATCAGCAAAATCCTTTATAAATTTTTGATTAATTAGAGTTAATAATATTTCTTGACCAAGCCCATCAATATCCATTGCCTTTCTAGAAACAAAATGAGTGAATTTACCTTGAAAAATCTCAGGACAATTATTACCACCGGAGCATTTCATAAATGGAGTCTCAAAACGTTCTTCAGCTATGTGAATTTTTAATGCCTGATTTTCATCTAAAAATTTTTTTGCTTCGTAACTACTTGAGAACCTCTTTATTGGCTTAGACGTATTTGTATCAACTATTGTCCACTCAGATTGAAAATTAATAACAATTTCAGCTTTACAACATGGGCATTTTTTTGGAATTTTGATTGAGTGCGATCTATTTTTCTTTTTTGGAATCACCTCAACCATTTTTGGGATAACATCTCCAGCTCTTTTTATTAAAGCACCGTCTCCTGGCCTAGGATCCAATCGTTTTAATTCATCAAAGTTGTGGAGAGTGCAATTGCTAACATTTACTCCGCCTACATTTACGGTTTTAAGCTTTGCAACTGGAGTCAAAATACCAGTTCTTCCAACCTGGAAATCTATTTTTTCAATTTCTGTAAAAACTTCCTCAGCAGGGAATTTGTGTGCAATTGCCCATCTAGGTGATCTTGCTATTTCTCCAAGTTGTTTTTGCAAAGATATCTCGTTAACTTTAAAAACAACTCCATCAATTTCAAATGGAATAGTATCTCTTGAAGATTCTATGTTTTGAAAATACTTAGAGCATTCAGTTATGGAGGACGCAAACTGATTTAAATCATTTACAGGCAATCCCCAAGAGGAAAAGACTGTAAATAATTCTTGTAAATCTATAAATGTTTTTCCAAGACACGATCCAATACCGTGAGCAAAAAAAGCCAAGGGTCTTGAGCTAGTAATTGCAGGATCTAATTGTCTTAGACTTCCAGCCGCAGCATTTCTAGGATTTGCAAACACCTTTTCACTTTTTTGTTTTGCTTTTAGGTTTAAATCATCGAAGTCAGATTTACTGATAAATACTTCTCCCCTTACTTCAAGCAAATCAGGAAAAGTATGCTCAGATTGTTTTAACCTAAGAGGAATGGATCTAATTGTTCTAATGTTAGAGGTTATGTCCTCTCCAAGGGTTCCATCGCCTCTTGTAACTCCTCTAGTCAGAATCCCCTTTTCATAAATTAGAGAAATGGCAGCTCCATCCATTTTTGGTTCGCAAAAATAATTTATACGTTGATCGTCGCCAAGATTTTTAATAATCCGATCATGAAAGTTTTTTAAATCCTCTTCGTTGAAAGCATTAGCTAATGAGAGCATCTGCGAAAAATGTTTAAAGGTAGAAAAATCATTTGCGGGCTTAATTCCAATCCTTTGTGATGGAGACTCAGGAGTAATCCAATCTGGGTTTTGAGACTCTATTTGCTGTAATTCTCTGAATAGATTGTCATATTCTTGATCGGATATTGAAGGATTATCAAGAATATAGTATTCATGATCATAAGACCTTATTTTCTCTTGGATATTAAGATATCTCTTATTTAACTTATTCATTTTGAAAAATTTCTTAGAGATTTAAAATGAGCTACTTCTTGAGCTTTAGATTTAAGATGCTCAACCATTTGTTTACTTAACGGAGCCCTTGATGCATCACAAATACTTGCATAAAGTTTTTCTGAAATGCTTGAAGCTGAATCAAGCATTATCTCAAAAGCTTTTAATGGATCGCTGACCTGATTTAAATCTAGAGCCAACAGAAGAATATGAGTTTTTACATCCGACTTAAGATGACCTGGATTAATTCCACTTGCAATTCTAAAGATCTCTTTTCCGAGCATATCTCTGTAGCTAAAAAATCCATCAATATATCTTGCATCTAAATTTTTTAATAATGTATGAACTTGATTAATATCAAAATTTGACTTGTCCATTGAAACCAAATTTAAAATAATTAATTCTTGTTCCTGCTGAGGTGCATCCTCATCATTAAATCCTAAAGTGCTCTGCTCTAACTCACTTTCAAAAAGCAAAGATTTGGAATCATCAAGAGAATTTTGAATTAATGTGCGAGTAAAAATGGGTTTAAAAAAAAAGTATAAGAGAGTTAAGAAGATTACTGAGGCTGCAACAACTAACAAAATTTGCAAATTGCTAAGCATGCTATGAAGCAGCTAACTTTAGTGCTTCTTTTACATCCACTGACACAACTCGAGAAACTCCAGCTTCCTGCATTGTAATCCCCATCAAATGATCGCTCTTTTCCATAGAAATTTTATTATGAGTAATGAATATGAATTGCACTCTATCAGACATCTCTTCAACCATTGCTACGAATCTTGAAGCATTTATATCATCCAATGGTGCATCCACCTCATCTAGCAAGCAAAAGGGAGCGGGGTTTAACTCAAATAATGCAAATACTAAAGACAGTGCCGTCATGGCTTTTTCTCCCCCAGATAGCTGAGAAATAGTTGCATTTTTTTTGCCTGGAGGTTGTGCAACAAGAGTTATTCCTGAATTTAGTGAATCGCCATCTATTAATTGCAATGCGGCTTTACCCCCACCAAAAAGTTTAGGAAATATTTCTTGTATTTTTACATTCACAGAATTAAAACTTTCGTCAAACTTCGTCTTAGACTCAACATCTATTTTCTTAATTGCACTTTGTAGTTTATCTAAAGCTTCATTTAAATCTTCTAATTGAGAATCAAGCTCGTCAATTCGCTGTGACTCTTCTTCAATTTCGTCTGGTGCCGCTAAATTAATAGCTCCTAAAGATATGATAGACGATTGAGTGGATGCCAAAGATGATTCTAGATTTAAAAGATTCATCTCTTCATAATCTTCATTATTTAGCTCAGAAACAGAGACTCCGGCCTTCTTCAAGGTTTGCGATGCATTATCTAAATTAACCTCAAATGTTCTTAAATCCAGTTTTAGGTTATTTAATTTTTCCTCTAAAGATCTCAGGTCTAAAGCGGCAAGAGATTTTTTATTTTCTGCATCTTGAATAGAAGCATCAACAACCGATTGTTTTTGACGAATTGAACTGAGCTCTGCCTCAGCATTAGAGCTCTTTTTTACTAACTCTGTTAAATCATTTTCTGCTTTACTCTTATTTTCTTTTGCTCGACTTAGTTGCTCAGAAATTTCATTCTGCCTAAGTGAATATTCATTAGTTATATTTTTAGATTGTGCAGAAGTAATTTTTAAAATGCTTGTTAATAAATCCTTTAACTCATGAGCTTTATTACGTAATGAATCAGCTGCCAAACCAAAATCTTTTAGGCCCTCTAAAATACTTTCAAGCAATTTCATTGCTTTTTCTTTGGGGCTTATGTTCTCCAAGCTAGATTCATTATGCAGCGCCTCGGCATATCTATCTTTTACTTTTGACAGATCCTCCTCATGCTCCAGAATTGCCTTGTTAATATTTTGAAGATTCGTTTCAAGCCTGGCAATTTCTGAGCCAATTGTATAAAAGTTTTTTTGTGCGTCTTCGAAAGCAGATAAAACAGAAGAGTGCTCTGTCTTAATTTGGTCAATAGAGATTTGATGAGTATCAATTTCAGAGGACTTAACAGTTATCTGATTATCAAGCTTAGCAATTTTTGAACTTAACGAATCTTTTTTTGCTTTGGCACTTAAGGTATTTAAAATTGAAATATTTAACTTTAATTCCTTCTCCTCAATTTGTAGTTTTTTATACTTTTCTGCAGCCTTGGCTTGATTTTGTAATCTATTAATTAATCTTTGGATTTCATCTCTAATATCTTTTACTCTAGAAAGGTTTTCTTTAGTTTTTTTAATTCTCTGTTCTGTCTCTTTTCTTCTTTCTTTGTATTTTGAGATTCCTGCTGCTTCCTCAATAAATACTCTCATTTCTTCTGGTTTGGCGCTTACTATCTTAGATACCATCCCTTGTTCTATAATTGCATAGCTTCTCGGACCAAGGCCAGTTCCAAGAAAGATGTCTTGAACATCTTTTCGTCTGCATGAAGTATTATTTATTGAATAATTTGACTGTCCATCTCTTGTCATCAATCTCTTAACGGATATTTCATTATATTTTGCATATTCACCGCCCAGTTTACCCAAGGAGTTGTCAAAAAGAAGTTCAATGCTGCATTGGCCTGAAGGCTTCCTTAAGTCTGAACCATTAAAGATAACATCTGACATAGAATCACCTCGCAAGTTCTTTGCAGATAACTCTCCTAAAACCCATCGAACAGCATCAATAACATTAGATTTGCCGCAACCATTTGGACCAACAACAGCGACCATATTTGTAGGGAAAGATATCCTCGTGGGATCCACGAAACTTTTAAATCCAGCCAGTTTGATATGTTTAAGCTGCATTAAATAATTCCTTGTCTTATTTTAAACTATTGTTCCCTTTTTAACCATTCATCAGTATAAAAAAATAACTCCTCTTGATTGTCTTGTGAATACTTTAAATCTATTGTTTTAAATGCTTCATAAATAAATTTATCGCATTCAGCTAAAGCCTCGATCTTGATAATTTCTTGCTGCATAAAAGCAGATGCAATATCAAAACCTCTTACGGTTGAATTAGATTTATCCAGCTTGATAGGCCTTGTAATATTCGGAGACAAAAGCTCTACTGAAGCAATGTTAACTCCTGGCCCATTTGGAATTGACACCCCCAGCTGTAATAACTGCAAAGTGCAATAAGCAGGGTTTTCAACGTTGATAATAAGGTTTGAATTTGCAATTTCAGGATATTTCTCATCTCTAAAATCTGCCAAAAGATTAAAAATAGGAACCTGAAAATTCTCAGAAGCAAATTCTACATTTAAATATTTGAGTATGCTCTCTGCTGTATTAAATGATTGTTCTTCTAAGGCTTTATAAAAAACTTGTGAGCCCATTATAAAAGATTGCTCCTCGGAGGATTGATCAAAAATATATTCATTCAAAAAAAACTTATCGAACTCTTCATCGCGAGAGATAGTCATCAGAATCGATTCAGATTGAGTAGCTTTAATCCAGGAACCTATCAATGGTTTTTTAGAGATAAAATTTAAAACAAATCCTCCAAAAACTAAAATGGTGACTAAAAAAATGAGTGATTTTTGATTAGATAAAGGCTGAAGTAAGTAAACAATTACAGGTAATAATATTATTATTGAAGCACCAATAATAAATATCATTCGACTCTGCGTTTAAAAAAGAAGATTATCAAAATTAAAGAAAGGAAAATAAAAGGTCCAAACCAAAGTATATAGTTTGCTCCCTCGAGAGCCGGTCTATAATCTGAAAAATTACCAAACCTATCTGATACATACTTTTTGATTTCATCGTCTGAAGAACCATCAATGATTAAGTCATAAACCTTATTTTTTAAATCTCTAGATACAGGAGCATCAGAGCTAGCAATGCTACCGCTGGTACATTTTGGGCATCTAATTTCTGAAATTAATGAGTAAAACCTTTTTTCCTGAGCTATGTCTTCAAATTGGTACACTATTTCACCAAAGCTATATATAGAAAAAATTAAAAAAGAAGATGCTAAAAAAAAATTACTTTTTATCATGTCTTGTTACTTGCTTTTTTAATTAGTGGATGAAAAATTGTTTCCCACTTTTTTGGAGTCATTTCTCCTTGAATGTGTGCTACAACCTGATTATCGATTACTAAATATGATTCAGGCGCTCCCGTTACACCAAGATCAAAAGCTAAGTCTCCTCTTGGATCATATATTGTAAGAATATATGGATTACCATGCTTTTGAAGCCAAGCACTTGCTTTAATATTAGAGTCTTTATAATTCAAACCAACTATTTGAATATTTGCATCCGATAGCTTAGTTAAAAAGGGGTGCTCGACAAGGCATGTAATACACCAACTTGCCCATACGTTTACTAACTTTATTCCATCTAAATGTTCGTTCTTAACTGGAATTCCATTTAGATCATTCAGTTCAAATGGTGGAAAATTTTTAGTAGTGAATTTTGAAAATTTTTCATCTTCTTCAATCAACAATACATTAGCAAAGAATGTAAAAATAATAATAGGTACTAGGACTATTAAAAATCTTAGAGATTTATTCATGTTGCTATCTTTTTAAAAATTGTAATTAACATACCCATGACCATCAAAGAAGCAGAAAACCAGATCCATTTTATAAAATAATTTATTTTTAGAGCAAAAGTCCAGCTGCCATTTTCTAGCTGATCACCGATTGTGAGATATGTATCTTTCAAGATAGAGGTATATATAGAAGATTCTGTTGTAATTTGCCCCCTTGTAGCATATTTTCTTTTCTGAGGATTCAGAAAGATATTTTTTCCATCTTGTAATAATGACACTTCAACAGAAATCACATCATGATTTGAAGCTTTCAAAACTTTTATATCATCAAATGAAAATTCTTTTATGGACTCATTCACAAAAATAGACTCACCTGGAGCGAGATTAAGGTTTTTCTCATAGCTTAGGATGCTATTCAAAGAAACTGCTAAAAATAATAGCCCCAAGCCAATGTGAGCGACAGCACTTCCTTTATTAATAAACTTTTTGTAGAAAAAATTATTAAGCACTCTTAATAAGTAAGTAAATAGAATAAGTGATCCAGAAAAAATTCCTATATATGAAAGAATCGAGAAGGTTTCTGTTATGTGCCAAACAAAATAAGTAAAGAGAATTGATAGTATTACTGGAAAAAATGTTTTGTAGACGTAGCTTTTTATAGGCTTGGACCTTTGCCATAAGGAATCTACAGAGGCCATGATAAATATAGCGGTAATAAGAACTAATGGCGTAAAAATTGTATTGTAATAAGGAGGTCCAATGCTAACTTTTTCTCCATTTATTGCTTCAATTATAAGCGGATATGTTACACCAAGAAAAATAGAGAAAATGCTCGTAACCATTAATATATTGTTCATAGAAAGAAAAGATTCTTTCGAGCCTGAAACTACAAATTTTGACGCATTCAAAGATGGAATTCTATATGCAAAAACTCCTAATGCTAATAATGTAATTAGGCCAGAAAAAATTAAAAGATATAAACCCCTTTGCGGATCATTTGCAAATGAGTGAACGCTATCAATGATTCCAGACCTAACAATAAAAGCTCCAAAAAGGCTCAGAGCAAATATTAAAATCCCCAAAAACATAGTCCAAGTTTTTAGAACACTTGATTTTGAAGAGGCATACAATGAATGCATAAACGCAGTAGCAGCAAGCCATGGCATCAAAGCAACATTTTCGACTGGATCCCAAAACCAATAGCCTCCCCAACCAAGCTCATAGTATGCCCACCAACTTCCTAAGGCAATGCCAATCGTTAGGAAAATCCATGCCACCAGGGACCAATTCTTTATATCTTTTTCCCATTCTAATTCAAAATTACCGTGAAAAAGATATGCTGTGATGTAGCTAAAGGAAATTACAAATCCTACATACCCCAAATACAACATTGGTGGATGAATAGCTAAGGCAGGATCTTGCAAAACTGGATTTATATCTGCTCCTTCTATAGCTCCAAATGGTAATACTCTCTCAAATGGATTAGATGTTAAAAGAAGAAATAATAAAAAGCCTAAAATGATTAAGCTAACCATCAACAAGGTTGTTTTCTTTAAAAAGTGGCTATCATCAAGAGAATTGATAAAGAAAATACTCCATGCGGTTAAGAAAACTGTCCATAGGAACATTGATCCCTCATGTGCACTCCAAATTGAACTAATTTTATAAAAAATTGGTAATTGAGAGTTGGAGTGACTAGCTATATATGCAATTGAAAAGTCATCATTTATTGCAAGATACACATACATTGCAAATGAAATAAAAACCAGCCAACAGGCCTGATTGAACAGCCTAATAGATAAACTTAATTGATTGGGGTGAATCTTGCCAAAAAAGAAAAAGAAATTAAAAATTAAGATTAAACTTAATATAACAACTGCTGATAAAGATAAAAAATGTGATATCTCCCCTATCATATTTCGGCTGCCTCTATAGATAGCTCTGGAGGCATGTAATTCTCATCATGTTTAGCAAAAATTTCTTCAGCCTCAAACATTCCATCTAAAAAATATCCTAAAACTACTACTCCGCTATCCTCTTTAAATAAATCTGGGGGTATGCCATCAAAAATGACCGGTACTTCTTTTACAAAATCAGTAGCAATAAATTTTATTTTTGTACCATCTCTTATTATTGAACCTGACTTAACCATTCCTCCTAATTTAATCCGGTAGCCTGGTTTAATGTCAGCTTTCAACATCTCAGATGGAGTGAAGAAAAGATCTAATTTAGAGTTTAAGGAAAAAAGTATTAATAAAATTCCACCTGCAGACATAAAAAGAATGATAAAAAATTTCCAAAGACGATTTTTTCTAGCTTGGAGCATTTTTTATTTTAATTTTTCTTTTAACCCCTTTAATTTTATTTTTAGCTATCAGAAAACTAGCAACAATAATTGAAATAGCAATTGAGTAAACCGACCAAACATATACACCATGGCCATCCATAGCCAAGATTTCATTAAGATTATTAAAAGCTAAATCAAACATATTCTGAAACCCATTTTTTATTTTTTTCCCTACCCAATATATAGGAACGACTACTCAAAATACCAAGGGAAATTAGCGTAAAACCTAAACCAATTATTGAAATTAATAATGGATAAAGCATTGATGGATCAATCGAACTCCCACCTGAAACTGATATTGAGGCTGGTTGGTGAAGTGTTGACCACCAATCAACAGATTTTTTAATAATTGGAATATTCACAACCCCAATTACAACAAGTATCGACATCAAACGATCTGACTTTTCTAAGTTAGAGAAAGACCCATGTAAAGTTAAAATACCAAGATACATGATGAATAAAATTAAAGTTGAAGTAATTCTCGCGTCCCATTGCCACCACGTTCCCCATGTCGGAATACCCCAAACTGATCCTGAGAATAAACCTATAAATGTAATCATTGCTCCTATTGGTGCAGCTGATTTAATTAAGTAAGCAGCTAACTTAACTCTCCAAACAAGGTGCATTAAAGCGCACAGTGCCATGAAGAAATAAATAAGCTCTGCATAGATTACTGCAGGCACATGAAGAAAGATAATTCTATATGAATTTCCTTGAACGGCGTCTTGTGGGGCAAATAATAAACCCCATACCCATCCAACAATCAACATAGACAAACCAATAAAAATTAAAAAGGGATAAAGTGTCTTAGTTATTTTGACAAAACTTTTTGGAGATGAAAATTTGTGGATAAATGCTGAAATCACATCAGTATTATAAACCTAACTTGACTAATCTATGTGTGTTTTTAGAGCTGTTGAAATAATTAGCGGCATAATTGCTGAAATCAAAAAACCCACACCAATCATCAAAGAACTAATTTCTAAAAAACCATCTTCGTATTGAATGCTCCTTATTGCTGTTCCCAGCAAAATAATCACAGGTAACGCAAGCGGTAAAGTGGTTATAACTCCCAACATAGCTCCTTTATTGATTGACAATGCGTTTCCGAATGCAAATAAATTAAACAATAAAAGATTCGAGAGGCTGAGCAAAAAAAATACATTCATAAAACTTCCAATTGCAACTCCATTCGCAAAAGAAAATATTGCACCAATAAAAGCAATTGGAACGCCAATAAAACATACATATACAAATATTTTAGATAATACTATTTTATAAAAATCTTGCTCCACGAGAAATTCTTGCTCAAGTGATCCATCTTCGAAGTCTTCCTCAAACATCCCTTCTGTAGCCAAGAATGAAGTCATCAATAACGAAACAACGATAATTGAAAAATAAAACTTTTCTAGATCAAATTGTGAAATGTCGATACTCAATGGAAAGGCTGTTAAAACAAGAATCATAATTAACATCGGCCCCAGCCAAGACTTAAGTTTATAAAATAATTTAAAAGATTCTATTTTTAGGAATCTAAACATTTCTTTCACCCAGTGCTATAACTTGACACTCAAAACTTGGATGTATGTGTGAAGTAAGAATAATTCCGGTTCCCTCAGATAATTTTTGAATAAGAAAATTATTCAATAGGTCACTCGCAGCATGATCCAAGCCAACAAAAGGTTCATCAAGAACTATCAATTCTGGAGATTGAGCTAAAACTCTTATCAATGCCAATTTTTTTTGCTGGCCAAAAGACAGATTAGCTGTAAGCTCATCTTGCATTTGAAATAAATCTAATTTTTCTAGCCATTCAAATGCATTACTCAAAGTAGCATCATCAAATAATAACTGAAGGTTTTGAGAGGGTGTTAAGTAATGCTTAATTGCATTTTTATGACCAAGGTAAGAAATCTTTAAATCTTGATTGTTATATTCAATTGAGCCCTTTGTAATAGAAGTTATCCCTAGAAGAATCTTTAACAAGGTGCTTTTACCAGACCCATTACCCCCTTTGATATGAAGGCCCTCTCCTGAGAATACTTCAAATGAAAGATTATGAAAAAGCTTTTTCTCATTTATTTTATATGAGATTTTTTGAGCTGAAATAAGCTTCATAAGGTACTAATTTAGAATAGATTTTGCCCTTATTGTAAGGGATGGAAGTGGATTTTGTGGATCTAATCGAAGATAAAATCTTTTAGCCAACTCAGAAAATGGATTTGAAGCAGTTTCCCCCAGACCGCCTACAGAAAAATATAATGATTTAGTAAAAAAAATTCCTTGCTCAACTTGAGGTACTTTATTAAAAAAAGTGTTTAACTTTCCAATGCTCTGAAGAACCCCTTTAAATTTATTTCCAAAATGATACCAACCCCAAAATTGATATCCACTTTTTGAAAAATGTAAAAGCTGTTTTCTAGCAACTTTTTTTGGAAAAGCGCCGGCAGGAATAATTGAAATTACATTAGAATGTAATTCAGCAATTTTTGAATCTAATAAAGATGGTAACTCTTCAACAGATGAGAAAGGACAAAGTAAACACTCTACCCCTTCCTCAATTTGATAAGACTTAACTTTAGAGAGCCTCTCCTTTGAGCCAATAATTATATAGCTAACGTCGAGAAATTCCTTGGACACACTGAATTATTCAGCCTTTGAGAATGCCTGCTCAATATCTGCAATTATATCGTCGATATGCTCAAGTCCAATCGATAGCCTAACATATCCAGGGCTTACTCCAGCTGATGTTAACTCCTCTTCATTTAGTTGAGAATGAGTGGTGCTAGCAGGATGAATTGCTAAACTCCTAGCATCACCAATATTTGCAACGTGATA
>CABXVU010000013.1 GCA_902515775.1 uncultured SAR86 cluster bacterium
AAAATATATTAATGAAATAAGATCTCAATATAGGGTCATTATCAATCCAGATTATAAGTTTTAATGATTTACAAGCTTGCTAAAACATTAGTCATTCTTGTTTGTTCAACTGCATTATTCTCTCATGAGTTTAATCCGGCCCACTTAGTTGTGAATGAGCTTGCTGATAATGAATATCAAGTGAGTTGGATGTATCCAATAAAAAACATTGGCGCAAGAGCAGAAGTTTTTTTTCCAGATAATTGTAAAAGAGAGAGTCAACTGCCTAGTCAAAAGGGAAAATATTTGGTCGAAAGAATATCGCTCGATTGTGAAAGCTCTCTAAAAGGCCAAATAATTTCTGTAAACAATTTAAGTGTGCTCACAGATGCATTGATAACAATTACCCATTCTAACGGAGAGGTGTTTGAAGGCCTTATGAACCTTAAAAGATCATCGATAGAGATTCCTTTTCAAAAGCAAGTTTATCCAATGGGATATTTCACTCTAGGCATTGATCATCTAATGAGTGGAAATGATCATATCCTTTTCATCTTAGGACTACTTTTTTTAATTTCTGGTTTTTTCAACGCAGTAAAAACAATCACTGCATTTACCCTTGCACATAGTATTACCCTCGGTTTATCAGTATTTGAACTAGTCTCGCTACCGCAAGCAACTGTAGAGGCAATAATTGCACTTACTATCATTTACCTAGGTTTAGAGGTCAGTGAAAGTAAAAAATATAAATCTACACCTTGGCTTGTTGCTTTTGGCTTTGGATTATTACATGGACTGGGTTTTGCTAATGCCCTCACTGGTATTGGTATTGGCAATGAACAGCTGATACTTTCTTTACTATTCTTTAACCTGGGCATTGAAGCAGGTCAGCTTTTGTTGGTTCCTATATTTGGATCAGTTATCTGGCTTTCGCAAAAACTTAACTTTTATAAACAATCAGCTACTTTTACCTCATTAATTTTAGGTGGCATGGGCTTTTTCTGGCTGATCGATAGAGTAAGTGGAATATTAATATAAGATCAGAATTTAAGAATTAAAAATTACTTAATCTCTTTTCAATAATGCTGTCAGCCTCACTCATGATGCCATCGATTAGTTCTTGAACTGTTGGTATATCATTTACCAAGCCCGCAACCATACCACAAGACCAAGCACCAGCCTCCATAGTTCCTTCATGCATAATCTTTGGATAAACTCCAGCAACCTCATCAGCAATATCTTGGAAAGTAAGTTGATCCCCTAAGGTATTTTCCTTTTCCATAAGACGCTCTACTGCTTCATTATTAAGAACCCTTTCGGTGTTTCTTAAAGAACGCATAATTAATCTAGTATCCAATTCAGAAGCATTAACAATTGAATCTTTAACATTTTGATGCACTGGCGCTTCTTGAGTTGCTATAAATCGAGTACCCATATTCATGCCTTCTGCTCCAAGAGCCATGGCCGCAACTAAACTTCTTGCATCAGCCATCCCCCCTGAGGCAACAAAAGGAATTTCAAGTTCGTCAGCTGCACGAGGTAAAAGAATAAAATTAGGAATATCATCTTCACCAGGATGACCGCCGCATTCAAAACCATCAACCGACACAGCATCACATCCTATTGATTGTGCTTTTAATGAATGTCTTACCGAGGTGCACTTATGAATAATTTTTATTCCTGCATCCTTTAATGCAGGCAAATATTCAGCAGGATTTCTTCCGGCTGTTTCAACTATGGGGACGTCTCCACCAATAATTACATCTACCAATCCAGGATAATCTGGAGGCGTTAATGAAGGTAAAAATGTAAGATTCACAGCAAAGGGTTTGTCGGTCATCTCCTTGCATCGAGCTATCTCATTTGCAAGCTTTTCAGGCGTTCCTTGTGTTAGACCCGTTATAGTTCCAAGGCCTCCTGCATTTGATACTGCTGCGGCTAACTCAGCAAATCCTACATGATGCATTCCGCCCTGTATAATAGGATGCTCTATACCAAATAACTCTGTAATTTTTGTTTTCATGTTTTCTCCTTTTTTTACTTCATATCAACTGGGGTTAAGAAATCTTCAAATTGCTTTTGAAGTCTCTGCATTCCAGATATCCATCTATCCCTATCGTTACCCTTTCTAGAAACATACTCAGCTACTTCTGTATGAGGTAATACTAAAAATTTTTCTTCTGCAATGCATTTTAAAACTTCTTGAGCAACTTCATCTGGCTCCATCATTCCATCTACACCAGCAACACCAGGACCTTGAGCAGTCATTGCTGTTCTAACTGCCTGAGGACAAAGACAAGAAACACCAATACCCTTTTTTCCATAGGTTATCTTGACCCATTCAGCAAAACTAACTGCAGCTGCTTTAGTAACTGAATAGCCTGCTGCTCCTAATTGCGTCAGAAGCCCGGCTGCTGATGAAGTATTAACTAGATAGCCTTCTCCTCTTTCAATCATCTGAGGTAGAACATGTTTAGCTGCAAAGATATGAGATTGAACATTCACATCCCAAATATTCTGCCAATCCGATGCATCAACTTCAAAAAATCCTGGCACCCCACCAATTCCTGCATTAGAACAAAAAATATCAATGCCACCAACATGCTCATCTGCCTTTTCAATCAGATTGATAATATCCTTTTCATTTCCAACGTTCGCTTTAACAGCAATACTATCCACTGAATCAGCTGTTTCTTGTGCGCCATCGAGATTTATATCTACAGCAATTACTGATTTAGCTTCTGCTTGATGAAAAGCTTCGCATAAAGCCTTACCAATGCCACTAGCTGCACCAGTGACAATAACTCTTTTATTTTTTACATCCATTAATTTATATCAGTAATTATTATTTCATCTGAGTCTAATGGCAAAATAACCATAGTGCCATCTTTTGTGGAACTCCATTCTTTCCTTATATCATTGACTCCTCGAAAAAACATTCTCTCTGTTAGATTATTTCTTGGTGCTGGAGTTAAATGATAAAAAAATACATGACCAACGTTAGCCAAGTTTGCAACCTTAGCAGCTTCTATTGGTGTTGTATGATACGTCTCAATATCATTTAAAATTGTAACTAATCCTTTATTGCTTTCTAAAGCTTTTCTCATAATATCCAATTGATGATTTGCTTGCGCCTCATGAAATAAAACATCCGCATCTTTCGCATATTTAATTACATTTTCGTCGTAAATAGTATCTCCACTAATAACAATTGATCTCCCCTTGTAATCAAAACGAAATCCTAAAGCGGGATCAACTGGCTCATGAGTTACCTTGAAGGCAGTTACCTTTAAATCATCTTCATCAATAATTACAGGGTTTGATAAATCTATCGTAAAAGTGTTAAAACCAGCAATATCTTTTGGTGCTATTTCTTTACCATGATGCTCATATCTATATTGATAGTCCAACTGATATGCATCCTCAAAACCTTGAGTTACTAGTTCAACTCCTTCGGGACCATAAACATCCATGGGCTTCGTATGAGAGGTATTAACCCATGTCATTAAATGGAGATCTGCAAGATCAGAGATATGATCAGAGTGAAGATGAGTTAGTAGAGTTGCACGAATCTTATTTGTATCTATTCTCCAATTACCTAGATTTGCAGCACTCCCATCTCCAATATCAACAACATAGTAATTGCCTCCTGCATTGACCAAAATACACGTTTGCGCCCTTCCTGGAGATGGGAGTGGGGATCTAGAGCCACAAACCACAGCGGATAATGAATTATCATTTAAATCAGCCGTTGTGCTCCCCAAAGTTTGAGCAAATCTTAGCATTAGACGATCTTGGACAGCTGGAACTCTCGTTAAAACAGACACCAAGATAAAGCTAGTTAAAGCAAAAATTGATATATATTTAAGGAGTTTCATAATTTTAATCTTGTGTTGAAATCCGCGAACCAACAAAGATTAAAAATAGACCTACAACTACCTCTACAACAATTGCTGACATTGCGAATGGTGCATCGTAAATTAAAGTTGAAAGGGTTCTATATATAGCTGCTATCAACAAAAGCATTGAAGGTGCATAAAACCAGTGACGTGTTGTTGTAATCACTCCAACTAATGTCATTACCCCAACTGTGATAAAGAAACTTCCTATATCACCAATTTGTGTGCTCAGCCCAGCACCCTCTAACAAAGGCATGCCTAATTGCTCAGCAATACTTGCTGGGTTAACAATCCACTGGATTCCATTTATTAAAAAAAAGAGTCCTAAAAGGCCTGCGACTATTCTCAACACATTTTTCATTTAATTCTCCTTATGTCAGTTAAGTTTACGATTATTCCTTCGCTAGGATTGATTTTTCCATCAACCATTTCTTTATAAGTACTGGTAAAGTTTTCTAAGCCATGAATTTCCTTGATCTGCATCCACGTTTTACTTTGCAGCGCTCTAGCAGCCATGAAGGAATTTGTTTTTTTTGCATAAACATCATGTCCCCAGTCTCCAATTCGCTTTTGAATGTGCGCTGGAGCGAAAAAGAATTCTGTTCTTTCTCTTAGCATCGCTTGCCCTAAAGCATCTTCTGCAGTGGTCCCATTATCCCAATGAGTCATGCCAACAGTTAAACACTTTATCATTTTACCCCCAAGCTCTCCATGAAGTTTTCCTAATATTTCTCTGTTGCCAGCCATATCAATCATTATAGAGTCAGCAGAATAATCTATATTCTTAAGCTCATCGTATGAAATTATCTGATCATAACAGCCCAAACTTTCTATAAATTTTGTATTTCTGGCAGATGTTAAGCCAACAATTTTTGGGGAATTATCTATATCGGCTAAGCCCTGAGCCAGACCAATTGCTGTTTTGCTTGAAGCGCTAATAATAATTATTTGAGATGCTCCAAAATAGGCATCTTCTGCTAAAGCGTCGCATAAACAAAATGCTGTAATATGCAGTGGAAATAAAAGTGCTCTGATTGCATCCATCGATGCATCATAGTTTTGATCTCCATCAAGTCTGATGTAATTATTATAAACAGGCGGTAATTCTTTTCGATGCTCTTTGCCATCACTAAAACTTTGATATGAGATTTTAGTTGGCTTTATAGTTAGTGAGTTTGCAGCTGGGAAATAACCAAATACTCGCTCTCCAATATTTAAACCTTCGACATTTGAATCAGTAATTTCTGCAAATCCCCACACAGGTATACAGCCCCATTCATTCTTTTCGTCATACCCTGCTGGAAAAAATTTCCAATATCCAATGGTATCGCCAGCTACTCCATAAGTAACGTTATTTGCTGTAAAAGCATAACTTTCAATCTTGACAATAATTTCATCATCATCAATCACAGTTGAATCAATATCAACGATTCTTGATTGTGTTAAGTCAGATTTTAAAGTTTGAAATTGGTTCACGGCATTATCCCAATATTATTTTTTTTGTATCAGTGAAAGACTGAAAAGTATCATTAAAAGAAAAGCTGCAAAAGGAGCACCGACTTCACCAGGAGAAGCGCCAACTGTATAAATCCCTTGAATAGTGATGTCTTCCCTTATCAAAGGATATCCAAATGCTCTAAAACTCCATTCAAATAACCATAGTAAATACATTAATGGAATGAGTGCTCTGTATCGAAAAATAACAATCCAGCAAATTAGACAAATTATTAACTGCGCAAAACCCCATAGGGAAAAAAATCTATAGATTAACACCATAGGGTCAGCGTTACCTTCAATGGATATAAAATTTCCTATTTCATGAAATCCATATTTCTCAAAAAGCATATGAATGATTGATCTCCATGTCATCAAAAGTGTGAATAAAACGAATCCCCAAAGAGCGATCTTATGGCCATTAAAGTTATTGTCAGCCACCAGGGGAAAGATTTTGTTAAACACTACATAGCACCTTCTTTTGTTTCTATATTTAATTGCCCAAGCAACCCTGCAGATCTATGTTTTTCACTTTCTTGATAATCTTTATCCATCATCATTTCTAGCATAGCTTTTCTACTAGGGTATCTAGCAATCGCAACACTGTCCCATAAATCCTCAACCTCACCGAGCATTAATCTGCTAACATCTCCACCAAAGATTATCTCAGCTCCAACTTTTTTTAAATGTTCTTTTACTTCAGTTGCATAAATAAAATATGCCTGCCTGCCTGAAAGCTTTGTATCTGTTCCATCTGCATACTCTGCTTTATCTTTAAACTTTAAAAGATTTACCATTGATATTGGTGATTCACTATCGCCCTCAAGGAATCCATCCATTTGCTCCTGATTAGGCGTTAGCATATTTTTAACTTTCATTGTCACTCTCCCATGGTGATAGCTTTTTTGAATGCAGGTCTATTAGCAATCCTTGCAACATAATCTTTGATATTTTGCATCTCATCACCTACGCAACCAAGTCTGTTTGCCATAAAACACGAATGTCCGAGCATCAAATCTGCAGCAGAAAAGTCTCCAATTAAATAATCTTTATCTGCAAGATTTTCATTAACTGGAGCTATAGATTTTGTTAGTAGGTTTTTCGCTTGATTTAATACAACTTCATCTCTTCTATCAGGTGATAATAAAATTGTTTGAACTACAATTTGATTCATAGGAGGCATGACCATACCCTCACAGTAGTGATACCACTGAAGATAAAAAGGAAATTCAGGAGCATCTGAATTAGGCTTCAAGCCTCCATTTTTATGTCTCTCAAGGACATAATCAATAATTGCACCAGATTCAAAAATTGAAATATCGCCATCTTCTAATACTGGAACTCTTCCTAGCGCATGTCTTGATCTATGCTCTGGTGATTTCAGGCCTTCTTTGGTGAATGGCATAATATTTACCTCGTATTCCAAACCTAACTCCTCTAAAAGCCAAACTACTCTTCCAGATCTAGTTCCAGCTACAAAATGTACTTTTAACATTTCTTTCTCCTTTTTTATTTTTTCACCATTTTTTCGGCATTCTTTGTAAACTCTTTCATTTTTTCATCGTTATCTAGAAGTTTTTCAATCTTTACAGGGACTGCAATACCTTCAAGCATTCCAGGCTGCTCGTACATTGCTTTTCTCCATCGCTCAAGGTGATCTAGTCCATCAACTGAAATTCCTGACCATTTGTATGTTCTCACCCAACACCAATTAGCAATATCTGCTATTGAGTAGTCAGTTGCAAGCCACTCCTGTTTAGCTAAATGTTTGTCAAGCACTTCAAATAATCTTCTGCCTTCATTTTGGTATCGATCTATCGCTGGCTGAATTTTTTCTGGAAAATACCGAAAAAAGACATTTGCTTGACCCATCATAGGTCCAACTCCGCCCATCTGAAACATCAACCATTCTAGAACTTTTGCTTTTTCATTTAGATCACACGGCATGAGCTTCCCAGTCTTTTCTGCAAGATAAATCATAATGGCTCCTGATTCAAAAATAGCCAAATTGTTTGCATCCCTGTCCACGATTGCAGGAATTCTTCCATTAGGACTAATTGCAAGAAAATCAGGCTCCTTTTGTTCATTCTTGGATAAATTAATGATATGGGTTTCATAATCTAATCCCATGGCTTCCAGAGTGCATGAAACTTTATGACCGTTGGGGGTTGGGGCTGTATAAAAATCAATCATTTTTGCTCCTTACAATTAAATTCTCACATCCAGTTTTCTCTAAAAAACTTGTTATTTGTTTTTGGTCATCTTCATTTAAAGCATTAAACTCATCATTAATCCATTTCAAGCATTTTGCTTGATAGGGAAAGCTTTGTTGCTCCCATTCAGTTCCATCAATATTAGTTTTCCAAATTTTTTCTTTTGTATCAATAGCATTAGCATTTGCTAGTAGTGCAGGGATGTAAACTTTGCCTATTTCTTGAAAAAGGCCAGACAAATTGTTTTCAACATCCTCAAAATTTATCCAATCTTCCTGATGAACGTCTATCCCACTCATGTCTTCCATTTGATCGATCCAAGCGATAACTCGAGAAGACACGGCATGCGCGATATTGCTAGATGTAGGATCAAAACCAACTAATTGGGTAAGCTGTCCATAAATTGCATAATCTGATGACGAAGGACGTTTGCCAAACAAATATGGGTTAAGTGACAAACAATAATCAAGTTTTTTTAAAAACCTTTTGTAACTAGCTTCAATTATAGGAGCGGTTTTTTGATTGGAACCGACAACCCATAAACGACTTGTCTGCAATTCAGAAATATATTTTTTAAATTCCAAGTGGCTTGTATCGTCTAAAGTTACGTCATGCATAAGTGGCAAAATAGTCCCCGCCTTTTCTATATCATTTGAAAAATACCATCGATAATGGAACATGTATTTAGTTACCCACTCATCACCAAAATCTTCAAGAACATAATTTAAGAAATTTAATTTTGGATCAGAAGGTATTACGCTCCTTAAAGTAAATTCATTTTCTAGATGACGAATAATTGGAGTTGAATCTGTAATAGCCTTATTCTGACCATCAACATTAAATATAAATACTGGGAGTAGCATTGGCTTTGGTTCTTCTAATTTCATCTTTTTGATTAAGTTTCGAGGATCTCCCCAATCAACTGTATAACAAATTCTTCGATACCTCATTAATGCAAGCATCTTTCTGGTATAAGGCGATGCTGGATTGCCTGCTACTGGGATAGGATTTAGGCTTTTCATATTCAAAATGTCTGGGAAGACATTTTTTTACAAGTCTGATTGAATTCTAAAATAGTTTCTTCGATAATTTGTGATACGGGTTTAATTTGATCAATTAAACCTGCTGATTGTCCAGTCAGCGCTGGTGCGGCGTTCATATCGCCGCCAAAATAAAGATCTTGAATCTTCATCATATCTGTCATTTCCATAACTCCAGCCTCATGAATTATTTTTGTAAATTCAGTTTTTAAAGCACGGATACATGGCTTAGATTTTTTGTTAAGAATCCAGGTTCCTTGCTCATTAGATTCAAGAATAGAATTCTTAAAATTTTCGTGAACTGGACTCTCTTTCGAAGATACAAACCTTGTTCCCATTTGGATGCCTTCAGCTCCGGCAGCAAATGCAGCAGCCATACCTACTCCATCTACTATTCCTCCTGCAGCAATGATTGGCAAATCTGTATGTTTTCTGATTGCTTGAATTAAAACTATTAAACCTACTTCCTCTGGACTTTTAAATCCACCTCCTTCAGTTCCTTCAATAACTAGACCATCAACTCCTGCATCCACCGCCTTTATGGCACCAGCTACGCTTGGTACAGCATGAAAAACTTTTACTCCAGCATCTTTTAAGATATGAATATATTTACCAGGATCGCCAGCAGAGGTTGTAACAAAATTTATCCCTTGCTCAAGCACTAATTCGATCATGCTCTCATCCCTTAAAAATAAAAGAGGTAAATTAACACCAAAAGGTTTATTAGTAAGTTTTGACATAGCTAAAATCTCTGCCTTACAATTTTCAGTCTCACCTGATGAAGTTTCAATAATGCCAAATCCGCCTGCATTTGAAACAGCTGCCGCTAACTGACTTCTTGCAATCCATCCCATTGGTGCTTGGATAATTGGATATTTAACACCTAATATTTTTGTAACTCTATTCATTAAATTAATTTTCCAGATTAAATTCTAGTCCTGCATTAGCTTCCAACCTAGCAATTAAATTTTCTCCCATTGAAGGTGCAGGAGTATATATACCTCCATCTAGGTTAGAACATTCTTTGATCAAACAAATTGCGCTTTCAGCGATCATCTTAGAAGTAGATCCATAGCCTGGATCTAAATCCCCTTTGACTGACGCATGCATCACAGAACCATCGTCTAAATCAGCACAAAATAAAACATCGTAATTACCATTCTCAATTGATTCTCTTGATGGCCCTTTTCCGGGTTCGGGTGCATCAGCCAAAGGATTCATTTTACTAACAAAATCTGCTGCTGCCTTACCTTCTTCACCTGAGCCTTGAATCCACATTTCGTTATAACAAAAATTTTCTCCATACATATGCCCCATCAAGGCATTAGATCTATGAATATTCTTAGTATTTATCGGCGCCATAAAAAAAGGGGCTACCCAGGTTTCTAACTTTTCGTCGAATAAAGGCTTATTATCTCTTGGTTGTTCAGGTCCTACATATCCATTTGATAAAGCAAAGGGATTTGCAAGCACTTCAAACAATTCAGGCTTCTTTTTGAGCGAAGCCATGGTTGCGCCTAAGGAAGCTGCAGTACCTCCAGAAAACTCACCATTCATTGCCCGCACTCTTCCTCTTATATTCAAAGCAGGTTTACCATGTTGAGAAATTACTTCTTTTTGCAGAAAATAGACTCCTAAATCAAAAGGTATGCTGTCAAAACCACAAGAAAAAACTATCCTCGAACCAGTTTCTTGAGCTTGAGCAGAATATTCATTGATCATCTCATGCATCCAACCAGGCTCACCACAAAGATCAACATAATCAGTCCCGTGCATAGCACATTGTTTAATAATATTTAGGCCATACAGCTGATATGGACCCACGGTTGTAAGAACGCACTTTGTTTGTTGAGCCATGTCAGCAATACTAGATTCATTATTACTATCAACAATTAATAAAGGTACATCATGAGATATGCCTATTGCCTCTTTAACTGCCGTCAATTTTTCTTTCGATCTTCCTGCAATTGCCCATGAAATGCTTTCATCTTGACCGTATTGCTTATGCATGTATTCAGCGACCAGCTTTCCGGTAAAGCCTGAAGCTCCATATATAACGACATCAAAATTCTTATTACTCATAAGACCCTCCCTTTTACAGTTATTGAATCAGTATCCCGCTTGCTCAGAATTGATTGTTTGCAGCCATTCAATATCTAAAACCTCATAATTACCACAATTAGGTTTCAAACAGTAAATTGGATCTGTGACTTTACTAATATCAAAAGCTTCATTTCTTAAATCATTTTTCTTCAGCTTAAAAGTTCCAGTTGTATCCATTTCCTGAATAATTCTTATAAATAGAGGACGCGCATATTTAGGTAGGCTATTTTCAACATATTCTGAAAAAGCTTGCCAATCGAAGCTTACAGAATCCTCAAGACTAAATGCTGCCATGCCTGCCCTGCCTTCACATCCAGGAATCTTAACCCCGTAAACATTTGACATATTGACATCTTGAAAACCATTTAAAATCTCTCCTACCTCATTTGTAGAAACATTTTCTGACTTCCATCTAAATGTATCGCCAACCCTATCTACAAATTGGTAATGAGTTTTACCCAACGCATAGCCTACATCAACAGTTTTAATTAAATCGCCTGTATTAAACCAAGCATCATCTTCTTCAAATACATCTCTTAATATCTTTTTTTCAGTGGCTTGAGCATCTGTATAACCATTAAAAACTGCATTAGGGCCAATCCTTACAATCAGCAAACCAGGATCATGCGTAATTATTTTTTTACAAAAGCCATCGGCACCTTTCAGAATATTATCCTCGGCAACATCATACTCAATTAAAGCAACATCGGCATTGGTCATTCCAATAGTTTTGTCCTTATTTAAAAGATTCATGAATAACGCATTTCCCTCACTTGCTCCATAAATCTCAATAATTCTTTCAACTGCGAACCTATCTTTAAACGTATCCCAAACATCTGGTCTAAGACCATTACCAACCATTACTTTTAAAGGATTATTGATCTCAGCTAAAGATGGATCATGATTAGCCAGGTATCTACAAAGCTCACCTATGTATACAAGAGCGGTAGTATTGTACTTTTGAACTTCTTCCCAAAAAGTAGACGCAGAAAATTTTCTTTTTATAAAAGTGGATGCGCCAGCTTGGATAACAGCGCAAAGGCCTAACAAAAGACCAGTTGAATGATAGAGAGGAAGGCTGTTGTGCATACAATCATTTTCATCAATGCGATAACCAGCCATTTTTATATTTATAGAAGCTGCCAAAAGTTTTTGATTAGGACAAATTGCCGCTTTTGGAACTCCTGTAGTGCCAGAAGTAAAGATATAGCATGCTATATCTTTTGCTTTTACAGAATTAGTTTCATCAAGATTATGATCATTATTGAGATCTACAGCAGCGTTTAAATCCATTGCCCAATTTGGTAAAGGATATTTTGAAGTATCTTCAACCCATAAAAAATCTTCTTGCTTGGAAATATTAATCTTGTCTAAAACATCCTCCAGTGGTTGTGAACGCTCTGCACCAAAAATACATTTAATTGAATCAGATGAATTTATGCAATGAATTAATGGATCACCAGTTAAACTCGTATTAATTAAGACGGCTATTGCGCCAATCTTATTTAAGGCCAGTAAAGAAACGACAAAGCTTGGTCTATTTTCCATGAACAGAACAATTCTGTCGCCATGATTGACTCCTGTTTTTTTAAGATATCTTGCTAGAGCATTAGCAACTTTATTCGTTCGATCATAGGTCCAATCCTCATTTTCAAAATACAAAAATGGCCTATCCGGAAATCTCGCTGAAGTGTCTTGAAAAGAGTGTGCTAAGGAAGCATTATCTTCAGGATCAGGAAATTTATATCTAAGGACTGGAATAAGATACTTTAGCTCGCCCAAAACCCTGAAAAATTCTTTAATCTGATTAAGCATTTTTTCCCCAAAAAAATGAAATAAGATCTATATTTATATAGATAAAAGAAGATTCTATCAAATATCCTTTCGAACTTTGAAACTATATCTTAGAATTTAAGGCGCTAATTAACTAGAGCTAATGATCCTGAGTTTAGTCTTAAAGCATTAGCTACTTTTATTGTTATAAATATTTTTTTCTTATCTTCACTAAGGGCGTAGTTTTCCCTAACTACTGCAAAGTTTTTAATTGATGGATTTGCTATAAAACCAAAAAAATTAAGATCAATATTACGCTTTATCTCAACGGAATATAATTTTGCTGATTTAACTATGGGTATATTTTCAATCTTTGTTTCAAGGCATGGCCCGCCATCTAAAACATCAATCAAACCATTGGCCTCAAAGTTCTGTTTAGCCAATAAAGAATATGCTGGCAAAGCATTAGGGTGAGGCTTTCCAATAACTCTTTGCAGTTTTTGAGGCATATGCTCAATAATAAAAGGATGTGAGGGAATTGACTCCATAACAAAATGATTATCTATGTAACTAATCTGATCGATATCAAAAAAATCCAGATTAAAAAAGGTTTTGCTAAATAAACTCCAAAAATAAGACTCTCCTTGTTTATTTTTAAAACCTCTTATTTCAACAAAAGCAGTTTTATCAAATCTCTTCTGATCTAAGGACATAAAAATAAATCTTGCATATGAAAGTAATGAACCTCTTCCTTTGCCCCGAAAATCTGGCTTTAGAAATAAAGTTCCTAACTCTGTGTAAGGTTTTTTATACAAATACATTGAAAGGACGTCTAGGTCTTTATCAAAGTTTAAAGACTTAGATTTGAGTGTTAAATTTGATTTCTTAAAAAAAACTGAGGGTTTTTTTTTAGAAACCGAAGTGTAAATTGCTGATAGTCCCACAATCTTATTATTATCCTCGAGAACAAATAAGTAGCTATCATGATTGGGTTTTTTAATATTCTTTTTCTGAGATCTTTCGGACCAAAGTAATCTCTTTTTTATTTCTTGGCCTGTTTTAGGCATAGTGGTCATACCTGCACCAGAATTCTTGATTAAATGCTCAACGTTTTTTAAGTCTGAGCTTTTTACAAGTCTAACCAGCTTCATGAGCTTATTATAACAATTATAGGTTTTTGAGAGTTCTATTAACGCTAAAAGGGACTAATGACGAAGCTCGCAAACAATTTCGTTATAAAATTTTTGCATGCCTTCTATCTTTTGCTCTAAAGGAGCATCATTCATAATTCCATATAGCATCCAAGGATAAGTTGTCATGGTTGTGACGCCTAAATCTTTCATCTTCTTGAAGCCATCTTTACTAAAGGCATCCCAACAAGTAAAACAAATATACTCATAGTTTTTCTTATCTGGAAACTCTTTTCTTTTTAAGTTTACTTTGCTCATTAATTCTTCTAGCTCACTTAAACTGTGCATATCTGAAATCCATCCATCATGACTTGCAGCTCTTTTTATTGCTGGTTCTGAAAAACCTCCCACATAAATAGGTATATCATTCTTTGGAGCAGGAAGCATTTCTAATTTCTTAAAGTTAAAAAATTTCCCATTGAAATCTACCATCTTTCCAGACCAGAGTAATTTCATAATCTCAAGCATTTCATCCGCTCTAGCGCCTCTTCGCCTAAATTCTTGTCCGCCTGCCTCAAATTCTTCTGGCATCCAGCCCATGCCAACACCAAGATCAAATCTGCCATTGGAAACTACATCGAGAGTTGAGACCTCTTTTGCAACCCTCAATGGATTCCTTGCCGGGAGAACATATACACTAGTATAAAATCTAATGTTTTTAGTTGCTCCAGCTAAAAAAGATAGAGTGCTTACAGGATCGGGCCAATCGGTACCCTGCTCCCATCTTACACTTCCATCATCAGTGTATGGATATGGTACAGAAAATGTTTCTGGGTGAATTAAATGATCCGAGACTGCAAGAAAATCATAACCAATTTCATCTGCGGCAATCCCCAATGGCTTAATTTCATCCGTTGGTAAAATTGATAAAGGTATTGCAAATTTCATATTCCTATTGCCCTAGTAATAAACCAAAAAGTTCCCATAGAGAATACTACAACACCTGCAAAATTATGAATAGAATTAAAATAGGCATTTGAAAGATACTTTTTTGTTAGAGCTAATAAGCCCAAGATTCCAAATGCAACTGCAAGTTGACCAATCTCAACGCCGATATTAAAACTTAAAATAATTGGTAACAATTTATCTTGAGGTAAACCGACTTCAGATATAGCTCCTGCAAATCCCAATCCATGAATTAATCCAAAAAATACAGTTATTAATAATGGCAGGTATAGAGATTTATAATGCATAGTCAAGCTCAGATAAATAGTTAAAAATAGGGCTAAACCAAAAATTAACATAGGGTCTAAAGTTCCAAAAATTACTAGAGGGGTAAATGCTAAAACTGCAAAGATGAAATTTTTTATGAGCCTGTCAAATTCATAATTGTGTTTAAAAAACTTCTCTAAGGCCAAAAGTAATATCGAAAATCCAATTAAGATTTCTACCATCACTGAATGAACTCTTAAAACATTCATCGCACCAAATCCCAAAGTTAAGCTATGACCAATGGTAAATCCAGTAATTGCAATTATTAAGAATCTACCTTGAAACAATAATAACAGGCCTAGCAAAAAAACAAGATGATCCCAACCACCCAAAATATGTTCAATTCCAGAAAATAAATAGCTTAAGTATGAACTTTGGTTCTTCTTTGATTCTGACATAGAACCTATAAGCCAAACATCAGATGAATTGGCAAACATAAATTCAGGAATTGTTTCATCATCTATTGATCCTCTAGCAATATGTGTATGAGTTGGGCCTAAATCTTGAAATAAAGAAATAGATACCTGTGATGGCATTTCCACGCATTTAAAATCCCAAAAAAACTTCAAGACCCCAGCTGCATTATTTTCATTGAATGTTACTGATTCTTGAATCTGACACTGATCTCCCAAATTAATTGAATTTTGAAGATAAGTTAAAAAATCTGGATATGATCGATATTTTGTTTCAGGCCTTAAAAGTCTAAAAATACCTTGTTTAATAGTTCCGGTAACCTTTATTTCAACCCCATCCTCAACATTAAGAAATTGGAATTTGGAATATGACTCACTTCGATTATGAGCTTCCAGCGAGGGAAGCAAAATAAGAAAAAATATGATAAATATTTTTTTATAATTCATTCGCTTTTACAACATCGTACCAATTTCTTAAATCTTCTAAATATTCATCAAGCATTTGCTCTCCTTGATAACGAATATATTCTGATTCAACTTCTTCTGAAACATCACCAAATGGAGGAGCGCTTGAAATTATCTTTTTGATTAGTATCAAAATATGAGCTTGTTCATCAAACTCTATCAATTCACTGACTTCACCCTCCTCAAGGTCTAAAGCAATCTGAGTTAGCGAAGGTCCTATGTATTCTCTGATTTTCATAGTAGGCAATATAGTATTTGGCAGTGTGATCACTTCATTTTCAGCAAGAGATTTTGCCTTTGCAAAATCTCCTGCAATTAAAAAATCTCTTGCCTTGATTGCAAGCTGTTTATTGTTTGATTTAAAACTTAACTTTATAAGATGAAGCTTTGGGCTTGGAGTAAAAAGATCTTCGTTAAGTGAATAAAAATTTTCTAAATCATTCTGAGAAATTGTTAATTCATTTGCATCTGAAATAATCGAACTGATCATCTTTTGTATGATAATGCTTCGAATCTCAGAATCATTCTCAATCATTCCAAGATCAATACCCCTCTGAATAAGAAGTTCCTCATCAATCATTCTTTCAAGGATATTTTCAGGATCAGAATCTATCAAACCTGTCTTTCTTGATTGCGCTATTGATTCTAAATACGACTGATATTTCTCTTTTGAAATTGCTCTCTCATCAATTTTAGCGACCCAATTTAATTGAGCGATATCTACCTCTTTAATAAAACTCGACCCAATTATCAAAATAGAAATAATTCCACCAAGAAGAATCAAAGGGTGAATATCAAACTTCCATTGAAAAAAATATTTAGTTTTTTCTATTGAAGTTAAAGTCATCTTTATGTGATCAATATCATCCTCTAAATAAACTTCACCAATCGGTTCAAACCCAAATTCTTTATAAAAATTTAATAATCTATATTGAGCTGAGAGGCTAATATCATATTTAGGATACTTTAAAGCACAAAAATCAATGGCCATCTTAGTAAGAACTTTGCCCAAACCTTCTCTTCTGACACTTTCTTTGGTTAAAACTCTGCCAATTTCAGGACCATCATATCTTTGACCAGGTTTACCTACTCTCAAATAGCCGACTAGTTCAGAATCTTGATATGCAAGTAGATGATCACAGTCTTGATCTTTAAAATCGGCATCAATAAATGCACAATCTTGCTCAACAACAAAAACTTCCTGACGAAGATTCAATAGTCCATATAGCTCCTGTTTCGTGAGAGCAGAAAATGATTTCCATTTAAATTCCATGCTGAGATTATATTGGTTTTATTGCGTATAATCTTAACTCAAAAGAGGAGATAAATATGAGTGAGTTATTCAACATAAGTGTCAAAGACATAGATATGAATTTAGTTGATTTAAGTTCCTATGAAGGCAAAACATTGTTAATTGTTAATGTAGCTAGTAAGTGCGGCTTTACTCCCCAATACAAAGATCTGCAAAACCTATATGAGAAATATCAAGATCAAGGATTAGAAGTGTTAGGCTTCCCATGTAATCAATTTGGCGCTCAAGAGCCTGGAACGAATGAAGAAGTGAAATCATTTTGTGATCTTAATTACAATGTTTCATTCAAGATGTTCGATAAAATCGATGTAAACGGATCAGATGCTAGCCCTTTATTTAAATTTCTTAAACATGAATCTCCTGGAATCATGGGCACAGAAGCAATTAAATGGAATTTTACTAAATTCCTTGTTAATAAAGATGGTCAGGTAATTAAAAGATTTGCTCCCAAAGATGGTGAATCAGAGATTGAATCCGAATTACAAAAAATCTTATAAGTTAAATTATTAAACTCATCAAAAGAGCGTCCTCTTTTTCAGGCTTACTGTAGTAATCCTGTCGTATGGCATCTTTATAAAATCCATTTTTTTTATATAGATTAATAGCAACTAAATTTGAAACCCTTACTTCAAGGTTAATGACTTTTACCCCAACAGCTTTGTTTTGAAGAATAACTTGTTTTAAAAGTTTGTCGCCCAGGCCCTTTCGATGATATACAGGATCAATTGCAATATTTAGTAAATGTGATTCAGGAATTATTGGTGAATAGATAGCAAAACCTATTATTGTCTCAGCATGCTCAAGCACTGTTGAATAATGCCCAACCTCCATGGATGAAATAAATTGAGCTTTTGTCCAAGGCATAAGATTAGTAGAGTTTTCAATCTCTACAATAGATTCAATATCATCCGAACTAGCAGGTCTAATTTTGGTTTGCATTAGGTTGCTTGCAAAGGCTTAAGTTTTTGCCAAAGAGTTTTTTTTAAATTTGAATCAATGAGCATCTCTTCTAATGAGGGAGAAGTTATTGCATTAAATGATATAGAGGATTCTATTGAACTTGAAAATATTATGATTGCCTTTAAGTTTTCACTCTCAGAAAACTGAAGAATTTCTATAGGCTGCTTATTGGAGGTCAAAAAAGCTCCCATTGTTGCTGAGGCACTTGGTCCACGAATGGAGTCAACTATAGCTTCTAGCAACTTCATTTCTTTTTCAGAGTAATCATCTACAGAATTAGCATGTAGTGTTAGAATATTGTCCTTTTTAAAGAAGAAGATTCTTGTTTCATCATTAGATTGATGTTTATTTGAATCTCCAAAAAGAGGAATACCAATTTTAGATAAAATAAATTGAGATTTGTTTGATAGCATCACAAAAGCAATGATGAAAGATTTAATTAAAAAATACAAACCTTTTGAGCCTATTCCATTGAAAGGAAGGCAATGGCCAAATACGGTTATTCAAGCAGCACCACGTTGGTGCTCAGTTGATCTTCGCGATGGAAATCAAGCTCTTATTGAACCCATGGGTCATGAGAGAAAAAAACGTATGTTTAAACTTTTATGTGATCTAGGATTCAAAGAAATTGAAGTAGGTTTTCCAGCTGCTTCTGAGACTGACTTTGAATTTGTAAGATGGTTAATTGAAGAAAAGCAAATTCCCTCAGATGTCACAATACAAGTATTAACTCAAGCAAGGGATCACATTATAGAAAGAACTTTCGAATCACTTGAGGGAGCATCACAAGCTATAGTGCATTTTTATAACTCGACTTCCACGCTGCAAAGAAAAGTAGTTTTTGATCAAGATAAATCTGGAATAAAAAAAATAGCAACTGATGGAGCAAAGCTTATAAAAAAACTCGCGTTGAGTCAAAGGGAAACAAAATGGTCTTTTGAATACTCTCCAGAAAGCTTTACAGGTACTGAGCTTGATTATGCTGCAGAGGTTTGTGATTCTGTAGTCGATATTTTAAAAGATGCAACATCTGAAAAAATCATTATCAATCTGCCAGCGACAGTTGAAATGGCAACACCAAATGTATACGGTGACCAAATTGAATGGATGAATGAAAATTTAGAAAATCGAGAAAGTATTTGTCTCTCTTTACATCCTCACAATGATCGTGGAACTGCAGTAGCAGCCTCTGAATTTGGATTGATGGCAGGCGCTGATAGAGTTGAAGGGACATTATTTGGTAATGGAGAAAGAACTGGCAACGTTGATATTGTCACTATTGCATTAAACCTGCTTACTCAAGGCATTGATCCTGAGCTTGATTTTTCCGATATTAACTCTGTAATTAGGGAGGTTGAGTACTGCAATCAACTTCCTGTTCATCCAAGACATCCATATGCTGGTGATTTGGTTTTTACAGCTTTCTCGGGATCTCATCAAGATGCAATTAAAAAAGGTCTTGGTGCTCTAGAAAAGTCAAATCAATTAGAATGGGAAGTACCATATCTCCCTATTGATCCTGCAGATCTTGGAAGATCATACGAAGCTGTTGTAAGAATAAATTCTCAATCAGGAAAAGGTGGAGTTTCTTTTATCCTTGAAAAGGATCATGGTGTCTCTCTCCCACGAAGACTGCAAATCAACCTTAGTCAAAAAGTACAAAAAGTAGCTGAGGATACTGGTAAGGAAGTAATATCCAGGGATATTTGGAAAGTATTTGAAGAAAATTATATTTCTGTTTCTGGTAGACTCAAGCTTCTAAATTATGCCCTATCGTCAACTGAGGACTCTTCTGGCAATACTTCAGATCAAGTTGAGATTTCTTTAGAAGATAAAAATAAAAAAGTTAATCTTACAGGTATCGGTGGAGGCCCAATTGAGGCTTTTATATCCTCAATAAATAAGTACTTTTCAACATCTATTTCTGTTTCAGACTATCACCAGCAATCAGTTACCTCTGGTGCTGACGCAAAAGCAGCTGCATTTATTGAGCTTACTATTGATGGAAAGAATGAATGGGGTGCAGGTATAGATGGCAATACAACAAAAGCTTCTTTTCAAGCCATTATCTCAGGGCTGAACAAGCTAATTACTTAAAGTTAGGTGCGCGCTTTTCTAAGAAAGCTTTAACGCCCTCCATGTTTTCGTCAGACCCAAAAATATTATTTTGAACCTCTGCCTCAGCTTTAAATGTTTCGTCATATGATTGAGTAATTGAATCATTCATTAGTTTTTTTGTGAGTGATAATGCCTGAGGTGATCGTTTAGATAAATGCTCTGCCCATTTTTTTGTCTCAGATGATAATGCATCTAATTCCACTACTTTGTTAGCAATACCCATGCATAAACAATCAGCAGAAGATATTTTTTTTGCCTCAATTGCAAATTCTAAAGCTCTTGCATATCCAATGGCTCTTGTTAATAGGAAGCTAAGCCCGCCATCTGGAACTAATGCAATATTGCTAAACACAGACATGATATATGAGTCTTTGGCCATGATTCTTAAGTCACATGCCATAGCCAATGCGGCACCAATACCTGCAGCAGCACCGTTTATTGAACCAATAACTGGTTTTGGCATTTCAATAATGTTCTTTAAAAATGGATAATAGCCACGTAACAAAGCATCTTTGGTATCAGACCAGGACGCATCTCTTTCAGTTAAGTCGGCACCGGCAGAAAAGCCTCTACCTTCTCCAGTTATAACTAAAACTCTAATTTGAGAGTCATTTTTTACCTTTTCAGTAGCATCTCCCATATCCCACACAAGCTGCTCATTGAAGGCATTCATCATTTTTGGTCGATTAATAGTGAGTGTTGCTACTCTATTCTCAACTTCTAAGCTAATGGTTTTATAACTCATACTTTTCTCCTGATTGATTAATTATTTCTTATTTAAGATTAAATCGCCATCAGAAAAAGTTAAAAAAGCACTCTTTTGATCATTATCTGCTCTTGACCAATTAACCTGAGTCATTTGGCTTGGTTTTGAAAAAATAAATGCTTTTAAAATTTCTCTAATTATCTTTTTATTTGGCATTGCCAAATTATTAGCTTTAATCCAAAATCTGATAATCTCTGTACAAATTTCTTCATCTAGATCTAGCAAGAATTTTCTCTCTAATTTAGAACCTTTAATATTTTCTCCGAATTGTCTCTCGATTAAATAATCATGAGCGAACTTATGTTTCGCAACTAAATCAGCTGTTTTTTGAATTTGTGTGCTTGCATTAGGCCATCGACTTAAAGTTGTTTTAAGAACTTCATTACGAATAAAATTACGATCCTGATTGGCCTCAAAGTTACTATTATCGGTCACAAAGTCAATGTTTTGAGAAGATAAATATTCAGATAGTTGAGATTTAGTGTAGCCTAGCCATGGCCTTAAAAGCATGCCTTTTCCTAACTTACGTTTTTTTACTGGGCCTTGTAGGCCGTCAAGACCAGTCCCTCGAAAAAGTCGATATAAAACTGTTTCAGCAACATCATCTGCATGATGAGCCATTAATAACTGATCATTTTTTTGAAGTACTGTTTTAAAAATACTATATCTTGCATTTCGAGCTGCTGATTCAAGACCAGATTTTTTTGTATTTATATTTACGACGTGGCTTTGAAAATTAATATTTCTATCTTTGCAGAATTTTCTGCAATGATCTTCCCATAAATCAGAGTTTTTATTTAACGAGTGATTTACATGAATTGCTGAAAGCCTTGCATGGAAGTGCTCTTCAAGATTTAACTTATAACAAAAGTGTAAAAGCGCAGAAGAATCTCCACCTCCACTAAAGGCAACTATTACATTTTTATTAGTATCAACTAGATCAAAAAAAGATTCTGGATCAAACAAATCAAGCTCCGATTTTAAGCAAACGTTGATAACGTCTTTGAAGTAACTCCTCTTGAGAGAATTTCGATAACTCAGCTATATTTGTTAATAATGATAGTTTAATACTTGCAGAAATCGTATCGTAATCTTGGTGAGCTCCTCCAATAGGCTCGGTAATTATCTCGTCGACTATGCCTATTTTTTTAAGATCATTTGCTCCCACCTTCATGGCTTCAGCTGCTTGAGGAGCTTTCTCTGATTCTCGCCAAACTATTGACGCACATGCTTCAGGTGATGCAACTGAATAAGTACCGTACTCTAAAATAGCAACATGATCGCCTACACCCAATGCTAAAGCTCCTCCTGATCCACCTTCACCTGAAACAACAACTAGAATTTTAGTTTTCAAACTAGACATAACAGCTAGATTTCTAGCAATTGCTTCACTTTGTCCCCTTTCCTCACCCTCCACGCCTGGATAAGCTCCTGCAGTATCAATGAAAGTGATGACTGGCATATTAAATTGCTCAGCAAGTTGCATTAATCTTTTAGCTTTTCTGTAGCCCTCTGGTTGAGGCATTCCAAAGTTTCTTCTAATTTTTTCTTCCGTATCTCGCCCTTTTTCATGGCCAATAATCATGACAGGCATACCTTCTAATTTTGCGATACCTCCTACTAATGAGGCATCATCTGCAAATTGACGGTCACCATGAAGTTCCTCGAATTCATCAAAGATTCTCACAATAAAATCAAGTGTATGCGGCCTTGCTGGATGACGAGCAACTTGCACTTTTTCCCAGGTAGTCAATTTAGAATATATTTTCTTTGTCAGTACCACTTTTTTTGACTTTAACTTATCTATTTGAGGTAAGAGTTCTGGATTGTCTGATGCAGCCAATTTTAATGCTGCAATTTTCTCTGCAACTTCAGCTATTGGTTTCTCAAATTCTAAAATATTAATAGTCATTAGTTTAATTTAATAGCCTCATCCCCAAACATATCCTTGAGTATTTTTATGTTTTCAGAAGAAGGCATAAGTTTAAATTTATCACCGAGTTCTATTATAGCCTCAGAGTCCTCATGTAAAATTTTGATGTGTATTTTACAACTTCCGTGCTTCCAAAAATCTCCATTTAAGTTCTTTAAATTAGCCATATTTGATTGGATTGAATCATTTGGTAAATTTCTTGCATCTATCATAATGGAGTTATTGCCCTGACTCATTTGTGATTCTAAAGAGATTACAGATCCAACTTTCATCTTATACATTTTCTGATTTAATTCTTTGGATTTGTAATCATCAATCTCAAGGGAACCTGCAAAAATAAGAATAGCGTTTGTTTTTAATAACAAGTGGTGCCTCTCTAACACATCTGTATTAATAGTTCCTTCCATGGTTCCTGTGCCGTCATCAAAACTAATAAAGGCAATTTGTTTATTTGATCTATCTCTTATCTGCCTATAAGAATTCAATAAGCCGACTATTTTTGCTCTGCTTACATCATCAGTAACTTCACTAATTTTATGAGATCTCAAATTCTCAACCATGTTCTCAATTGCAATTACTGGATGACCTGAAAAGTAATATCCAAGAGCATCTCTTTCATGATTAAGCAGATCCTCTTTAGATAAATCTTTCACGTAAAGATATTTTTCATATGGATCAAATGTTTCATCGATAGAGGCAAAAAGATCAGATGTTCCAGCCATTTGAGAACTATTCTTTTGCCCCTCTCTAAGCATATCCTCCATGCAAGCCAATGCAATGGACCTTGATGGAGCTAATTCATCAAATGCTCCTGCCTTGGTGAGAGCTTCAATGGATTTTTTGCCACCTAATCGTATATTTACTTTTTTTGAAAAATCAAAAAGATCTTTGAATGAATAATTTTTTCGAACTTCAATTACATGATCTATAAAAGAATCTGCAACACCCTTAATTGCACCAAGACCATATTTGATTTGCAGGTCTGTATTGACATTGAAATGCTTATTGCATGTTTTGATATCTGGACCTAATACCCTTATTTGCATTTCATTGCATTCATTAATGAGAGTGCTGATTTTATCAGTGTTGCCTAATTCTGTAGAAAGAACAGCTGCCATAAAGTGTTCAGGAAAATAGGTCTTTAAATACGCAGTTTGGTATGAAAGCATTGCATAAGCAGCAGAATGAGATTTATTAAAACCATATCCTGCAAACTTTTCAATAAGGTCAAATATTTTTTCTGCGGTAGTTTTTTTAATGTCATTTTTTGAGCAGCCATCTACAAATATTTGTCTTTGCTGTTCCATCTCTTCAACTTTTTTCTTACCCATGGCTCTGCGTAAAATATCTGCCTGACCAAGAGAATAGCCAGCTAAAACCTGTGCAGCTTGCATGACTTGTTCTTGATACAAAATTACTCCATAGGTCTCTGATAATACTGGTGCAAGTAGTTCATGTGGAAAAGTTACTTTACTCTTTCCATGCTTTCTATTAACAAACTCATCATGCATACCTGATTCCAAAGGACCTGGTCTATATAAAGCTAATAAAGCAACAATTTCTTCAAATTTTGTTGGTTTTAATCTTCGAATCAACTCTCTCATGCCTGTTGACTCTAATTGGAACACGGCAGTGGTTCTTCCAGAAGCAAGTAAATCAAAAACCTTAGGATCATCTAAAGTTAAGGTATTTAAATCTAATGCCTCTTTATTTTGCTGAGTCAAATATTCATTGATAGTCTTTACCGCTCGATCTATCACTGTAAGAGTCCTCAGTCCCAAAAAATCAAATTTAACCAGCCCGATAGTCTCAACATCATCTTTATCAAATTGAGTCATCAAAGAGCTCGATTGTGGATCGAAATAGGTTGGACAAAAATCTGCAATTGAGCCGGGTGCAATCACTATTCCGCCAGCATGTTTGCCAACATTTCTCGCTATTCCCTCGAGTTTATAAGCTAAGTCTATTATTTCAGAAACTTCATCTTCATCTTGAATCATTTTTTTAAATATTGGCTGAGAATTAATAGCTTTTTCTAGAGTCATACCTGGAATGAACGGAATCATCTTTGAGATTCGATCGCCTAAAGCATATGGTCTGCCTAAAGCTCTAGCCACATCCCTAACTACAGCCCTAGCAGCCATAGTCCCAAATGTTGCAATCTGAGATACAGCAGACTTTCCATATTTTTGTGCTACATAATCAATGACCAAATCTCTTTTATCCATACAAAAATCAATATCAAAATCTGGCATAGATATTCGCTCTGGATTAATAAATCTTTCAAAAAGAAGGTTATGCTCTATAGGATCAAGAGCTGTAATTCCCAAAGCATAAGCGACTAGTGATCCTGCTCCTGAGCCTCTGCCAGGGCCAACTGGTACATCATTATCTTTAGACCATTGAATAAAATCTGCAACTATTAAAAAATAACTTGAGAACCCAGTTGCATGGATTTGAGCTAGTTCATAATCAAGTCGTTTTTGATAGATTAGTTTATCTTCTTTCGAATAAGATTTTATAATTTCATGCAATTTAGAATTAGATAGCTCCGACAGAAATGAATTAAAGTCATGTTCCTTGGGTACAGGATATTCTGGAAGAAAATACTGATCTGTTGTTAGAGTTACATTACATTTTTGTGAAATTGTAAGTGTATTATTTATTAGAGTATCAGGGTCACAATCGCTAAACAAAGTGAAGATGTCCTTCGTAGATTTAAAAAATTGCTCGGGAGTAAAAAGTCTTTCTCGATTGGAGTCATTCAACGTCTTGCCTGTATTTATGCAAACTTTAGTCTCATGAATATCAAAATCTTTTTTTTGAGAGAACATTGTGTCGTTTGATGCAATGACTGGAATTGAAAATTCGGATGCTATTGGCAAAATACATTGAATAAATTCTTCTTCGAAAATTTTACCTAGCCTTTGAATTTCTATAATGAAATCATTTTTAAAAATTTCTTTGAAAGAGAGTATTTCTTTTTTAAGGTCTTGAATTTTATGATGCTTGGCCAGGTTGAAAATTATTGATGACGGTCCTCCTGAAATAACTATGATATTACCTGCGCATCTTCCAAGATCATCAAAGGATACAGAAATATGACCATTTTCTTGCTGAAGTTGAGATTTTGAGATGATTCCCATCAATAGTTTCAGGCCATCATTATTTTTTGCAAGGCATAAAATTTCACCCAATTCACCAGAAGGTGATTTTAAATTTAGGATAGTCCCTGCAATGGGTTTTATTCCTGCTGCCTCTGCCTTTTTAAAAAATTTGACCATGCCAAACATATTATTTAAATCCGTTAATGCTACAGATGGCATTTTTAATTTTTGGGCATTCTCAATAATCTCATTGATTCTAAGCAATCCTCTAGAGATGCTAAATTCAGAGGATACTCGAAGATGAACAAAGGAATTTTGCATCATGTAACAACGACACCTTTAAATGATTTTCGGTGCCAAGGCGTATAGCCAGATTCTTTTAGAACATTTAAGTGATGTGAAGTGCCATAGCCTTTATTATTTGCAAAATCATATATGGGATATTTTTTATCAAGCTTTTTCATAAGATCATCTCTATGTACTTTAGCAATAATTGAGGCTGCTGAAATTTCTGAAATTAGCTTATCACCTCCTATCACTGCCTTGCAATTTACTTCAATGTCTGGCGTAAATTTTCCATCAACGTAAACTAAATCTGGTGTGATAGTTAAATTCATTATAGCTTCTTGCATGGCAAGCAATGTTGCCTGATGAATATTTATTTCATCAATTTTATCATTTGAAATACTTGCAAAACTAAAAATAGATTGCTCTTTAATTGTCTTAGCTAGACATTCTCTTTTTGAGGAAGAAATTTTCTTAGAGTCTGTTAATCCTGAAATAGATTGATTTAAAATTACTGCTGCTGCTGTCACAGGGCCAGCTAAGCAGCCTCTTCCAACCTCATCAACTCCAGCAATAATCATAATAAATTCTTTATTTCTCTAGCCGCAATTTCAAAACCTTTTCCAGTTATGGCATCATTAATATCTGATTCATAAGATTGAAATTGTTCTGGCTTAGAGAGTATTTTTGAATAGCTGTTAACAATTGAGTCAGGTGTTAAATCATACTGAATTAACTCAGGAAAGATATGCTTTTGAAGTAATAGATTAGGAAGCCCAACAAATTGTGTGCTAATCAATCGACTCAAAATCGCATAATTAAGTTTATTAGTTTTATAGCAAATAATAGGTACTGAGCCTAATACTGCTGCTTCAAGAGTGGCTGTACCAGAGGTAACAATTGAAATCGGAGATAGCGCAAGGAAGTCCTGCGCAGAGTCAAGAGACAATTTATGGGGAATTTTATCAATGCCTTTTGTTGATTTGATTGTTAAGGCTAATTTTTTACTTGCAGCAGGTATTAAAAAATATGCATTTGGATCTTGGTTCAGTAATTTTTTTGCTGCCGCAATATAAACTGGCATCAATTCAGTTATTTCACTAACTCTGCTTCCTGGCAAAATGCTGATAAAATTTTTTGAAGCTTCCAAATTATGGCTTTTAATTATGTCTTCAATATTTTTTGGTTTTAGTTGACTGAATGGATGACCCAAAAAAAAGCTTTGCATATTTTTTTTAGAATAAAAATCACATTCAAACTTAAATAAACACATTGTTAAATCTATATAAGCTTCAATAGCTTTGATCCTATTCTCTCTCCATCCCCAAACTGAAGGGCTTACAACTTGAATTGTTTTAACATTGTTTGATTTAAGTTTTTTATGAAAAAAAATATTAAAATCAGGCGAGTCAACGCCAATAAAAATATCTATATCTTTAGAGATAAATAACTTTAATAACTTTCTTCTATTTAAAAAAATTTTGGGGAGTTTGATTAATGGATCAATAAGGCCCATTACATGAAGATCATGATAGTCAATTCCATTGGGCGTAACGATTGAGTTAGAATTGACTTCAGGGCCACCTAAACCATACAAATCAATCTCAAATATATCCTGTAAGGATTCAATGATTTTTGCACCGAGTCTATCGCTTGAGTGTTCTACAGCAACTATGCCAACTTTTAACCTTTCTTTTGCCACCTATCGAAGTAAACCTCTTTCAGATCTTTCAATAGAGGAAATAAAAGTTTCAAGAGCAAGATTTGGATCTTTATTCAATATATGAAGTTGCTTAATTGCATCTTTAAGCGAGTAGCCTTTTCTGTAAATTATTCTGTAAGCTTTTTTAATAATGTTAATAGAATCATCATCAAAATCATTTCTCTGCATTCCAACTGTATTTAAGCCTACTGGTCGGGCTGGATTAGCAGCTACTTTTACGAATGCGGGAACATCCATTGTTATGATGGTGTTAATTCCAGTAAATGAATGGTCCCCAAGAGAGCAAAATTGATGAACGAGAGTTACTCCACCTAGGACTACATTATTTCCTACCTTCACATGTCCAGCTAGACAAGTTGCATTAGCGAAAACATTATTATCGCCAACAATACAATCATGAGCTATATGAGCATACGCCATAAATAGATTCTCGTTACCTATCACAGTTTTAGATTGATCCTGAACAGTTCCTCTATGAACTGTCACTCCCTCTCTAAAAATATTGTTATTTCCTATCTCTAAAGTAGTCGCTTCTCCTGCATATTTCTTATCAGGAGTATCTTCCCCAATTGTTGAAAATTGAAAAAAGCTATTCTCTTTACCAATTTTAGTCGGCCCTCTAATTACAACATGAGAATGAAGAATACAATTTGGGCCTATTTCAACATCAGCCCCTATGATGCAAAATGGGCCAATTTTGACTGATTTATCAATTTTTGCTGAAGAATCAATTATAGAATTAGTCATATTTATTTAGGTCTATCAGCACAAAGTATTGTTGCCTCACAGACATTTTTACCATTGACCTCAGCCTTACAGTCAAACTTCCAAATACCTTTTCTTTCAGAACGAATGGTTGCATACAAATCTATTACTTCACCGGGAATTACTGGATTTTTAAATCTTACCTTATCAACACCAGCAAAATAATAAATACTTCCTTCTTCTGGAGTTTTGTTCATTGTCATAAAACCTAAAATTCCAGCTGCTTGGGCAAGTGCTTCTATTATCAAAACTCCAGGCATAACTGCTTTATTAGGAAAATGTCCATTAAAAAAATCTTCATTTATTGAGACATTTTTTTGAGCATGAATTGTTTCGCCTAGCTCAACAGATACTATCTTATCAACAAACAAAAATGGGTGTCTGTGAGGTAAATGTTTTAGGATATCTACAAATTCAAAACTCATTTTGAAGTCCGTCTCTTTATAAAAACTGAAGACTTTGCCCAGTCTTTGTGTTCTTGTGCTGGCATTATGCCGACATAATTTCCAGGCTTATTAATGCTCTTAGTAATAAGAGTATGGGCACCAATTTGGACATCATCAGCTATCTGCAAATGCCCTAAAATGCCAGATAGGCCACCCATTTGTAGGTTTTTTCCTATTATTGTCGATCCAGCTATAGCACAAGAAGCGGCAATTGCAGAATTTTCTCCAAGGATTACATTATGTGCAATATGAACAAGATTATCTAACTTCACGCCATTATGAATTTCAGTATTTTCAATTGCCCCTCTATCTATAGTGCATCCAGCTCCAATTTCAACATTATCACCGATAATTAATTTTCCAAGCTGCTCAATCTTTGTATATCCATTTTTATGAGGCGCATAACCAAAACCATCTGAGCCTAACACTGAGTTAAAATGCACAATTGAGTTCTTCCCAATTTCAACATTCATTGCCAATGAAGTATTTGCATGAATAATTGAGTCCTGACCGATCTTGCAATCAGGACCAATAAATACATTTGGTCCAATAATAACTGACTCATCTACATCAGAACTTTCATGAATAAAATAGGTAGGCTGTTTTGAATCATAAGGATTTGGATATTGTTTATACAAAGAAGAGATCTTTGCATATGCTAAATATGGATCATTAACTACAATTCCTGCCTTGATTTTATCTTTGAATTTTGGACTAACAATAATCGCAGATGCAGAAGTATTATTTAGATATTTCTTATACTTTGAATTTGCCAAAAAGGTGATACATCCTGGAGAAGAATGTTGAATTGTACCAATTGAAGATATTTGGAGACTAGAATCTCCAACCAGCTCTCCATTAACTTCCTTGGCTAACTCATTAAGGCTATAAGATTGCCCTGACAAATTTATTCGTTTTGTCCTTCAGCTAAGGCAACATCCAGCAATGAGGTTACATCATCAGTCAAAACAAGAGCAGGATCTGAAAAAAGAACATTTTCTTGTGAGAGAAGAAGTTTTACCTCTTTAGCTGCTATTAGCTCTGAAAGAATTTTTTGAAGAGTGGGATTTATATCTGCAAAAATCTTTTCAACTGTTTGATTTTGCTTGGCTTGAACTTTGCCAATGATAAATTCAATTTCCTGACCTTTTTCTTGAATGTCTCTTTGCATGTCCACTATTTCGTCTTGTGCAAGAGTTTCTCCATCTTTTTGTAATTTTTCAGCAAGAGCCTGTCTTTCAGTTTGAAGAAGAGTTGCCTTTTCAATATTGGCCGCATAATCAGTTTCTTCAGACAAGGCCTTTAAGACATCCTGCGCAACTTGAGTGCCTAAGACCGCATCTCTCATATTGATGACTCCGACTCCTTCCATAGCCAATGCAGGAATTGCAGCAAGTAATGACGCAAGAAAGAAAGGTACAAATAGTAATTTTTTCATTTTTAACCCCTTAAATGGTTGTTATATTCTATAGCAATTATCATAAAAAACACTACCTAGGTTGTTAAAATACGGTTCCAATGGTGAACTGGAATTCTTCAGTTCTATCATAAATACCATCATTAAATGGTTGTGAGAAGCTAAAACTCATTGGCCCAAAGCCAGTAATCCAAGTAACACCGACTCCAAGAGAATAACGCAACTCATCTGCTGATGGCTCATAACAATTAATCTGATAATCCTGACAATCAGTAGAGAAAACATTTCCAAAATCCAAAAAGAATGCTGATCGCATTGATCTTTGATCTTCTATCATTGGAAGTTTAAAAATTAATTGAAGGCTGCCCTCAATTAGTAGATTACCGCCAATTGGATCTCTCCTTTGCTGATAAAGATATGGGTTTTGCGCTATTGAATCAGGAGTTCCATCAAAATCTGTGTCAACAATTAATGGGCACTCTTCCGTAACTGGATCAAAATCATAACATGGTGATGGTGTTACCCTCGGTCCAAGTGTATTAGATTCAAAGCCTCTAATAGATCTCGGGCCACCAGAATAAAAATTTTCAAAAAATGGAGTTTTTTTAGTGTCGCCATATGCTCCTATATATCCAAGCTCGCCATCAAATCCAAAAACAAGATTAGAAAAGCCAAGGGGTCGGTAAAACTTTTGTCTTAAATTTGTTTTGTAGTAGGTTAAATCACTACCAGGAATTGTAGCTTGAAGCATGACATCAGTTGAAGATCCATAAGTAGGAAACATGCCCCTATTGAGAGTGACTCTTGACCAAACAGCCTGAGCCTTTAAGACATCAAAAACTGTGCCCTCAGAAGATAGAAAATCTGCAATTTCTCGAGATGGTAAAGATCCAGAATCAATATCTGTATTATCAAAATTTATATTTAAACCAATTCTTTGTGTATCGCTTATTGGATATCCAAATTGAACTCCAAGTCCTTGAGAATTTGTTAAGTAATTTGCAATATTGTATTCACCGTAATCTGTCTCTCTGAAATAGACGCTATAACCTCTACTTACTCCATCCATCGTAAAATACGGATCAAAAAAAGAAACGTTGTAAGATTCTTGATAGATGCTTTTATTTATTCCAAAAACGAATCTATTACCAGAACCAAGGTAATTATTATCAGAAAGATTGAGTCCAATATTCATTCCAAAATCACTATATCCTATTGAACCACCGACGGAGGATGTGCTTTCTTCTTCAACTGTAAATTCAATATCTACTTGATCTTCAGTGCCAGGCACTGGAATTGTCTCAACATTTACTTCTTTAAAAAATCCGAGTCTTTCTAGGCGAACCTTAGATCCTTCAATTAAATTATCCGAGGCCCATGCTCCCTCAAATTGACGCATTTCTCTTCTTAAAACCTCATCATTAGTTAAGTAATTTCCTGCAAAAAGTATTTTTCTTGCGTATGTCCTATTCCCTGGTTGGACTAAAAATAATAATGATACGGTTTTATTAGCTTGGTTTATCTCAGGATTTCCAGAAACCTCTGCAAAGGTATATCCTTCATTACCTAAAAGATTAACAAAATATTCCTCTATTTGAGTAATTTGAGCTTGGGAATATATTCTGTCCTTTTGACTTTCTACTATTGGATTGTAGAGAGCTTCATCTAATGGCATTTCACCAATTACGCTTACCTCATTTATTTTATATTGCTCGCCCTCTGAAATACTAAGGGTAATGAAAACATCTTCTTTATTTTTTGAAACCGAAACCTGAGTAGATTCAATAGAAAATTTTAAATAACCTCTATCTAAATAAAATGACTCTAGATTTTCTATATCTCCTTCGAGCTTTTCTTTTGAGTATTTATCTTTATTTGATAAAAATGTGTACCATTTACCTTCTTGAAGCTCAAACCCTGTCATTAGTTCCTCGTCAGTAAATAAATTGTTTCCAATTATATTAACTTTTTTAATTTTTGCGCTTTTACCCTCATCAATGATTATTTTTAAAGCTAATGTATTTCTTGGTCTGTCTTCAGTTTCAATATCAACACTTGCGCCATATCTACCTTGGGATGAATATTGACGAACTAATTCACTTTTCATTCCATTTAAAGTTGAGCGCTTATAGACCTGTCCTTCAGCAATCCCGGCACCCTCGAGACCATTCAATAAGTCTTCAGATTTGAGTGCTTTATTGCCCTCTAATTCTATCGAAGATATTGACGGTCTCTCTAATAAGCTAATAATTAATGCATTTCCATCTTTGGCTATTTGAATATCATTAAACTGAGCTGTAGCAAATAAAGCCTTTGAAATTTCTCTGACTTTCGCCTGGTTCATTCTATCTCCAACACTTACGGGAATTGCAGTAAAAATGCTTCCAATGGAAACACGTTGTAAGCCTATTATTCTTATATCTGTAATTAAGAATTCTTCAAATGCTGAAGCTGAAAGAGATATAAAAGCTAGGAAATAAATCACTATATTTTTCATCAAAGATTCTATAAAAATTTGGAGATGTCATTAAATATAGCAAAGACCATCAGAAAACCTACTGCAACCCAACCTGACATATAAAAAAAATTTTCCATTTTTTCTGGCATTGGTGATCCACGCACTGCCTCGATACCAAGCATCACTAATTGACCACCATCTAAGACTGGAATTGGAAGGAGATTCAACACACCTAAACTAATACTCAATAGAGCCATGAGATATAAAAATGGCATAAAACCAGCTTTTGCAGTATCACCTGCCATCTGTACAATCCCAATTGGACCACTTAGATTTTGCGTTCCTAGATCTCTTGTAATCATCTTACCAACAAAAGTTAGAGTTTTAATGCTGAGGTTATAGGTTTCATATGTTCCTTTTGATAGTGAAGAAAAAAATGACCTTTTTAAACCTGGCATTATTCCAATATATTTTTCTTCATTTCCCTCAGCATTTTTTCTAGTACTAAGGGGTACATTTAGATAGATGATCTCTTCACCTCTCTGAACCTTAAAATTTATATCGGATCCTTGATAGTCTTGTATGAAGATTCTCAAATCTTCGAAAGATTTAATAGGTTGGCTGTTTGCAGCAAGAATTAAATCATTAACTTTCAATTCACTTTTAATAGCATTACTATCTTTAGCAATAACTCCAACCATAGGTTGTAATTTAATAGATAGTTCAAAACCCATAAAATTTTCTGGTGCATTTTGTTCATTGGGATCTGAAAGATAGTCATTTACAGGAACAGAAACCTCATATTCAAATGGTTGCTCACCGCCTAGAAAAGTAAAATTAATGTTTCCATTTGTGCCTGATAAGGAAAGAA
>CABXVU010000014.1 GCA_902515775.1 uncultured SAR86 cluster bacterium
ATTCATAATCTTGATAAAGCTCTAAAGGCTGATAGCTCGTCTAGTGCTTTTGGAGCATTTTTAGGGTGTGCACCTGTTACAAGCTATGTTGAGAGCTCAGCAGGAGTTGAGGCTGGAGGAAGGACTGGGTTAACCGCTGTAACCGTCGGTTTTTTATTCTTAATCGCAGTATTTTTCTCACCTTTAGCAAGCATAATTCCAGCTCATGCAACTGCAGGGGCACTAATATATGTTGCTATATTGATGATGAGCGGAATGGAAAAACTAAACTGGTCAGATTCTTCTGAGCTTCTACCAGCACTAATAATTATTGTAATGATCCCTTTAACTTTTTCTATTGCAAATGGAATTGCTCTTGGGTTTATATCTTATGTAGTTTTAAAAATTGCATCTGGTCAACTTAAAAAAATATCTTCGGGAGCATGGTTTTTAACTATGATTTTTCTATCTAAATTTTTATTTTTATAAAAATTTATTTAACTTCTTTGATAGTTTGGTGCTTCTTTCGTGATCATGACATCATGAACGTGACTTTCGGTAATTCCAGCATTTGTAATTTCAACAAATTGAGTATCATTGTGCATTTCTTCGATTGATTTACATCCAACGTATCCCATACTCTGTCTGATGCCTCCAATTAACTGATCAATAACATTTACAACCCAGCCCTTAAATGGAACCCTGCCTTCAACACCTTCTGGGACCATTTTTTCAGTGCTCACTCCATCTTGAGAGTATCTATTTAAATCGTTTCTTTCAGACATGGCGCCAATTGAACCCATCCCTCTGTATGTCTTAAAACTTCGGCCCTGAAAAAGCTCCAACTCACCAGGGGCCTCTTCAGTTCCAGCGAATATTCCTCCCAACATCACAGCATTTGCCCCGGCTGCAATTGCTTTGGCTATGTCTCCTGAAAATCTAATGCCTCCATCTGCAATTAAGGGGATATTATTGGATTTAAGCTTTTCCTTTATAGAAAGAATCGCGGTGATCTGAGGAACTCCAATGCCCGCAATAATTCTAGTTGTACAGATTGATCCAGGACCCATTCCAATTTTAACTGAATCCACTCCAGCATCTATTAACGCTTCAGCTCCTTCTGGGGTAGCTACATTACCACCCATAACATCTATTTCAGGGAATTTATTTTTTATATTCCTAATTGTTTCTAATACATTTTTCGAGTGTCCATGGGCACTGTCGATAACAAATAAATCAACGCCTGCATTTGATAATGCTAACGCCCTCTCTAAAGTATCGCCTCCAGTCCCAAGAGCAGCTCCAACTTGCAATTGTCCTCTTGGATCTTTTGTTGCAAACGGATGTTCTGCAGATTTATCAATGTCCTTCATTGTCACAAGGCCAGTTAATGAGTCTTCTTCGTTAATAACAAGAATTTTTTCAATTCGATTGTTATACATTAATTTCTTTACATCTTCTTGATCAAAACCTTCTTTAACAGTTATTAGTTTTTCTCTTGGAGTCATTATCGAGGAAACTAAAGCGGATAAATCCTCAGCGTATCTAAAATCTCTTCTAGTCACGATTCCCATTAACTTTCCGTCATCAACAACAGGCATTCCAGAAATACTGAGTTCGTTAGTTAACTTCATTAACTCATCAATAGTTTTGGTTGATCTAATGGTTGTAGGATCTCGGACTACACCACTCTCATATTTTTTAACAGTTTTAATCTCTAAAGCCTGATCTTCAATGGTATTGTTTTTATGAATAATTCCGATTCCGCCGTTTTCAGCCAACGCGATTGCCATTGCAGCCTCTGTTACGGTATCCATTGCAGCTGAGACAAGTGGAATTTTTAGGGAAATATTTTTTGAAACTTTTGTTTCTAGTTGAGCTTGAGCAGGAAGGAAGTCTGTATACCTTGGCAGAAGTAATACATCATCGAAGGTTAGAGCTTTATATTTGATCTTTTCCATAACAGATTATAACTCATGCTGTTATTGAAAAAAAGACAGTTAATCTTTGACTAAATTAAATTACTTATTTTAAAGTTTATTATTGCTCAACAGTTAAAAAAATTTCATCTGATTTAGCTGCACAAATAAAGTCATTCATATGAAGACCCTCTATTTTGTGCGACCACCACTCTAAACTTACTTTGCCCCACTCAACAGTAATTTTTGGATGATGATCTTCAGATTCTGAAAGCTCTGCAATTAAATTCACAAAATTTAGTGTTGTAGCATAATTGCTAAAGTTAAATGTTTTCGATAATTTAGAAGTATCGGATCTATCTATTAACCAGCCTTCGAGATCTTTGAGAAGATCATTTTGCTTTTCATCAGGAACTAGTGGGGCTCCCAACTCACAAGCAGTACATTTCTTTTCTAACAAACTTCTCATACTCCACCCTTAGTTAATTTTGCTGGATTTAATAATACTTTTAATTTAGAAACAGGTAGTCCGGTCTCCTCATGAGCAACATCAACGATTGATCTTTTTTCATTGTATGCCTTCTTAGCGATATGGGCTGCTTTTTCATATCCAATTTCTCTATTTAACGCTGTAACCAAAATAGGATTCATTCCTAAAGATTCTGCAATATTCTTTTTATTAACCTTAAAAGTTTTAATAGCTTTATTTGCCAAAACAGGCATTGAGTTAGACATTAAACTTATGCTTTTAAGCAAGTTGTACGCAATAACTGGAAGCATTACATTTAATTGAAAATTTCCAGACTGACTTGCAATTGAAACAGTAACGTCATTCCCTATTACGTCTGCACAAGCCATAGCCACTGCTTCAGGTATTACTGGATTGACTTTGCCTGGCATGATACTACTTCCAGGCTGTAAAGCTTCAAGTTCTATTTCTCCTAATCCTGTCAGTGGGCCACTATTCATCCATCGCAAATCATTAGATATTTTGGTTAGAACTAAGCTGAGATTTTTAACACTTGAGGATAGTTGCGCAGCAGAGTCTTGCGCACTAAGAGATTTAAAATAATTCGACGAAGTTTTTACCTTAAGCTTTGATATTTTACTGACTTCTGAAGCAAAAACTTTTCCAAAATCTCTATGTGCATTTACACCAGTTCCAATTGCAGTTCCTCCCTGAGGAAGAGAAGATATATCTTTTAATGCAGATTTAAGCGATGCCCTGCAAGATTTTAATTGAGAGCTCCACCCTGATAATTCTTGAGAAAAGTCTATAGGCATAGCGTCCATTAGATGTGTTCTCCCAGTTTTAATTTGGCCTTTTAAAGTTAAAGCCTTTTTATCAACTGTCTTTATTAAAAGCTCTAATGATGGCAGTAATTGATGATGGCAATCTAATAAAGCAGAAATACAAATCGCAGTTGGAATAACGTCATTACTGCTTTGACTCATGTTTACATGGTCATTTGCATTGATTTTAATTCGAGCTTTCTTAGAGGCTAAATTAGAAATTACTTCATTTGCATTCATGTTGGTGCTAGTACCAGAGCCTGTTTGGAATACGTCAAGCGGAAATTGATTGTCATGTGTGCCTGACATAACCTCCTTTGCAGCAATCTTTATTGCCTCAGCTTTCCTTGCATCAAGTAATTTAAGTTTTTGATTAGATGAAGCTGCAGCAAATTTGATTATACCTAAGGCTTCTATGAAGCTTCTACCAAATGGGAACGCAAATTTGATTCCACTGATCTTAAAATTTTCTAAAGCGCGCTGTGTTTGAGCTCCCCAAAGTGCGTCATAAGGAACTTTAACTTCACCCATTGTGTCTTTTTCAATTCTGTATTTCATATTAGCTCCATAATTCGGTAAACTATTTTACACTTTAAGGAATTCATTATGGCAAAAGTTGTACCAATTAGCATCGATATTAACAAAGGTAAGCTTCCTCAAAAACCGAAAGGCATAAATGAAATGGTTGAATACTCAACTATTGAGGAAAAAAGAAGGCATGAGCTTGAGAAACTCACTGCAGGATTTAGGTTGTTTTCATATTTTGGATATGATGAGGGAGTTGCGGGTCACATTACTGTCCGAGATCCTGAATTTTCTGACCATTTCTGGGTTAATCCAATTGGAGTTCACTTTGGTCAAATAAAGGTCTCAGATTTATTATTAGTTAATCATGAGGGAGACATTGTTCAAGGTGATAGATCTGTGAACATTGCTGCCTTCACCATCCATTCTAGGCTTCACATGGCAAGACCTGATGTAAATGCGGCAGCTCATTCTCATTCAATGTATGGTAAAACTTTTGCAACTCTTGGAAAACTTCTTGATCCTATTTCTCAAGATTCATGTGCTTTTTATGAGAGACAAGCAATTTACGATGATTTTTCTGGTGTCTCAGATGACACAAGTGAAGGTGAAAGAATAGCTAACGCACTCGGAGACAAACAGGTACTTATAATGCAAAATCATGGAATTTTGTCCACAGGCTCTTCTATAGATATAGCTCTCTGGTATTTCTTTTCTTTGGAGAGGTGTTGTCAATCACAGTTAATGGCTGAGGCAGCAGGGAAACCGACTTTAATTCCCCATGAAACTGCCGTTAAAACAAGAGATTTTATAGCCAATGAGCTTGCTGCATGGGCAAGTTTCCAGCCGCTATACGATATGATTACTCAAAAAGAACCTGATTTATTCGAGTAATAATCGGCGAGTGAATCTCCCATTTCTATGTGATGAAACCAATCGAAATGGCTAATTGATGCGCCACAATCTACATTTTTTGCAGAACGCGAATATATTAAATCATGTAATGAGACAGTTCGCGTTTCCGTGCTAATTCGAACTAAGCCAGTTCTATTTGGTATAGAGCAATGTAAATGCGCGCCTGAGAAAGCCATAATATCGCCTGGATTTATGATGACTGGCACTGCTTCATTTTGTGCCGGAGGAGTTATGCACTGAGGTAGCATAGGGTAATCCTTACTCTTTTCACTCTTGAGGTCCTTGATTAGTTCTCTGTAACTCCATTCAGCACTTGAGTTTTGTACTGGTGAATTCCACAGCGCCGGAAAGATTCCGATCGTTCGGTCGGCTGTTACAGGCCATACAGGTGCCCACCAATTTATTTGTGAATGAACATTTGATCCCCATGTATCTCGATGTGCAGGCAAGTCACGCATGTATCGACTTTGTGAAGCTTTATTTGATGGCTGAAAACGCAACTTAAAGTGATCAAAAAATAGTGCAGAAATATCGACACCTGCTTCTAGTAATACTTTCTTGTAGAGTCTTGAAACCTCATCATTTTCTCTAACAAATCGACGAGCGGCGCTTGCACGATGTCGAAATTCTTTGGATCCCAGAAACGATTCAGCTGAACAAGGATCGCTTGATGCGATTTCTCTAATGGTAATTTCACGAAGAAATTGAACAAGTTCATGCATCGCTGGAAGAGAGCGATAAATTAATATGGCGCCAGAAAATATTGCTTTGGCACGATCGTGATCATTCTCCGAAGAAGTCCTGTACCTTAAGTCAAGCCTCTTAGGCAAACGTGATTCCTTCAAAGCTTAATTCAACCAGAATCGTGATCAATTAAAACTAGTTTCCTAATATTGCTTTTGTCTCAAGGCATTCATTAAGCCCGCTTAATCCGTGCTCTCTTCCATTTCCAGAAGTCTTAAAACCTCCAAATGGAGCTGCAGGTCCTGTATTTCCTCTATTAATACTTATCTGGCCAGCTCTGATTCTTCTTGCAACATCCTTAGCATGACTTTCGTTTCCGGACTGAACGTATCCAGCTAATCCGTACTCTGTATCGTTTGCAATATCAATTGCTTCGTCTTCTGTCTCATATTTTAAAATACTTAAAACAGGTCCAAATATTTCTTCTCTAGCAATGGTCATATCGTTAGTGACATCTGCAAAGACTGTAGGTTTTACAAAATAACCCTCTGAAATTCCATCTGGACGCCCTAACCCGCCTGCAACAAGTCTTGCACCTTCATCAATCCCTATCTGGATCAATCTTTGAACTTTTTCATACTGAGCTTTATTCGAAATTGGTCCGATTTTAACTCCCTCATCTTCAGGAGAGCCTACTACAGTAGAATTTGCAACTTGAACTGCAGCCTCTACTGCTTTGTCATAATTTTTTGATGAAACTAACATTCTTGTTGGGGCATTACAGGATTGACCAGTATTCATAAAGCAATGATTTGCCCCAGCTCCTGCTGCTTTTTCAATATCGGCATCGTCTAAAATAATATTTGCTGATTTACCACCAAGCTCTTGTGCAACTCTTTTAACAGTTGGAGCAGAAGCGATTGCCACAGCTACTCCAGCTCTAGTAGAACCAGTGAAGTGCATCATATCAATGTCTTGATGTTCAGAAAGGGCGGCACCAACAATTGGTCCCATCCCGTTAACAAGATTAAAAACTCCAGCAGGTACTTTTGCAGCATCCAAAATTTCAGTAAATATAATCCCGCAAAACGGAGTTATCTCGCTTGGCTTTAAAACCATGGTACAACCTGATGCAATTGCTGAAGCAACCTTTGTACACATTTGATTCATGGGCCAATTCCACGGAGTTATCATTCCAATAACTCCAATAGGCTCCTTTCTTATGATGTATTCATTTTCAGTTGTTTCAAAATCAAATGTCTTTAATACCTCTAATGTATCTTTAAAATGTGAAAGGCCTGAAGTGACTTGTGCTACGTTGGATAACCATAATGGTGCTCCCATTTCTGCAGATATTGTTTGTGCCAATTCTTCAGATCTTTTTTTATACTCTGAAATAATATTTTCAAGCAATGTTACTCTTTCTTCCTTTGACGAAAAACCAAAAGATTTGAATGCTTCTTTTGCAGCAGCTACTGCTAAATCAATATCTTCTTTGGTACCAGCGGCAATTGATCCAATGATCGATTCATCTGACGGATTAATGACTTCAATAGTTTCAGAGCCCAATGAGTTTACCCATTCACCATCAATATAAAATTTGTGCATCTCTTTCATAAAAATTTTCCTATATTTTGATTTCAATTATAACTAAAGAAATTATGCATCTCTAGATGCATTATTTTCTTTAAAAACCTCAATAGCTCTTAATCTCGAGGACTTTAAATCCAAAATCGGAGAGGGATAACTGAAGCTTGTTAAAAGATCTGTTGTAGGCAAATGAACTTCTTTGCTAGAGAGCATATTAAGCTCAGGTATAAATTGTTTGATGAATTTGCCCTCAGGGTCAAAATTGGTGGACTGGGTTATTGGATTAAAAATCCTAAAATACGGTGCTGCATCTGTTCCAGTTGAAGCACTCCATTGCCAGCCACCATTATTCGATGCAAAGTCACCATCAATTAAATTTTCCATAAAGAATTTTTCACCTAATCTCCAATCATGGAGCATATTTTTTGTAAAAAACATTGCTACCACCATTCTCAATCTATTATGCATCCAGCCCTCGGCAAGCATCTGTCTTATACCTGCATCAACTATTGGAAAACCAGTATTACCTGAATAGAAAGCCTGTAGCTCTTTTTCTGAGTATCGCCATTCTAGATTCTCAGTATGTGTTTGAAATGGTCTATTTTTGCTGACTCTTGGAAAACAATGCATTATGTTTCTATAAAATTCTCTCCAAACTATTTCATCAATCCATTTGCATATACCTTTATTGCCAGAAGTAAATTCATAATTATTAAGCTTTAAACCCTCTAAAATACATCTTCTTGGAGATAGAATACCTAACGCAAAATATGGAGAGATTCTGCTTGTTCCATCAAGGACCGGAGAATTTCTTGATTCACTATATGACTCTGCTTTTATACTTAAAAAATTAGAAAGTCTTTCTTGAGCTGCACTTTCACCTGCTGGCCAAAGATCCATGTTGACGGAATGGATTCTTACAAATTCTATTTTGGATAAATCACTTTTAATATTAATAGGTTTTTTAATAGAGTGTTTGTAATTGATATCCAAAAAATCCATTTCAAAATTTTCAATCCATCTTCTTTTAAAGGGAGTGAAAACAGAAAAAGGTTTGCCTTGTCCTGTTTTAAGATATCCTGGTTCATAAATAACTTGATCATCAAATCGTGAAATCTTTACATTTTCTTTTTCAAGCATTGTGCAAGATAGCAAATCTCTTTTCGATTCATTAGCTCCAAATTCATTATTCCAAAAAATTTGTCCAACTTTATTCGAAACTACAAATGAAGATAAATCTTTCGGCAAAGAATCAAAAGATTCAGTCTTAATCGTTATCAATGGGATATTTAATTTTGATAATGACTTTTCTAGAAGGATTAAATTCTTAATTAGAAACTCGAGCTTTACATTGGATTCATTGTGAGCCTTCCACTGGAGCTGAGAGAATATATATATTCCAATAACCTCTTCACAATTATCTAATGCATTACGTAATGCAGGATTGTCATCAATCCTTAAATCTGTTCTAAACCAAACAACACCTTTCATAAGATAGAATTCTACTAGATATATTTTTCTTTGTATAAATTAACAAATTTATCATTCGTCATTATTTTTTCTACCTTTTTTAAATCTTGCGGGGTGTCGACGCCAAGAATTGGGGAGGTAGATAAAACCCCTTGTATTGAAAAATCATTTTCAATAAGTCTCATCATATCTATAGATTCAACCTCTTCGAGAGGTGTTGGTGGAAGACTAACATAATTATTGAGAGCTTTTTTTGTCAGACCTATCATGCCTAGCTGTCTATAACCACTTATGCAGTTATTTGGAATATGCGATCTTGAGAAAAAATGAATAGTTAGATTCTTGTCGAGAGCTACTTTTACTGTATTAGGATCTTCAAGGCCTTCATCTGAGATAGGAAAAACTAAATTTACTACTTCAAGTTCATTATTAGAAAATGCTTGTTTAAGATTACCGATATCTTCAGGAAAAATTTGAGGCTCATCTCCTTGCAACAAAAGCACTAAATCAAAATGCAGGCCATCATTTCTAAGAATATCTAATGTCTCTTTTGCCCGTTCAGTAGCTCTCTTATGGGAATGACTAGTTAATACCGAAGGTATTTCAAATTGATTAGCCCAATCTATGATTTCTTGATCTGGTGAAGCAATCACTAAATTATCGCAGACTCCTGACAAAAGCGCTCTTTCATAACAGTGAGCTAACATTGGAATATTAAGGATCTTTTTAAGCGGTTTTCCAGGAAAGCGAGATGATGCCATTCTTGCCGGAATAACTCCTAAAGTATTTTTCATTTTAAGTTAAAAGGAAGTCTTGCAGTCACATCTAACATTCTGATATCAACACTAAAAGCAACCATATTATACCCTTTATCACTTAGTTCATTTATTTTGTCTTTGTCTGGTTCAACAAGATGGTACCCGCATTTAATGCCCTCCTCTTTTGCTGCAGATAATATAATTTTTTCAGCATTATAAAATTCATCGGTATCAAATTTTCCTGGATCATTTAAGGACGCTGAAAGATCATATGGACCAATAAAATAACCATTTATATTCTTAGAAAAAATTTCTTTACAATTTTTTAAGCCCTTTTTAGATTCAATTTGAACATATATTTCAATTTCATCTAATTTTTGATTTATATATATTTTTTTTGCAGAATTTTCCCCATATCCTTGAGCTCTAGCTAGGCCCATACCTCTAATTCCACCAGGTGGATATTGGCATGCTGAAATTATGCTCTCTGTTTGATGAACAGTTTCTACCATTGGAGCTAAAATGCCTTTAGCCCCAGCATCTAAAACCCTTTTTATCTGTGAAGGATCATGCGCAGACAATCTAACAAATGGCTTTGACCCTGCTAAATCTATAACTCTAATTAATTGTTCAGCTTGATTAATATCAATGGTGCTATGCTCAAGATCAATTACAATCCATTCATACCCAGCATTAGCAAAAATTTCGGCTATAGATTCATTAGGCAAGCTTAACCATGTACCGATAGAAAGTTTACTCATAAAGCTAGTCTGTTAGGTGATATTAACATTATCATCTAATCCATTTATAGCAGCCATACCCATTGAAAGAATGCCTTCATTTGTGAGGCTGGACCGATGCGAAGTTCCAAAAAAGTTTTTTAATTTAAACAATGAATTATTTATCGCAGGCTCTTCCTTGTAAACATCAAATCCTGCATAACTATAGGGATTTTCAGATAGAAAAATATAAAGATCCTTCTCATTTACAATCCCGCCTCTTGCCGTATTAACAATGCAAACATTTGATCTCAATTTATTTAATTCATCTAACGAGATTATATTCTCAGTAGATGTAGTTAAGGGAAGATGAATGCTTAATATGTCTGCTTCTTTTAATACCTGTTGTAAAGACATTTGCTTTATCAAATTAGGTTCAATATTTAAATTTGATGAGATGTCTGATATTTCCTGCCTGGAAAATTTTTTTTCATCAAAAAATAAAATCTTGCAATCAAACGGTTGCAAAAGTGATGCCAATTTTTGACCAATATTTCCAAATCCAAGCAATCCAATATTTTTTCCATAAAGCTCTGATCCTTTTTCTTGAGACCAATTACCATTCATTATGTCTATGTTATTGTCCTGAATTTTTTTTAGTCCAATCAACATTAAAGTAAGTGCCAATTCTGCAACACTTTGTTTATTTACACCTGGGGTATATCCTAACCTGATATTTCTTTTTTTTAAGAGATTCAAGTCAAGATTATTTAAACCTACGCCGTATTTACTAATAACTTTTAACTTGGCAAGTTTTGCAAGAATTTGCTCAGTTAAATCTTCAATCCCAATAATTGCTTTTGTTGCAGGCATCAAAAAGTCAGCTAATTCATCTCCATGAAGAGTTTTACCAAAATTATTAAGAATGACTGACGAGTACTTGCTTTTAAGATTATTAACCAGGTCATCATTTTTAGAGAAGGACCTTGACGCAACTGCAACTGTATCTATGGTATTCAAATTATTAATCTATTTTACCGTTAGTAAATTTTGCATTTACCCTATAATCGGTTTGTAAGTTTGTAATTAAAGCAAGTCCTCCTGCAGCATTAACAATAGCTGCGCCAGCTGCGATATCCCAGAGAAAAATTCCATCTTCTTGATAAGTCTCAGCTTTTCCTGAGGCAACATAGCATGCAGCAAGGGCTGCAGATCCAATCATTCTAATTTTTTTCCATGCCTGGAAATTAGCTATCATTTCACTGAACTCACTATCAGAATAATTTGTTTTGGCTGGAATTCCAGTAACTAATGTGGACTCACTTTTAAGTGTTAGAGAAGAGACATTAATTTCTCTATCATTAATATATGCATTTGATTCATGATGGCCACAATACATCTCATCATGATTAAAGTCATATATAACTCCAAGTATGGGATTCATGTTTTGCATAAGGGCTATTGAAACGCAACTTATAGGAATACCCCTTAAGAAATTTGAAGTTCCATCAAGAGGGTCTACAATCCAAAATAAGCTATCAAGTTCTCCGTTTGACCCAGTCTCCTCTCCTAAAATTGGATATGAACTATCAGAACTTATATGATCTTTAATAATTTTTTCGGTATCAATATCTAACTGAAGTTTAAGATCTCTCCCAGAATTTGATAATATTTCTTGGTTTTTTCCTTGTGCATCGATTATAAACTCACCAGCTAATAAAGCAGCAGATTTTGCAGTGTTAAGGCATTGATTTAAATCAAGCATTCAAGAATTTTTCTCTAAAATAGGATCCAACCAAACCACAAACCACCATATGCAAATCTTCAGCGGGGCCATATTCACCAACTTTAGTTGGAACATGAATATTTAAATTACAATTTTCTTTTAAATATCCACCATCAAAGGCAGTTAGTCCAACCACAAAAATTCTATTTTCTTTTGCATATTCAACTGCTTTGATTAAATTTTTAGAGTTACCTGAGGCAGAAATACATACAATATTATCTCCAGGCTTTGCTAACGTTTGAAGCTGTTGTAAAAAAATATTTTCGTATCCATCATCATTTGCAATTGCAGTTATTACGGCTTGATTATCACAAAGACTGATTGCTCGAAAAGGTTTGTCAAATTGCCGACTTCCAAGGGACACATCATTAACAAAATGAGTGGCAGTAGATGCGCTGCCTCCATTACCAAGAAAAAATGTTGTAGTTTGAGATTCTCTTGATTCTAGAAGTAAATCTGCAAATTGGCCTATAGCTTTTCGATCTAATTGAGAAATAAGATCGGATAAATACTCCAAGTAATTATTTGAGAATGATGAAGATGAGTTCATGATAAATCCTAATTTAATTATAGTATTTCTTTTTCCATTCAGGGTCAGCTTTATATATAGTTTCAACTAACTTCATAGTTTCTATAGCATCTTCAATACTTCCTCTTTCAATTTCTAAGTTATTAGCCAAACAATTAAAAAAATACTTTATTTCATTGTCCCATGATACATCTTCATTATATTTTTTAGTTGACTCTTTTGGATTCCCTTTATCTTTTTCAGGATTTGAGGTAATTATTCGAAGCGTCTCATCACCATAACTTTTTGAGCCTGTTAGCAAGCCTCCAAGTATAAGTGAGCCTTTTTGAAGAGTAATTTCTAAATTAAATATATGTCGCCACTGAGTAGCTGATGAATGAACTTGGGCAACTACTCCATTTGGAGATTGCATCAATATATATGCATTATCCTCGACATCATAATTCCAAAATGCATTATCTATAAATGAAAAAACTTTTGAAAAATCCTCTCCAGATAAATACCGGATAAGATCAAGCATATGTATTCCTTGATCTAATAATATGCCTCCTCCTGATTCCTCTCTTTTGGTCCGCCAATCAGTTTGATTAAAGCTTATCATTTGTGATTTTCCATAGACACCTTTTAGATTTATAACGTTTCCATAAATGTTGCTATCAATTATTGATTTAGCTTCTTCTACAGATAAATGAAATCTGTGGTTGAAGCCATACATTAATTTCTGCGAAGGATATTTTTCATAAATTTTCTTTACCTTTAAAAGTTCTTCGAGTGTTCTTGCTGGCGGCTTTTCGCAAAAAACATCAAGGCCTTTTTTTAGACTTAACGAGACGGCATCTGAGGCATATTTATTTGGTAGGCTGATAAAAACAATATCTAAATCAGCCTTTAAAATGAGGTCTTGATAGTTATCAAAAACATTTACTCCGTCAGGGATTTTATCTCTAGCAATCGGATTTACTTCTGAGATATCAGTTACCCTAAAAGAAGAATTTTTAATTATTGAAGAGTATCTTTTTTTTCCTACAACGCCATATCCAGCTATACCCACCCTCATAATAATTATTTATAAGTAATTCTATAAATAACATTTGCCCTGTCATCAGATAGTAACAAACTTCCATCTTTTAGCATCATTGGTGCAGATGGTCGGCCAAATACCTTTTCATCTCTTAGCCAGCCAGTTACAAAATCATAAGTATTTAAAATATTTCCCTGATCATCCATCTCAACACGAATAAGTTTGTAACCAACTTTTTCAGTTCGGTTCCATGATCCATGTAATGCGATAAAAAGATTATTTCTCATTTTTTTAGGGAACATATTGCCGTCATAAAAAGTAACTCCAGTTGGTGCAACATGAGCTCCAAGTTCCAATATAGGATCAACGAAATCATAGCCAGAATTAATGTTGCCATACTCAGGATCCATAACATCATTTGCATGTTTATATGGAAAACCAAAGAATTGACCCTCAAAATCAAGCCTATTTAGCTCACATGACGGAGAATCATCTCCAAGCCAATCCCTACCATTATCTGTAAAATAAAGCTGATCGCTAATAGGGTGAAAATCAAATCCAACAGTGTTTCTTACTCCTTTAGCTACATAATTTAGATTGCCGTTGCTAAGTTTTAAAATTGAAGCATATTGAGGATTATCTGATAAACAGATATTACACGGAGCACCTATGTTGAAATAAAGACTGCCTTCCTGATCGTGCTTAAGCCACTTCCAACCGTGCCATTTATCAGAAGGCAAATTATCTACTACAAGTATCTTTTCTGGTAAGTCAGAATTCATGGAATAATTAGCAACCCAATTTTCAATATTTTCAATTTTCCAAATCTGGCTTATCTCTGAAAAATATAAGTCTCCGTTAAATAAACTTACTCCTGTTGAATAAGTTAAGTCTTCTGCAATGACAATTTTTAAATCGATCTGGCCATTATTATCTGTATCTTTAAGAGCTAATATTTTGCCATTTCGTTCTCCTACAAAGATAGTCCCATTGACTCCCTCAACCATTTGCCTAGGTGAATCAAGATTTTCGGCAAAAATTGAGATGCTGAATCCCTCATCAAGTGATAATTTCTTAAGATCAATAGCAAGTGAATTCAAAGAAAAAATCAGAAAAAAGACAGAAAAAAATAAATAATTATTTTTCATTAACATTAAATCCCTCCACATTACTTTTCATTATATCAATTAGTTTATTCCCATCATCTTCCTCTATTGCAAGCATGATATCTTTAAGTATGGAATTTATTTGATTAAGATTTGGAAATTCTTCCATAGATTTAAATATTTTTGGATGTTTTGTTGGCAGTTGATCGCCTGAAATAAGAAGTTCTTCATACATTTTTTCACCCTCTCTGAGGCCAATTTCAATAATTTCAATTCCATCATTTTCTTTTCCAGAAGATATATTTCTGCCAGATAAATGTATTAATTTTTTTGCAATATCATAGATCTTTAGCTGCTCTCCCATATCAAGAATGAACACTTCTCCACCACTTGTCATTTGAGAGGCTTGAAGAACTAAATTTGATGCCTCTGGAATAGTCATAAAATATCTTGTTACATGTTTGTGAGTCACGGTAACTGGCCCACCTTGAGAAATTTGTTCTAAAAATATTGGTATCACTGATCCAGAGGAGTTGAGGACATTACCAAATCTTACAATTGAAAATTTTGTATCAGAATTTTCATCGTTAATGGATTGAATAGTCATTTCTGCCATTCTTTTTGAAGCACCCATTACATTTTTTGGTCTTACAGCCTTATCAGTAGAAATCATTACAAATGAATCGACTTTAAAATCAGAAGCGGTCTTCGCTAGATTGTATGTCCCAATAATATTATTTTCACAAGCACTGATAATATTGTAAGACATTTGAACTAAAGGAACGTGCTTGTATGCTGCAGCATGGAAAACATTATTAATATTAAAAGCTGTAAAAATTGATTTTAAATTTCTTAAATTTCTAATATCTCCCAATATTGGTATTATCTTTGTCTTAATTCCTTTAGTGGATTTAATTGCCTTGCATTCATTTTCAAGTTTGAATAAGTTATATTCAGAGTTATCAAAAAGAATAATTGTTTCAGGTTCATTATCCAGTAGCTGTCTTGAAACCTCTGAGCCAATAGAACCACCAGCTCCTGTAACTAGTATATTTCTATCTTGAACATGATTTATAACATTCTTAGAAACTCTTGCTCTCGGCAGCAAATCATCTAAAGAAAGGTTTTGGATATCTGTCATTTTCTTTTGATCAGAAATTAATTCGTGAAATGATGGAACTGTTCTAACTGCTACTTTAATTTTTTCTAACTTTGAAATGATCTTTCTTCTTCTCTCGGTATCAATGCTTGGAATTGCAAGCAAAACTTCTAAATCATTATATTGTTCTCGTAATTGAACCAATTGCTCAAACTTTCCAAGTATTGGAATATTATTAATTTGACGATCCTTAAGGTCCTTAGAATCATCAAAAAATGCAAGTAATTTTTTTGAAGGATCAAGCAACACTGATGTAAGTAATTCATTTCCTGATTCTCCAGCTCCATAAATTACAATATTTTTTGCATCATCATTTAGGTGGTGAGGATATAGGAGATATTTAGCAATATCTCTGGATACGTTAATAAAAGCATAAAATACTGCTGAAAGTAACATTCCTTGCAAAATTGCTACTGACAAAAATGAAGTTGAAATTATTGAGAATTGATAAATGTGAATAATTGACCAAGAAAAACCAAAAACTAATGATCCTGTTAGACTAATAAAGATAGAGTCCTTTGAATCAAAAAACTTTATTAAAGACTTATAAAAACCTAATACATACATGTAGGATAGAGATAAAACTATGGGTATAAAAAAAGATTGCCACTGAGAATAAAAGATTTGCCAAATATTTGACGAAAATTCTGATGCAATGTATGTTGCCATTGGTGGCCCAAAAACAATCCAACAACTGAAACCTAAAATAAAATCACTTAATATAATTATTAAAAGTTTTTTATTCCTTGTGAGGTTTTTAAGTTTTAAACCTATTAGATTCATTTTCGTATTATAGGCAATGAATGCTCAGTAGTGTGAAGGTTTATACCTAACTCATGCTGAATTAATTTATTGCTGATCTCAAAGTTGCCATAGAGCCTTGCAAATAAACTACTTAAAAATGGTACATATAATAAAATTTTGGAAATAGATAATGGGATTACATAAGGCTTTTTTTGAGTGTAAACTCCTAACAACTTGTTCAAAGAAATAGATTTACTGTCTGACAAATTGTATAACTTGTTTGTTTTAAATAAATCATTATTCTCTAAAATTTTTTGGATTGTTGTAACTAAATTGTTAATTGAAAGAAAGCTTCTCTTATTTATTTCGCCAAAAGCTAATGAAAAGATTGGAATTTTTTTTGAAATACTCAATAATTTTGCCAGGCCTGATGAAGAGTTGATGTTTAGTACTGGCGGAAGCCTTAGGATGATTGAATTAATTCCAGAATTTTCAGATTCTAATTGAATAATCTTTTCACATTCCAATTTCGCCTTTGCATAAAAAGAACTGGGATTTGGCGATGTACTCTCTTTAAATATAATTTTTGATTTAATTTCTGGCTCTCCATAAACTTTGCATGTGCTAAAAAAAATTAAGTTTTTACAGTTTATTAATCTCATTAATCTTAGAATATCTCTAGAAATAGCAACTTCATCATTAAAATTTGATTTTCCTAAATTAGAATTAATTGATGCTGCATGAATAAATATATCAACACTTATATTGATAGAGTTTGTATATAAATCTTCGTAAGAAAAAATTTTTTTTCCATCAGATTCAAGAGATTTTGAAATTCTGTAAATATTGCAGCCAAGTTTTTCTAGGCTTGGTATAAGTTCCTTAGCTAAAGAGCCATTTGAACCACTAAAAGCAATATTCATCAAGATAGTTTAGAATGTATTTCTTTTATTATAAGTCATGATGCGTCAATCAATTAAATATATAATTTGTATCATTGGTTTAATTGTTATTATGCCAGTTCTGATTTTAATGTCGGCTTTCATTTTTTTTGAGGACGGGCTTCCAATAATCTATAAACAGGCTCGCCTTGGTATTCATAAGAATGAATTTACAATTTACAAACTAAGAACAATGAAAAATGAAGCGCCTCAGATAGCTACTCACGAAGTACCAAACTCATACTTTTTATTTTTCGGAAAATTTATTAGAAAATCAAAATTAGATGAATTTCCTCAACTTTATAATATCTTAATAGGTGATCTGAATTTTGTTGGTCCAAGGCCCGGTATAGCCTCTATAAAGGAACTAATTCATGAAAGAGAAAAAAACAATATATACTCATTGAAACCAGGTATAACTGGAATGGCTCAGATACTTGGCTATGATATGAGCGATCCTGTTGAACTTGCAAAAATTGATAAGATTTATATGGATAATCAATCAACAAAACTAAATCTAATAATTTTATTAGCTACTTTTTTCAAGTATCCTCAAAATTATATCTGTAAAAAATATGGATTAAAAAAAAATGTTTAAGAATCTTTTCAAGTCAAATAGTAAAACATTAGAAGAAATCAATACTCATGAAGTAGACGTTGCACTGAGACTTATGTTTGAAATTGCTATCAGTGATGGAACGCTAGATAAAAAAGAATTAATCTTGATTAAGCAAAGAGCTAATAAAATTACCTCAAGTGATTTAAAGATATCAAATCTTATTAAGAAAATAATTGACGAAACAGAAAACTCAGTTTCCTTATATGAAACGGTTACTAAAGTAAATAATTCGTATACAAAAGATGAGAAAATTGATTTGTTAAAAACATTATGGGAAATTGTTGCTGCAGATTCTTTGATTGATCCCTATGAGGAAAACTTATATTTTAAAATTGCTGAGCTTATCAAGATTAAAAGATCTTTGGCAAACCAAATCAAGCACATCAAACCTTAGGGCTTATTTACATATATTGGTGATGACCATGCCCGCTCGTTAACCGGAGTCAAACAATCATCATTAAAATCAGTTCTAAAACTACCTTTGCAAAGTTTAAATTCCTCTCTTTCCGATATGGATGATCCATTGATTGCTGGAGTCGTCTCTTGAATAGCTCTTACATAATAAACACTATCTCGAGAAAAATTTTGGTCCTCAAATTCGGCAAAACACTCACCTGTTCCAACGCATGGAATTTTCATCCATGGATCTTGGATTAATGGTTTTATAGATTCGCCAGCATAAGTTTGTGGAGTAATTTTAATAACTTCTATATGTTCTAGAATATGTCTCTCATTAAGTGGGTTGTAGCATTCTCCAGCACATAGATACTCTAGTCTATCTGGTGAAAGTGCATCCACTGATTCATCAGAACAACCATTATCTTGTTTTAAACTCCCAGCAGCTCGAACTACAAATCTTGGATTTTGACTCATTACAATTTGGGATCCCATTGGAACCTTACCCTCAGGGGAATTTATTAGATCAAACCATAACAGTATTCTTGGTCCACTTGTTCCATATACATTTTTGTTTTTTAAGGCAGTCCAAATTGCATCTTTACCTCTTCCATCTGAATGAACTGCCAAAATTCCTCCAGGGTAAACAAAACTTGAGACCCTTTCACTATCAGGCTGACTTTCACCTGGGATAATTTTAGGAATTTCTGGAAAATTAGGATCCTGAGCTTTATATTGATATTCCCACATTTTTGATTTAACTCCTGTCGCAAATGTCATTTTTCGTCTTTCGTATTGCTTATACCCCGTTCCAGGTCTTGCAGTATGATCATCTGTAGATGCTATGAATCCAAAGTTATACCTTTGAGGATTTTCTTCAGACTGCTCAAAATTTGAGATTGCTAATGCGTATTGAGCAGATTGTTTTGGTCTGTAATTAAATGCTGGCTTAAAGCAATCTGTGCATTGATCACAACTTAGCCATTCCTCAGGCTTAGCCTCTGGAAAAACCATACTAGTATATGGGCCTCCAGCTAAAGTATATTTTTTTGCTAGCTCTACTCTAGCGCTGCATTCTTCTTCAGAGAGCCCCTCACAGCGCTTTTTTTGCATTTCTCCTGCTTGCCAACAACATGGTAAAAAGTCATCGGTTGGCTCGGGACAAATCATTTCATCATCTTGTAGAAAATTTGCTGATGCAATATCTCTATATTCCTCACTATTGCCGTGGCCCGACATTATTTCTAACAATATTTGCTTATCTGGATCATGACCTTCTGCATTTAAACGACTATCCCAAGAAGTTCCTAATGGAACATGGAAGCCCCAAGACTGTCCATGTGGAATGACAATGCTGTCATAATTCCATTCGTCGAGTTTAGAAAAAAGTTCTTTGGGCGAACTTGCATACTCATAACAATCTAAAGGTAATTCTGTTGATGTAACTCCTGCTTCACAATAAGGAATGTTCCTAACCTCGTTCAAGAGCCATTTCAAATCTGAATAGCGTTTAAAATTGAAGATGTCTAACCATCTGGCACCCACAGCTTGCTCAGTAGTATCAAAGACTCCTAAACCAGAGTTTGGAGTTCGTGCGCCAATTGGCCTTGCGGGCAAGTTATATATGTCCTTGAAGATTACATTTCTATGACCCCAATGATTTTCTTTCGTCGTACCAATTTGTGTCCATTCCCAACCAGGAAAAACAACCAAATCATTCGTTATGGGATCATCATTTGAAATATTGCATTGTTCAACAATCTTGTTTTGCTGACGCCAATGTTCAGGTGTTAGGCCTTCAGCATGATCATTGAAACTAAAAAAATCTAAATTTGCACAATAGCGCGCAAAATCACATGCCATTGAACTATCGTGCACACCCTGAAGTCCCATCATTGGTAATTCTAAAGTGAATGCATCTATTGAATAAGTTGTATGAACATGCAAATCTCCAAATAATATTTGTGATGAATCACTTGAATCCTCCCCAAACAATGCATCTTTTGTCCTAAAAAAATTTAAGTCTTGTTTATAAATAGATTCGCTAGATCGGGGAGCGCCCTCAATCTTTCCTGGATCAACATCAGAACCGCAGCCAAGAAGGAACATTAGACCAAAAAACGTTAGAAGTATTTTTTTAGACGATGAGACCATCATTAAAAGACACTGGCTGAACCATATTCTTCAACTAAATCAGTTTCAATTTTTTTTCTTTCTTTGTACATATCAAATTGCTTACAAACACCATTATTCCATTCCAAAAACTCTTCATCCATTCTATCTCCAATATTAAAAAATGTTTCTTCAGCTAAGAGACATTTTTCTAAAAGATTTCCCGTTGGGGATACTCTGAGATTACCTAAAATAAATTCAAGTGATAGCATCTCTCTATCTATAGATAAATATTCATCAGAATCAAGTTTTAGAAATTTTCTATTTTCAGAATCAAAGTTTTCCCACTCAACACCTTTTCCTGTTTTTGGAACACCTGTTTTTGCAAAAGTTGCCCAAGCATTCATCATCGTATCTTGCATTTGATTTCGGAGTTCTCCCTTTGGATACACAAATCTTCCTATTGGACCAAACTTAAAATCTCCAGTAACAAATGAAATCTCAATACCATGAGCGGACCCAATAAGACTAGAAAAATCTGCAAAAAAAGACTGTGCTTGATCATCCCAATCAAATCTATAGGCATAAAGAGAGTTATTCCCAGACTTCTCTAAATCCATTAAAGGCTCATCAACACCTCTTAATTTCCAACCCTGCGAGCGAGTTTTCACCCAGAGTCTATACAAATCCTCTCTTTTGAATTTAATTTTTGGTAAAGGAACAAGTTTAGTAAAAGGGTAAGAAGCATTCACAAAGTATCTATTTGTAGCAAGCCAAAGAGAAAGTTCGTCTTGATTTGATCCAGCAATAACTGGAATATTATTTTTCTTTTTAGCAGCCGCTAATCCTGCGCTGACGCCATCAATGTGCACTACGATACCGTCTCTAGTAAGAATAGGCAGCCGATCATATGTATCTTTAGAAATTTGTTTATATGTTTCTAAAAGAGCCTTTCCATCAATTGATCTTAAATATCTTTGAAAATCTTCACCATACTTTTGCCGATTGCCAAGAAATAGATTCTTTATAGACTCATATCCTGACAAATCATAACTGGATAACACTTTATCAGAAGCTAATTTATTACTAGGTATTGCTTTTTGATCCGTCCCGTATGCCTCCTCAACACTAAAGCTTGTTGTATATCCTGACTGAGAAATTGCTTTATGAAATAGTCCATCAGCTAAAGGTGAGGCAAGCAATGAAAGGACATTATGACCTCCAGCAGACTCACCAAAGATTGTTATGTTATCTGGATCCCCGCCAAAATTTTGAATATTCTGTTGAACCCATTTTAAAGCCTCAATTATATCCAAAGTTCCAAAATTAGATGTTTTATCAAGTCCATTTTGCAGTCCTTGAATTGCTGGATGCGTAAACCAACCCAAAGGACCTAAACGATAATTAATTGTTACGACGAGCACTTGATGTCTTCGGATCAACTCAGAGAAATCATAGTAGTCTTTAATGCCTGAAGTATTAGCACCTCCATGTATCCAAAACATAACGGGCAATCTTCTATTTAAATTGTTAACAGGTGCTTTTATATCTAAATACAAACAATCCTCTTGACCAACAATACCTTTACCTTGAATACCCGCATAAATGCTCGCTTCTTGCAAACAACCGTTCCCGTCTTGGGGTTGAATGGCCAAGTTTGGCGCAATTAACGGTCTGGGTGCTTTCCAACGCAAATCTCCTTCAGGGGGAATCGCATAAGGAATATCTTCCCATGAAATTACGTTTTGTTTTAATGTACCTTGAGTAACACCTGATGAGGTTGCGATAGATAGAAAGTTATTTTCTTGAATAGGACTTAAACATGATCCTAAAATTATAAGGCAAGAAAAAATTATTAAATTTCTAAAAATTAAGTTTGGATTCATTAAGTAATTTTATCCTATCTTTATTTTTAAATGTTTTAATTTTTGGAGCCGAATTTATGTATGTAATGGATGAATTATTTTCATATACTTTCCAATCCATTAAGTGAGATGATGGAGAACCGGTTTTCGCAAATTGACTCCATGAAAATTGAAAAAAATTTGAAATTTCGTCACTATATTCAGAACAAAAATCTTTAAAAATTTTTTTATTTGCTGAACCAAAAACATATGGTAATTCGCTTGCATGATAAGCACCTAATTTTCCATCAAGCAATGGACTAGGTTCATTAAAGTAATATCCGTAAGACTTATCTTGATGTTGCTCAAGGAGATTTAATGCATGCATCCCAAATGTCCAATCAGTCATTAAATTAGAAAGTGCATGCTTGTATTTATTTCCTTCCTGATTATCACCTAAGTCCCTTAAATATATATCTCCAATTTTTTTTACAGCATCTCTTTTAAAGATCTTTTCTAATCTTTTATAAAAATTTTCTCTATTTAAATTTAGATAGTAAGGTTCAAACTCAGACCAGAGCCTATATTCATCTGATGTAGTTCCGATGATTAATCTGATTGATGAGTTTTTAAAATTTTTAATAGGATCTAAGGCAAGAAAATTTCCATCTGCAATAGGAGCAAAGCCAACCTCTGGGGAAAGCCAAACTCCATTAGTTATCATTGTATGCTTCATTTGAGAAGATATTTTAGTTATCTGTCGATGATCTAGATTATGTAAATCATTAATTTTGAATCCTCTTTCGTGTGCTGTTTTGATAAATAACTCACCCCATCTGTTACCTCTATCAATATCGAAATAAGCATTCATACCTCCACTTTGACATATGGCCTTAGAAAATGAGTCACCATTAGGACTTAAAGATAACTGCAAAGCAACACTCCATGCTCCAGCAGATTCTCCAAATAGAGTAATATTTTCTGGATTGCCGCCAAACTCATTAATATTTTCTTTTACCCATTCTATGGCTAACTGTTGATCCATTAAACCTTCATTACCAGTGGATTTAATTTGACCATTTGTTACCTCATCCAACTTTAAAAAACCAAATGGGCCCAAACGATAATTGATTGTTACCAGCACAATTTCATGTAATGGCAGATAATCAAGATCATAAACAATTGAGTTAGATGAGCCTGTAATATATGCTCCGCCATGAATCCAAATCATTACAGGCATATTCGCACTAACATCTTTTGAAGCTATATTTAATGAAAGACAATCTATTGATTCCACTGGCATTGACGGATCTGATAAAAAAGATTCTTTGTAAATTGTTTGGGGTGCGCTAAAACCTCTATTTACAGCTTGAAGTGAGATTTCTGAATTAAGCCTTTCTGGAGGTAACCACTGAGTCTTATAAGTAAGGGTTTTTGCATAAGGAATACCATAGAATAAATTTATGTTGTTCTTTTTGATTCCAAAAAATTTTCCTGCTTTGCAGCTAACAGTTATATCAGTCATCAGGTCAGTATAATTGCATTATTAAAGTATTTATTTAGTATAAAAAATATATAAAAAAGAATTAATATTGATTTTTTTTAATTAATTCGTAAAATTTTGTATAAATAATTTGAATAATATAGTTGATTGAATAGAGAAATAGTGAAAACATCACTATTAACTTACTTAAGAGGTGAATTATGGCATTAGCAGTTGCAGTAGAAAGAACTAATATAGATCTTCACAATGAAATGATCAAGAGAGCTGAAGAACTTATTCCTGTTCTGAAAGAAAGATCTGAATCAGCAAATATAGATAGAAGAATTCCCAAAGAAACTATCCAGGACATGAAAGATGCTGGTTTTTTTAAAATTCTACAGCCTAAGCAATACGGTGGTTTTGAATTAGATCCTCATACATTTTCCGAAGTACAACTAAGAATCTCTCAAGGCTGTATGTCTACTGCGTGGGTTTTGGGTGTTATAGGTATCCATCCCTTTCAGCTTGCTTTGTATGATGATAAGGCTCAACAAGAGGTTTGGGGTGAAAATGATAACACTCTAGTATCGTCCTCATATGCTCCAATGGGTCAGGTCACTCCTGTTGATGGAGGTTTCAAGTTTTCTGGTCATTGGCAATGGTCTAGTGGCTCTGAGCATTGTGATTGGGCTTTGTTGGGTGGATTGATATTTCCTCCAGAAGGTGGCGCTCCAGAATATAGGACTTTTCTTATCCCAAAAAGTGATTATGAAATTAAAGATACTTGGTACTCAATGGGTTTAAAAGCAACGGGTAGTCAAGATATACATGTGAATGATGTTTTCGTTCCAGAGTATCGAACTCATAAGCAGTCTGACGGGTTTAACCTTACTAATCCTGGATATGAAGTAAACAAGAACGATCTTTATAAAATCCCATGGGGACAGTTATTCGTTAGAGCAGTATCAACTCCGGCTATAGGAGCTACAAAAAAAATGCTTGAACTTTTTATTGACGGAGCTAATAACAAAGCCTCAAGTGATCCTTCTAAACTAGCTGGAGATACACATACTCAAACAATAGTTGCTGAAGCAGCTGCTAAGTTAGATGCAATTGAAACAGTAATGTTCAGAAACTATGATGTGATGGTAGATAAAGCTGGTAATCAAGGTGGAATTCCTATGATTGATAGGGTGAAGTTCAGATATGACGCATCTTTGGTTATAGAGAAATGTCTAGAAGTAGTTGATACATTATTCTCAAATGCTGGTGGCGGCGCGGTATTTGCAGGAAGCGATATCCAAAATATTTTTCTTGACGTACATACATCTAGAGCTCACGTAGCAAATAATCCAGTAAGCTTTTCAAGAAATTATGGCGCGATGCAGCTTGGAGTTGAGAACACAGATTATTTTGTATAATACCTAAAGGTGGTATCCACCATCAACTGGAATGCAATGTCCAGTAATATATCCACTTTTGCTGGAGGCTAAAAACACAGCTGTGTCAGCAACTTCTTTAGGATAACCAAACCTTTTTATAGCAAGTGTGTTCATGACAGCCTCATGCCATGCATCGTCAAAGAAAGTGTTATTTTCTTCTCGAAGCCTATGAAATATTCCTGTGTCTATTACACCTAACGCAATAGAATTTGCTCTCACACCATTTTTTCCCTCTTCTTTAGCAATACCTTTAAGAACATGCTCGATGGTTGCTTTTGGGGCTACTGAAAGAATATCTCCTGGAGGATACTTAAATAATCCTGCAGAACTTATAAAAACTATAGATCCTTGAGAATCTCTTAGATGTGGCAACCCAAATTTAACAAGATTAAAAAATCCGTTAATATCTGCATCAATCACACCTTTCCATAAATCAATATCTATTTCGCTGATAAATTTTTGTGGTATATCAAAGCCAGCTGCATTTACAAGTGTATTAATGGACTTGTGATCATGAACAACTTTTTGAAAAGTTTCTTCTACTGATTTAGGATCGCTATTGTCTAATTGATAAATTTGAACATCATTATTTATATCATTAGCTATATCAATAGCATTTTGCTCATTTTTAAAATAAGTAATTACTACATTAGCGCCAGATTTAGCAAATTCTTGCGCACATAAAGAACCTATTCCTCCGCTGCCACCCACAATAAGAACACATCCATTTTCAAAACTTTTATCCATTTTTTTACCTCTTTTGTTATTATATTCTTTCTTTAAAATTTAACAAAAAGGTAACTAATTATGCGTTTTTCATATCATCCAACTATGTGTGATCCTTCATTTTATCTAGAACTTGGAAAAGCGGCCGAAGCCGCTGGTTTTGATTGTATTACATTTCCGGATAGCATCTGCTATCCAAAAGAATGTGACTCAACATATCCCTATAATGACGATGGTAGTAGAGAATTTCTAGACGGAGTTCCATTCTTAGAGCCATTTTCAATTATTCCTGCAATTGCAGCTGTTACTGACAAGTTGGAATTTTCAACATCAGTCTACAAACTGGCTCCCAGACAGGCTGTTACAACTGCAAAATTCGTTACTACACTTGGAGTGATGACAAATAATAGATTTCATTTTGGTGTTGGAGTCAGTCCATGGTATGAAGATTTCCTTGCAACAGGAGAAAGGTGGGAGAAACGTGGAAAAAGAATGGATGAGCAGATTGATATTCTTAAAGGATTAATGAACGGAGAATACTTTTCATTCAAAGGAGATTTTTACGATATCCCTGAATTAAAACTTTGTCCTGTGCCGAGCAAACCAGTACCAATTTTGATAGGTGGTCATTCAAAACTTGCTCTTAAAAGAGCAGCTCGCGTTGGCGACGGTTGGATAAGTGCTGGAATAACACTTGAGGAAACTAAAGAATTTATTGATCAAATAAATAATTATAGAAAAGAATTCGGAACATTTGATAAGCCAAATTACCAGTTTCAAGTAATGGGAGAAGCAGCCTATTCATCAGATGGAATCAAAAATCTTGAAGATCTTGGAGCGACTGAGGTAATTGTTGCATTCAGAAATGCATATGAAGGTGGAAAAGATGAAAGAACAATTGAAGGAATGATTGCTGAGATAAATTGGTATGCTGAGGAAGTGATTAATAAATCGAGGTAAATGGTCGGGATGGCCGGATTTGAACCGACGACCACCTCACCCCCAGCGAGGTGCGCTACCAGGCTGCGCTACATCCCGAATATCAAATTATATTATGTGTTTCTAGCAGATAATATTTTTATATGTCAAAAAAAACTTGTGATTTTCAAAACTTAGTTTAAAATCATGCTCTTAATGAATTTAATGTGTTCACTTAATAAACATAATACCTTTAAAATTTAGGTAAACACATTAAAAAAATTAATTGGAAGTTGATTTAAAAGACTTTTAAGATGATAATAGTTATCAAGGCACGTTCTGGAGAAGAAAATAATGGCAAAATTGAAGAATAAATTTAATTACTTCCTAGCTTTACTAGTTTCACCTTTTATTGCTGGAAATGTTATAGCTGATGATGAACCTAGCTCGGCTGGATCTGATCAAGAAGCAAAAGGGGATGCTAAAGGTTCATTGAGCGCTGGAGCAATTGCTGCAGCTGTTGCAGCTGCGGCTGCATTGGTTGAAATTGCTGATGATGACGACTCACCAGCACCAACGCCAGCACCAACGCCAGCACCAACTCCGGCTCCAACACCAGCACCTACACCAGCGCCAACACCAGCTCCAACTGTGGTAGAGGAATATGTCACCGGTACTACATTAGTTACATCCACTGTCCCTGGCGAAGCTGTAGAAGTCATTGAAGTTACATCTACTACTACAGGAACTACTACTGAAACTGGAACAGCCACTGCGACAGCGACTGCTACAGCTACAACGACTGAAACTGGAACTGCAACAACTACAGGAACCAGAACAGTTGATAATGCTGGAAATCTCACTGTATATGAATACGAGATAGTTGTTGAAAATGTCGTAGAAGAAGTTGTCGAGGTTGTAGAAGAAGTTGAGGTAGTCAATGAAATTGAGGAATCAATTACAAGCACAAGTACTACAACTCAGACTGTACCAACAGCAGTTGAAGTCAGCTCTGTTGTTACAAATACTGCTACAAGAACTTCAAATTAATCACAATTATAAATATTTTAAAGGAGAGCTTTGCTCTCCTTTTTTTTAGTATTTATAGTAAAAAGTAATTTTGATCGGCGGTAATTGAGGATGGATATGCTGAATTGTTTTTTCAACAAGATTAGTCTCCTTATTTATCCAAAACTTTTCTATACTTTTCCATCTTAAAAAAGGGACACTTTTTGAGATAAGTACTTGCTGTGTATTCAAATTAACCCAACCTTTCTTTATTAATTTTTGCGATCTTTCAAGCACCGAAAGCTCAAAATCAATTCCATATAGAGGTGGCCTTAGAAAACTAACATTTTGGATTAAAGGTGTTTCAAATTCGAGACTTTTAAAATTAGTCTCTATATCATTATCTAAACCAAAGGTTTTAACAACAAATCCATTATAAGTGTAGATAATAATTCCATCCGCTGATTGCCACTCAAAAATATTATTTTCAATTGATCTTAGTGAAAGAATAGCAGAAGGACCTCTTCCAAGTGATACTTCAGCAAATGAAAATTTCTGTGAAAGAAACATTTGCTCTGTAATTATATTCTGAGGATAGCCAGTAATTGAATTTTTAACGATGAGTAAGTTTTCTTTATCCATAAAAGAACACGAAGTAGTAAAAAGAAGAAGAAAAACTAATCTAATTATTAAAGTCATCAATATCTCTTACAAGTCTTGAGTTCCATGCAGAGTCAGTTGTTCCCCACAAATGATAACCATGGAGTAGGAACTGTGCTCCATCTCTTGTTAGAGGTCTAAGACCCCAACCATCCATCTCTCTTGTATAGTTTCCATAAAATAAATTTAAAGGCCACCAAAAATAAAAACCTTTATCGAAGCTCCCCTCGCCAAACTCTTCTTTGCTTATATCAGTTAATGAAAAGAATGCACCCATTATCAGACCATTATCAAATCGTCTTGAAAAATCAAATGTAAAGCCAGAATCTCCAGCAAGATATTTACCGCCTTTTAAATTAAATAATACTCTAGATCTAGGCTCTTCATAATACATGTTGATATGTCCAGTTGTTATCTTATAAGTTTGGAAATCAAAAAGTTGGTTAAAATCTCTTTGCTGGACTCTCCATAGTTCAGCACCAATTGCGTAATTCTTATAAAAAGGCCTGTATAAGATTTCTCCACCAATACCTCCAAACATGCTTTCTAATAATCCTCCAGATATTTTTCCATATATATTTTCTGCAGGATTAAAGAAATAATTAAGTTGCATTCTAGTTATATTAAAATCTTCGCTAGCCTTCAAGTACTTAACAATATCAGTTCTCACATGAGGAATAATACTATCTGAGGCAAGCTTTAAATCTTCCATGTTATTAGTTAAGCCGATTGCAGCATCAGTAATAAGTGAGAAATTAGGAGCAAATAGAATCTCAGAAGAATATGCTAACCTTAAATCTCCAAAGAAAAAACCATCTGGCCCTCCTATTTGAGTTCTTAAGTCTGGTCCGAATTTATAAAAATGAAATGGATAAGCTTTCGTGGGAACAAAATCATAATTTTCATCATTATATGTAAGAGGGCTTGTAACAACATCATGGTTAAATATTGGAGACTGGTTTGCTAAAGATCTTTTTAATGTATCTCTGTTTATGGAAATTGAATGCATTCCATTTTCTCCATTTAATGAAGAGATTTTGATTGAATTGACGCTTTCAGGAGATATTTCATTTATCAGTCTTGCTGACCTTCCTGCTGCCATTGGGTAACTTAAATACTTATTTTGACTAATCGCAACTTCATATTCACCATCATCTTTTAATGTTGCAGCTTGAAGGAATATATCTCTTTCTGCTAAATATCTTAGCGTTGCTTTGTAAAGCAAATCATTATTTTTTGCAGTTACTTTTTTGACCGCCTCATTATTTTTTACAGATAAATACGGATCTCTCTTTTTTCTGCCAGAACTTTTTTTACCAACATTGCCTGAAAGCGAAAAACCAAAACTAAGTTGGTTTCCTTTTATGTAAGATAACTTAACCTGAAAGAAATCATTAAAGGGATAAACTAAGCCAACATTTATATTTGAGTCCTTGATTAATGGTTTTGAACCTTCTGTCTCATAGTTAATTGAGTTTATCTCAGCCTTCAGTCTGAGACCATTCATATTGGGTAAAAAATACTCTATGCCTCCAAAAATTCCTGCATCGCCATGAAATAGCTGATTAGTATTAAACTCCCCTCCAGTAGCTGATGTATTTATTGGTCGATTTTTAAATCTGTCTCCAAGTAATCTTAAAGGATTAGAGATCTTATTTGCATTTAAGTTTCCCCAGCCAATACCAAGGCTTACATCAAAATTTTTTATGTATTTATTTGCGACAACAAACTCTCCCCCAAAGACTCCAGTTCCACCAATATCTCTCAATCCAACAGCTATTTGAGGCATAAACCTTGATTCAGGAATAATTCTTATTTTAGTATCAAAGCTTTTGTCTTTTAGTGATTGAGAGCCACTAAATGCGCTAACATCACTGTAAAGTTGATTATTAACGTCAGTATATTGAAAAGCTGCCTCAAGCCAATTGAATGGGTATGCAACAATGGATCCTCTTAAATATGGTTCATTATGAGTCCATGTGAAACCAATTGAACCTTCCGAAAGCAATCTTGCAGAGGGATTTTGAATTACTCCCAATGTTCCATAATTTGAATAACTAGTTGCTCGATGCGGATAAAGGTAATCAGTCAATGATGCCTGAATATTACATGAAACTAAAAAAAGTAAGATTAAAAACCTTATCATTTAAGGTTATTATCTAATCGCCAATTGAATTAAGTGATGCCAGCGATAATGCTAAACTACTAAATATTGGAGCAATTGTTGCTGCATAGCTTATACCTTCCAGGGCGCCTATTTCTCTAGGAGCGTAAATAACTGTTCCAGGGTAAATATCAATTTTATCTTGAGTAAAGATTGATAACCCAGAAGACAAGAGGTACGAATCGCCATTAGGATGAATAATAATTACTCTATTTTTTTCTGAAAATCTCCCAAGTCCTCCTGCTAATTCAATATAATCCTTTCCGTGTAACTCAGGTCTATACATTTTAGATCCTGGGTTCATAACTTCACCATAAACGTAAACTTCACTACTATATAACGGGATATGAATCTTATCATTATGCTGAAGAGTAATATCTAGGTTTTGATTAGCTGTAATCTCTTGAAGATTGAAATTTGCAGACACCCTCCCTTTTGGAGTTTGTTTTTTAAACTCATCTAATATTAACGCCAACTTTCCACTACCTTGATCTTGTTGACTTGAAATAGTTGAAGCTTGGGCACTAGATGCTAAAAAGACTATCATCTCCTTATAAATCCTATCAAAAGTAAGCTGCTCAACAACCTTAGTTGATTCTCTATGTAAAGTACCACCAAACGGATATGCATTTTCAGTATAGCCTCCAGCTCTTTTAATTAAACTTGATAACGCTTCACCAGGTTTTATATCATACTTTCCAGGCTTATTAACTTGACCAAGAAGCTCAACTGTATAGACTGGCTCGTTTTTTGGTTCAAACAAGCCAATTTTGATATTATCGCCGTTCAAAAGCTTAATATTTTGCAATGAATTAATATTTATGCTTTCAGTTGAGAAATTATCACTTTGATTGTGTCTAATTTCAATTTTATTTAAATCTGCTGAAGGTGTAAATCTTCCTGCATAAGTAAATAGTTGGTCAAGAGTTTCATCTTGTTTAAGTTCATATACTCCTCTGTTTGCAATGCCTCCTGATATGGAAACTTGAGGACCGGTAGGATGAACCATAACAACGTCGCCATCAAGAAGATGAAAATAATCATTGTTACCAAATACGAAAATTTGATATAAGTCGAGATTTCTTTCTGACCCATTAGCACTTTTAATAGTAATGTTTCGATAAGAACCACTTTCTTTTATTCCTCCAGCTGCATTTAAAAGAGATAATGTTGTTGCATTACCTGGAAGAGTATATAGGCCAGGAAATTTTATATTGCCAACTAATAAAACATTTACATCTCTTAATTTTGATAAGCTAATATCTATTTCTTTTCCTATAAAGCGATCTGAATATTTCTTCTTAATTTTCTTAATTGCCTGATCAAGAGACAAGCCAGCAACATATATTTTTCCCAACGAAGGTATGCTAATTGTCCCATCTCGCTCAATCATATGATAAATATCTTTGCTAATTGATCTGTCAGGAAACTGAATGCTAAACTGATCGCTTACATCAACAATGTAAGTTCCAGATAAATTTGGTAAGTTTATTGGTGAAAAAGTTGTTTGAAAAGTTGAAAAAAATGACTCGCCAAATCTTGTTAAATTGACTCCTAAATCGTCAGAATCTGTAAGCTCATTTTCTATTTCATTGAGCTGAAGCTTAATTTTTTCTAATGTTGAGTCAAGTTGTTCTACGGTAGTTCTTGGTCCTCTATATTCTCTTGGGTCTGGAGCTTCCTCGCCTGAGGCAATTTCACGTAACACATCTGATTGAATTGACGGCGGTAATGCTTTTAAAAAATTTGTTTGGTCATTAACATTTTGAGTAAAAACTGAAGATGGGTAAGTACATAAGATAATAAATAATGAGTATTTAGTAAAAAATTTATACATAATGCCTTTATTTTAACAGATAGTAGTTGGGACTTGTTAAGTATTTATATTTAATATTTCAGTATAGACACGAATATATTTTTCTGCGATTTTGTTTTTACTAAATCTTGATAAATTGCTATATCCTTGACTTATTAAATGCTCTCTATAGCTTTGATCGCTTAATATTTTTTTTGCAGCGTAGCTAATCTCATCTACATTGCAGGGATCTACAAGAAAAGCGCCAGTTCCAGCTACTTCTGGCATAGAGGTTATGTTACTTGTTATTACAGGCAAGCCCCTAGCTTGTGCCTCTATTATTGGCATGCCGAATCCTTCATATGTTGATGCAAAAAGAAGTAAATCACATGAATCATATATATCCAGCAAACCTTTTTCTGTTAGATTTGATTCAATCAAGAAGTCCTTGCAATTTTTTTCAATAAATTTTAGTTGAGTCTTTGAAGGCTCGCCAACAAAAATAAATCTTGAGGGAATATCCCTGATAGCCATTACATGCCTATATAAGTTCTTATTCTCAGTACTGCCAACATGAAGTATATTTGGTTTAGAGGTTACATACTTTTTTTCAATTTTTTTGATTTCTAATAATATTGGCACATGAATAACTTCAATTTTATCTGGATCGCAATTCACATAACTTAAAATCTCTTTTTTTACATACTCTGATATTGTAATAACTTTTGCAGATCTTCTAATAGGGATGTAATACCAAAAAAACCAAATAATAACTCTTTTAATTCCTTTTAATCGTCCCAAAGATACACAATCTGCAATTGTTAAAATAGTTTTCTTAGAATCAAGAAATATTCCGATGTAATGAATGTCGCCCATTACATGATTTATATTCCCTTGCTTAAAAATTGCATAAAATGAATCTAGTACTCTCCTCAGAATACCAATGCTCAAAAAATGATTAACATTTTTTTGAAACTTAAATTTATGATCACAACTTTCTCTCACAAAAGAAGCAATTGATTCCAAGCTAAAGACTTTACCAATTTTCTTTCTTTGATAATGAGAGACTAAAATATTTTTATTTTCTTTCAATGAAATTTACAAAATTATCAAATCTTAAAAACTAGTGCTTCTTCTGTAATATGAAATATACAGATGCAGACGATTTATTATCTTTAAAAAAAACTCTATCTGTAAAATTAAAAATTAAAGTAAGGGGAATGGTTATCAATTTAAATATTG
>CABXVU010000015.1 GCA_902515775.1 uncultured SAR86 cluster bacterium
TTTTTGTATTCATGCTGCTATTTTTTTATATCTGTATGGAACATTTGATTCTGATGTTACTCAAAAAATCTTAATCTCTAAACCTCTTCAAATAGAGTTAAAATTTGACTTATCTACTCAGGTCAAAAAGGAGATTCCATCCGTAACGGAAGTTGATTCAGCGGAAGAGAAAGAGCCAATGGAAGAATTTATATACTCAAAGGCATTTGATGCAAGTGAAATTTCATCAAGGAATCAAGTAATTACGCAAGATATCTCTGAGCTATTGACACAAGAAATTGAGGTTGAAGTTAGCAAAGAGCAGCAAGAAATTTCAATGTATGCTCAACAGATAATTTTAACCATAGAAGATGCTTGGATAAAACCAAAAAATATTCCTGAGGGTTTGATTGCAAATTTAAGACTTAGAATTCGTCCATCAGGAAGAATTATTAATGTAGATCTTATAAAGAGCAGTGGAAATATTAGATTTGATAACTCAGCACTTCAAGCCGTAAGAAGAGTTGAAACTTTTAATTTCTTTAATTCAATTTCAAAAACTTTATTTGAAAAAGAATTTCAAACAATCTCAATTAGCTTTAATCCCTTATGAGGATAAATTTTTTAGTATTCGCTTTAGTATTTTTTCCAACATTCTGTTTTGGTGAGCTTTTTTTAGAAATTACCAAGGGCTCTGAAGATCCTTATAAAGTTGCGATGATTCCTTTTGAAGGTAATTCGAGAATTTCAAAACAACTTAACAGCATAATGCAGAATGATTTAATTCGTACAGGAGAATTTTCTATTCTTGACGAAGAATTGCTTTTACCCATTCAAATTATTGATGATGAGCTTATTTACAACGATTGGAAATTGCTGGGGATGGATTATTTGGTGACAGGAAAAATTATTCAAACAAGTAATTCGTTAGACATAAATTACGATATTTATGATATTCATAAAAAAAGAAAAGTTCGAAGCTCAAAAGTTTTTGGTATACCCAATCAAATTAGACAGCTTGCTCACTACGCCAGTGATGGAATTTATGAATCTATAACAGGTATTAAAGGTATTGCAGCGACCAGACTTTTATATGTAAATGAAATTAAAGATTCTAAATTAGTCTCTACTTATAAACTTATGCTTGCTGATTCCGATGGCAAAAATGAAAAGAATTTATTGACAAGTTTAGAGCCTATTATTTCTCCATCATGGTCTCCAGATGGCAAGAGGGTCGCTTATGTTTCATTTGAAACAGGCATGGCAAAGGTTTTTATTCAAGAAATTGCTTCTGGAAAGAGGGAGGTTGTGCTCTCAAAAGATACACAAATAAGCTCACCTTCGTGGTCTCCAGATGGAAAATATCTATCATTAACTCTTTATCAAGATGGAAATGCAGAAATTTATATCCTGAGATTGCGTGATAAAACATTAACTAGAATGACCAAGCAATTTGCAATAGATACAGAATCATCTTGGTCTCCTAAAGGAAATAAAATATTGTTTACCAGTGGTAGATCTGGCTCACCACAAATTTATGAATTGGATTTAAGAAAATTAAATCCAAAAGCTAAACGCTTATCCTTTGAGGGAACATACAATGCAAAGGCTTCTTATCTCCCAAAAGAGGAGGGGATTATTTTTGTTCATAGAGCCGATAATGGTTTATTCCACATTGCTCTCAAATATAAAAAAGAAAATTTTATAAGAATATTAACGGAGGCAAAGATGGATGAGTCACCTAGTGTTGCTCCAAATGGTAATATGGTAATCTATGGAATTAAAGAAGGAGATTTAAGCATGCTTGCTGGATTTAGCCTTAGCGGAGCAAAATTTAAGCTACCTGCATCAAAAGGAGAGGTAAGAGAGCCAGCTTGGTCAAATTTTTTAAGATAATTTATATTTAATCGGAATAACTATTATGAAAAGATCGATCAATACATTATTTGCATTATCAGTTTTATTATTTTTCGCGGGATGCAGCTCTTTGCAAATAACTGAGGAAGCAGTAGCAAATCAAAATGTTGCTGGAGTATCTATTTCCTCAAAATCAACTGCTACTCAAGCGGTTCTTGCAAACGCAGTGGTTTATTTTGAGTATGACAAATTTAATTTAACAGCTAAATCTATTCAAGCCTTAAAGGGAGTTAGCGATTTAATGGGAAGAAACTCAAAAATTACTCTCTCAATAGAGGGACATGCTGACGAAAGAGGAACAAGGGAGTATAACTTAGCATTAGGTCAAAGGAGAGCAGAGTCAGTTGCTGATTATCTTATTGCAAATGGGGTAAACAGAACTAGATTAACTGTTAAAAGCTACGGAGAAGAAAGACCATTAGTTTTGGGGTCTAATGATTCTGCATGGTCCAAAAATAGACGAGTCGAACTTAAATAGTTTTTACCTGGATGAAAATTTTTATTGCTTTGCTGATAGCAATTCCTTCATTTGCTAATTCGCAGGATGTTGATGCCTCAGACATTTTATTTCTAAAAATTCAAGAACTTGAGGGAGAGATCGCTTCACTAAGAAGTGAACTTGAATCGCAAGGATATCTTCTAGAAAAACTATTAAGTGAGGAAATTGTTCAATTAGATAAGTTAAATAACAATGACAACTTATTATCATCTGAAGCTGAAACCTTTAGATTCGAAGGTATAAATGATTCAAAAAGCATTGATGAGGTATATGACGAGGCCATAACAAACCTTAATGAAAAAGATTTTTATAATGCTAAGCAATCTTTTAATTACTTAGCAGATAATTTTGATGATCAAGAGAAGATCCCTTTGAGTCTGTTTTGGTTAGGAGAGATTTCTTTACTAGAATCCAACCTTGAAGAAAGCGAACAATTTTTTCAAAGATTGGCTGCCAATTATCCAGATCATTGGAGAACTCCATTAGCTCATAAAAAAATAGGAGACATCTTAATGATGTCAGGTGAACTCAATGCTGCAAAAATTAAATATCAATATGTCATTCAAACATTCCCTGAAAATTCTGCCTCTTCTTTATCCTTGCAGTTATTGGAAAATATGGAATAATCAAACTTTTTTATGAAATCCTTTTCTGGGTCGCTAGCTCAGCTGGTAGAGCAGTTCGCTTTTAACGAATTGGTCACAGGTTCGAATCCTGTGCGACCCACCATTCAGACAAACAATTAAATTAATTTGTAACAAATGATTTCCATTAAAATATTTTTTGAAAAAATCTCCTTATCCTTTACCAAAAACTCAGCAATTGCAGGATTTTTTTTCTTTTTGGTTTTGTGTTCTTGGTACATCTTAAGACCTGTTAGAAATGAAATGGCAGTTCAGAACTCTGACATTCTTCCTTACTTGTTAGGGATTGGAGCATTGGTGATGCTGTTATTAAATCCAATTTATTCGTGGCTTGCATCTCATAAAAATCTTAGAAGTGTGCTGACAGGATGTTATCTATTTTTTATCTCGAACTTGCTAATATTTATAATTTTTTGGGAGGTTTTTGAATACTCCGACGCTATTTGGCTAAGTCGAATTTTTTATGTTTGGTGCAATGTATATTCTTTTTTTGTGGTCTCTATTTTTTGGGTTGTAATTATTAATTTATTTAGAGGGGATGGGGCGACAAATGTTTTTGGAGTTATTGCAGCAGGGGGATCAATTGGAGCTTTTTTAGGTTCTGAGATTTCTAAACAATTAGCGGTAACATTCAATGAATCAGGAATTATTTTTTTTATATTGATCGCAATCTTTTTTCTTTTATCAGCCCTAATAACAGGCTTGATTTTATTAAATCGTTTATCATTTGTTGAGGGAATTAATGAAGCTGCTGGGGGAAATAGTTTTGATGGCTTTAAAAATTTAATCTCTTCTTCTCAAATTAGATCAATAGGTTTATACATGTACCTTTGGACAGCAATGATGACAATTCATTGGATAACATCAATTCAAATTATTAACTCTTGGTCATCAGATGGAGGAGATAGAATTATCTTCTTTAGTAATATTGAACAAATAGTAACACTGCTAACGCTTATAACCCAATTTTTTCTTACTGCGGTAATTATAAGACTAGCAACTCCAAGAATAATTTTAATGTTTTATGGACTAATATTTTTTGGAGCCTTTGTCGGTTATTTCTTAAATCCAACGATTGGGTATGTGTTTGTTATAAGTATTGTTTTACGAGTCTTTGAATATGGAATTAATAAACCAACAAGAGAGGTAGTTTTTAGTTATTTGAAGAAAATGGATCGCTATAAATCTTCAGTTATGTTTGATACTTTTTTGGTAAGAATGGGTGATTTTTCTGGTAGCGGCTTTATAACCTTATTTTCAAAAACATTTGGAATTGCTTTTTTTTACGTCCCATTAATAGCAATTCCCTTTGCAGGTTTTCTTGCTTTCTTAGGATTTAAGATTGCTCCTAAGGAAGAAATATCCTCTTAAAGACCTTTTTTATTAGCAATTCTTTCTTTTGCATATTTTATCTTTGTAAGGATGGTTTCTGAGGTTTGAAAAGAATGACCAGAAAGTCCAAACGCAAATTGAAATTGATTTAATGCATTTTGAAAATCGCCAATTAATAGGAAATATTCTCCTTTGCTTAAATGATAACCGACAATATTTTTACCTGATCTCTGGATTTCAGAAAGTTGCATCCAAATACCAGGATCCTTATTTTTTTTAATTAGCAAATCTCTTAAAATTTCTTCAGCTTTAATTGATTCATTTTTTGCACTTAAAATTTTGGCTTTTACTATCGAGGCAGGATAGTTCCTTGGTGAGATTCTTAACACCTCTTCTATGGATAGTTCTGCACGGTCATATTGCTGAGCAGAGAGAAATATTTCTGCTTTTGTAATATTTAAAATTAAATTCTTTGGAAATTTTTCTAATAATTTATTATTCAAATTGGTTGCTTCTAGAAAATTTCCACTTGATTTTAGCGAAGAGATATAAGCAAAGGTATTTTCATTTGAGGGATTATTTTTATATATTGATTCAAAATACCTCATGGCTGCTTGAGGCGAGGTAGCGTTATATCTAGCCTTCAATTTTCCTTTGATCAACTCAAAATTAAGAGTATTTTTCTTACCTCCTGTGATTTCTAATTGATCTGCTGCATTAAAAGCATCGCTTATTCTTGATGAGGTCACAGGATGGGTTAATAAAAATTCAGGAGGATTATCACCAGATAATTTGCGAATTTTTGCCATATTTTCAAACATTTCTCCCATTGCTTTAGGATCATAGCCAGCAGCAATTATATTATTAAACCCATACCTATCTGCCTCACGTTCAAATATTCGACTGTATCTAAGTTGTTGTTGAGCTAGCGCAGCTGGACCAGTAATAAAAGCTGAAGGATTATTAGAAACTATTGCTAAGGCAATAGCTGATATCATCACTAATGATGATGCCAAATTTGAGTCTCTTCCACGTAATACATTTCTAGCAAAATGCCTTTGGCTTAAATGTGCTAATTCATGACCTAAGACAGAAGCAAGTTGCGCCTCATTGTCAGCATTTAAGAACAGGCCTCCGTTTACCCCAATTATCCCTCCGGGTGCTGCAAAAGCATTTAACGATTTGTCATCAATTAGAACAATTGAAAATTCTCTATCCTCTACTTGAGATGTTTCTGAGAGTCTGTATATGAGTAACTCAGTATATTCTTGAATAATTGGATCATATATTAACGGTGCTTGAGCATAGACTTGTTCTAGGAACCCTTGCCCTAGAATTCTTTCTTGTTCTAGGGAAATAACTCCAGAGACTCTATCACCTAATTCTGGTAAATTAAGATCTTTATTCTGCGCAAGCAAAGGTGCAGAGACCATAAGTAGAATCAGAAGATTAATTTTATGAAGCATTTCTTAAATTTAATGAATTGGTTGAAAGCTTACACTATTAAGTAATTTCAATTAACATACCATTTTAATGACAAAATTAAATATAAAAAGTGCTTGAAGATTTAAATAATTTACTTAAAAAAATCTTTTCTAATGAAGAGACCCTAGTTTTTGCAATTCTTTTAATAATTGCTTTTTTTATACTATTTTTCCTTGGGAATATACTTACTCCTTTCTTAGTAAGTATTATATTTGCATATTTATTAGTTGGTATGCAAAAAAGACTGGAAAATACAGGTCTAAGCTTTAATAAGTCGTTTATAATTACATATGGATTATTCTTACTATTGGGTATTGCACTGATTCTTTGGCTTGCTCCATTAGTCTATCAACAAATTCAATCATTAATTTTAGAAATCCCGAAATGGGTTAACTCTTCAATGATTTTTATTCAAAATATTCCCCAAAACTATCCTGATTTAGTTTCATCGGAACAAATTACCGCTTTTTTACAAAGTCTTTCAGACCAAATTACAGATATTTCACAGAATCTACTTCAAGCCTCGATAGCTGGTATTCAAAATACTGCAACGATAGCAATAAATCTAATACTTTTCCCAATTCTAGTTTTTTTCTTTTTATTTGATAGAGCTGAAATAATTTCAGGATTTCTAAAAATTCTTCCAAAAGAAAGAGAAATGCTCAAGAGTGTGTGGATTGAAATGGATGAACAGCTTAGCAATTATACAAGAGGCAAGGCAATAGAAATTGTAATAGTTGGTTGTGCCGCAGCTTTCACTTTTATTACTTTTGGCTTGGAATATATTGCCCTTTTGTCAGTTTTGGTTGGATTTTCTGTGCTAATACCGTTTATTGGAGCATTTGCTGTAACAATACCAGTTGCCGCGGTTGGATTACTGCAATTTGGTATTACTTTTGATTTTTGGTTATTGATTGGAGCTTATATTTTATTACAGATATTGGATGGATATTTGCTTTCTCCTTTATTATTTTCAGATGCAGTGAAATTGCATCCAGTAATAATAATGTTAGCAGTATTTGTTTTTGGTGGATTGTTTGGGTTTTGGGGTATTTTTTTTGCAATTCCAATAGCAACCTTAATTAAAGCTATTTGGAATTCTTGGCCTAAGAGAATTTAGTAAACTGTTTTACTTAGAAAGCTCTTCAACGGCTTGAAGAACTTCAGCAACATGACCTTTAACTTTTACCCCTCTCCATATCTTAACTATTTTACCTTCTGTGTTAATAATAAATGTACTTCTGTCAACTCCCATATATTCTCTTCCATACATTGACTTAAGTTTCATTACATCAAATGCTTTACAAACTTTTTCATCTGGATCTGATAAAAGTTCAAATGGAAAATTTTGTTTAGACTTAAAATTTTCATGAGATTTAATTGATTCTCTTGAGACGCCTAATATTTCAGTATTTAATTTTTTAAATTTTTCATAACTGTCCCTAAATTCTTGACCTTCAGTAGTACAACCTGGAGTAGAGTCTTTTGGATAAAAATACATTACAAAGTTTTTATTTTGAAATGTATCATTTGAAATAGTTTTATCGCTTGTTGCGTCTGCAATAAATTTGGGGCATTTCTTTCCTTCTAGATTTTTAGCCATAATTTCCTTAAAAAGTGTATAGTTTTATTTTTTACTGAAAACAATTATGATGCAACCCCTTCAAGGAAGTTTTGTAGCTTTAGTGACCCCAATGTTCCCAAATGGTGAGTTGGACTATGGATCATTAAAGAATCTAGTTGAGTGGCAAATCAAAGATGGTATAAGTGGAATAGTTTCTGTTGGAACAACTGGTGAATCGGCTACTGTAAATGTTGTGGAGCACTTAGAAATTATTGAGAAGACAATAAAATATACTAACGGTAGAGTTCCTGTAATTGCAGGAACAGGAGCTAATTCGACACAGGAAGCTATAGAACTAACAAAAACAGCTTTCAACCTCGGAGCTGATTATGCCTTAGTTGTGACACCTTATTACAATAAACCTAATCAAGACGGTCTATTCAAGCATTATTTAAAAATTGCTGATGCAGTCAATATTCCCCAAATTTTATACAATGTTCCTTCGAGGACAGCATGTGACTTGAAGCCTGAAACAGTCTTTCGTTTATCTGATCATCAAAATATTATTGGCATCAAAGAGGCAGTAGATGATGAGGAAAGAATGAATAAACTTCTTGAAATTAAAGAAAAATTAAAAGATAAAAAAAACTTTTCAATACTATCCGGGGATGATCCAACTTTTAATTCATTCATGGAAAAGGGAGCTGATGGTGTAATCTCAGTTGCTGCTAATGTTATTCCTGAAGCTATTTCTCGAATCTGTACATTTAATTTGAACGAAGAATTTGATAAAGCAATCGATTTAAACAAAAAATTTCTTAATCTATATGACCTTTTATTCGTTGAATCTAATCCAATTCCTGTAAAATGGATATTAGAAAAAATGAAAAAAATTGATTCAGGAATTAGACTCCCACTCGTTTCTTTAAATATAGTTTTTCATGAAGAAATTTCCAAAGAAATGTCAAAATTAGAACTGATATGAAAAATCTTAATATTTTCTCTTCTTTGCTTTTTGTCTATTGGTTGATGAGTTGCTCTTATATAACTGGGCCCGAAGGCTTTTTCCCAGAAACAAAAAATGATTTTTTTGATGAGAAATTGTTAGAGGACCTTACTCTAACAGAAAATGGTAGCACTAAAATAAAAAAAGATGATCATTATCCCCCGATAGGATTAAATGAAAATTTTGTTGAAGTTCAAAATATTCCTGCCCCTCGGCAAATTTTTTCTTCAGGTGAGTCTAATGAGATTCAGCTCCGAAGATTGGGTGAGCTTATGTGGGTTTATGTGGAGACTCTCCCTTCAACTTCATGGCCTATTGCTAAAAATTATTTTGAAGCACTTTCTTTAAATATCATAGATGCAAATCCTGATACAGGCATAATGTTAGTAGAATTTTCGGATAATATAAATTTTAAAGTTACTATTGAGCATGGTATCAAGGAAGCATCAACTGAAATATTCCTTTCAACTTTTGCCACAGATCCATCTGAAGCTTTTGTGCAGGATCCAGAATTCATTCAAGATCAGTTAAGCGACATAGTTCAGTTTTTTGCAAGCTCAGTTTCCTCTTTTTCTGGAACATCTCTAGCAGCTCAAAATTTAAATGATCGAAAGAAAACTAAGATTTTTAACTTAAATGATCAAACAATCATTGAGTTAAATCTTGGATTCGATCGAGCTTGGTCTGCAGTCAGCAGAGCATTAGATGCAGGAAAAATTACCTCAAATGATATAGATAGAGATAATGGATTATTTTTTGTTAGTTACGCTGTTGAAACCGAAAACGAGGGCTGGTTTTCATTTCTCAATTTTAACAATGATGAAAATAATACTTCCCTATTGCTGGGAGAAGAAGCTGAATTTAAAATAAAGCTTCAAGTATTGAATGGAAAAACCAACATTTATGTCGAGGCATTGGACGGTTCTGCAAAAGAAGCTGAGGCTTTAATATCTAAAATTAATGAGTTACTAAGTTAAATATTATGGAAAAAATATCGCAAATTACCACTGGAAAAGCTAAATCTTTATATACCACCAATGAGTCTGATCAATTAATAATGGAGTTTAGAGATGACACATCCGCTTTTGACGGCAAGAAAATTGAGGCTTTAGATAACAAAGGAAAGGTTAATAATCAATTTAATGCATTTGTAATGGAGTTCCTTGCATCGAAAGGAATAGATACACATTTTATAAAATTATTATCTAATCATGAATCCCTTGTTTATAAATTGGAAATGTTTCCGATTGAGTGTGTAGTTAGAAATAGGGCAACAGGTTCATTATGTAAAAGATTGGGAATTGAGGATGGCCTAATACTTGATCCGCCATTATTTGAATTTTTTCTAAAGGATGATGATCTAGGCGATCCATTAATCAATGACCACCATATTGAGTCATTTGGATGGGCCACGCAAGAAGATGCAGACGCAATGAGAGACTTAACCCTGAAAATAAATAATATTTTGGTAGATTTTTTTATGGAAGCTAATTTGATTTTAGTTGACTATAAATTAGAGTTTGGAAAACTTGGAGAAAAGATGCTGCTTGCTGATGAGTTTACGCCCGATGGTTGTCGTTTGTGGGATAAAGATACTCTAACAAAAATGGATAAAGACAGATTTCGTCAAGATCTTGGAAATGTTATTGAATCATATGGTGAAGTTGGCGAACGTCTTGGAATGCAAATTAAACTTGACTAATTTACTCAGGTATTGATAATACCTGCATGAATTTTACTACCAAAAGCCACTACGCAGTAAATGCTCTCGCAGACCTAGAATATTTATCTGCTTATGATTCTCCCGTTGCTTTAAAAGATATCTCAACTAGGCAGGGCATTAATCTGACATATCTTGAGCAATTATTCAGAAAACTTCGAATAGCAGGCATTGTTAAGAGTGTTAGAGGTAGAAATGGTGGATATGTATATGCCACAAGCCCCAAAAACATAACCATCAAAAAAATTATGGAAGCAGTTGAAGAAAACTTAGACTCAACTAATTGCTCAGGGACTTCAACGTGTCATTTTGGTAATAAATGTAACTCGCATAAGTTGTGGGATGACTTAAATAATGTAGTTGATAATTTTTTAAGTGAAATTTCAATTATAGATCTTGTAGAAAAGCCGAAGAGGCCCCATATAGTTCTCAAGGAAATTTAATCATGAACACAAAAGTCACACTACCGATTTATATGGATTATGCCTCTACAACACCTGTTGATCCAAGAGTTGCAAAAAAAATATCTGATCATTTAACTTTAGATGGTAATTTTGGAAATCCTGCTTCACGTTCGCATAAATTCGGCTGGAAGGCTGAGGAGTCTGTTGAGGAAGCAAGATCTCATGTCGCAAATTTAGTTGGCTGCGATCCAAGAGAAATAGTCTGGACTTCTGGTGCTACCGAGGCTGACAACCTAGCTATAAAAGGAATAGCTAATTTTTACCAATCTAAAGGTAAACATATCATTACTTCAAAGATAGAACACAAAGCAGTTTTAGATCCATGCAGACAATTAGAAAGAGATGGTTTTGAAGTTACTTACTTAGAACCAAACGAGGGTGGTCTTATAACTGACGAAGCTATTTTGAATGCAATAAGAGAAGATACTATTTTGATTTCAATTATGCATATTAACAATGAACTAGGCACAATTAATGACTTGGAAAGCATTGGAAAAATTGCTCGAGAAAAAGGAATATTCTTTCACGTAGACGCTGCACAGAGTACTGGCAAAGTACCAATTGACTTAACCACTCTGCCTGTAGATTTAATGTCATTTTCAGCTCATAAAACATATGGGCCTAAGGGAGTGGGAGCATTATTTGTTCGAAGGAAGCCACGTGTAAGAATCGAAGCTCAAATCCATGGAGGTGGTCATGAAAGAGGTATGCGATCCGGCACTTTGGCTACTCACCAGATTGTTGGAATGGGGGAAGCATTTAGGATTGCAAAAGAGGAAATGGATAAGGATATAAAAAAAGTACAGTCATTACATAACAAGTTTTATGATTCTGTTTCCAAGATTGAGGAAATCTATGTTAATGGCGATATGAATAATAAAGTTAGCAACATATTAAATATTAGCTTTGCATATGTTGAGGGAGAATCATTAATTATGGCTTTGAAAGACATTGCTGTATCCTCAGGATCGGCTTGCACCTCTGCAAGTTTGGAGCCATCCTATGTTCTTAGAGCGCTTGGAAGAAAAGATGAGCTTGCATCAAGCTCAATTCGTTTTTCTTTTGGAAGATTTACCACTGAAGAGGATGTAGATTATACATTATCTTTGATCAACCACGCTGTTGATAGGCTTAGAGAGCTATCTCCATTGTGGGAAATGTATCTTGATGGGGTTGATCTAGATACAGTTGAATGGCAAACCCATTAAATATTGGGAGGTATTTATGGCATATAGTAGAAAAGTAATTGATAAGTTCGAAAAAACACTTAATGAGCCTGAAAAATTCAATGTAGGAAGGTTCGATCCTAAAGAAGCTAATGTAGGCACCGGAATGGTTGGCGCACCTGCATGCGGTGATGTTATGAAATTGCAAATAAAGTGCGAATCTAAAGGCAATACTCATGTTATTACAGATGTTAAATTCAAAACATATGGATGTGGTTCAGCTATTGCGTCGTCAAGTGAAATAGTTGATATGCTCATCGGCAAAACTCTTGAGGAAGCTAGAGAAATAAAGAATGTTGAAATTGCTGAGGCATTAGAGCTTCCTCCAATAAAAATTCATTGTTCTGTTTTAGCAGAAGATTCTATTAGACAGGCAATAGATGACTTTGAGCAAAAGCAGTAGTTAAATATGGATAAATTTAAGCCCGAGCAACTTCAATTTTCCGATTTAGCGATTTCACACTTTTCTGGACTGCTCAAAAAAGAAAAAGTAAATCAATCCATCAGAATTGGTGTGAAGAAAGCCGGATGTTCAGGATATGAATATTTTTTTGAATACGAAGAAACCAATGCTAAGGATGATACAGTAATCAAGCATGATGACTGTACATTTTTAATTGATCCAAAAAGCTTTGAATTTCTTAAAGGTAGTAAAGTCGATTATGAAGAAGACGGCTTCAACAAAGGTATTAAATTCCATAATCCAAATGTAACTTCAGTTTGTGGATGTGGGGAGAGTTTCACCGTGGATAGTGATAAAAACTTTAATTCTGAAGTTACTTCCCAAGTAAAAAAAAAATAAAAATTTTACCTCATGAAGAATTTTGTCCTGAGGGTACTATTATCGAGGCTCTTCCTGGCGAAAGTATTTTAGAGGCATGCCTAAGAAATAAGATCAAGATTGAGCATGCGTGTGAAATGTCTTGCGCATGTACAACATGCCATATCATTATTGAAGACGGTTTTAATAATTTAGAGGATGCCTCTGATGAGGAAGAGGATCAGCTTGATAAAGCATGGGGGCTTGAGCAAAATTCTAGATTAGGTTGTCAGGCATATCCTGTTGATGAGATGACAGTCATTAGAATTCCAAAATACACTATTAATCTGGTTTCCGAAGACCACTAATGGAAATTAATTGGGCAGACATACAAGAAATCGCTATAGAATTGTATGAAAACTTTCCAGAAATTGATCCCCAGTGGATAAGTTTTCCTGATTTGCATAAAAAAATATGCAATTTGGATCACTTCATTGGTGATCCCAATAGTTCAAATGAGAAAATTTTAGAAGCTATTCAAATGGCTTGGATAGATGAATTAGACTAACTAAACTATAATGTCGCAGAAATTAGGAATAACTCTATGACAATCCAACGTACATTATCGATCATAAAACCTGACGCAACGTCAAGAAATATTATTGGCAAAATTATTGACAGATTTGAGAGTAACGGCCTCAAGGTTGTTGCAGGAAAGTTAATTCATATGGACCAAGGCAAAGCTTCGGGATTCTACGCTGAGCATGATGGAAAGCCCTTTTTTGCAAATCTTGTTGAATATATGACATCAGCTCCAGTTTTTGTTCAAGTCCTTGAGGGAGAGAATGCTATTTTAAAAAATAGAGATTTAATGGGAGCCACTAATCCAAGTGAGGCAGAATCAGGAACCATAAGAGCTGATTTTGCTGAAACAATTGATGCAAATGCAGTGCATGGATCTGACTCAGTGGAAAGTGCATCTAGGGAGATTTCTTACTTTTTTGACGATAGTGAGATCTTTTAATTAAGTGTCAAAAGAAAAAATTAACTTATTAGGATTGACTCATGATTCTTTAATAAATTTTTTTAATTCACTGGGCGAACCAAATTTCAAGGCTTCGCAATTTATGAAGTGGGTCCATCAAAGAGGAGTTATTGATTTTGACAAAATGACTGACTTTAGTGCGAACCTTAGAAACCAACTTTTCGAAGTTGCAGAGATAAAACCACCAATAATTGAGGAATGCCTGATCTCACCAGAAGGCACTAAAAAATATTTAATTAAACTTGTGTCAGGATCAATGATAGAAATGGTAAAAATTCCAGAAAAGAAAAGGCTCACATTATGTATATCTTCTCAAGCAGGATGCGCATTGCAGTGTACTTTTTGCGCTACTGGTCATCAGGGTTTTGAAAGAAATTTGTCTAGTGCTGAAATTATAGGTCAGCTATGGCTAGCAAATTTCAATGAAGAATTTGCTCAACCAATTTCAAATATTGTTTTTATGGGCATGGGAGAACCTCTTCTTAACATTGAACCTGTTTTAGAATCAATAAGTTTAATGCAGCACCAAAATGCTTATGGTTTGTCGAAAAGAAGGATTACCCTTAGCACATCTGGAATAGTTCCGGAAATAGATAAGCTCTCATCGAGAACTGACGTTTCTCTAGCCATTTCTTTGCATGCCGCAAATAATACCCTTAGAAATGAAATAGTACCCATAAACAAAAAATATCCACTAGATCAATTGCTGAATTCATGTAAAAAGTACCTTAAAAATAAAAGTAAGCGACATACAATAACTATTGAATACATATTAATTGATGGAGTAAATGATTCAATAGAGCATGCTAAAGAGTTAGTGAAAGTATTAAAGGGAGTGTCATGTAAGATAAATCTGATTCCTTTTAATCCCTTTGATGGAAGCAATTATTTAAGATCTCCTGAAAAAACTATTCAAGCATTTAAAGATTTTCTAATACAAAAAGGAATGATCACGACTTTAAGAATAACCCGAGGTGATGCAATAGATGGAGCTTGTGGCCAACTTGTTGGAAAGCTTAGTAAGAGTATTAGAGGAAAAAGTACAGGGAATTCAATTAATCTTATTAATACTTCATGAATCTAAAATCAGCTCAAACTGCAAAAGTAGGCAAAATTTTTAAGGATGCTAGATTGCAGAAATCTTTAAGCCTGACTGAAGTTTCAACTGAAGCAGTTATCAATATTGAATATATCATGGCGATAGAATCAGGAGACTATTCAGTTTTCCCTGCAAGAACATACGCACTAAAATATTTTGAAAAATATGCAAACTTTCTTTCAATAGAAGCAACTTTTTTTGATATTTTTAATTTAGATTTAATTGAAAAGGCTGCAAGAGAAGAAAAATTAAAGAATAACCCGGAACCTTTTTTAGAGAAAAATAAAATATTTTCTTCTCTTTTAGTTGTTATCACTTTAATTGCAATTATTTTTCTTGTGATTTTAGGTGATTCTATTGAAGAAAAAAGTGATGAAACCTCCACAAATCCAGTAATGCCAGACTCATTAGAATTGAATGTTGAACCAGAGCAAAGTCTTAAATCTGAAATAAATGAGTTAAATAATCAGATCAATGATTTCTTGTATACAGATAAACTTGATTCAAATGAAAGCAATGTTAATGTTTATTCAATAGAGCTTGATGAATGAATAATTCTTGGATAAAAAGAAAAAAAACTGATCATATATTTGTCGGTGATGTCGGTGTTGGTGGCGATCATCCAATATCTGTTCAATCCATGACAAATACAAATACTGCTGATGTTCAAGCAACTGTTAATCAGATTGAACAATTGCAAGCAGCTGGTGCTGACATTGTAAGAGTTTCAGTTCCTGATAATGAATGCGCAAAGGCATTTAAAAAAATCAAAGGCTCTGTATCAATTCCTTTAGTTGCAGACATTCACTTTGACTATAAAATTGCTTTGCTTGTAGCTGATTCTGCGGATTGCCTCAGGATTAATCCAGGTAATATAGGTAAAGAAGCAAAAGTTAAAGAAATAATACAAGCTGCTACTGATAATAATATTCCAATAAGAATAGGAGTGAATGCTGGCTCTCTTGAAAAGGACCTCCAGAAAAAATATGGAGAACCAAATTCTGATGCTTTGGTTGAATCGGCCTTGCGACATGTAGATATTTTGGATAAGCATGATTTTTCCAATTTTAAGCTCAGTTTAAAAGCATCAAATATTCAAATGACTGTTGAAAGTTATAGGAAGATTTCAGAACTGCTAGATCAACCATTACATCTTGGAATTACCGAATCAGGAAGTTATAGAGCGGGTTCAGTTAAATCCTCTATTGGTTTAGGAATGCTTCTATCTGAGGGTATCGGAGATACTGTCAGAGTGTCTTTGGCTTCTGATCCAGTGGATGAGGTTAAAATTGGCTGGGACATTTTAAAAAGCCTCAATTTAAGGAGTCGAGGTATCAGAATCGTTGCTTGTCCAAGTTGTTCTAGGCAGAACTTCAATGTTATTGAGGTGGTTAATGAATTAGAAACAAGGTTTGAGGGAATTTCTGAAGATCTGGAGGTTGCAATAATTGGTTGTTATGTAAACGGTCCTGGGGAGTCAAAGGCAGCAGACGTTGGTTTAACTGGAGGACCTAGCAATTTATTATACGTTGATGGATTACCCTCAAAGAAAATTTCAAATGAAAAACTTGTTGATACAATAGAAGAGCAAGTGAAAGAACAACTCCAAAAGAAAAATGCTGTTGAAATAATTGTTAAAGGTTAAACATTGAAAATTCAATCATTAAGAGGCATGCCTGATCTATTTCCCGAGGACCTAGAAAAATGGCATTACTTTGAATCAAAGCTCTTTCAAATCTTTCATTCTTTCGACATTAATGAAATCAGAACCCCTTTGTTAGAATCTACAGAACTTTTTTCAAGATCAGTGGGTAATTCATCTGATATTGTCAACAAAGAACTTTATTCTTTCTTAGATCGTAATAAAGAAAGTATCAGTCTAAGACCAGAAGGTTCTGCCAGCATCATCAGGGCAATTATTCAAAAAAAGCAAGAGCAAGATAAACATAAAGTGTGGTATCAAGGGCCAATGTTTCGATATGAAAGACCTCAAAAGGGAAGATTTAGGCAGTTTCATCAAATAGGAGTCGAATATCTTGGGTTTGATGAAGGAGCTGCAGACCATGAGTTAATATCTATGATTCTGCAGATAAATCAATCATTAGGCATTAGCGAATATACTCTTAAGATAAACCATCTTGGTGATGCGGATGCAAAAGAGAGTTTTTGTAAATCTCTTGTTAAATTTCTTGAGCCAAATGTAAATGAATTGCATGAAAAAGACAAAGCAAGACTTGGTTCTAATCCTTTAAGAATTTTGGATTCAAAAGAATCGTCTACCATAGAATTATTAAAAAATGCTCCTAAATATCAAGACTTCATATCTGAGGAGTCTAAAGTATTTTTAGAAGGTCTTGTGAGCGCTTTTAAAGATCAATGTGATATTCAAATTGATCAATCATTAGTAAGAGGATTAGACTACTATACTGGAATTGTCTTTGAAACAGTTTCTAAAGAGCTTGGATCGCAAGATGCTTTTCTTGGTGGAGGGAGATATGACAATCTCTCAAATCAACTTGGTGGCAAAGATATGCATTCTATTGGTTTTGCAATTGGTGTAGAAAGAATTGTGCAGCTAATAAACATGGATGATTTATCTCAAAAAATAAAAGTTGGATTTATTGTCAATGAAGAGCAGATTAATAAAAAAACATATAAAATAGCCAATGATTTAAGATTAGCCAATAATTCTATTAGTCTTAATACTTTTTTGAGTAATGGAAGTATAAAATCTCAACTTAGAAAAGCTAACAAATCTGGATGTAGCTTTGCAGTAATTATTGGCGAACAAGAATCAAAGAACAACCAAGTTATATGGAAAGATCTGCGTGAAAAAGGTGAGCAAGAAATACTAAGCGTGCAAGAGTTGATCAACCAATATATCAATCTTTAGGAGAAGTCATGGCAGAGTACAATTCAGATGAAGAAAGATTTGCCGCTGTTATAAATTTTTTTAAGGACTATAAGACGATTATATTGTCTTCACTTGCAATAATATTCATTTCTTTAATTTCTATAATCAGTTTTCAGTCATACAAGGAAACAAGAAATTCTGATGCTGCAACAATATATGACTCTTGGTTAACAGCTCTTGAATTTAATAATGAAAGCGCAAGAGAGATTTTTGATGAATTGCAAGATACTTTTTCAGGTACGGGCTATGCGCAACTAGCTATTATGATTAATGGTTCAAATCTAGCTAGACAGGGGAATCTTTCTGAGGCATTAGAAAATTTTAGACTACTTTTAGATGATACCTCGGGTTATTTTGGAAATGATTTACTTAATTCAGTAGCTAAAATTAATATTGCAAGAATCGAGTTAAGCAATAAGAATTTCACCAATGTCCTAAAAGTTTTAGATTCTTTTGCTTCAAATTCAGAACATCCAATGGTTTATGAGATAAAAGGTGATGCTCTTGTTGGTTTGAAAAAAGAGGAGCTTGCAATGGAGCAATATGAATTAGCAATAGAAAATGCTCGTAATGAATCGCAAAAATCTATTCTTAATATAAAAATAAATTCCATTGAGTTATAAGAAATGAAAATAAATATAGTTTTTGCAATTACGCTATTTTTTATCTCATCATGCTCAACACTTGCTTTTTGGTCGGACGATGCAGAGGAAGAGACTGCTGAACCTGTCAAGCTGACAAAGATACAAAATCAATACCCAATAGAGGTTGAATGGAAAAGATCTTTTAATGGCGAAAATGATCTAGGATCTTTTGTACCATCTTTCTATTCTGACGAAATGATTGTAGCTGACCCTGATGGCAATCTTGTCTCGATTAATCCAAGTACTGGCAAAATTAATTGGGAAATAGATCTAAAAAGAAATTTGTCTGCTGGAACTGCATCTGGTTTCGGTAAGATCATCGTTTCTGATACCAATGGTTTTGTGATAGCTATAGATTCAATTACCAAAGAAACCTTATGGGAAAAAAGTGTTGGAGGAGAAATTCTAATCAATGGAGTCATTTCTCCCTCATTGATAGTTGTTAAGAATTCAGCAGGAGAATTAGTAGCTTTAGATAGCTTAACTGGCGAGCAAAAGTGGTCATTTAGATCTCAATTACCGGCACTTACCGTTCGAGGAACAGGCGAACCTATTATTGAAAATAATATTGTTTACTCAACTTTCGATAATGGCAGAATAGGAGCATTTGATTTAGATACAGGATATTTTCTTTGGGATGGGCCAATATCTTTTGTTGAAGGCACATCTGAACTAGAAAATTTAATTGATTCTGATTCATCGCCAGTTATAGCTCAGCAATTAATTTTTGCTACAAATTATCAAGGCAGATTAACAGCATTTGATCTTGCTCAAAAAAGACCTGTTTGGAATGCAGAAGCATCTTCTTTCCATTCTCCTGTTATTGGTAACAATATGCTCATGGTGATCCAAGATGATGGCTCAATACTATCTTTTTCAATGACAAATTTATCTCCTTCATGGAGTTCAGAAGAATATTTGCGCAGAGAACTTTCAAATGGATCCATGCATGACAACTTGATGCTTGTGGGTGATTTAGAAGGGTACATACATGTTATTAACACTTTGACAGGAATAACTGTAGGAAGAAGAAAGGTGTCTGGTAATCCAATTGTTAGCATAGTATCGTTTAGAAATCTTGCATATGTAATCGATCAAGAATCTAATATAGTTGCAGTTTCTTTTTAAAATGTATTTGAATAATGTTAAATTCCATAGCAATTCTTGGCAGACCAAATGTTGGTAAATCATCTCTATTTAACAAGTTAACAAAAACACGAAACGCAATTGTTTCAGATTATTCTGGTCTTACAAAAGATAGAAATTTTGGGTATCTATCTATTAAAGATCATCGTTATTTAATAATTGATACAGGCGGTATTGGTTCAGAGGTTAATGAATTCACTGAGGCGATCACAAAACAGGCAATTATAGCTGCAGAAGATTCTAATCTTTTATTGTTAGTTATTGATGCCTCAGAAGAGTTAACACTTGATGACATCAATTTACTTCAAGTTATTCGCAAAATGAATAAAAATTTTTTTGTTGTATTAAATAAAATTGATATAAAAAAACAATCAAATGCAAAACATGATTTAATGCAAAAAGGCATAAGTGACATAATTGAAATTAGCGCTGAGCATTCAAGAGGACTCAAAGAACTGCAAATTCAAATTGCAAAACAATTTGATCATTTGGCTGAAGAATACGATGAGAATAATGGAACAAAAATTGCTGTAATTGGTAGGCCAAACGCTGGTAAATCAACTTTTATAAACCAATTTACAAAACAAAACCGTTTAATTGTATCTAATATACCTGGCACAACTATAGACTCTATTCATGTACCGTTTTCTTTTAATGAAGAGGATTTCATTTTTATTGATACTGCTGGAATTCGGAAAAAATTTAAACAAAGTCAGGCCGTTGAGTATTTTTCATATGTAAGAGCTATGCATTCAGTTGACGAATCAGATATCGTGTTAATGTTGATAGATGCTTCAAATGGAGTTGTAGATCAAGATCTCAGGATTTTAAATCTAGTAAGAAGTTATGGTAAGCCGGTAATTGTAGCTCTAAATAAAATTGATGAATTATCAAAAACAGAGGTCCACCAATTAACTGAGACAAAAAAATTTCAAAATTCTGCTTTAAGTAATTTGCATGTAATTAAAATTTCTGCATTACATAAAAATGGTTTCAAAATACTTTTTAGAACGCTTTTAAGGGTAAACAAACTGGCAAAAACTAATTTTTCTACTGGACGCTTAAATAAATTACTTAAGAAATTCATAAGCTCAATCAATCTTCCAACCATATCTGGAAGACAGATTAAAATGAGATATGTTCATTTTGGCGGAATACACCCTACCAAATTGATAATTCACTCTAATTTTTCTTCTAAAATCCCATTAAATTTTAAACAATATTTGATCAATTCTTTCAGGAATGAGCTTAATCTAAAAAGCATAGAACTTAAGATTAGTTTTAAAAAGGGCGATAATCCATATGACGGTAAAAAAAATAAATTAACTTCCAGGCAAATTAAAAAGAAAAAACGTCTTGTAAAATATACAAAAAAAAATAAGTAATATTGAATATATGTAGTATAACTACTTAATGTTTAGTCTTTAAATCCTTTAAATAAAGCTTTTTTTTACTTATTGACAATTAATCTCATATAATTTCAAATCACGCTACAAAAATAGTTTGGGATATAACTTAAATAATTGTTACAATATAATTAATACCACGCAATAAAGGAACTTTTGTCTACTAATCAAAATAAAATTAGGCCTGTATATAGACCAGTATTTATTAACCTAATGCAGATTAAGCTACCTGTATCTGCATTTATATCTATCACGCATAGATTATCTGGAATATATAATTTTTTTGTAACTCTTCCTCTTGCCCTATATCTACTATACTTTTCAACAAAAAGTTATAATGATTTTATGTTTGTTTACAGTATATTTAATAACCCTAGTTTATTCTCAACATTTGTTACTTTTAGCTTCCTTGTTTACTTTTATCATTTACTAACAGGGTTTCGACACTTGCTACAGGATATTCATATTGGTGAATCACTGGTCGTATCAAGATTATCTTCATATCTTGTTTTATTTATTTGGAGTTTATTATTTTTTGTCGTTATGTCGAGATTATATACATGAAAGGATCGACACTATTTTATCTTGTTCGCTTATCAGCTCTTTTTGTGCTGGGATACTCGCTATGGATATTGAGCTTCATATTAACTAACAAGCCCATCGAGTATGTTGCTTGGGTTTCATTCACTAATCAATCACTATTTCAATTTTCAACTACCTTTGCTTTTCTGTTCATGCTCATTCATGCATTCATTGGTTTGTGGACCGTAGGCACAGATTATTTCACCTCAAGAACACTCGGATTTATAAGTCCTACTCTTATCAGATATGCAGTTTTTATTAGAGGCGCCTACACAATCATATTTGTAGCTCTGGGCTTTTTAATTGTTACAACAACTTTATTTATTATTTGGAGTTAAATTTTGAATATTTTAAATTCTTCTAATATCACAACACTTGAATTTGATGTTTTAGTTATTGGTGGAGGTGGTTCAGGAATGAGAACATCTCTTGAACTAGCCAAATCTGGATTAAAAACAGCTGTTGTTTCAAAAGTATTTCCAACTAGGTCTCATACTGTCTCAGCCCAAGGAGGCATAACTTGTGCAATTGCCAGTGCTGATCCTCAAGATGACTGGCGATGGCATATGTACGATACTGTTAAGGGATCAGATTACATTGGAGATCAAGATGCAATCGAGTATATGTGTTCTGAGGGACCAAAAGCAGTTTTTGAACTTGAACACATGGGGTTACCTTTCTCTAGAACTGAAAATGGTAGAATTTATCAACGGCCATTTGGTGGTCAGTCTAAGGATTTTGGAAAAGGTGGCCAAGCTGCGAGAACATGTGCTGCTGCAGATAGAACAGGACATGCTTTATTGCACACTCTATATCAGAACAATGTAAAAGAAGGATCTAATTTTCTAAATGAATGGTTTGCAGTTGACTTGGTTCTCAATCAATTAAAAGAAGTTACAGGAGTAATTGCATTTTCTATTGAGTCTGGAGAGGTTGCGTATCTAAAGTCTCAAGCAACTGTCCTAGCAACTGGAGGAGCTGGAAGGATATATTCCTCAACAACAAATGCCCTCATAAACACTGGTGATGGTCTTGGAATGTCCCTTAGAGCAGGTATCCCTGCGCAAGATATGGAAATGTGGCAATTCCATCCGACTGGAATTTATGGAGCTGGATCCCTAGTTACAGAAGGATGTAGAGGTGAGGGTGGCTATCTTATAAATAAAGACGGTGAAAGATTTATGGAACGATATGCTCCTAATGCCAAAGATCTTGCTGGAAGAGATGTAGTTGCTCGTTCAATGGTTTTAGAAATTCTTGAAGGGCGAGGATGCGGCGATGAAAAAGATCATGTATTTCTTAAGCTTGATCACCTAGGAGCAGATGTATTAAATGCAAAGTTACCGGGCATATGCGAACTATCTAGAACCTTTGCAGCTGTCGATCCAGTTTATGAACCAATTCCGGTAGTTCCAACATGTCATTACATGATGGGCGGTACCCCAACAAATATTCATGGCCAAGCATTTAAAATGAGTAGCTCCAATGATGAATATATTCCAGGACTTTTTTCAGTCGGTGAGGCTGCATGCGTTTCAGTTCATGGCGCTAACAGACTTGGTGGTAATTCTCTTTTAGATTTGGTTGTTTTTGGAAGAGCCGCTGGTATTCATATTAATCAAGCCATGAAGTCTGGAGGCGGTGTCGCAGATGCTGGAAAAGATGACATTGATAAAGCTCTTCACAATTTAAATATATTAAATGAATCCTCATCAGGTTATGAAGTTTCAACAGTTAAAAAAGAACTTCAAGAAGTTATGCAGAATTACTTTGGTGTTTTTAGAAGAGGCGATTACATGGAAAAAGGTGTTGCTGCCTTGAATGGTATACGCGAAAAAATTGAGAATCTTCATTTAATAGATAAAAGCGCCGCATTCAATACAAATAGAGTAGAAGCTATAGAATTGCAAAACTTATTTGAGGTTGCTGAGGCAACTGCTATTTCCTCTCTTCAAAGAACTGAAAGTAGAGGAGCGCATGCTAGAGAAGATTATCCTGATCGAGACGATGAGAATTGGTTATGCCATTCGTTATATGATCCCACAACAAAATCTTTAGGTAAAAGACATGTTAATTTTGAGCCTTCTCAAGTTGAAGCATTTCCTCCAAAAGTAAGAACTTATTGAGAGAAAATAATGACAATTAGCATCAATATATATAGATACAATCCAGAAAAGGATAAATTTCCTTATATGCAAAGTTTTGAATTTGAAAAGCCTAAAAGAGACATAATGGTGTTAGAACTGCTCAATCAGCTTAAAGAAAAGGATCCTACCATTTCATATAGACGTTCTTGTAGAGAGGGAGTTTGTGGTTCTGATGGGATGAATATCAATGGAAAAAATGGCCTAGCTTGTATCACGCCATTATCATCAGTTATCAAAAAAAATAAGCTAGATCTTAGACCATTACCAGGCCTTCCTGTTGTGAGAGATTTAGTTGTAGATATGACTGAGTTTTATGCTCAATATGAAAAGATTAAGCCCTTTCTTCAAAACGATACTCCTGTTGATATTGGAGAGAGATTGCAATCACCAGAAGACAGAGACAAGTTAGATGGTCTTTATGAATGTATCCTCTGTGCTTGTTGCTCAACAAGCTGCCCATCCTTTTGGTGGAATCCTGATAAGTTTGTTGGTCCGGCAGCTCTTTTACAGGCATATAGGTTTATTGCAGATTCGAGAGATACAAAAACTGCAGAGAGACTTCAAAGTCTATCTGATCCATTTAGTGTTTATAGATGTCATGGGATCATGAATTGTGTGAGTGTTTGTCCTAAGGGGCTTAATCCTAATGAAGCAATTGGTGAAATTAAGTCAATGCTACTTTCAAATAAAAAAAACCAAAATATTATTACCTCTGATAAGGCTGGATAACAAATGAATAATATGGAACATCTTCGGTCAACTTCTCATACCGCAGGTGCTCAAAGCGCATATTTGGAATCCCTATATGAGTCTTACTTAGAGGACTCTTCCTCAATTCCTGAAGATTGGAAAATATATTTTGATTCCTTGCCTCAAGTAAATGGTTCAAATGAAGAAATTTCTCATCAAGAAGTTATTAAAAGGTTTAAAGAAGACGAAGTTAATCCTTCAATTCAAAATATTTCAGGGGAAACTCAATCAAATGTTAATCAAACTAAAGTATTTCAAGTAATTGAAGCATATAGAAATAGAGGACATCAAAAAGCAAATTTAGATCCCTTGGGATTAAAACCGATCAGACATGCAGATGATTTAGAGATTGAATTTTATGGATTAGACTCATCAAATCTATCAGAAGTTTTTAACTTAGATTCATTCAATATAGGCAAAAGATCAGCATCATTGTCAGAGATTTTAAAAGCATTAGAATCAATATATTGCAAGACTTTGGGCATTGAATATAATCATATCTCTTCGCTATCTGAGAGATTGTGGTTTCAAAAACGTCTTGAACCCAACTTAGGTAAATTAAATTTTGATGCTGAAGAGCAAAAATATATTTTAAAGCGCTTAAGTTCTGCAGAGGGCCTTGCAAAATTCTTGGCATCAAGGTATCCGGGTATGAAAAGATTCGGAATTGATGGCGCTGAATCATTGATTCCGCTTGTTGATAGCCTGATTCAAAATTGTGGAGTATTTGGTGCTGAACAAATTTGTTTTGGTATGGCTCATAGAGGTAGATTAAATCTGTTAGTAAATGTTCTGGGGAAATCTCCAAAAGAACTATTTAACGAATTTGAAGAAGATTATGAATTAGAGGGCGCTAGCACTGGAGATGTAAAATATCATCTTGGCTCTTCAACCAACATCTTAACTCCTAATGGAGAAGTGCACGTATCACTTGCAAATAATCCGTCTCATCTTGAAATTGTCGATCCAGTTGTACTTGGCTCAGTTAGAGGAAGACAAGATAGAATTAAAGATGAAAACAAAGAATTAGTAATTCCCATTTTAATTCATGGTGATGCATCTTTTTCGGGGCAAGGGGTTGTGATGGAAACTCTTCAAATGTCTCAAACTAGAGGTTACGGTGTTGGAGGCACTGTCCACGTCATAGTCAATAATCAAATTGGTTTTACCACTTCAAATGAGGAAGATTCACGATCAACGCAATATGCAACTGATGTTGCAAAAATGATTGAAGCTCCGGTTCTTCATGTAAATGGAGATGATCCAGAAATGGTAGTTTTTGCAGCAAAATTAGCGTGTGAATATAGATACAACTTTAAAAAAGATATTGTTATAGATATGTTTTGCTATAGACGAAGGGGCCACAATGAAGCTGACGAGCCGTCTTCAACTCAGCCTATCATGTATCAAAAAATTGCTAAGCAAATTTCTGTGAAAAGTGCATATCAGGAAAAACTCATTTCATCTGGAGTTATTAGTCAATCTGAGTGTGATGAGTTAGAAAAAAATTATAGGTCAGCAATAGAAAAGGGAGATACCGTTGTTCATAATCTTGCTACAAAACCAAATGAGTCAATGTGGTTTGATTGGACTCCATACATGGATCAAAAAGGAGATGTTAAAATCAAGTCTTCATTTAGTAAGAAAAGATTTAAAGATCTTGCAGATCAAGTATTTACGCCTCCAAAAGATTTCATTTTGCAAAAGCAGGTAGATAAAATTTTTTCTGACAGACGCCAAATGGCAGAGGGAAAAATTCCTGTTAATTGGGGTTTTGCAGAGAATATGGCATATGCAACCCTGCTCGATCAAGGTTATCCAATAAGATTTTCTGGGCAAGATATAAGACGGGGAACATTTTCGCATCGTCATGCAGTTGTGTTAAATCAACAGGATGGAAGAGGCTGCATACCTTTAGTCGATATTGCAAAAAATGCTGATACAACATTTGATGTATATGACTCGCTTTTATCTGAAGAAGCTGTTCTTGGCTTTGAATATGGTTATTCTGCAACGAGTCCAAAAGGACTGGTAATGTGGGAGGCTCAATTTGGTGACTTCGTTAATGGAGCACAAGTTGTTATTGATCAATTTATTGTTTCTGCTGAACATAAATGGGAAAGACTCTCTGGATTAGTTATGTTGCTTCCGCATGGTTATGAAGGACAAGGTCCGGAGCATAGTAGCGCAAGACTGGAGAGATTTTTGCAACTGTGTGCATACGAAAACATTCAAGTTTGTGTTCCCAGTACTCCTGCTCAAATTTACCATTTACTGAGATTCCAAACTATTCGAATGATGAGAAGACCACTTGTAGTGATTTCGCCAAAAAGTTTGCTTAGAAACCCCAATGCAGTATCTGCTTTAGACGATCTAACAGAAGGTTCCTTCAAATATGTAATCAATGACTTGGTTGACTCTCCAGAAAAGGTTAGCAAAGTGATTATGTGTTCAGGTAAAGTTTTTTATGATTTAGCATCAAAAAGAGATGATCTTGGTTTGGATTCTACTGCCATAATTAGGATTGAGCAGCTTTATCCATTTCCTTACGATACTCTCGAAAAAATCTTAAAGACTTATAAAAATGCAACAAGCTTTGTATGGTGCCAGGAAGAGCCAACAAACCAAGGAGCCTGGTACAACCACAGACATAGACTGCAAGAAGTTATAGATAGGTTAAATTTAAAAGTAGAAATAGGATTGGTCAGTCGCGAAGCTTCGTCGGCTCCAGCTGTAGGTTTAAATAAATTACACATTCAACAACAAGAAGCGCTAGTAATAGAGGCTTTAACTAATGAGAAATAAAAATGACAACTGAAATAAAATCACCAACATTTCCTGAATCGGTAGCAGATGGAACTATTGCGAACTGGGTTAAAAAAGAAGGCGATAGTGTTAAGCAGGATGAAGTAATTGCTGAAATTGAAACTGATAAAGTTGTACTGGAGGTTGTTGCTCCATTCGATGGTGTTGTTTCAAAAGTTCTTAAACCTGCTGGAGAAACTGTTCTTAGTGCTGAATTAATAGCAGAATTCAAAAAAGAAGATATAAATCAGGCATCTGATGCTCCAAAGAATGAAATTATTGCTGAGCCTGAAAAAGAAAAATCTGTTGAAATCAGCAAAGAGCTTAAAGATTCATCTATTAAAAATGGACCCGCAGTTAAAAAGCTCTTAAAAGAACATGACATAAATGAAAGCGATATTAGTGGATCTGGAAAAAATGGAAGAATTACTAAATCAGATATCGTAAATCATTTGGATGAACCTGTTAGTCAAGATCAAGATAAATCTATGAGTCCATCCGTTAAGGTTGCATCATCTTCTGATGAGAGGCTTGAAGAAAGAGTGCCTATGTCTAGGCTTCGCTCAACAATAGCTAATAGACTGCTAACTGTTAAGCAGGAAACAGCAATGCTTACTACTTTTAATGAGGTTGACCTAAAGCCAATCAAAGACCTGCGAACAAAATATGGTAATGAATTTGAAGAAGAGCATGGGGTGAAATTAGGTTTTATGGGTTTCTTTGTTTTGGCAGCAGTTCAAGCGTTAAAGAAATTTCCTGTTGTAAATGCTTCTATTGATGGTACCGATATTGTTTATCATGGATATCAGGACATAGGAGTTGCTGTTTCTACCGACAGAGGTCTGGTTGTTCCAGTTATAAGAGATGCAGGTAATTTAAGGATAGCTGATGTTGAAAAATCTATTTTGGATTATTCAGACAAAGCAAGGCATGGAAAATTATCAATCTCAGAAATGCAGGGCGGTACATTTACAATTTCTAATGGTGGAGTATTTGGGTCTTTGTTGTCTACTCCTATCCTAAACGCTCCGCAAACTGCAATTTTAGGAATGCATACAATCCAAGATCGTCCAGTGGCAATCGACGGAGAAATAGTAATTCGTCCAATGATGTATCTAGCCTTAAGTTATGATCATCGCTTACTAGATGGGAAAGAAGCTGTCTCTTTTCTAATAGCTATTAAAGATCAATTAGAATCTCCCGAAAAACTTTTATTAAACTTATAAGGACTGCAGATGTTCGATGTAATTGTAATTGGAAGTGGGCCAGCTGGTTATGTTGCTGCAATAAGAGCCTCTCAATTAGGTTTAAAAACCGCGTGCATTGAAAAATCCTCTAGTAATGGTAAGCCACAATTAGGAGGTACATGCCTGAACATAGGCTGCATTCCATCTAAAGCATTATTGGATTCATCCCACCGATATGCAGATGCGCTAAACCATTTATCTGATCATGGAATTAAGGTAACCAAGCCCAAAATAGATATTTCTCAAATGATGGAAAGAAAAAATAAAATTGTTTCTCAACTCACATCGGGAGTCGCCGGGCTTCTTAAAGCAAATAAAGTATCTCAAATTACAGGTAGTGCAAAAATAATTGATTCAAATAATGTTGAAGTTACTAATGAAGAAAAGACTGAATTGCTTAAAACCAAAAATATTATTATAGCTACAGGATCTATGCCAATAGATATTGCTGTTGCAAAGGTAGACAATAAAAATATTGTGGACAGTACTGGAGCCCTCGAATTTAAATCAGTGCCAAAGACATTGGGCGTAATTGGGGCGGGCATTATTGGATTAGAGCTTGGAAGCGTCTGGTCTAGACTTGGATCAAAGGTAACGATTTTAGAGGCTATGGATGATTTTTTACCCATGGCAGATTCAAAAGTCTCTGATGATGTTTTCAAAGAATTTAATAAGCAAGGATTAAATATTAATTTGGGCTGCAAAGTAACTGCCGCAATATCCAATGAAAAAAAAGTAACTGTAAATTTTGAAAAAAATGGAAATCAGTCTGAATTAACTTTTGATAAATTAATTGTTGCTGTCGGTCGTAAACCCTATACAAATAATCTATTTGATGAAAGTTGCGGTTTATCAGTTGATCAGAATGGTTTTATTTCGGTGAATGATTTTTGTGAAACACAAATAAAAAATATTTGGGCGGTAGGTGATGTTGTCAGAGGTCCAATGTTAGCTCATAAAGCTTCCGAGGAAGGTATTATGGTTGCAGAGAGAATTGCAGGAAATCAAGTTGAAATGGAGTATGACATTGTGCCATCTGTAATCTATACACATCCAGAAGTTGCATGGGTAGGAAAAAATGAAAAAGAGCTCAAGGATGTAGGAGTCGAATTTAAAACTGGGTCTTTCCCATTTGCTGCGAGTGGAAGAGCCTTGGCTACCGGTGAAAGTACTGGTTTTGTAAAAGTAATAGCTGACAAGAGGACAGATACTATATTGGGTGTTCATGCTTTCGGTCCAGCTGCTGCTGATATCGTTCAGCAAGGAGTAGTTGCTATGGAATTTGGTGCCAGTGCAGAGGACCTCGGCTTAACTATTTTTAGTCATCCTACAGTTTCTGAGGCATTGCATGAGGCAGCGCTAGCAGTAAATCAGCAAGCTATACACATAGGAAATAGTAAAAAATGAATCTCCATGAGTATCAAGGTAAAGAGCTTTTCGCAAAATTTGGTTTACCAGTCTCAAATAATGCAGTTGTTACATCTCCAGATGATGTCTTGAGTGCATGTAGAGATATTGGTGGAGATAAATGGGTAGTTAAAGCACAGGTACATGCGGGAGGTAGAGGTAAGGCCGGAGGCGTAAAGTTAGTTGATTCTCCTGAAGAGGCAATAGAATTTGCTAATCATTGGCTTGGAAATAGACTAGTCACATATCAGACTGATTCTAATGGGCAACTAGTAAGCTCCATTTTAGTAGAAGAGTGTACCGATATTTCAAAAGAGCTTTATCTGAGCGCAGTTATTGATAGAGGCTCTCAAAGAATTGTCTTTATTGGCTCGAGTGAAGGTGGAGTTAATATTGAAGAGGTTGCTGAAAAAACACCTGAGAAAATTATTTATGAACCCATTGATCCTCTTACAGGGCCATTGGGGTTTCAGGCAAGAAAAATTTCAAAAGTGTTGGGTTTGGATAATGAACAGTCAAAACAGTTTTCAAAAATGCTTTCGCAATTAACTAAGTTATTTATTTCTTATGATCTCAGCTTGCTTGAAATCAATCCATTAGTAATAACTCAAGGAGGAAAACTTCATTGTTTGGATGCAAAAATTAATATCGATTCTAATGCAATTTATAGACAGCCAGAAATTCAAGCAATGCGAGACCTATCTCAAGAGGATCCCAGAGAGGCTGAAGCTGCTAAAAGCGACTTAAGCTATGTTTCATTAGATGGAAACATAGGTTGTATGGTAAATGGAGCTGGGTTAGCAATGGGAACCATGGACACTATTAAATATTTTGGTGGTTCGCCAGCAAATTTCCTTGATGTTGGCGGAACTGCTACTCAGGAAAGAGTCTCTAAAGCTTTTAAATTAATACTAGCTGATCCTGAAGTAAAAGTAGTTCTAGTTAATATTTTTGGAGGAATAGTCAGATGTGATCTTATTGCTGAAGGCATCTTAGCAGCAATTGAGGAGGTTGGGGTTTCTATTCCAGTGGTTGTAAGACTCGAAGGAAATAATGCAGATATTGGCAGTGATATTCTTGCTAAATCTAATGCTGCAATCGAGAGTTTAAATAATCTTGAGGAAGCTTCAAAGAAGGCAGTGGAGCTTAGTAGATGAGTATATTGGTTGATAAAAAAACACGTCTTTTAGTTCAAGGCTTTACCGGTTCGCAAGCAACTTTGCACTCTGAACAGTCCATAGAATATGGAACCAATATTGTTGGAGGCGTTACCCCTGGAAAGGGTGGGCAGAAACATTTAGATATACCAGTTTTTAATTCTGTTCATGAGGCTGTTGAAGAGGTAGAACCCAACGCATCAATTATTTTTGTCCCAGCACAATTTTGCAAAGATTCAATTTTAGAAGCTGCCGATGCAGGGATAAAATTAATTATCTGTATCACTGAAGGTATTCCAACTTTAGATATGTTGATTGTTAAAAAGAAAGTTGATGAGCTAGATGTAACTTTAATAGGACCAAATTGCCCAGGAATAATCACTCCTGGTGAGGCAAAATTAGGTATTATGCCTGGCAGTATTCATATGAAAGGCTCAGTTGGCATCATTTCTAGATCTGGCACTTTAACTTACGAAGCTGTTAAACAGACATCAGATTTAGGCTTGGGCCAAAGCACATGTATTGGTATTGGGGGAGATCCAATTCCAGGCACCTCCTTTATTGATGTTTTAAAAATGTTGGAAGCTGATGATCAAACTAAAGCTATAGTTATGGTGGGCGAAATTGGTGGTACAGCTGAGGAAGAGGCTGCTGAATACATTAAAGATAATGTATCTAAACCAGTTATTTCATATATAGCTGGCCAAACAGCTCCGGCTGGAAAGAGGATGGGTCATGCTGGGGCAATTATTGCTGGTGGCAAAGGAACGGCTGCTAATAAAATTAAGAAGTTAAAGGAATGTGGTGTGCATATTGCTGAAAATTTGCTTCAAATTGGAACTAAAACTAAGGAAGTTCTCGGATAGGCCTACTTATAAACTTATTGGCAATATAATTTAGTCTTGGAATTATCATGCTTGCAAATATTGTTAATCCTGTAATCATGCCAATCCAAATACCTGAAGGACCCATTGGATTTCCAAGTATTCCAAAATAAGTTAAATAATATCCTAAGGGCAGAGCAATAAACCAGTAAGTCAAAATTATCATTAGCATAGGAGCGAAGGCATCTTTATAACCTCTCAGGCTGCCTAGCGCTCCCATTTGCATTCCATCAGGAATCTGAAAAATTGCTCCGAACAGCAAAAGGTTAATTGCGATTGAAATAATAGCAACGTCAGAGGAATAAATTGAGACTAGGCTTTCCCTAAATATTAAAATAACTGCCATGTTCAGTATAGCTCCACTGAAACAGATTAAAATAGCAACGTGAGAAGCATATTTAGCTTTTTCAAATTCTACTTCTCCAACTAGATTTCCTATTCTTGTTGCAGCTGCCAGACCAAAAGATAATGGCAAAATAAATAAAACACTTACTATATTAATTGCTACTGTATGGCCACTGATAACAGATGATCCAAGTGACCCAAGTATTAAAGCAGCTCCCGAAAACATACTTAATTCCACAAAGACTCCAAAACCAATAGGTAGCCCAAGTTTTAGAGCTTCTTTTGTGGTTTCTGAGTTAGGAAGTGAAAATTTTGAAAATATTTTTGTTGGCGCATATTCCTTCTTTTTTAGAATCACGAGCACCAAAACAATGACTCCAATAACTATATTTATTGATGTTGCGATTCCACAGCCAACTCCACCCATTGGAGGGATTCCAAAATATCCGTAAACAAAAATAATATCTAGTGGAATATTAAGCAGCAACCCAATGAAAGCAACCCAAAAAACAGGAAGAGTCAGGCCCATGCCTTCGCTATAGCAACGAAGACATGTAAAAATCATATTGGCAATAAAACCATATGACATAGCTTTCAAATAACCATCTGAAATTAGAGCAATATTTTCATCAATATCAAAAAAAGGAATGAAAAAACTTAAATTTCTATAGAGAATAAATCCAATAAGTCCAAGAGCTATGCTGACCCAAAGAATTTCTCGAACTTTTTGACCAATCTCTTCATATTTTTTTGCTCCAAAAAGCTGAGCTACTATTGGTGTTACAGCAAATAGACATCCGCCAAGCAAAAAATAAAAAGGCATTGAGAGAGCATTACCTATTGCTAATCCAGATAAGTCTAGGGCGCTTGCTCTTCCAGCAACAATGGTATCTGTAACTCCCATACCCATGTAAGATATTTGTGAACCATAAATTGGAACACCTATCTTAAGTAATTGTTTTAATTCTTTTAGTAAGTTTTTCAAAAAAAATAAGCCCAGAAATTCCTCGGTACTTTATCATACAAGGACCAAATTAAAATTGGAGATATAAAATTAGAAGAGATAGTCGCCCATACTGGTTAAAAAGAATTGCCTCTAGGTTGAATATAAGATATGTCAATAGATTTATTCGACCTCAGTTTAAAAATTTAGGAAAGGGACCAGTTTTTT
>CABXVU010000016.1 GCA_902515775.1 uncultured SAR86 cluster bacterium
TGAAATGTTTAGCAGTAGCAATGACATGATTTTTATCGAGCAATGTATCTCCCTCACCTTGGAGTCCAAGCACAAAAGCTTTGCCTAATTTAGATACCAAGATAGGATCCTCAGAAAACCCTTCGTAAGTTCTTCCCCAACGATCATCTTGAGGAACTGCAACTGTAGGAGCAAAGGTCCAAGCAACTCCTGTTGACAAAACTTCTAAGGCAATTGCTTCGCCGATACTTTTAATTAACTCTTCATTGTGACTTGCACCAAGTCCTATGTTATGGGGAAATAATGTTGCTCCAATAACATTATTATGACCATGAACTGCATCAGTTCCCCATAAAACAGGGATGCGGATCCCTTTAAAAATTGGAGAAGCTTCGTAAAAGTCTTTGCTTAAGGCCTTCCAATCTTCAGCTGAGCTATATTTATCTCCATTGGGTGAGGTGTTTCCTCCATTCAATACTGATCCAAGTTTATATTTTTTAACATCAGCTGGTGAAACAAAGTCCAGGTCGCCTTGAATCACTTGTCCAACTTTATCTTCGATAGTCATTGCTTTGATTAGTTGCTCAATTAAATAATCATTATTAAAATTTTTGTATTCACATACATTTAAGCGGCTCCAGTCTTCTTGAGCCGACAGCAACGAAATATTTGAAAACAAAATCAGTAAAAGAAATTTTTTCATTCTTATTCCTTATTAAAAATCTATATCTGAAAATTCAAGCTTAGTCTTATCTTGATTAATTAAAAAATGTAAGGGCATTTTATTATTTGTGGATGCTTTTTCAAGAACCAATCTTTTATCAGAATTTGTTACTAACAAAATACATCGTTTTGTATTGAGAAGTAGCGCAAGGTTCATTGAAATTCTTTTATAACTTGGGGACCCTAAGGGAATCTCTGAACATATTAAATCTGGGTCAGCATCAATACTAAAAGCACTACTTAATTTAACTTGCTCAGGGAAAAGTGATGCAAAATGGCCATCAAGACCTAATCCGAGTAAAACTATATCAAAGGGAAGTGTTAAATCTTTTATATTAATCCTTGGATGAATTAAAGGATAAAATTTAGCAGATTTAGCATTATTTATTAAAAGATTCTTCCTTAAAAGATTTTCATTTGAATCAATATGATCTGAAAGGAGTAATCTATCATCCCCTAAGTAGATAGATACCTTATTCCAATCTAAATCAGCAAGACTTAATTTTTGGTAAATTGGTAAAGGACTATTTCCACCACATACAACTAATGATGCTTTTCCACTCAATTCAATCGATTCATTTAATGTTTTCGCAATTGATTTAGAGAGATTATCTGAGGAAGAGTTATTCAATTTTTACTTATGTTTTTCACTAATTTTATTAAAGAAATTTAAACTCCCATGCAAACAAGTCATTTCTTGATTGATAATGGCTATCGGCATTTGCGACAAAATTTTTGCGTGCATTGATTTTCTGTTCATCAAAAAATTTTTCATGAAAATATCGTTATCTATAAATTGATGCATTGAGCGCATTAAACCTCCGGCGATAAATACTCCATTTCCAGGCATATATGCTAATGCAAGTTCAGATAATATTTGAGAAAATGAATTGAGAAAGAAATTTATGGCTTTTTGTGAGAATTCATCATCACTAAAGCTTGAAACTATTTCTTCAGATGATTTTTCTTCGCTGGAAAAAATTTTATATATTTGTTTTAGCCCGCCTCCAGATATAATACTTTCAATAATATTAAAATTTTCAATAGCTGCAGGTTCAAAATCTTCAAATAATTTTGGAAGAGTCAAAGAGCTATTTCCAATCTCTGTAGGAAGAACAATCTTATCTTCAATAACTTGAGCTGCCCCAAGACCTGTACCTGGACCTATAACTAATGATGTCTGATTAAATCCATCACATTTATTTATAAAGCTCATTTCTTTGGTATCAAAAAGTGATAAGCCATGGCCAATCGATTCCCAATCATTGAGAATATGACAGGAATCTACAAAAAATTTTTTTAATATAGTCTTTTCATTTATTTCAAAATTTCTGTTTGTCATCGTAATAGATTGATGAAGTTTTGGACCAGCAACAGAAAAAACTATATGTTTTATATTTTGATCTTTACTTAAAAGGTTTTGAATAATCTCATCAAATGAATCTAAAGAATCTAAATTTTGTTTCGAAGCATTATTTATTTCATTGCTACCAATTTCAGCTGTAGCTGTTCTTATGTTGGTTCCACCTATATCAATAAGTAAAACTTTTTTATCAGAAAAACTACCTTGAGAATTCATTACCACAGTAAAAAATAAGTGATGAATAAGATCACGCAGATAATTATGGTATTTATATTGAATAAAAACTCTGTTTTGAAATTTATATCAACTAGATCAATTGCTTTAGGCTGATTGGAATAACCTTGAAGAAATGCAGTAAGGTAACATCCAAAACCTGAAACTAGAAATACAACACCCATTCTGTGAATAAAGGGATATTCTGGAAAAATAAGAAAAATTACCAAAGATAAAATTAAGGACATTATTGCTGCAACTAAAACACTAAGGGTTGTAGCCTTTTTCCAAAAAAGAGCAACTAAAAATATTACTAAAATTCCTGGTGTGAAAAATCCTGTAAAGTTTTGTATGTATTGAAACGCAGACTCCATACTTCCCAGAAGTGGCTGAGCACAAATAACAGCAATAACTAATGCAATCCAAGCAATATTTCTTCCAACTGAAACTAATCTTTGTTGGGATGGATTTGATTTTGTAAAACTTCTGTAAATGTCCATTGTAAAAATTGTGCTAATGCTATTTGTCATTGATGCAAGTGAGGAGACAATGGCTGCAACAAGTGCGGCAAAAGTGAGCCCCAAAAGACCATTTGGAAGTAATGCCATCATCATTGGATATGCCTGATCAGACTTTTCAAGTCCAGGATAAATAATTGCTGCACAAATTCCAGGAAGCACTACAACAAATGGCATCAGAAGCTTCAAGTAAGCAGCAAACATAACTCCCTTTTGGGCCTCTGGCAATGATTTAGCGCCTAATGCTCTTTGAGTAATGTATTGATTAAATCCCCAATAAGCAAAATGCGCTATCCATAAACCACCAATTAAAACCCAGACACCTGGAAGATCTATATATGCAGGGTGATCTAACGATAAAATCATGTCAAATTTTTCAGGAAGAGATTGATAAACTTGATTTAATCCAATCAAAATTCCTGCGCCATCTGAAATTTGATTCAAAGCTATATAAGAAACAGAAAGACCTCCGAAAATTAATAAAATCACTTGGATAATGTCTGTCATAGCCACAGCTTTAAGTCCACCCCATAATGAATATGCTAAAGATAGAAACGCTAAAAGCACTAGTCCATAAAACAGATCTAGTCCTGTTAATGAGTTTATCGCCAGAGATCCTAGCCATAAAACACTTGTCAGGTTAATAAAAACATAAACGGCTAACCAAAAAAATGACAGCACAAGACTAACCCTATTATCAAATCGATGCTCAAGAAATTGAGGCATAGTATAAATTTGCTTCTCTAAAAAAAGTGGTAAAAAAAACTTTGCCATTACAATTAATGCAATCGCAGCTGTAAGCTCATAGGTAGCTATTGCCATCCCAACCACAAATCCCTGTCCCGACATACCGATAATTTGTTCTGCAGAAATATTTGCAGCAATTAAGGAGGCTCCTATTGCCCACCAAGGAAGTGATCTGCCAGCTAAGAAATAATCCTCTGCGGTTTTCTCTTGACCTTCTTTAGACTTAGAAACATATTGAGCAATTATTACAATGCCAACACAATAAATTACGACAATAAAAATGTCTAAATTATTAAAAAGCATTTACTAGATGGTCCCCTGAGATGATTTAAGAGGATATTATCGTTGAAATAAACTTAATTGAAACAGAATCCGAAGATAAATTATGAATTAATAGATAAATAGTTATTGTAATCATTAAAAAAGGCAAAAAAAAAACAGAGCTAGGCTCTGTCTTTTCAATCGAGATTGGAAGGGGTCTAAAGTGAGAATCTCTTTAGCTCCTCAGAGGCCTTCTCTCTCCTCCTTGGTGGGTTACTAAGCTCTTTTTTATCGTCGACTCTTAGTATCGCTTTCGCCCTTCGTCTCTTCCTTCTCTTTCTCTCCTACTCCCGTCTGCAGTTGATTGTAGGTCAGTCCGAGTTGGTCTTTCTAATATACTTCATAAGTAAAAAGAGTCAACACCTATGAATAAAAAAATATAGGTTTTTAAAAAAAAGACTCTAAAACAGTGACTTAAGGTAAATTTTTTATATATTTTAATCCTTCATTTACTCCAATTTCATAGTCATTTTTCAACGTATCATGATCAATAGTTGCTCGTCTCGTTTTAAGTCTTTTTGGAGGGCAGATTTGTATAATCTTACAGTCATTTGGAGGATTATTAATAAAATCAAGTGCAGAATTATATGTTGCTGCATTTGTTCTTAATGCTTGAGAAATTTTGGGATAGGATTTTGTGGCTAATGCAGCAATATAATTTTCTAATTTAACTTTTCTAATAAACTCTTGTTCATATGTTCTTATTATCAAAATATCCCTAGCTCCCATTTCATAGGCTTTCTTGACGGGGATTGGATCAGTGATGCCACCATCAAATTTTCTTTTACCATTTAGGCAGATTGAATCTTTCATTAAAATTGGTAAAGCTGCGGTTGCCATCATCTCGTTAATATAATTTTCTTGAGTAAGCTCAATGTATTCCGCTTCTCCAGTATTTGCATCAGTTACAACAACATTAAAGATTTTATTTTTTAATTTGTCTTGCAATCTATCGAAATCTATCGGATAAACTTTATGAGCTTCCTTATAAAGTCTCTTAAAATCCATAATACTTTTATTTACTAGAAAGTTTGAATATCTTACAAACTCCTTGGATGCTGAGAATAACATTTTATCTAAATTGTTATTAGTAATACTCAATAGATACCAAAGCTGAACAACAGCACCATTAGAAACACCTAAATGAATATGAAAAGGATTGTATGAGGAATTAATAAATGTATCAGTAACTCCAAGCGAAAAAACCCCTCGGCTTCCACCTCCTTCAATAACTAAAGCTTTTTTATAAGAGTGCATCACATTAAATATTTAAACTTATTAAGGTTCTAAAATTAATTATAAGCAAAAAAAAACAGAGCTAGGCTCTGTCTTCTTAGTTCGAGATTGGAAGGGGTCTAAAGTGAGAATCTCTTTAGCTCCTTAGAGGTTTTCTCTTTCCTCCTTGGTGGGTTACTAAGCTCTTTTTTATCGTCGACTCTTAGTATCGCTTTCGCCCTTCGTCTCTTCCTTCTCTTTCTCTCCTACTCCCGTCTGCAGTTGATTGTAGGTCAGTCCGAGTTGGTTTATTAAATATACGTGATTAAGATAAAGTGTCAACACTTTTTTTTAAAAAAATATAATTAATTTTCTTCGATTTTTTGATCCCATTGATTTTTATAAAAATCAGCTAAAATTTTGAAAGCTTCTTTCCTATTTCCACTCTCATCAATCAACCCCTTTCTATTATAAAAATCTTGAATTCCAGGCAGTGGTCTTAACATCGCTCTAAAATCTTTAAGGATCCAAGGACTGATTCCCTGAATCTGAGGATTCTTAGAAAGCATTTCTAATTGATGCTCATATAACTTAGCCTGATATCCTTCTGACCATATTTTATTTGTGTGGTTTCCGTATTTAGCACCTGCACCGAATTCAGAAATATGTATGGGTTTATTAAATGAAGAACTAATTTTAATGTCTGGCATAATCTCAAACATCAATCTTCTAAGAGTTCCCTCAGGAATCATCATTTGTTCTGTAAAAAATGTAACATAGTACCAGCCAAAATATTCATTGTATGAAATCAAATTGACGTTTTCACCTAATGGATCATCAATTGATATAGAAAAACTTAACTCTGTATCAGTCGGAATATTTGCCTGATCTAAAATTGCTTTTAATATTATTTTTTCTCTTGGATTGACCCATTGAGATTTAACACCCTGTAATGCCAAGACAATTACCAACGATCTAAATTGCTTTTCGTTTCCGGAAAGAAGAGCCGCCGTAGTTAAACGAGATTCATCAAAGTTCTTTATTTCTGCTAACAAAGTATCTAAAAATGTCATTCGTGGGACAGAGAAAGGAGTTTCATTTGCTACTGACCAAACTACAACCGATGCTCGGTTTTGATCTCTTTGCACCAATCTATTGATTTGATTCTTTGCTATATTCAACGTTGCAGGATTTTTCCAATCAATATTCCAATAAACTGGAATTTCTTCCCACAACATTAATCCAATCTTATCCGCAACCTTTGCCAAATGTCGGGTATAAGGATAATGCGCTGCTCTGATGAAATTAATATTTAGGTCTGAGGCTGAAGCAAGTAATTTTTTAAAATGCTCTTTTGAAAAAGCTGGTCCAGGAGTACCAATGGGCTCTGAATGCATTGAGATACCCTTAAACTTTATTTCCTTATTATTTAAATATATCTTTTGATCTTTTGTTTTTATAGAACGAAACCCAATTTCATCTGAAATTGATTCATGTTGTGTCGAAATAATTACTTTGTAGAGCTTTGGATTTGATGGCGACCAAAGTTCTGGAGAAATTGTGATATTTTGTTTAATAAAGCCTGAGGAATTTGTTACAAATTCATCTTTAAAATTAAGCTCAGGAATTTCCAAGATTATTTTTTTTCTTGATAGTTTAGTGGCCATTTGTAATTTAAAAAGAGATTCAGAAAAGTTATCTGGATTAAGTTGTAAATATGCATTTGTAATATATTCATTGGGAGTCTCAACAAGATATACATCGCCAACAATACCTCCCCATGGCCACCAATCTGTCTTGTGCGTGGGTACGCTAGACTCATTAAGAGTATTGTCTGTTTGAACCAACAAGATATTCTCGCCATCTTTTAGAAACTGAGAAATATTAAAATTAAAAGGAACATAACCACCTTCAAACTCACCTACAACAAAACCATTGACAAATACTTTTGTTGTAAAGTTACTGCCTTCAATATAAAGATGAGTTAAAACATTTTCTTTTGATGAGTGATTAAATTTTTTAAAAAGCCAAACCGGGCCTCTGTAAAAAAATAATTTTTCATTTTGAGCATTCCAAGCACCTGGAATTTGTATTTTTTCTGCATCCTCAAAATTGTATTCAATTAACTCCATGCCAGTTTTTTGAGTTTTATTTTTTGGAAATCCGCCAAAAAAGGACGATTCTGGCAAACCATTGTTCATAGGATCAATGATGTAAGTCCACTCACCATTTAAAGAAGTAATGTTTCTTGAATCTATCCATCCAAGAAGGCTGTCAGCTGCTGGATAAGCTGGAGCCACGCGAGTAAAAAAGCTTTCGGCGTCTGATAACTCTTCGGAAAACAAGTTTGTTGTCCAAAAAACTGAAAAAAATAAAAGGATTTTGGCACTTATTATATTAATAGGCAGCTTCATGGCTCATCATAATCCTTCAACAAGAACAACGTGACGATTAGAGGAATTTACAGAGTGCTTTAAAGCTTCTTGATATTCCTTTGATTCATAACATACCTTGGCTTCATGCATTGAATTAAACTCGACCAAAACAGTTCTCTCATATGGGCCACCTTCTAATTCAATTTGATCACCACCACGTACTAGAAAAGTGCCTCCATATTGAGTAATAGCTGGTCCTGCAAGCTTAATATATTCATCATATTCTGCTGAATTATGCACATGACATCGCGTGATCCAATATGCTTTCATTAAGCTTTAAATTTTAACCTCATTTCGTGCAATATAGGTTCAGTATAACCACTGGGTTGACTTCTTCCCTCTATGGCAAGATTGCACGCTGCTTTAAAAGCAACACCATCATATGATGGACCCATTGGTAGGTATGAGGGATCCCCAGAATTCTGCTGATCAACAACAATAGCCATTCTTCTCATGGTATCGATAACTTGGTCCTCAGTGCAAATAGAGTGATGCAACCAATTTGCGATATGTTGGCTAGATATTCTGCATGTTGCTCTATCCTCCATAAGTCCAACGTTATTAATATCTGGAACCTTGGAGCAACCTACTCCTTGATCAACCCATCTAACAACATAACCAAGAATACCCTGGGCATTATTGTCTAATTCTTTTTGAATATCTTCAGCTGATAGCTCTTCTGGATTTTCTATTAAAGGAATAGTGAGAATATCATCAATATTGGCCTTAGGTCGCTCCAGAATAGTTTGTTGTCTATCAGAAACTAAGATTTGGTGATAATGCATTGCATGAAGAGTGGCGCCAGTCGGTGACGGTACCCAAGCACAGTTTGCTCCAGATTCTGGATGCATGGTTTTGGTTTCATACATATTTAACATTTCGTCAGGCATTGGCCACATACCTTTACCAATTTGAGCGCTGCCTTTAAATCCAGTTTCAAGGCCGGAATCAACATTCCAGTCTTCATAAGCAAGAATCCAAGGCTGCTGTTTCATATCTGCCTTAGGAATCATGGGACCAGCCTCCATGCTGGTATGAATTTCATCTCCAGTTCTGTCTAAAAATCCAGTATTAATAAAAATTACTCTATCTTTAGCAACACGAATACATTCTTTAAGATTTACTGTGGTTCTTCTTTCCTCATCCATAATTCCTACTTTTGCAGTCAACTGATCAAGATTCAAGACTTTTTCAACCGCTGAAAATAGATCACAAGTGAATTGCACCTCATCAGGTCCATGCATTTTTGGTTTCACGATATAAATGCTGCCAGTCCTAGAATTTTTTATCTCTCCCTTACCATTAATATCATGCATTGCAATACAGATTGTGAACATTGCATCAAGTATTCCTTCAGGGACCTCATTACCATCCTTATCAAGAATTGCTGGATTAGTCATCAGATGTCCAACATTTCTTACAAGCATGAGGCTTCTACCTGGCAATTTAAAGCCGGAGCCATCTGGTGAAATGTAATCTCTATCAGGATTAAGAGAGCGAGTCATTTCACTGCCACCTTTGATGAATGTTTCCTGAAGGTCTCCTTTCATTAAGCCAAGCCAATTTCTATAAACAGTAACTTTGTCTTCTCCATCAACCGCCGCAACCGAGTCCTCGCAGTCTTGAATCGTTGTAACTGCAGATTCTAATAAAACATCTTTGATTCCAGCAGGATCAGTGGCTCCCACAGGATGTTCAGGATCTATTTGAATTTCAGCATGGAGATTATTGTTTTTCAGTAAGATACATGAAGGAAAATTTGATGAGCCTTGAAAACCTTGAAATTGATCACTGTTATTAAGAGTTGAAGTATGTCCATTCTCTAACCCAAACTCTAATTGACCATCCTTTACTGAAAAAGAAAGCACATCAGAAAAACTAGCATCATTTAATGAAAAATTTTCATCCAAAAAATTCTTTGCAAATTCTATAACTTTTTCTCCACGAACTGGATTGTACTCACCTGCTCTTGACGCACCATTGTCCTCTGAGATCATATCAGTTCCATACAAAGCATCATAAAGACTGCCCCATCGAGCATTGGCGGCGTTTAAAGCAAATCTTGCATTCATAACTGGAACAACTAATTGAGGTCCTGCAATAAATGCAATTTCTGGATCCACATTATCAGTTGAAATTTTGAAGTCTTCGCCTTCAGGAACTAAATAGCCGATGTCCCTTAGAAAATCTTTATAAGCATCAAAATTTTTTTCTAGCCCTGGATTAGTCAAATGCCAAGCATCGATTTTACCCTGCATAGATTCTCTAATATCTAGTAACTCTTTATTTCTTGGGCTAAATTCATTGATAATACTTTCTAAACTGTTCCAAAAATGATCCTCAGATAAGTCCAACCCTGGCAATACTTCAGATTTAAGAAATGCTTCTAGATCCATTGAAACTGATAATGATCTCTTGTTGATATACTTGTCTGGCACTATATTCTCGCTTATAAAATAAAAACAAAGATATAGTTTAACAAATAAAAATGTATGGCTAGAAGAAAATTAATCCAATCATCCAAAGAATCTGGGAGTACTTTTAAAAGTATGACATAAAAAGTGTCATACAAAAAAAGGGAGCAAAGAAGCTCCCTTTCACTGAAAAGAAATAATTATCTTGAAACTTTAAATCCTAATTGGCTTTGAACTAGAGTCTCCTCTGACATGTCACCTCGAGCAATTACTTGACCGCTATCATCGAATTGAAATCTTGTAACTTGATTTTCTTCAAACTGAAGTCCTGTAATATCATCTGTAAACTTGTGCCATGTCCATGCATAAACAACATTATTTTCTCTATTTGCAGCAACCTCAATTATTCTATACTCATCAGCACCCCAATTTTCAGCATCAGAAGACTCAATGTTATTTACAACTTGCGCTTTGGTATATCTTGGACTAACCAATCCCCTTTCAAATGAAACGTTTACATTCTCACCGTCTCTATTTACAACAGCTTTAACTGGTTTGCCAGGAAGTCCGGCAAAAGATAAAACTCCATTTTCTCTATTTTCTCTGGTTGCGGGAACGCCTTCAACGGAGATGAAAGTATCGCCCTCTTGCAAAACTCCGACAGCTGGACTATTTTCAATGACCCGGTTTACAACCATCTGATCATTGCTTGGATTAAAGATAAATCCAAAGCCAATGAATCTTCCAGGATAATTAAAACCATCATCAGACATATGTTTTTTTACAACAGCTAAAAAACTATCTTTGTCTGTGTAGCCTGCATCAATCCATGATTTAGCAGTTTTGATATTACTTGTCATAGCTTTCATGCTGACCTTTTCTTCTTCATGGTGACCAGAAAATATCTGAAAACTTACAAAAAATGGAATGATTAAAAGTATTTTAAAAAAATTCATTTTTTTCTCCAATAATTAAATTCAAATCTAATATAACACTAAAGATATAAATGTGTTTTTTAGAATTTAATTTTTTTAAAACTCAATCGCAAGAGATTATTTTCTAAGGAATTACTTTTCTGGAATATTTTTATCAATTATGCTGATGCAATGAAAAATAAAATCAATACTTTTCTATCTATAAATAAATCCTTTTTTACATTTTTACTTTTCTTTACGACTGTTAATTCAGGTTTTGCAAAAGAAAATTTACCTTTGTTTGATCCAATGGATGTTTTTAACCTTGAATGGGCAACTGATCCTCGTGTTTCACCCGATGGAAAAAGTATTGTTTATGTTCGAAAATCAAACGACATCATGAAAGATCGCGAGCGCTCAAACTTGTGGCAAATCTCAATTGATGGAAATGATCATAGACCACTTTATTCTGGATTGAATAGCATCAGGTCTCCTCGGTGGTCTCCAAATGGAAGAAAACTTGCATATATTTCAAATGATACTGGATCTCAACAAATTCATGTGCGTTGGATGGATGATGGAGAAACAGCAGTAATTTCTCAATTGCAGCAATCGCCCTCCAGTTTATCTTGGTCACCAAACGGTAAATGGCTTGCATTTACAATGAATGTTAAGTCAGAATCAGAATCTATAGCTGAACCTCGAGATAAGCCAGAGGGAGCAAAATGGGCTAAAGAGCCTATTACTGTTACATCAACCAGGTACCAATGGGATGGACAAGGCATCATGGAGCCTGCATACCGGCATGTCTTTATCGTTCCGTCTGATGGTGGTTCAGCAAAGCAACTTACTTTTGGTGAATTTAATCATTTTGGATCACTTGCATGGGCTCCTGACAGTCAAAAAATATTTTTCTCTGCGCATAGATCCGAAAACTGGGAGCTAGTTAGTGATGAAGCTGATATCTATTCAGTTGATATCATCACAAAAGATCTTGAACAAATCAGTAATGAAGTTGGCGCTGAGCGCTCACCCAGCATTTCACCCAATGGAAAAATGATTGCTTACAGCTTTGAGGAGCGTCGTCCACTTGCATATACGCCTAATCAAGTTGCCATTATGGATATTAATGGAAACAATAAACGCATTATCTCAAAAGATCTTGATGGTGATGCAGATAATCTGCAGTGGTCAGATGATAATCGCTCAATCTTTTTCTCATATAATCAACGAGGCATCAGAAAGATTGGTCAACTAATGCTTAATGGAGAAATTTACAACATTACAAATGGTCTGGGAGGAACAACCCTTGGTCGACCGTATCTTTCAGGCAGCTATCATCATTCTGCTAAAAATATTGCCTTTACTTATGGAGGAGAAAATCGACCTGCTGATGTAGCAGTTTTAGTGAATGGTAAGGTTAATGTATTAACTGAGCTTAATGACGATTTGCTGGATCAGCTAAAACTTGGAGATATCAATGAGCTTATCTACACATCCTCTTTCGATGATCAAGAGATACAAGGTTGGTACATTACTCCTCCAGATTTTGATCCAGAGAAAAAATATCCTCTTATTTTAGAAATTCATGGTGGCCCACATTTGGCCTATGGTCCTTATTTTTCTGCAGAGCTCCAGATTATGGCAGCTTCGGGTTATGTTGTTTTTTATAACAACTATCGTGGTAGCTTATCCTACGGAGAAGACTTTGCTCTTTTATTGCAATATAAATATTCAAGCTCAGAGGATTTTGCTGATCATATGTCAGGGATTGACGCATTAATTGATAAAGGCTTTATCGATGAGAGTAACCTCTTTATAGCTGGGGGAAGTGCTGGAGGAATAGCTACTGCATATGCTATAGGGCTGACAGACAGGTTTAATGCGGCCGTAGCTGCTAAGCCAGTTATAAACTGGCTGAGTAAGACTTTAACAGCCGATTCGATGGTTGGTCAGATTTATCATCAATTTCCTGGGCCACCTTGGGAGAATCTAGAGCATTATTGGAAACGCTCACCTCTTTCATTGGTTGGGAATGTAACAACTCCAACCATGTTGCTTACGGGAGAAGATGATAGGCGCACGCCTATTTCTGAAACTGAGCAATTTTATCAAGCTTTAAAATTAAAAGGCGTTGATAGTGCCATGATAAGACTCCCTGAAACGTCACATGGCATAGCGAGCAGACCCTCGAGACTTATAACAAAGGTTGATCATATCCTTGCATGGTTTGAAAGATACAAAGCTAATTAAGCTTCTTTAAAAAGTACTGTGCCGGAATAAGATTATTTCCTAAAGTTCCTTTTTCTTCTGCTGCCGTGCTTGTAATAAACTTCAGCAGCCTCTTTTTTGAATTCTTTGCTTTTCCTAATACCCCATACTCTCTCCCTTGCATCCTTTGCAGAGGATTTTAGGTCAATAATTTTAGGTATGTATAAATCGTTTAATTCTGAAGCATGAATAAGGCTTGGATCTACGTCATTTAATTGCGGTAATATATTTTTTATCCAAATTGCATCAGGGTCTTGATCATGACTTTGTTTAGAAACTGAATAAATTCTTGGTAAATTAATTCCGGTTACACCACTTTGCATTTGAACTTGGCTAATATGAATTCCAGGTTCATAGTCAGTAAAAAGTTGGGCTAATAGTGGTGAGGTTTTTTGCCAAGGTTGCCACAAATTGTATGAAGCAAATGACATGATCATTGCCCTCATCCTAAAGTTTATCCATCCATATTTGTGCAGATATTTCATACACGCATCTAGGAAAGGAAAACCTGTCTCACCATTGATCCATTTATTAATCAACTCATCGTCATGCTCTAATCTAAGCTGGTCGCATGCTCTATGCATTGAGTAAAACTCAAGCTCAGGCTCAGTATGCAGTTTTTGAATAAAATGACAGTGCCAATAAAGCCTTTTCTTAAATGAATAAAGATCACTTTTATTTTCTGCCTTTGAATAATATTTATTTAATACCTGATAGACCTCTCTTATTGAAATAGAACCGAAAGTAAAATGTGGAGATAACCTAGAGCAGCTTTGCTCTGATTCAATTGGACTAGACATTTTAACGCGATAATCTTTGCATCGTTCAGATAAAAAACTTCTTAATAGTAAATATGCTTGAGATGATCCTCCTTTTTGTATGTTGTCTAAATTGATAAATGAATTTTTAAATTTATTTGAAAAGTTAGAAAAATTTAATAACTTTGTTTCAAGTTCTAACTTGGATTTGTTTGGATTCTCTAGTAATTGTGAATTCATAATTTTATTCCAATTACTTGACCACGAGTCTCTGTCAAAATTAATCAACTGGAGACCAAAATCATTATAAATGTTAATTTTTCCAGAAAATGAATCTCTGAATTTTGAAAATCCGTCTCTAAAGTATTTAATATCTGTGCAGTGATTCATGTGGATAACAAAATCATCAAAGTTTTTTTTAATCCAAATTTGAAGGTCATCGAAAGTTCCCTCAAAAATATTAACTTTGCTATTAAATTTTTTTAAGTCTTCATTCAGCTCGGCTAAACAATCATTAGAAAATTTCAATTGCCTTTTTGATTTGCCGTTTCCATTCCAATATACCTCGTCATAAAGATATATCACTAAATAATTAGATCTTAGTGAGCCGAAATAGATTGCAGGATTATCTTGTACTCTTAAATTTCTGTTTAAAATTATTAGGTCGATCATTGGATACTTAAATGGTCATTAAAATTTAATTTTCAACCAAAATAAATTGAGCTTTAAACTTAATTAACTTGCAAACGATATCTAGTTATTTAAAAGTAGTTCCACTGCATTAATCAAGAAGAACATTAACTTTAATCACTTCAAATAATTAATTTTGCTTGCTTGTTTATTTATCGTCATTAACTAAACTTATCAAATGATAAAAAGTGGAATTCAACTGGCTGAAAAAGGATATCTTCCTGATTTTATTCTTAAAAAAGCAATCAAAAGAATCTTGATGAGTCGCCTTAAAGAAATTTCTAATGAAAGAAGTATTAAAACAGATTCGAAATTAGATTTTTTTGAAAAACTCAAAAATAGCCCTATTGCGGTCTCAACAAATCAAGCTAATGAACAACATTATGAGGTGCCAGCTTCTTTTTTTAAGTATGTTATGAGCGATAACTTGAAATATTCGTGCTGCTGGTATGAAAGTGAAACCAATGATCTGATGCAAGCTGAAATTAATATGATAGAAAAAACTATAACTAGAGCAGAAATAAGTTCTAATCAGCAAATTTTAGATCTTGGTTGTGGTTGGGGCAGTTTTACAATTTATGCTGCACAAAAGTTTCCTAATAGTGTTTTCACTTGTATTTCAAATTCAAATGATCAAATTGAATTCATTAAGCAAGAAGCAAAGAAAAAAAATCTTAAAAATATTTTGCCACAAAAACAGGATATTAATAATCTTAGCTTTGAGTATAAATTTGACCGAATTGTTTCAGTTGAGATGTTTGAGCATGTCAGAAATTATAAAAAATTGCTAAATAATCTTAAGAATTTCATGAATTCTGAAGGGAAGTTATTTATTCATATTTTTAATCATAAAGAGCATTCTTATCCTTATGAAATAAGAGGAGATTCAGACTGGATGTCAAAATATTTTTTTACAGGTGGCATTATGCCCTCGGCTGACATTTTTGATTTTTTTAATGATGATTTTTTTGTGTCTAAGTATTGGAAAGTTGATGGCAAACACTATGCAAAGACATGCAGACATTGGCTGCAAAATCATTACGCCAACAAAACAAAAATTATTGATTTATTTGATGCTCATTACGATGATGCAAATAAATGGTATCAGCGATGGCGATTATTTTTTTTAGCTTGCGAAATGTTATTTGCGCATGATCAAGGTAATGAATGGTTCGTTTCCCATTATTTACTTGAGCAAAATAAATAAAATTATAGGCTGTTCAGCTCAAACTTAAGAAAAGGAATTCTTTAACTGCCCATACGAGCTCGTCTACGCTGCTCGGATAAAAGGTCTCTTCTTTTCTTTTCCTCTAGTTGTTTAAGCTCCTCTTGAGATAAACAATTCTTTTCAGGTGAATTAGGGCTTTGATTTTTTTCATTTTCACAGAGCAAATCTTTTGATATTTCTTCTGTTTGATTATCAATTTGGGTGGAACTAGAAACACAGCTCGAAACTAGCAGAGCAAAAAATGTTAAATGTAATAGCTTTTTCATAAAAAATGCTCGACTTTTGTAAATAATATCAAAAATGGAGCGGGAAACCAGGTTCGAACTGGCGACCTCAACCTTGGCAAGGTTGCGCTCTACCAACTGAGCTATTCCCGCTTTTGAGTTGATTAATATACATCCAAGGGAATATCCATTCAAGTAAAAAAAACCCGCAATAATTGCGGGGTTTTTTTGTTAATGATTCAATAAATTATGACTTGGCAAAGGCTGGACGAGCAGGGTCGTAGATAACACCTGAATTATAAAGCTCCGGGACGTCACAGGCAGCTGTAGCTTCAAGAGATGCTCTAGCCTTTCCACCGCTTTCGATCCAATTTTCATTACCAACAGAAGCGCTTTCTGAAGATTCATGGAAATTTCCCCACCAAAAATCAGCCAATTCATCCGTTCCGTCTCCAGAATAGATTCCATAGGCATAAGCACCGGTAACATCTAATCCATCAAGCCATTCGTTGTACAAAGCAATCGATTCAATCAGGTCAGCAGAGGATTTCCCATCATTATATTTACAGGGAAAGAACTCAGTAAAAAAAGAACCATCCTCTGGCATAGGCCCAAAAGACTCAACATCTCTGTGGAAGGCGAAATCCCATACGCCCCTGGCTTCACTATCGCACACCATTACTGATTCATGGTCAGCCATGAAAGCTGAAGCCTCTTCATCTTGTACCCACTCAGCCCAGGCAGCATCAGCATCCTCCTTTGATGACCACTGAAGTTCCCACCAACCGTTGTCAAATCTGCTCTTTTGAGAAGCAGGAACATATCCCCAAGCACCTAGGAGATTATCTGAAATATTAAGCGATCTCCATCCTTTCATCATGCTATCAACATTTTCTTGATTGAAATCTTCCCCACCTACACAGGGTATAAACTCGTTATAAAATTCAACTCCAACAAGATCGTAAGTGATATTAGTATCATTTGAATTTGACGATTGACCACAAGATACAAGAAATATTATTCCAAAAAATAAAATATAAAAGTTTTTCATTATTTCTCCATAATTTAAAATTTGTAAAAAACTATACATAATGTTTATGGGAATAGTCAAAGTTAAATTAAAATTAGACTCTGGGAGCAATAAAATTATTTTTTTAAAAAAAGAGGATGGTTATCTTTTATTTGATATGGTTGTTTTATGAAAATTTTAATATTATCAATTTTGTTAATTATTTCAGGATGTGATGCAAAAAAAGATAATAGTTACAGTTATCTGACTGAGAAAATTTTTTATGCTTCAAAAAATATTCTTGGTTTTGAAAATATTTTTAATACTAATCTTAATACTCAAGATGATATAGAAATTTTTGGCATCATGCATTTTCCAGATAACTATGACTCCTCTAAAAAATATCCTCTTGTAATAGCCTCTCATGGTTCATACAACTGGCGTTCTCATCATTTAAAGTATTTAGAGCAAATCAGAAACGCAAATTTTATTGTATTTGCTATGCATCCTTTTGATTCTCGGAATGTGAAAAGCACTGTTGGAAATCAAATTAACCTTACCAGTGAGACCGTTATATATGATATGGCAATGACCTTAAATCTTTTGTGGGATGATCCAAGAATAGATAATCAAAAAATTTATGCTGCAGGATGGAGTTTAGGTGGCACGGCTACCCTCTTTAATGCTTGGCTACCTCTTCAAAATGCCTTGAATAAATCTGGGGCATCATTTTCCGGTTATTTGATGTGGTATCCAGGTTGTTTAGCTCTCCCAGATCTTGACTTATGGGATGAAGATTTAATTCAAATTTATATAGGCGAAGAAGATAATTGGACGCCGCCGCAACCATGCAAAGATTTGATCAAACAAATAAATGCTGAGGGAGGCAATGCGTTTATTGAGTTGTATCCAAATTCTTTTCATTCATTTGATGGACCAAAACCACTGAGGCTGATACCCGATGCATATAGTTGGGCTAATTGTAAATTAAAGCTAAATGCCGAAACAAAGAAGGTGTATGATCCAAATAATAAGCTACTTGATTTTTCTAATCCAAAGCTAAGAAGACAAGCTTATGAAACTTGTGCAACAAAAGGAGAAGTGATGGCTGGTGCAAATCCTGAATATAAGAATGCTGCATTCGAACATCTTGCAACTTTGCTACCTCAACTTGACTAATCAAATTCACATATGAAATTAAAGCTAAGTGAGTTCATTGAAGTTTTAAGTTTTGAAATCTCATGGCTTGAAGGTCATCCAGTATGGGTGTTTTTGAGCTTTCTTATTTATGCCGCGATTATTGGTCTATTCCTTAATGCCATAAGAATGAGTATTAAGTTTGAAAGAATTAACGAAGAAGGAAGAAGTAAAACCTATGGAGGGTTCTCAAAAGATTTATTAATAATTGGGTTAAGTATAGCTTTGTTGATATTTGTATTAGCAATGAATTCTAAAATCTAATTGAATATGCTTTTCGTCAATGAGATAAGAAAATTCCATGAGTTTGCAATAGTGAACTAAATTTGTCCCTCCATCAATCAATCATTATTTACTCCTATTGCTCTCAAGTCATAAAAAATATAGATATTAAACAAGGGGAAACATTGATTAAATATATGTTTAAAAAAAATACATATATAAATAATTCATATGCTCTCTGACGCCTAATATAAATATTAAAAATGAAAGTATCTATTTTAAAAAATCACTCTAAAATCATATTTAGTTGGATTCTAATCATTTTTTTTTGGGGAAATATTATGAAAAAAAATATCTATGCATTTTGTTTAATAGCTCTTCTTGGGCAAAATTTGTTTGCTCAATCTAATGAAATAGAGGAGATAATAACTACTGCATTAAAGACTGAGAAAACACTTCAAGAGGTCCCAGTTGCTGTATCCGTTATAAGCGCAGATGAGATCGCCAAGTCTAATGTGATTGATGCGTTTGATTTAATGACAGTTGTGCCCTCTTTAGATACAAGACAGTATCAAACCTCTAAAAATGCAGCCTTCTTTATTAGGGGCTTTGGTAATGGGGCTAATAATGCTGGAATTGAACCATCGGTAGCTTTATTTATTGATGGCGTATATCGTTCAAAAGCTCAAGGACGTATTAGCGACCTTCCTGAAATAGAAAGAATTGAGGTTCTTCGTGGTCCACAAAGTACATTGTTTGGAAAAAATGCAACGGCTGGTGTGATTAACATTATTACAAAGAAACCCTCTTTTGAAAGCTATGGAAAAGTTTCTGCATCTATTGGAAACTACAATTCAAAAAAAGCGAAAGTTTACTACACTGGTCCACTCAGTGAATCTGTAGCCTATAGCCTTAATATTGCAAATCATACTCGTGATGGCTTTGCAAAAAATGCAGTAACAGGTGGCGAAATGAATAACAGAGACCGTTACTCAGTAAGAGCGGACTTATTAATTGAAAGTTCTGATGACTTAGAAATAAGAGTTACCGCAGATTATGATGAGTATGATGAATTCTGTTGTTGGGCAGGAAATGTTGCGGCGGGCCCAACCAAACTAATTACTTATATGCTCGGAGCACAAGCTCCTCCAAGCAACCCCTATCATGACACTGTCTATTATGATCATGATTCCACATCAGAAGGTGAAAATTCTGGAATAACAATAAACATTGTTAAAGAGATGGAAAATATGACTTTGACTAGCATTACCTCTTCAAGAAGTTCAGATGGTTATGATCTTGCTGATATAGATTTTGATGGCGCTCCTATGATCACACCAAGAACTACAAATACAAATCTAGATGCAGTCTCACAGGAATTTAGATTAGCCTCTAATAATAATGAAAAAGTAAATTGGCTTGTAGGAGCCTATTATTACCAAGAGGATCTCGAATATGATGGTGATGTATTATGGGGTCCGGCATGGAGACCATTAATGGACATCTTTGTCGCTCAGCAAACTGGTGGAGCTGCAACGCTTGCAGGAGTAGGTGCTCTATTTGGCGTCCCATCATCTCAAATATTACAAGCCGGAACTGGAAGTATTGTTTCAGGAACTCAAGATACTGAAACGACAACTTTTTTTGCTCAAGTTGACATTAATCTTTCCGATAAATTAAGTGCAATTCTGGGTGCAAGTTATATTGAAGATGAAAAAAAAGCGACTTTATCAGAGCTAAACACCGACGTTTTTTCTCAACTTGATTTTGTTGGAGCTGGAACATTACAGGCTATTCAAGCAGGCTTTCCTCCCCCAGTAGCTGCGGCAATAGGGGCAAACCCAGCTACAAATCCATTGCTAGCTTTTCAGGGTCTGCAATTTCTTAATCAATTAGTTGGAATACCTAATGCTGCTGAGGATGGTCAATCAACTGACGATAATGTTGATTATACCGCTAAGTTAACCTACTTGATCAACGACAATATTTCAGTGTATGGTGGAATTGCAACTGGATTTAAATCCTCTGCATGGAACCTAACAGGAAATTCACTTCCATCTACTGCTGAAATTGCTGCACTCGCTGCTGCAGGTACTCCTGTTCCAGCAAATACATCAGCAGGTCAAAGATATGCTCGACCAGAAAGTGCAGAAGTTTATGAACTTGGAGTGAAAATGAGGCTTCCTACTGGTTATCTAAACATTACAGCATTTAAGCAAGAAATTGAGGACTTTCAATCTAATGTATTTGTTAGCTCTGGTTTTATATTAGCCAATGCTGGCCTGCAATCATCAGAAGGTTTTGAATTTGACTTGTTATTTTCTCCAGTCTCAAGTATTGACATAACTCTTGGTGGATTAGTAATGGATTCAAATTATGATTCATTCGTTGGTTCATCAGCTGGGGATATGAGTGGAACTAAGCCTGAAAATGTTCATGATGATTCCCTTACAAGTGCAATTACATACAATTGGAGTAGAGGCGCAATAGAAGGCTATGTAAGATTGAATCATCTTTATTCTGGACCTACATGGACCAGATTAAACCCAGGAGATAATGAGGTAATGTGCGCAGCAGGATTCTGCAAAAAAACCAAGGGGACTCTTAATTTTAGTGCAGGAATATCAATGGGCAATCTAGATATTATGTTATATGGTAACAACATAAATGATGATAAATATTTAATGGCAACATTCTCAGAAGTAGGTGATCCGCTAGCATCATCTTTTAATGGATATCCAAACTCGCCTGAAACTTATGGCATAACCTTCAATTACTCTTTCTAGTCCTTACCCCCCTGTTTTATTTTAAGAACTAGGTAATTGTATTAAAGGGAATTCTTAAGAATTCCCTTTTTTTTTAGATTTATTTTAAAAAAAATTACGTATCAATAAGATCATATAAATTCTTCCAGTTGGTGAAATTTATAATATAATTTGCAAGATTTCTTATCCTGGGGGGGAACATGAAAAATAAACTTTTTAGCATTAGTGCTATCTTTTTGTTATTACAAATTTCATATATCAATGCTCAAAGTGTTGAAGAGATAATAGTTACTGCAACGAAGACTGAAAAAACATTACAGGAAGTGCCCGTAGCGGTTTCTGTTGTAAACGCAGATACAATTGAAAAAGCTGGAATCACCGATATGTTTGACCTTAAGTCAGTTGTTCCCTCTCTAGAAACTAGGCAATATCAATCATCAACCAATGCCACTTTTTTTATTAGAGGGTTTGGAAATGGCTCAAACAATCCGGGAGTCGAACCTTCTGTTGCATTATTCATTGATGGCGTATACCGCTCAAGCATGCAATCACAGATTTCTGATTTGCCAGTGCTCGAGAGAATTGAGGTTCTTCGAGGACCACAAAGTACATTATTTGGAAAAAATGCTTCTGCTGGTGTGATAAACATTGTGACCAAAAAGCCATCATTTGAAAGATCAGGATATGTGTCATCTACATTGGGAAATTTTAATACTAAAAAAGTAAAAAGTTATATCACTGGCCCATTAAATCAAACTACCGCATATAGCTTGAGTGCAAATGTTCATCAATCTGATGGCCATACAGATAATGTAACAACTGGTAGTGAAATGAATAACAGAGATAGATTTGGATTTAGAGGTGAGTTGTTATTTCAACCATCTGATGATCTATCAATAAGACTAACAGCTGACTATGATGAATATGATGAAACTTGTTGTGCTGTGGGAAGTACATCTTATGGTGTTGGAAATCAAATTCAATCGCTTATGGGCGGAAGAATTATTCCTAATAATGTGTTCACTCAAAAAGTTTTTTATGACTTTGATCCAGAAACTGAGGGTGATAACTCTGGTTTATCCATGCATATCAAAAAAGATTTTGAGGGTATGACCTTAGAAAGTATCTCTGCGTTTAGAAATACGTTTACCTATAGTGTTCAAGATGTTGACTTTGATGGAGGATCTTTAGTAAATCCAAGCCCTATCAGCAATGATAGAGATGCTGTATCTCAAGAATTTAGGTTGTATTCAAATAATAACGAAAAACTAAATTGGTTAATTGGCGGTTACTACTACCAAGAGGATATGGCTTTTAATGAATCAATATACTTAGGACCATTGTGGAGAAATTACATTGAAGCGTTTCTTGCTCCGGGCTCTTTTGCTGGATTAGAGGCTCTGCTTAGTCTTCCAAGTGGGTCGATATATGGGGAAGGACAAGGTAATACAGAAACTGCTTCGCAAGATAATGAAACCATGTCTTTATTTATGCAGCTAGATTTCAACGTTACTGAGCGTTTAAACGCATTAGTAGGAGTGAGTTATATCGAAGATGAAAAAACGGTATCCTATCAGCAAATAAATACAGCTGTTTTATCTGCTTTAGACTTCGTTGCGATTGGAACAGGCGCATTAATCGGCGCTGGTTTCCCTCCAGCTCAAGCATCAGTATTAGCCAATAATCCAGACTTTAATCCATTTCTAGCATTCAAGCCACTTCAGGTATTGCCTAAATTTATAGACTTTCCAAATGCAGCTCAAGACGGTAAAACCAAAGATGACAATGTTGATTACACATTTAAATTGTCATATGCAATTAACGATGCAGCAACAATTTATGGAGGAATTTCAACAGGTTTTAAATCATCAGCATGGATTATATCAAGGGATTCAAGACCAGATGCTGCTGAAACTGCAGCCTTAGCTGCTGCTGGAACTCCAGTTCATCCCAATACAACCGTTGGGAGAAGATATGCTGGTCCAGAAGAAGCAGAGGTGATGGAGCTTGGCGCAAAAATCTATTTACCCTCTGGTTATCTTAATGTCGCTATTTTTGATCAAGAAATACAAGGCTTTCAGTCAAATACATTCATCGGAACAGGTTTTGTGCTTGCAAACGCCGGAACACAATCTGTCGATGGTTATGAATTTGATTTACTGTTTTCACCAACTGAAAATATTGATATTGCGATTGGTGGAACTTTCATAGATCCTATTTATGATTCCTTTACAGGCTCAGCATTTGGAGATTTATCCGGTACGGTGCCTTCAAATATTGCTGATGATACTATCTCTTCCAGTGTTACTTGGAATTGGGATAGAAATGGTTGGGACGGATACATGAGACTTTCTCATCTTTATTCTAGTGAAGCTGTGCTGACAGAAAATCCTGCGGCTCAAGCACTATTGGAATCCAGAGGAAATGGATTTAGAGAGCAAGACACACTTAATTTTTCAGTTGGAATGCAAAAAGATAATTTATCGATCAGTGTATGGGGTAAAAATATTAACGATGATGAATTCATTACATCAGTTTTCCCCGCTGTAGTTGACCTTTCAAGTACTACATTTTTTGGCTACCCAAATAATTATGCAACTTATGGATTAACCGTTAATTACTCTTTTTAGGATTTAATTAAAAACTTTTTAAAAGGAGCTGGAAGGCTCCTTTTTTTATTAAACAAATTATTTACTAAAGCTTTCTAAAGCTTCAGACATCTTTTTTTGCAAAGCATTGATTGCTTGCAATGGTCTGATCATAACTTTGAAATCAGTAATTCTGCCCTCTTCATTCCAACGAATAATATCGACTCCATTAACAGAAATATCATCAATATAAGTTTCAAATTCTAATACCGTATCCAGACCGTCAACTAACTCTCTAACATATCTAAATCTTTCCATATCAAAGGTTTGTCCAGCGCCCATTAAATAAAGTTTAGACATCTCTTTTCCCTCAATTGGCTTGAAAACTATTGGAGAAGTGAAAACGCAGGAGTCATCAAGGATTTCATCTAAAAAATTAGAATCTTGAGACTCTAAACCTTGATGCCATCGTTCTAAATAAGATCGTGTTTGATTCATAACTGTATTAAAAACTTTTGGTATGCAGACTGCAAGCAATGTTTTGAAAATAAAAAGGGTCCTGTAACTGAAATATTAAAATTTTATAAGCAGCTAAAAACTATCTTTTTTTTCTTAACTTTCGAAGGCGGTCATATTCACTTTGAAGTTTTTTCTCAGCAATATCGCGTCTTAGATGTCGTCTATTTCTAGCAGCTTCAGATTTTTGAATCCTGATAGCTTTATTCATTCTGATTTAATATTCTCATAAAGAAAAAATAAAATCAAAAACTCTTACTTATTTTTAGATAGCTTGGTAAATCTAGAATTTAATACCCGCAAATTTAAATTATATGCAGACCCAGAGGAAGATTTTTTTCTAGAAATATTTTTTGATGATAGTTTTTTGTCTCGATTAGATTTAACTTTTGAATATGCGTCTCTAAAAGGCATACCAGATTGAACCATTGCGTATGCCTGATCAGTCATTAACATATCTTGATCAATAAGTTCATTTGATCTGTGAGTATTTATTTTTATAGAGCTCACCAAGTCAGGCAATAGATTCATTGTTTTAAGAACGCAATGAACTGAATGAATAAGAGACCTTTTGGTAAGCTGTAAATCCCTGTGATATCCACTAGGCAAAGAAATTAAATTTTCTAATTCAGAATAATGACCTGCTAGGATAGAATAGTTAGCTCTCATTATCTCAATTACATCTGGGTTAGACTTATTAGGCATTATAGATGAACCTGTTGAATAAATAGGCGGTAGACTTAATAAGTTAAATTCTTGAGATAAAAAAAGACTCGCATCCCATGAAAACTTTCGGATATCAAGCATCGGCTGTTTTAATGCACCAATCAGCTCTAATTCAAACTTCCCTCTACTATTTTGGACATACAGACTGTTTAGCTGCTTTCTTTTAAAATTTAACTCTTTAGTAGATATGTCTCGCTTGATAGGAAGATTGACCCCATAACCAGCGGCCGTTCCAAGAGGATTAACATTTAACCAGGATTTTGTATTTGACAGCAAATCTGCATTATCTAAAAACGACTCAGCAAAAGCGGCAAACCAAAGACCCCAAGATGAAGGCATGGCTCTCTGAAGATGAGTATAACCAGGCATGGGATCACTGGAGTGCTTTTCGGACTTTTTAAGAAAGGCTTTAGCAACTTTTAGATTAATTAACTGAATTTCATCCAATTTCTTTCTTGTATAAAGACGCATAGCTACCATGACCTGATCATTTCTGCTTCTTCCAGTGTGAATTTTCTTGCCCACTGATCCTAATTCTTTGGTTAAAAAATCCTCTATTGCAGAATGACAATCTTCATATTTAGAAGTCAGTTTGAATTTATTAGTTTGAAATAATTTTCCAAGTTTTTTTAAAGAAGAGATTACTTTCTTTGCCTCAGTTTTAGTGAAAATATTAATTTTTTCTAATTCATGTGTATGCGCGATCGATGCTTCAATATCATATAAAAATAATTCTTGATCTAAAGCAATATCCTCACTTGATAAGAAATGATCAATTGCAGAGTTTTTATCTTTTGAGTTTTGATTCCAAAGTTTCATAATTAAATAATTCCTGCGTTATCGTCCCACCCAAATGCAGAATTTAAATTTTGAACGGCCTGCGTTGCTGCTCCCTTAAGCAGGTTATCAAGTGCGCAGCAAAATGTCAGCCTATTTGTTGCTTGATCCACCTCAAAGCCTCCAATTATTACATTCGAAGTATTTTGAACTTTCTGTAAATTTGGAGGTGATTCTTGAATAGAAATAAGGTTCATGCCTTGATAAAAATCAATAAATAAATTTATTATTTCTTTAGGATCAGCTTGTTTTGAAAGAAAAAAATTACCAGTCATCATGATGCCCCTAAAAAAATTACCAACATGGGGTGTAAAAAAAATATTTGGATAACTGTGTGTTTGCACTTCCCTCTCATGAAGATGGTTAACAAGTGAATAAGGGAGAATATTATCATTTAGCAATTTTCTATCATTTCTTTGATTTGGGGAGGCACCTGCACCGCTATATCCAGAAACTCCAAAGAGATTTACTGGACCAACTAAAATGTTAAGAATGGGTGCAATCATAAACTGCATTGCGGATGCATAACATCCTGGATTGCTAATTTTATTTGAGCTAACAGGATCGCATAACTCTGGAATTCTATATTCCCAATCCTCATCAAAACGATGATCGGAACTCACATCAATAATAATTGCTTCAGAGTTATAATTTGTAATCAAGTCAACATACCGATGAGATTCCATATTAGGTAAAGCTAAAATGAATGCCTCCTCGTCGCCTAAATCGATCTTATCTAGGGCAAGATCCTTATAAGTCATTTCGCCCAATGAATTAATATTCACTGGCTGTCCAGCTTTAGATGATGAGTAAACTGAAACAATATTTAGTTGATTATGATTATTCAGTAAAGAAATTATTTCTTGGCCAACATAACCTCTCCCCCCTATCAAACCAATTTTCTTATAGCTCATTTAAATCACGCTTTTGGGTTTATTTACAGCATACTCAATACAATCTTTAAGTGCGCTGTAGTCTGAAATCCCGATCCAAAAAATATGCCACTCATCTTGCTTTTGACATCCCTCACAAATAGACATATAAAAATTATTTATTGGATTGCTTGCTCGAGAACGCCAAAATACTTTAGGATATACTTTTCTCATCTCATGCCAAATCCCAGCCCCTAAACCCTCTCCTTTTGCCTCAGGGATAACACCAAACTTATCCATATATGGAACCTTAAAGTCATTGGAGATAGCAATTGATGCCCTTTTGCATGTTGTCATGAAGATATCTAGATCATTTGGATTATCAAAAAAATTATCTACTAACTTGCCGCTAAAAGATTTCTCAATGATATTTCTAAATTGCTCTTGAATATCTTTTTCTGGAAGTTGATGCTGTACAACACTATAACCATGTTTTATTAAAGTGCCTGATCCAGAATCAGTAAATAGTTCTTTGGGTAAATTAATTGGTTCAGTAATTGAAACAGATGCTGTTTTAGGCAGAAAATCTAAAAGAGATTTAATCTGTTCAAGCTTTAATTTCATTCCGGAATGCAGCCATTCTTGTTGCATTAATTCATCGTATTCAAGAGCTAAATTAATATTAGGTATTAATTGACCTCTTTGATTAAAAATACCGCCGGTATCAGATAAGAATATGGCCTTATATGGATTAATAGCCTTTACAAGCTCAACAGTTGCAATATCTGCATTAATATTTAATTTCTCGTCATCTTGAAAACCAATAGGTGCAATTACTGGTATTGAATCAGATTCTAATATCTCGTTGATGAGTTGATGATTTACCGACTGAATTGAGCCTACATACCCTAAATCAACATTGTCCATAATACATTCAAAAACGTTTGAGGTGACGCCTTTTGCATTTGCTCCTTGAGCCTCTAAAGAATTAACTATTTTTTTATTGGTTTCACCAAACACTGAACACGCAACATCTCTTACTTCAACAGATGTAACCCTTTGTCCATCTATAAATGAAAAATCAATTTTTTGCTCTTCAAGGGCTTTCGACAGCATCGGACCTGCTCCATGCAAGATTACAGGCTTGAGACCGACCTGATTTAAAAAAACCAAGGAAGATATTAGGTTTTCTAGGTCATTATCAATAACGGAACCTCCAACTTTAATTACTGCAAAGCGTTGTTCTGGGGAAGAAAATTTTTCAATATATTTATTTATTTCTTTTTCAGATCCAATGGCGCTAAGGAGTTTTAAAATGGTGTCTTTTATAAACTTGTTAGAAGGATGGGTCATTTGATTAGTTTCTTAAAGTTAATTAAGGCTTGATTAAGTTGATCTAAGTCAATTGATTCATTAGGTTGATGTGCATCTGCAATATTTCCAGGACCAAATACAATTGCTTGATAGCCAGCTTCACTAAACAAAGATGCTTCGGTCCAGAAATTAACTGGTGGTGATAAATTTAAACCCAATTCATCAACGAACATTTCTAAACTCTTTATATCTCCAGATGAAGGTAATGCAGGAGCAATAAATCCCTTTGTAAATTTAGAATCCTTTGCAGATACAGCATTAATTTCATTGAGTAAATCATCATGAGATTGGCCAGGTAAGGGCCTCATACCAAACTTTACTTGAGCATGATCAGCAATAATATTTGGTTTAATGCCGCCTTCAACAATTCCTAAATTAAAAGCTATGCCGTTTAATTCTCCAAATGAGGAGTTATCATGAGATTGAGCAACTTTTAAAGCTTTCTCTGACCAATGAGTAAGTTTATGAATTGCATTATCTGCCATAGCTCTTTGATCTGAGCTGTGGCCTGCGTGTCCAAAAAATTCTTGTGTTCCAGTTACAATTCCCCTATGACAAGTTACAGCCATATTTTGAGTTGGCTCTGCTACTATTACACCCTCAAAAACAGGGCTTGATTTAATATATTCTTTAACACAGGTACTTTGACCAGCCTCTTCGTCAGTAGAAAATAAAATTGCATAGTCAGATAAACCTTGTTCTATAAGGGCTAGTATGCATGCAGCAGCGCCTTTGATGTCACAGACACCAAGCCCATATGCTTTATCATTTTTTATTATTAAGTCATGTGGATTTGATTCCCATCCATCTCCGGCTGGCACTGTATCTAAATGAACATTAACAAGATACTTTGGGGAGCCTTTGGTAAAAAAAATATTAAAAGAGCCACCTCCATGATCTTGAATTTGAGGATCAATAAAATCCAATGAACTTAGGTAAGCTATTAGACCAGATTCCTTAATCTTGCGAGGAGGATTAGAAGTATCAAATCCAATCAATGATTTCAGATGCTTCAAACAGAGGTCTAGATCGGTGCTCATTGTTTCTTATGTATTGATGCCCAGGTTGATGTGCTTTGACCGATCAATTTAATGAATCCTTTAGACTCAGATTCAGACCAGGTCGCAGACTGAGCATATTCTCCCTCAGGACTTTTTAAGATATTTTTCGATGAGACAGCAACCGCATCAACACTTCCCGGAGAAAGCTTTAGAGTAACTTCTCCTGAAACCATTTTTTGAGAATCTAGTAAAAATGCTTCAAGATTTTCACGTAAAGGCTCAAAATAAAAACCTCGATAAACAAGATCTACCCACTCTTGCCCAATTTGTGTTTTAACAAGATTTTGCTTATCAGTTAAAACAGCTTCTTCTAATGCTCGATGTGCAGACATTAAAATTGTGATGCCAGGAGCTTCAAATACAAATCTACCCTTAAGACCGATGATGGTATCGCTAGAAAAAACTGATCGGCCAATTCCAAAAGAACCTCCTAAGTTATTCAATATTTTAAGAAAATCAGCACCCTGCATTTTCTTATCATTTATTGAAATAACTTTTCCTTTCAAAAATTTTATCTTTAAGGTCTTTGATTTTTTAGGATACTGATGAGGCAACTTACAGAGTACAAAACTCTCGCTTGATGGCTCTTTCCATTCATCAATTTCACTTCCCGATATGGTAGCTCCCATTAAATTTTCATTGATGCTGTATTTTTTATTCAAAGACGAAACTTTAAAACCCTTATCTCTTAAATAGTCCTCTTCATATGCCCTAACATTTTTTGTAATGTTTTGTATCTCTCGGATTGGAGTAATAATATTATACTTTCCATGAGCTCTAATGGATAAATCAAATCTTATCTGATCATTTCCCATGCCTGTGCAGCCATGCGCAATATTGTTTGTATTAAGTTTTTTGCATAATTTGATCGACTCTTTAACAATTAAATATCTATCCGAACACAATGCTGGATATTTATTTTGATACAAAGCTCCAGATTGAATCAATGGAATTAAAATTTCAGACCATAAACTTTTTTTAACATTTAGATTAATGTGTTTTTTTGCGCCTAACTCATTTGCTCTTTTTGTTATAGCAAGCTCTTCTTTAGCAGAAATTCCACCAGTGTTTACAAATAGTGTATGCACTTCATAGCCTTGATCAATCAAATAAGGAACACAAAAACTTGTATCCAAACCTCCTGAAAACGCTAATATTACTTTTTTACTCATTATCAATACCTATAAAATTTTAGTTAACATTGATTTTTGAACATGTTTTCTATTTGCAGCTTCATTGACCGCTAAACAATAATCTGCGTCCATGACTTCATCAGTTGCTTTAACATTTCTTCTCAATGGCAGGCAGTGACTAAATACAGCGTTATTAGTGAGACTCATCTTCGATTCATCAACAATAAAATGTTTGTATTTTCTGTTTAAGGATGCCTGTTCATCTGGTTTACCATAATAACTTAAAGATCCCCAACTTTTTGCATAAACAATGTCTGCTTTAGAATAAGCACTTTCAATGTCATAGGATATTTCAAAGTCTGTATTTTCTAATGAGCAATTCTCTTTAGCAGCATTGATATACCTATCATCAAGATGATACTCCTCCGAAGGACATAATAATTTCACATTCATTCCAAATTTACTCGCTATAAGAAGACTCGAGTTTGCCACTGCGGTATTAAGCGGCTTTGGATGATATGTCCAAGTCAACAAATAATTTTTACCCTGTAAATCTCCATAATGTTCTTGCATGGTCAAAATATGTGCAAGTTCTTGGCATGGATGCTCTATAGTTTCCATATTTACCACTGGAACTGAAGAATATTTTGCAAAACTTTTAATAACAGAGTCTTCTCTTTCTTGATTCCAATTTATAAACTTTGGAAAAGCTCTTATAGCAATACAATCACAATAAGAGGATAAGACTTGAGCAACCTCTTTTACATGTTCTTCAGTCTCACCATCCATTACAATGTTTTCTTCAAATTCAATGGACCATGCATCTTTTCCAGGCTGCAGTAACAC
>CABXVU010000017.1 GCA_902515775.1 uncultured SAR86 cluster bacterium
TCTTCCATTTAAATCAAATAATGGGCCGCCAGAATTGCCTGGATTAATGGCAACATCAGTTTGAATGAATGGAACATAATTCCCAATATTTTGATTTTGTATACTCCGCCCTTTTGCACTTACAATTCCTGCGGTAACTGAAAAATCAAAAGAAAATGGTGATCCGATTGCAACAACCCAATCACCTACTTTTAAGTTTTCACTATCGCCTATAGAAACCTTTGGTAAATTTTTACCATCAATTTTTAGGACTGCTAAATCTGAAAGAGGATCTATACCAATTACTTCCGCAGAAAACTCTCTCCTATCGTTTAAAGACACAGTAATTTCCTCAGCTTCATCTATAACGTGAAAGTTTGTTAGCAAATATCCGCCTTTAAAAATAAATCCGGAGCCATAAGCAACCGCTTCTCTTGTTTCAGGTTGCTGAGGTTGAGGGAAACCTCTTCCTCTAGGGATGCCAAAGAATCTTTCGAATTCGTCAAAACCCCTTAAAGAATTCTGCATTTTTACCTCTTTACGAGAGGTTATATTTACAACAGCAGGAGCTGATGATTCAACCAAATCAGAAATATTAGATGGCAAAGCAGCGCTTATGAAAGGTAAAAATGTAATGACAAATAAAATAGCAACCTTATTTAGATACAGCTTCATATTAGTTCCTTTGATAAATTGATTGGATCATCTGATCTGCTATTGATGGCGGTATATCTCCGTAGGCAGTCAAGAGCCTGCCATCTTTTAAGGGTATTAAATATATCCAATTATTGTTTGCTTTAAAGTATTTTACATTTTTAATACCGAGTTGCTTATTTTCAAGATGAAAAAATAAATTATTTTTTCCATTTGAATATTGATTAGGGTTATTTGGATTAACTGAAAAGCCAATTGGAATCCAATTTTTAGAAAGCTGCTGGGATTTATTCGATTGATTCGACTGCATAATTTGAATCATATGCTCCATTATATTTTGATCAGCATTAAGTAATTGAATTTTTGCTTGATCACTTGAAATTGCTGAAGAGAGCTGAAATGAAGTCTCCTTATCAACCTTAAACCTGTCATTATCAAACTGATATAAAACTATTAAAGTAAGCAAAACTGTTGCAGCTGCTGTTGCTAAATTAATAAATAGTGGATTAAGTTTTCTGTAATAATTTTGAAGGTATGTGATTCTTGAATTTTGTTGCTCAGAATGCCTTTGTATTAATTCAGAGATCACTCCAAATTTATAAAAAGTATTTCTCAGGCTCTCATCGGAATCCATCTCCTTTATAATTTCTTGCATTTCATTTTGAGACAACTCACCGTCGTACAATGCAGACATTTTTTCTAAATTTTTATCCATTAAAAATATTCTCCTGATTCATAAATTCTAGTATTAGTTGCCTTGCTCTAAAAATTCTTGATCGAACTGTACCAATTGGACAATCGAGTATCTTGGCTATTTCGTCATATGTTCTTCCCTCTATCTCCCTTAATGTGAAAGCAGTTTTTGTATCCTCATCAAGGCCTTGGATGAATTGCATAATTTTAATTTCAGTCTCAGCTGCGATTAATTCTATTTCAGGAGATCGAAGTTCTGGAAAATCATGCCGATCTTGATCTAAGCTTTCTGTTAACTTTAAATTTTTGGAAAATCTGCTGGCAAAATCATTCTTCGCTAAATTAATTCCTATTCTGTAGATCCACGTAAAAAGAGAACTTTCACCTTTAAAAGTATTGATTTTCTGCCAAACTCTTATAAATGTTGCTTGGCATAATTCTTCAGCATGATCCTTTGAATTAGTGTATCCAGTCAGAGCCGACATAAGTTTAGGTGTGTATTTTAATACCAAAGCCTCAAAGGCCATTTCATTTCCAGCTTTGATCTCATTAATCAACACTTCATCTCCTTTGCTAACTCCCATAAAGTTCCTCACGAGCTTTGACAAGGAGAAAATCAAATAGTTTCACTTGTGTATGAAGTTTTTTAAATTAGCTAAGATAAATTTTTCTTTATCAGGGCTATTAAGAGACTGATTTTTAAAAATAAAATCATATAGGGGTTGATCATCAAGATCTAAAATACTGTTAAACATCTCAAAATCTTCTTTTGAAAGAGATTCCAAATTATTTTCACTATATCTCCTAAACAAAAGATCCAGCTCTCTAAGCCCTCTTCTGCACTTCCATTTTGTTTTATTTATTTCTGTATTCATTTCTAAGCTAATATAATATCTCTATTAAAATTTTTATAATTAATTGTTAAATTCTGAGCTATTAAAATTCGGGGCCGTTAATCTTGATAACGTAACTGTAATTCATCTAAAAGGTGATTTTGACTCTGTCTTAAATCTTTTACAAGGACAGGTAACATCTGATTGTACTCAAATAACTAACCAATTTGGCCAGATTTCAGCATTATGTGATGAAAAAGGGTTTGTTTTATGTAATTTTGAAATTATTTTCGACAAAAATAAATGGCTAATAATTATCGACGAGTCTTCAAAAGGTATTTTCTTGGACGAAATAAATAAATTTTTACCATTTTACAAAGTTTCAGTAGCTCTCCTTGATTTAAAAGTTACTGGAATTACAAGAGATAAAGACGAAAATATACTTTCAGATGAGCACATCATTTTTCAGTCCGATGAAGCATTGTTATCTTTAATCATTTCAAATGACAAAAAACTTAAAAGTGGTCTTGAGCTGATTGATTGGGCTTTTAACAGAAAGTTTTTAGGAGACCATCAAATTGACTTTAATGAAAAAGGAAAATATAGGCCGCATGAACTAGGTCAGCACATTACAAGAGTTAGTTTTAAGAAAGGATGTTTTAAGGGTCAAGAGATCATTGCTCGTATGGAGTATCTTGGTAAATCAAAAAAAGAAACAAGGTTGATTGTTTATTCAAATAAAGAGGAGGTATCGGAATTAACAATTATTGGAAAAACATATCAAGTTAAAGATAAGTTTTTTTCATCATGTCTTGGCAATAGAAATAGTTTTTTATAGAAACTAACTATTTTAATTGCCAATCTATCGCATCAGCTCCTTTTCGTTTTAGTATATTGTTAATTTTTGAAAAGTGCTTACATCCAAAAAATCCTCTATTGGCAGAAAGAGGAGATGGATGAGAAGTTTCTAAAATTTCATTATTTTTTTGGTCGATTAAAGTATATTTTTTTTGAGCAGATTTACCCCATAGAACAAAAATCATATCCCCCCTCTTGCTCAATTGATTGATAATTTTATCTGTCAATTTATTCCAGCCTAACTTTGAATGGGAATTTGGTCTACTCATCTCAACAGTTAATGAAGAGTTTAATAGTAAAACTTTTTGCTGGGCCCAATAAGTCAAATCACCGTGAGACGAAATAGGTATATTTAAATCATTTTTAAGTTCAAGAAAAATATTTTTAAGGGATGGAGGAATTGATATTTCTTTATTTACAGAAAAAGATAATCCATTTGCTTGGCCAAAACTATGATAAGGGTCTTGTCCTAGAATTAATACTTTTACATCTTCAAAGCTTACTAAATCTAAAGCACGAAATATGAAATTATTTTGAGGAAAAATGGTAACATTTTCTTCTTGATTTTGAATTAATTTCGATTCCATATCTGATAAAAATTTCAAGCAAAATCCTTTGCCGAGGGGCTCTAACCATGTATCAGGAAAACTTAAAATACTCAAAAAATTTCTCTCAAAAAATGCTTAAATTTTATCCACAGAAACTGTGGATAAAGCTTGGGATAACTTACTTTTCCTATATTTTAGACTTATTCGTAAAGGTTTTATGTAAATTGATCAAAAACTAATCAATTAATTATAAAAATACCTTATATCAGTTACTTACAATAAAAATGACCAGTACTTACGGTTTTGTCTAGGAGAGTTAACAAGTTCGTGATAACACTTTTTTATTTTGTGGGCAAGTATTTTTTTAAAAAAAAATAAACTAGAATAGATTCTCTTTATATTTACCATAAATTATCCATATGAATGAACAAAAAAACATTCTTTTTTCAGAGTATGACATGGATGGTTTAAGTCTAAGAAATAGAGTTGTAATGGCTCCAATGACAAGAAATTTTTCACCAAATGGAGTGCCTAAGGATTACGCCCCAACCTACTATGCTAGAAGGGCTCAAGGGGGAGTAGGATTGATCATTACCGAGGGAGTTGAAGTCAGCCATCATGCTGCTAGCGGCTATCCGAATTGTCCAAACTTAGAATCTAATGATGCAAAAAAAATGTGGGAAAAAGTTGTTAACGAAGTTCATGAAAATAATTCATCTATCTTCTGTCAACTATGGCATGTAGGTGGAATAAGAAAACCTGGGATGCCTCCTAATCCAGAAGTTCCTGGATTCACTCCATCTGGTTATGTGCGCCCAGGAAAAAAAGTAGCTCATGAAATGTCTCATGAAGAAATACAAGAATTAATAAATATTTATTCTGAGGATACAAAAGTTTGCGAAGAGCTTGGATTTGATGGAGTAGAAATTCATGGTGCACATGGATATTTAATAGATCAGTTTTTTTGGGATCAAATAAATCACAGAGACGATGAATATGGAGGCACCATTGAGAACAGATCTAGGTTTGCTTCAGAAATTCTTCAAGCAGCAAAATCGAATACATCTGAGAATTTCAAAGTTGGAATTAGGATTTCTCAATGGAAGCAACAAGACTATGATGCCAAAATAGCATCTGAGCCTCATGAGCTAAATGAATTCTTTCAAATCTTAAAAAGCGCAGGTGCGGATTTTGTCCATTGCAGTAATCGACGTTTTTGGGAAGGAGAATTTGAACCTAAGGGTCTTAACTTAGCAGGAATTGCAAAAGAGGCAACGGGCCTTCCAACCATTAGCGTAGGAAGCGTTGGTTTGGATAAAGATTTTATTAAGCTTTATGCTGGCGATCATAAAACGCAAACAGTCGATCTAAAAACTCTTCATGAAAAATTAAATAAATCAGAATTTGATCTCATTGCAGTTGGAAGAGCCCTTTTGTCTGATCCAGATTGGGCTAACAAAGTTCAAGATGGGTTAGAAGATCAAATTATACCTTTTGATAGAAGCTTCGTAGAAAATTATATCTAATTTTAAAAGTTCATATACTTAGAGATCTTACGCTCAATACATGCTCCTCAGATTCAAGCCGCTTAATGAGCTCAAAACTGGCCTCAATCTCTAGATCAATCAAATTGATAGCTATCTTATCCTTACTTTTATTAGTCATTTCAGCAATATTAATACCACATGCAGCAATAGAATCAGTTATTTTGCTAATCATCCCTGGTTCATTGTGATTGATTATCACTAAACGATGATGAGTGCCTCTCGACAAAGAAATTCTTGGAAAATTCACAGAATTAACTATCGTGCCATGTTTTAAGTAGTTGACCATCTGATTTGCTGCCATAACAGCACAGTTTACTTCGGCTTCTTTTGTGCTTGCTCCCAAGTGAGGTAAAAGCACCACATCATTCTTTTCAGTAGAACGCTTTATGAGTTCAGGAGTTGGGAAATCAGTAACAAATCTTCCTAAATTCCCAGTTTCAAGTTCTTTTATCACATCAGCAGTATCTACAATCCCACCTCTTGATAAATTAATCAGCCTTGCTCCTTTTTTGAATTTGTTTAGATTTGATTTGTTGATAAGGTTTTTTGTTTCCTTCGCTAGAGGAACATGAAGTGAAACATAATCAGAATGCTGCAACAGCTCGTCCATTGTTTCAGCTTTTCCTACCTCTCGAGGAAGCCTCCATGCACTCTCTATTGAAATATATGGGTCATATCCAATCAATTTCATACCAAGTGTTTGTGCTGCATGAGCAAGCATCGACCCAATCGATCCTAATCCAATAATTCCAAGTGTTTTTCCATGGAGTTCATTGCCTGCAAAGCTTTTCTTTTGAGCTTCCATCACTTTGTTTAGTCCCTCGGGATCCTTAAGATCAAGTTTTTTTGCAAACTCAATGCCATCAATTATACCTCGTGAGGAAAGCAACATGCCACATATCACTAGCTCTTTTACAGCATTTGCATTTGCTCCTGGAGTATTAAATACAACTATTCCTTGTTTGGTCGCTTCTTCTATGGGGATGTTGTTTGTGCCGGTACCTGCTCGAGCAACACATTTTAAACTGTGCCCAAAATCTTCTGCCGAAAGTGCATGGCTTCTTAGCAATAATCCATCAGGATTCTCAGGGACCTCTTGAAAATTATTATCTCGTAAAATCTCAAGGCCATCTTCTGCAATATTATTAAAAGTTTTAAAATTAAACATGATGTTTCATAGGGGGAAACTTAATAAAAAGTGAGGTTATTTTATTACAATAAATAATAAACAAAAACCGTCAGAAGCATTTAATTATATTTTATTACAACCATGCCTTAAAATGTTTGCCTTAGGAGACTCTGAAAGCTTACTGAAGAGTTTTTTCTATAATCTAAATGTATTTCTATACCTTTTAATTGTATGCCGCCATGAGGACGCTGAGAAATTTTCTCCACTTTGTTAAATCCTCAGAATCAAAAATTCCTTCCCGAGGCTTATATATCACTGAACTTCTCTCGCCTCCATGCAGCTGTTTGATAGAAAAATAGTTTGCCCCTAATCCTGCAGTAATTGCTGCCCCAATTGCAGTTGATTCTAGGCTAGAAGGAACATTTACTTCTTGACAAAGATAATCCGAAAGCAGCTGACAAAACATTTTATTTGAAGCCATTCCACCGTCAATAGATAGGTTTTTAATTTCAATGCCGTCTTCTGAAAGCGCGTCTTTAATATCAATTACCTGATAAATAAGGGCTTTAAAAGCCGCGGTAGTAATATCTTTTTGTGATGTATCCCTAGTTATTCCATAGAGTGCGGCCCTGATCTCAGAATTCCAGTGTGGAGCTCCAATTCCTGTAAAGCCTGGTATGAAATAAATATCTTTTGAGTTCCCTGTTGTGCTTAAAAAATCAATACTTTTTGGTGAATCAGGAAAAAATTTCATTTCATCTCTTAACCATTGAATAATAGTTCCGGCTGAGAAAATACTTCCCTCTAAAGCAAAAGGGATCTTATTAGAAATGCCATATCCTAATGTATTCAGTAAACCCGAGGTTGATGGGATAGACTGATCGCCGGTGTTAACCATTAAAAAACAGCCGGTTCCAAAAGTTGCTTTCATTTGGCCTGACTCAAAACATCTTTGTCCAACCAAAGCACTTTGTTGGTCTCCAATAACACCTGTAATCTTTATTGTTCTATTCTGCCTAGTGATGTTTCCAAACAAAGCGTCAGATGCATGAACTTCTGGAAGAATTGATGACGGAATATTAAAAATATCGAGCAGTTCTTGATCCCAAGCTTTTGAATAAATATTAAATAAATTGGTTCTAGATGCATTTGTTACATCGGTTTTATATATTGCTCCCTCTGATAATTGCCATAACAAATAGGTATCGACTGTTCCAAATCTTAGCTCACCATTTGCAGCCTTCTTTCTTGCCCCATCAACATTATCTAAAATCCAAGAAATTTTTGTTGCTGAAAAATATGGGTCAAGCAAGAGACCTGTCTTATTTTTTATTATTTCCTCATATCCATCTTTTTTTAATCTCATGCAATCTTCTGCGGTTCTCCGATCCTGCCAAACGATTGCGTTATAAATAGGTTTTCCAGTCGATGCATCCCAAACCAAAGTTGTTTCTCTTTGATTGGTAATTCCGAGGGCGATAATATCATCACAAGCTTCAAGTACCGGTTCAAGAGTATTATGAACTGAAGCCATTAGCGCGTCAGGCTCGATTTCGACCCAACCATCTTTTGGGTACTTTAATAAATACTCCTTTTGTTCAGAATGCATTACGTTTAAATCGCGATCAAAAGCAACCGTTCTGGTGCTTGTTGTTCCTTGATCAATTGCAACTAATAACGACATATTGACTCCCTTATTACAAATTTATCCACAATTTACTAACTTTTTCCTAACAATAAACAAACACCATTTATACAGTATATTGTGTAAAAATTAAAAGAATTCACAATATATTGTGTTTTTTACTTGATTATTTATTCACAATGTAAGAACATTGTCCTTGGTTATAAATATATTAGAAAAAGACATTTTAACCCCACCCATTGATAAATCTTGTAAAGATTTACCAACGAAAGAAAATTTAGAGGAAATAAAATGACAATACAAGAGTTAAATAAAACTCAAGAGGTTGCTGTCCAAGGAGCTGCGGGGGCGCTAGCATCAGATGAAATAAATATAACAGCTCCAGGAAAGATGAGAGTAATAAAAAGAAATGGAAAGGTGGTTCCATTTGAAGAAGACAAAATTAAAGTTGCTGTCACCAAAGCCTTTCTCGCAAACGAGTCGGGTAATGCAGCTGCAAGCGAAAGAATTCACATAAAGGTAGAAGAAATTTCTGCAGATGTTGAAGAAGTTTTTAAAAGGAGAATGCCATCAGGTGGCACTCTTCATATTGAAGAGATACAAGATCAAGTAGAACTTCAGCTTATGCGCAATGAGGAATATGTGGTTGCAAGAAAATATATTCTTTATAGAGAGGAAAGAGCTTCAGAAAGAACAAAAGAAGCCCCTCAAGAAACAACTATCGATGCTCCAGAAATATCAGTTACAAAAAGAGATGGAACTCTAGTTCCTTTAGACATCAATAGGCTGGCAGCTGTTGTAAATCATGCATGCGATGGATTGGAGGATGTTAGTGCAGACTTGATTCTTGAAGAGTCCATAAAGAATCTCTATGACGGAGTTTCTGTCAGTGACATGAAATCGTCTCTTGTAATGTCAGCGAGGACGAAAGTTGAACAAGAACCAAATTATAGTTTTGTTACAGCTAGAATCCTTCTAGATGAGTTAAGAAGTGAAGCGTTAACATTTTTAAATATAGCAGAAGAGAGCTCACACCCTGAAATGGAGAAATATTATCCAAAAGCATTCCAAGCCTACATAGATAAAGGCATTGAACTTCAAATGCTTGATCCTAAACTCAAAGAATTTGATCTTAAGAAACTTGGTAAAGCCATTGATCATGATAGAGATTATCAATTCACCTATTTAGGCCTGCAAACTCTTTATGACAGATACTTTATTCACTACCAGGATACAAGATACGAACTACCGCAAATCTTCTTTATGCGAGTTGCTATGGGTCTTGCAATGGAGGAAGATAAAAAAGAAGAACGGGCTATTGAGTTCTATAGATTACTGTCAAGCTTTGATTATATGAGCTCAACCCCTACTCTATTTAATTCTGGTACATTACGTCCTCAATTGTCATCATGCTATTTGACAACCATTCCAGATGATCTAGATGGAATTTTTGGTGCCATGAAAGATAACGCTTTACTTTCCAAGTGGGCAGGAGGACTTGGAAATGATTGGTCGCCGGTAAGAGCATTGGGTTCTTACATCAAAGGAACGAATGGAAAAAGTCAGGGTGTAGTTCCTTTCTTAAAAGTTGCAAATGATACAGCGGTTGCTGTCAATCAAGGCGGTAAGAGAAAAGGAGCAATGTGCGCTTATCTTGAGACATGGCATTTAGACATTGAAGAGTTTCTAGATCTTAGAAAAAATACCGGTGACGATAGAAGAAGAACCCATGACATGAATACTGCAAACTGGGTCCCTGATCTATTTATGAAAAGGGTTGAATCCGATGCTAGCTGGACTTTGTTTTCTCCAGGCGAAACGCCCGATCTACATGATCTTACTGGTCTTGCGTTTGAAAAAAAATATGAAGAATATGAAGCTTTAGCAGCCGAAGGGAAAATGGATCAACATAAAACAATTCCTGCAAAAGACCTATGGAGAAAAATGCTTACTATGCTGTTTGAAACCGGTCATCCTTGGATTACTTTCAAAGACTCATGTAATTTGCGTTCTCCCCAGCAACACATTGGAGTGATCCATTCATCGAATCTGTGTACTGAAATAACTCTAAACACAAGCAATGATGAAATAGCAGTATGTAATCTAGGCTCAGTCAATCTTCCACAACATATGAAAGACGGTGCACTAGATCAAGAAAAAGTAAAACAAACTGTTACAACCGCTTTAAGGATGCTTGATAACGTAATTGACATTAATTATTACTCTGTAGATACAGCAAAGAATTCAAACTTAAAACATCGTCCAGTTGGAATGGGTCTTATGGGATTCCAAGACGCGTTGTACATGCAAGACGTTCCTTATTGCTCTGATGCTGCCATTGAATTTGCAGACCGAAGCATGGAAGTAATAAGCTACTATGCAATTCATGCTTCTAGTGAGCTAGCAAAGGAAAGGGGTACATATCCCTCTTATGAGGGCTCTCTCTGGAGTCAAGGAATATTTCCAAAGGACTCAATCGATATCTTAGAAAAAAATAGAGGGAGCGAATATATTAAAGTTGATAGATCTGAAACCCTAGACTGGGATAAATTAAAAGCAAAAGTAAAAAAAGATGGCATGAGAAATTCCAATGTCATGGCTATAGCGCCTACTGCAACAATTTCTAATATCACAGGAGTGACTCAATCTATTGAGCCAACTTACCAAAATTTATATGTGAAATCGAATTTGTCAGGCGAGTTCACAATTGTTAATCCTCATCTAGTGAAGAAATTAAAAGCATTGAACTTGTGGGATAACGTCATGATTAATGACCTTAAATACTTTGAGGGTAGTTTAAGCGAAATATCCAGAATTCCTGATGATATTAAAAAACTCTTTTCAACAGCATTTGAAGTGGAGCCGAAATACATTGTTGAGTCAGCGAGCAGAAGACAGAAATGGATTGATCAAGCGCAATCACTAAATCTATATATCGGGAATGCTAACGGAAAAAAACTTGATTTGACTTATAGAATGGCTTGGTATTCAGGATTAAAAACTACCTATTACTTAAGATCTATAGCTGCGACAACAACTGAAAAATCAACTATTAACCAAGGCAGCTTAAACGCTGTAAGCGCTCAGGCTGAGACGGCACCAGAAGCTCATCACGAACTTGGTACACCAGCGCCAGTACCAGAGGCATGTTCGTTGGATGATCCTGACTGTGAAGCTTGTCAATAATCAATTAAAAAGGAGAAGAAAATGTTAAATTGGGATGAATATAATAACGAAGAAGCTCAAATAGCCCCAGCAATTAAAAGCACTGTTCCAAGGGCAGTAAGTGAAGCACCAGAGATGGCAAAAGAGGCGTCCACGCAAAAAATTGCTGAATCAGTATCTGTTGAAGAAGGCTCTCGAGCCGAAATTGCAAGAAAAGCTATAGAAAACTTTGATGAATCAGAAGGAATTAAAGAACTCGATGAAATGCAAGGCACAGCTGGAAGAGTCCAAGTGGACGATAAAGCTATGATTAATTGCAAAGCTGATTTGAATCAGTTAGTCCCATTCAAATATGATTGGGCATGGCAAAAATACCTCGATGGTAGCGCTAATCACTGGATGCCTCAAGAAGTAAATATGACAGCAGATATTGCTCTTTGGAAATCTGAAGATGGTTTAACTGAGGATGAAAGAACTATTGTAAAAAGAAATCTTGGGTTCTTTTCAACTGCAGACTCTTTGGTTGCAAATAACTTAGTACTTGCTCTCTACAGACTGGTCACCAATCCTGAGTGCAGGCAGTATATTCTCAGACAAAGCCTTGAAGAAGCAATACATACACATGCCTATCAATACTGTATTGAATCTTTGGGTATGGATGAAGGTGAAATATTCAATATGTATAGAGAAATACCAAGTGTTGCAAAAAAAGCAGCATGGGGTTTGAAATATACACAACAAATCTCGGATCCAACCTTCCAAACAGGAACAGAAGAAACAGATAAGCAGTTACTGAGAAATCTGATTGCCTTCTACTGTGTGCTAGAAGGAATTTTCTTCTATTGTGGATTTACTCAAATCTTATCAATGGGCAGACGAAATAAAATGACTGGTACAGCCGAACAATTCCAATACATTCTTAGAGATGAGTCTATGCATGTTAACTTTGGAATTGATGTTATTAATCAAATAAAAATTGAAAATCCTCATTTGTGGGACGAGCAGATGAAAAGCGAAGCGGCTCAAATGATTCTTGAGGGTACGGAGCTTGAAATCATGTATGCAAGAGATACTATGCCAAGAGGCGTGCTTGGAATGAATGCTTCTATGATGGAGGAATATCTTCAATTCATTGCCAACAGAAGACTTACACAAATTGGCCTTGAAGAAGAGTTTAAAGGAGCTACTAATCCATTTCCTTGGATGTCGGAAATCATGGATCTCAGAAAAGAAAAGAATTTCTTTGAAACTAGGGTTATAGAATATCAAACTGGTGGGGCTCTTAACTGGGAATAATATAAGAAAATTTAATCTCTAGGCTATAATTAAGCATCTATAACTAGGGGTATTCTTGTGACCGAAAATATTCAGCTTAACAAAGGCTATCGTAACTTTGTTTTAATTTTGCTTACGATTGTCTATGGGTTTAATTTCATCGATCGCCAAATCGTAGGAATCTTAGCTCCTTTTATTCAAGAGGATTTAAATCTTACAAATACAGAACTGGGCTTACTGATTGGATTAGCATTTGCGATTTTTTATACAACTGTTGCTATCCCAATAGCATGGTTAGCTGATAGATATAACAGAGTTAATATCCTTTCCATAGCATTAGCTACCTGGAGTGGCTTTACTGCATTGACTGGTCTAGCTACTAATTTTATCCAAATAGGTCTTGCAAGGATGGGAGTTGGCATTGGGGAGGCTGGTGGCAGCCCTCCTTCTCACTCAATCATCTCAGACATGTATTCTAAAGAAGAACGTGCCAGCGCATTGGGTGTCTACTCTATGGGTATTCCGCTAGGTATTATGGCAGCATATTTTGTCACTGCCTCTTTAATAGGAGCAACTGGTGAAGAAGTAAACTGGAGACAAATTTTTATTTTTCTTGGGATAACAGGTATTTTTCTAGCAGTAGTTGTAAAATTAACAATCCCGGAACCTATTCGAGGTGCAATGGAATTTGATGAAACAAAACAAATTCTCAAACCACCATTCATAGAATCTCTAAAAACTCTTCTGAAAATACCTGCTTGGTGGGCAATGTGTTTTGGCATCGCTTTCGGATCTTTTGTTTCCTACTCAAAATCAGCTTTTCATACTAAATTTCTGGTCACCTTAGATCCTAGCTTTGATTTTAAAACTCTTGTAATTATTCTTGGCATAATTAATGGTATTACTTATGCAGGTGGAGCTTTTTTTGGAGCAAGGCTTGCAGATAAATGGGGCAAAAAAGATATTAGGGCGTATGGATGGCTGCCGGCAATATCTATTGCACTTTGTTTGCCAATAGGAATTACAGCTTGGTGGGCCCCATCAGTAGAAATAAACCTTATTTTTACATCATTATTCTTAGTTTTTATGGGGATTTATCTTGGGCCCTGTTTCGCAATTGCGCAAACTCTTGCGCCCATTCATATGCGAGCAATGTCTACCGCACTATTCTTTTTTATTTTAAACATGATTGGTTTGGGTCTCGGTCCAACTCTGTCTGGTTGGTTGATCGACGTTTTTAAAACTAATAGCGGAGAGCTCGATTCAATGAGGTATGCCATGACCGTTGTTTCGTGTGTTTTTATACCATCAATAATTAGTTTTTTAATAGTTGCACGTAAATTACCTAAAGACTGGAAGATAGCAGAAAAAAATAACCTAAAATTAGCAAAAGTGGATTCATCATGATTGAGAATTTTTTACAGCATGGCTTTGAACAATAAAAAAGTTAGAGATAAAAAGGCATGAAGTTATATAACAATAAAATGGCAAATAGTCCCAGAAAAGTAAGAATGTTTATGGCAGAGAAAAACATATCTGATATTGAAATTATCAATATAGATTTAATGTCAGGTGAACATAAAACACCTGAATATAGAGCAATTGCACCAAACTCAAGGATCCCAGCTCTAGAGCTAGATGATGGGACTGTGATTATGGAATCAACAGCTATATGCCGATATCTTGAGTCATTGTACCCAGAGCCAAATCTATTTGGAGAAAATCCCATAGAAATTGCCACAATTGAAATGTGGCAAGCTCGAGTCTATAACGAGTTGATGATACCTTTGGCAATGGCATTTAGACATCTTCATCCTGGAATGTCTGAAATGGAAATACAAAATAAAGAATATGGAGAAACTCAAAAGACTATCGGGAAAAAGTCACTCAAATACTTTGATGCAGCTCTTGCGGAAGCGGAATTTGTTGCGGGCGACAGATTCACTTTTGCAGACATTCAGATGATAACTACCACTGATTTCTTTATTGGTTTGAATAGATTAACTTTAGAAGATTATCCGGAAATTAAAAGGCATTCTAAATTAATGTCTGAAAGATCAAGTTTCTCAGCCTAAGATTTATCTGCCTGTTCAAGAATTTTAATGGTTTGTTCAGGGCCGCTAAATAATTCTCTTGCATCATCCATATCAGAAACTGAATCCCAGCCAGCGGCTATATTTTCTGGTGACATTTCCTCGCCAGTACCCAAAGCTAGGCCCATTGTTTCCAAAATTCTGAACCTAGTAAAAACACCTGCACCTGCACCAATAATAGCCCCATTTTCACTTTCGTCACTGGCAAGATAAATTACAGCAGGAGTAACATATTCAGGCATAAACCTCTCTCCAATACCCTCAGGAAATAAAGATTCTGTCATTCTTGATAACGCAACTGGAGCTACAGCGCTCGAGAAGACATTGTATTTTTGACCTTCTATTTTTAGACAATTCATTAAGCCAATCATCCCCATTTTTGCTGCCCCATAATTTGCTTGTCCAAAATTGCCGCAAAGACCTCCAGATGAAGTTGTAAAAATAATTCTGCCGAAGTTTTGCTCTCTCATTATCGGATAGACTGCATGCGAAGCATAAAAACTTCCTTGGAAATGAACATCCATAACCTGATCAAATTCTTCTATAGAAATCTTATGAAAACTTTTATCTCTCAAGATTCCAGCATTATTTACAAGAATATCTATCCGTCCCCATTTCTCCATGGTCTCCTCAATCATCTTTGAAACTCCAGCTTTATCCGCAACGCTTGATCCATTCGATATTGCTTCGCCTCCCTCAGCTTTAATCTCCTCAACCACAGCGTTTGCTGCATCGCTGGCTCCTCCAGAACCATCAACGGCTCCCCCAAGATCATTGACAACTACCTTTGCTCCTCTTCTAGCAAATTCGAGGGCGTGCTGCTTTCCTAAACCACCACCAGCACCAGTTACGATCGCTACCTTGTCATCAAATCTAATTGTCATAATTGTCTCCCAATAGGTTTTATCTATTTTATCTAATTAGAGCCTGAAAAAATTGATTCAGGTTGAAAATTTTCATTTTTTATAAGCTCCATCTCTAATTTAAAGCCATTTGAAAGGGCTCTCTTAAAAAGCATAAATTGCTTAGACTGATTTACACTATCTATAGCAATCAGGTATCCGTCTTTTCCATAACAAGCTATAAATTCTGCCGAGGAAATATCTCCGAGAATATGACATTCATCATAACCACCCGATATGCCTGCCATTTGTAGTTTCAAATCATATTGATCAGACCAAAACCATGGCATTTCATTATTAAAAAGATCATTTCCAACTATCGAGGAGGATGCCACTTTTGATTGAGCAAGAGCATTGGGAACACTTTCTAACCTTAGCTCCTTATTTAAAAGAGTGTTAAATGAGGATGCGCAATCGCCGACTGCGAGAATGTTTGGGGAAGAGGTTCTACAGAACTGATCAGTTTTAATGCCATTGTCACAAGCAAGACCAATTGATTCTGCTAATTGAACATTTGGGATTGCTCCAATTCCAACTAAAATCATATCAGCTTCAATTTTTTTACCTGATTCTAGAGATACAGTATTAATGTTTTCATTGTCTGCAATTAGTTCATTCAATTTTGTGTTGCAGATAATTTTCACACCCATTTTGGAATGAAAGTCATTATAAAATTTAGAAAGCTCAGGGCTAGTGACTCTTTTTAAAATTCTATCCTCTGACTCCAAAATTGTGACATCTAATCCCAACTCAATCATTGCAGATGCCACCTCCAAACCTATGTAACCACCTCCAATTAAAACTATTTTTTTGCCAGCAGCAATAACTTTCTGCAAAGATAAAACATCTGAAATCTGCCTTAAATAAAATAAATTTTTGGCCTGAGCATTTTTCATTGGTAACATTCTTGCAGAAGCACCAGTAGCAAAAACTAGATAGTCAAAATTAAATGAAGCATCATCTGAGCATACTTTATTAGATTCAAGATCGATGGTATGAACTCTCGTATTAAGATTTACTAGGATATTTTGGTCATTATAAAAGTCTGCTTTTTTAAAACTAAGCTTGTTTTCTTCAATCTTTTTCTTTAAAAAATCCTTAGATAATGGAGGTCTGTGATAAGGCAAATGACTCTCATCACATATGATATTAATATCTCCGTCAAACCCATCTTTTCTTAGAGCGAAGGCTGTATTTGCACCAGCATGCCCTCCTCCAACAATTACTACCTTAGTCATTTAATCTACCGATTGGAATATATAAAAACATATTTATAATTACTATTTTATGAACAATGAAATTGTAGCTCACAACGATCTAAAAATTCGAGTAGAAGAGAATTTTTTTGATTCAAATGAATCCAATGAATTCCTTAATGGACTTATAAAAAATCTTCCGTGGGAGTCTATGATAATTAAAATGTTTGGCAAAAATTTAAAGATACCCAGACTGCAATGCTGGATTGGTGATGAGGGATGTGATTATAAATATTCTGGCAAAATGCTTAATCGACAAAACTGGAATAAAGAACTAATGATAATTCGAGAAAAGATCTTTCAAGAAACAAAAATTGATTTTAATTCAGTGCTTGCCAATTATTATCGCGACGGCAAAGACTCTATGGGATGGCACTCAGATGATGAAAAAGAGCTTGGTCCCAATCCAACTATAGCCTCTATTTCTTTCGGAAGTGAAAGAAATTTATATTTCAGAAATAAAATTTCAAAAGAAATAATATCAATTCCTCAAACACATGGATGTTTAGTAATGATTGATGGTGAAACACAAAAAAATTGGCAGCATTCAATAAAAAAGACTCAAAAAATCATTGGTCCGCGTATTAATCTAACGTTTAGGAATATAATAGCTTCAAATAAACTTTAAGGATTTTTATGAAAGAGAGAATCAAGGTTGTTGTTACTGGAGCCGCGGGTCAAATAAGTTACTCTCTTATTCCCAGACTGGTTGATGGACACACCTTTGGAGATAAGATAGTTGATTTAGAGCTAGTTGAAATCCCCCAAGTAGTTGATAAATTACAAGGTCTGATAATGGAGCTTGAGGACTCCAATTTTCCAAATATGGGAAATGTGAATTACACATCTGATTTTGAGTCAGCAGCTAAAGATGCTGATTGGTTCCTCCTAGTTGGAAGCATCCCAAGAGGAATTGTTTTTAATGGTAAAAAAATTGAAGAACGAGCCGACCTCCTTCAAATCAACGGCGGGATATTTGTTGGGCAAGGACAAGCAATTGGAAAATATGGAAAGTCCGATGCCAAAATCCTAGTAGTAGGCAATCCTGCTAATACTAATGCATTAATTGGAAGACATGCAGCTGGTAATGATTCTCAGCTATGGATGGCAATGACAATGCTTGATTCAAGCAGAGCAAGGTCTGTGCTATCAAAGAAACTTAATGTAGGAATTGAAGATATCAGTAAAATGATTATTTGGGGTAATCATAGTCCAACTATGTACCCTGATTTTGAAAATATCATCTCAAATGGAAAATTAGGCAAAAATCTTATCGATGACATTAATTGGGTTAACAATGATTTTCTACCAATTGTTCAGCAAAGGGGTAAAGCTGTAATTGATTCTCGAGGAGCTTCTTCCGCAACCTCTGCAGCAAAAGCAGCATTAGATACAGTCATTGCATGTGAAAATCCTACAAAGTCAGGAGAATGTTTTAGTGCCGCTGTTATTACAGATGGGAGCTATGATCTTCCACACGGAATTATTTGCGGAATGCCCCTGATGACTACATCAGAAGGCAGTGTGGAAATTGTTAGAGATATTGTCTTATCTGATTTTGCTAAAGAAAAAATAAAAATCTCAACTAACGAATTGATTGAAGAGAGATCTGCTATTGAAGATCTATTAAAATGAAGATCTATTAAAATAAATGAGCAAAAGTGGTTTAAATAATTTTCTTCACGAAATTATCATTCGTGAAGAAATAAAAACTGTTCTTGCAATTACTCAAAAAGATTTAAGTTCCCTCGCAGAAATTTGTGAAGATAGCCTTGATAGTTTATCTATTTTAAGTCTTGAGCATCTTGATAATAATGCAGCTGAGCCTACTGACTTATGCATTATTTTTGATGATATGCCAATATCCAAAACACAAATTGGTTTAATTAAGAATGTTTTGGCTCAAAAAATATTAATTATTCAAAAAAATACAACTCTTGATCAAAACTTTATTGAGTTAGGCTTCTCTCATAATGCAGATATCACCGTAGCAAAGATATATTCCTACAATTTAAAAACCTATAACAGCAAGCGAGGTTGGAATAATGCAGAAGGTTGGGCTAATCCAGAAAATTTTGAAAAGTATAGGTGGTAATTATTTAAGATTTTAGCTGGGGAAATAGTATTACATCCCTTATTGAACTTTGATTAGTTAACATCATAACCAACCTATCTATACCCAAACCCACTCCTACTGCGGGAGGCATGCCATGCTCTAATGCTGTAATATAATCATCATCAAATCCCATTGCCTCATCATCACCATCAGCCTTAGCTTTAACCTGATCACGGAATCTTTGAGCCTGATCATCAGGATCATTTAACTCACAAAAACCATTGGCTAGCTCTTTGCCTCCAATGAATAATTCAAATCTGTCTGCAATTAATGGATTATCGTTATTTCTTCTTGACAAAGGAGAGACTTCAACTGGATAGTCGATGACAAACGTAGGTTGAATAAGATTGTCCTCTACAGTTTTCTCAAAAATCTCTAATAAAATTTTTCCCTCGCCCCATTGATCTTTCACAGAAATCTTTATAGATTCTGCATAAGTTCTTAGTTTATCTTTGTTAGTTGTATCAGCCTTACTCAATTCAGAGTTATACTCCAAAACTAAATCATTTAGAGTTTTTATCGAGAAATTAGATAAGTCTATTTTATCTCCATCCCACTCAATATTATTTTTATTGCCAATAGCTTCAGAAGCAGTTTGAATTATATTTTTTGTAAAATCTAACGTCCCGTTGAATGTAGCAAATGCTGTATAAAACTCTAACATGGTGAATTCTGGATTATGCCTTGTTGACAAGCCCTCATTTCTAAAGCTTCTATTAATTTCAAAAACTTTTTCAAAACCACCAATCAATAATCTTTTTAGATGCAGTTCAGGAGCTATTCTTAAAAAAAGTTTTCTATCGAGCGCATTATGTTGAGTGACAAAAGGTCTTGCGACTGCACCACCAGGTATTGAATGCATCATTGGAGTTTCAACTTCCAAAAAACCATCTTCAAGCATAGTAGATCTAACCGAGGAAATAATTTTAGATCTTTTTTCAAATACTTCTTTTGATTGAGGACTACTCATTAAGTCCAAATATCTTTGTCGATATTTAATTTCAATATCAGCCAGGCCTTTATGCTTTTCAGGCATAGGCCTCAAGGCTTTAGTAATAAGAATAATTGAATGCGCCTCTATAGTGAGTTCCTGTGTTTTGGTCTTAAATAAATTACCGTCAACACCAATAATGTCTCCAAGATCCCAGGTTTTAAAACTTTTATATAAGTCAGGATTTATATTATTTTTAGTTATGTATGCCTGAATATCACCAGATCCATCCCTTATGGTGACAAAACTTGCGTTGCCCATCACTCGCTTTAATACTATTCTTCCAGCCAATGACAAGTTAGTAATTTTTTTAGATTCAAGGTCCTCTTTGTCTAGATGACCATATGCCTCATGAAGATCCTTAGAAGAATTTGCTGGAATATAGTTATTTATGTAAGCAATGTTTTGCTCCCTAAGCTCTTCGAGCTTCCTTCGCCTTTCCTCTAAGATAGAGGATTCACTGCTAATATTTGAGTCACTCATTTATACTCCTTGGGTTAAACTTGCTTTGATAAATATATCAATATCTCCATCTAGGATTGATGAAATATTACCACTTTCAACGTTTGTTCTTAAGTCTTTGATGCGAGATTGATCTAAAACATAGGATCTAATTTGGCTTCCCCAACCAATGTCCGATTTGCTATCTTCTAATAATTGTTGCTCATCTTTCTGTTTTTGTAATTCTAGCTCATAGAGCTTAGATTTCAGTTGCTTGAATGCATTGTCTTTGTTTTTATGCTGAGATCTATCATTTTGACACTGAACCACCGTGCCAGTTGGAACATGAGTTAAGCGAACTGCCGAATCTGTTTTGTTAACATGCTGGCCCCCAGCTCCGGATGCTCTATATGTATCAATCCTAACGTCAGCAGGATTCAATTCAACTTCAATTGATTCATCAATTTCTGGTGAAATGAAAACAGAAGCAAATGATGTATGTCGTCTGCTGCCAGAATCAAAGGGAGATTTTCTGACCAATCTATGCACTCCTGTTTCTGTTCTAAGCCACCCATAAGCATAACTGCCTTTTATCAACAGCGAGGCTGATTTTATCCCAGCAACTTCTCCAGGAGAATGCTCTATCACGGAAACTGTAAATTCATGCTTTTCTGCCCATCTTGTATACATTCTTAGCAACATATCAGCCCAATCTTGAGCTTCAGTTCCTCCAGAACCTGATTGAATATCAATAAATGCAGAATTATGATCCATTTTATTGGAAAACATCCTGTTAAACTCTAAATCTTCCACACTTGAAATTAAAGAATTAGTATCTTGATTTATCTCACTTATAGAGTCCGAATCAGACTCTTCTATGGCAATTTCTAATAAATCAAGATTATCATTTATTGACTCATCAACTGATAGAAAGGAATTTAAAAATTTTTCAAGATCTGCTTTTTCTTTGTTGAGTGCCTGAGATAGATCTAAATTAGACCAAGTAGACTCATCAGATAATTTACTATTAATATCAATTAATAATTTTTCTTTATTTACAACGTCAAAGATGCCCCCGGAGATCAATCATGCGGTCTCTAAGATTGGCAAGAATAGATTTTAGTTCGCCTATTTCCATGAGTTCTATTTTAATCTGTTTGTTTGACCTGTGAAAGAATAATTAGTTACTTGATTCTCTGATCATTGGAAATGCAGGTGGAGAATCCTCAAATTGCACTCTTCCAATTTCTACAAAACCATGTCTTTCATACAATGCTTTATTCATTTCATTGGATGCCTCCAAATAGGCTCTATCACCATTCTTGTCAATCATTTGAAGCGCTTCTTTTAGCAAAAAAGATCCTATGCCTCGTCTCTGTTTAGAAGGATCAACCGCAATAAATGGCAAATACCAAGCATCATTTGGATGATACTTTTCAAATTCTTCAAAAAATTTAATTACAACTTCTATTCTTTCAGCAGGAATATACTCAAATGTTGGTGCCAAAACTGAGCTATCAAACTCAACACCAGGAGGATGCCAAAGAGATGAGCCAAAGAAATTTTCTTCTGAGTAAACAATATTATTTTTAAAAGCTACTTTTGAAAATTCTCCCATCCAAATATCAAAGCATTTAAGATAATAAGATGCATCAGGGAAAACCCACCTTAATAAGGCATCTGATGAAAAACCTAGCGTAAGAACTCCCTTCACTTTCTCTAAATCTGCTTGAGATGTTTTAACTATTTTGGGTATATTCATATGTGTAAGTTTCAGTTATTAAGTTTTATGAAGTTTGTGATTTTTTTATAATCAGCATCAAAAGTATGCAAATATTCGTCTTTCTCAAAAAGATCTCTTAATGCAACAGGTGATGATTTTATTTCAATATTTAATTCTTCATACACTTTAGGAAATTTTGCGGGATGTGCTGTAGACAATAAAACATAATGATTTTTTTTATCACTCAGCTTGAAAGCTTCAACTGCTGCAACAGCTGTGTGAGGATCTAGAAGATAGCCATTTGAACGATGAACTTCTTCAATCATGCCTGCTGTATCCGTGTCATTAACCTTACTTGATGAAAAAAGGTCTTCTTTCTTTTTCCATGTTGACATGTTCAGATCAATTGGACTGGTTGGGAAATTATCAAACATTTCAGCACATGCAGATGCATCTCTATCTAGGAATAGATCATAAATTAGCCTTTCAAAATTACTTGCCACACTTATATCCATGCTTGGGGATATCGTTTCGTGGACCGATTGTTTTGAATAATCATTTTTCTGGAAGAAACGATGCAAAATATCATTATTGTTAACAGCTACGGAAATTTTATTAATTGGCAAACCCATTTTATGAGCAGAGTAACAAGCGAATACATTGCCAAAATTTCCAGTTGGAATTGAAAAACTTAACTTTCCTTTTTCATGCAATTGATTGAAGGCATAAAAATAGTAACAAATTTGCCCAATAATTCTTGTCCAATTAATTGAATTTACAGCTAATAAATATTGATTTTTATTTAAAAAATCACGTTCTTTGAAAGCTAGTTTCACTAAATCTTGACAATCATCAAAAGTGCCATTGATTCTTAAGGCGTAGACATTTGGAGACTTAATAGTGCTCATTTGTCTTTGTTGAACTTCTGACATGTTTCCATTCGGAAGCATAATAAAGCTTTTAATTCGATTATAGTTTTTGCACGCATCAATTGCTGCAGAGCCTGTGTCACCTGATGTTGCGCCTAAAACAATAGCAGTTTTGTTCTCTGATTCTAATACCTTATTAAAAAAAGCTGCTGCTAACTGAAGACCAAAATCTTTGAATGCTGCTGTAGGGCCATGAAAAAGCTCTAGGACGGAAACATGATTTAAATTTTTTATTCCAACAAGATCTTTATGCTCAAAATCATGCCAAGTTGATTCTAAGATATTTAAAGTTTCTTGATGAGAAAATGAAGAGGAGGTAAACAATGGAACTATACATTTTGCTACTTCAACAAAGGATTGTTTAGATTTTATTTCATTTAGATCTACTTGTGGCCAATAATTAGGCATAAAAAGACCCCCGTCGTCAGCCAAGCCTTGCATTAGTATCGAAGAAAAATCTCTATCCTTGTCTTTTCCTCTAGTTGAATGAAAAAGCATTAAAGGTCCTCAATTCTGATAATTTTAGAATTTAAAACTTCAGGATGATCTGCCAAACCCTCTAAAGCAATTTGCATCTCGCTTTCAATTGTTGGGTCTGTGAATATAACTAATGGCACACTGCCATTTTGTTGTTGATCTTTTTGAATGACTTTATCAAAACTTATATTGTGATCAGCAAATGTTTTACTAATTAGGGCTAGGACTCCGGGTTCATCTTTAACCTCTAAATATACATAAAACTTAAATGTTAGATCATTGAAATTTAAGATATTCGGCTTGTTTGAGAAATCAGGGTAATTCATCGGTGAGACTTCGTTAGACTTAGATAATGCATGTAAATCAGAAATTAAACCGGATGCAGTTGATTCTCTTCCAGCGCCAGAGCCTGCAACATGAAATGCTCCTAAAAGATCTGTATCAAATTGAATTCCATTTCTTACTCCCTTCAATCCAGCCAAACTTGAATTGATATCAAGCATTACAGGATGACTGCGAAGCTCAATTCCGCCAGTTGATAGCTTTGCCACTGCCAAATGCTTTATAGTAAAGTTAAAATCTTCAGCATATATAAAATCCTGAGATTTAATTTCTTCTATGCCCTCTATAAAAAACTCTGATGAAGGAAGACCGGTATTAAAAGCTAAAGCAGAAAGAATCCCGATTTTGTGAGCCGCATCTGTACCATTAACATCTAGGGTTGGATCAGGTTCTGCATAGCCATTATCTTGAGCTTCTTTTAAAACATCTGCATATGAAGCTCCCTCTTCCATATTACTAAGAATGAAGTTTGTTGTGCCGTTGAGCATCCCTGCAACTTTTGATATTTTGTTGGCACTTAAATCATTTGACAGCATTTTAATTGTTGGAGTTCCAGCACAGACCGCTGATTCAAACAATAATCTCACATTATTTTTTCTTGCCAGCTTTATGAGCTCTTCACCATGTTCAAAGATAACTGCTTTATTTGCAGTAACAACGTGCTTTCCAGAATTAAGGGCTTCGAATATTAAGTCTCTTGCAGTTTCAACTCCTCCAATTAATTCAATAAGAACATCTATATCTTCTTTTACTACATCAAATATATCTCTTAAAATTTTTACAGATCCAGGATTGCACCGAGGATTGTCTCGACGAGCTCCAATACATGATATTTCCCAATCAGAGTATAGTTCGTTACCATTTGTTAGTTGCTCATATAAACCTGTTGCAACATTGCCCCAACCACAGATACCTATTTTTAATTTAGCCATAATTAATTTAATCTAGTTAAAAGCTCCTCAGGTGATAGATATCCTGGAAGCACCTCTCCGTTGGGTTTAATTATAGCTGGAGTCCCCGTAATACCAATCTTTTGACCTAACATATAATGTTTTTCAACTGGATGATCTTCACATACAGATAATGCCACTTCTTTTCCTTGTTTCATTTGAGTCAGTGTTTCTTTTGGATATGAAGAACACCAAGCTGTAATAATTTTTTTGGAAGAATTAGAGTCTAATCCAGATCTTGGAAAAGCAACATAATTTATAGTAATACCGAGATTATTATAATCTGTCATCTCGTTATGAAATTTTCTACAATAACCGCAATCTACATCAGTAAATATTATTACTTTATATTTTTCATTAATAGCTTTAAAGCTAATGAAATCATCTCTGCCTAGTCCATTATCAAGAATTTTTTTCCGTTTTAAATTAATTTCATCTTTTGTAGTGTTTTCTAGTTGATTACCATTAATTGCATATAACTCTCCATAAAAAAAGAATTCTCCATCTTTACTCACATATAAAGGCTGCAAATCACCTATGTCGACGATGTATAAATTTTCAATTTGAGACTTCTTAATACTTTGAACTGACATACCTTCGGGTAGAACATTTAAAAGATTAGAAACAATTTTTGATTCATCTGATTTTATTTCAAAAGAAAAAACTACCAAAAAAATAAAGAATAATAATTTCATATCAATTTAACCTCGAGGATGATGCTCCTTTACCATATCGCTCAATCTTTGTTTTGCAATATGAGTATATATTTGAGTTGTAGATAGATCGCTATGGCCTAATAACATTTGAACTGATCTAAGGTCTGCTCCATTATTTAATAAATGTGTTGCAAATGCATGTCTAAGGGTATGAGGTGAAACATCTTTTGAAAGTCCTGTTTTTGAGAGGTAATGTTTTATCCTATGCCAAAATGCTTGTCTAGTTAATTTCGTGCCTTGGTGACTGATGAAAAAATCCCTCGATTGAAGAGATAGATTATTTTTTCTTCTGAATTCTATGTAATCAGAAATCCATGATAATGCATTATCTCCAAATGGAATCATTCGTTCTTTACCACCCTTGCCCATAACTTTAATTAAAGATCTGTTTAAATCTATGTTGGTATATTGCAAATTGATGAGTTCACTAATTCTAACCCCAGTAGCATACATAAGCTCAAGCATAGCTCTATCTCTTAATCCTATGAAATTTGAACAATCTGGTGCGTTTATAAGGCTGTTAACATCACTTATTGAAAGAGACTTTGGTAAAGATTTTATATTTTTTAATCCAGAAAAATTTATAACTGGATTATTTCGAATATATCTTTTTTTGCTCAAAAAAATAAAAAAATGTTTAAGCGATGAAAGCTTCCTATTTATTGTTGTGTGAGATAAATTTAGGCCATGAAGTTTCTTAAGATATAGCTTAATATCATCTTCACCTGTTTTTTTTAAAACTGAATTTCTTTGGACCAAAAGCCAACTTTTAAAGGTATAACAATCAGAAGAGTAAGCTTTAATTGTATTTTCAGATAATCCTCTTTCGAGACGAAGGTTAGATAAAAAAGAATCTATGAGCTGATCCCTTTCTAAATCGGATGCCATAGGATTAGTCTAATCTTTCTTTGATTCTTGCAGATCTTCCTGATCTTTCACGTAAATAATAGAGTTTTGCCTGCCGCACATCACCCTTTCTTTTAACCTTAATAGAATCGATCATTGGGCTATGAAGCTGGAAAGTCCTTTCAACTCCAATACCACTAGATATTTTTCTTACAATAAATGCAGAGTTTAATCCCCTACTTTTAATATTCATTACCACTCCTTCAAATGCTTGAAGTCTGGTTCTTTCACCTTCTTTGACTTTAACAGAGACAACAACAGTGTCTCCAGGTCTAAATGATGGTACGTCATCTCTTAATTGATTAGATTCAAAAGCTTTGATAATTTCAGCAGGAGATTTTTCATCCACTGAAATAGGAGCAGCTTCTAACTCAGACTCTTCAGCTGCGGGCTCTTCTGTCACTTCTTCTGCCACAGGCTCTTCGACAGGCTCTTCAGCTGCGGGCTCTTCTGTCACTTCTTCTGCCACAGGCTCTTCGACAGGCTCTTCAGCTGCGGGCTCTTCTGTCACTTCTTCTGCCACAGGCTCTTCTAATATTGCGTCTTGATTAAAATTAGCGTCCCAAGCCTCTAGTAATTCAGCTTTAGTTAACTTTATATCTAAATCAACACCTAATTGAGCTGCTTCAGCAACAATATCTGCTTTTTTCATTTTAGAAATCACAGATTTGGACAATTTAGTTGGTTTAGTTAAACCTAATTCGGCTGACGAACTCTCAGAATCATTATCTGATGAATCAGCTGATCTGCCCAGTAGTCTAGAAAAAAAGCCTTTTTTCTTTGTATCTTTTGTATCGCTCATAAGTTAATGCCTGAAATGTGCTACAGGATAGCCTTAGATGACAATTCTTCCAAGAGTTTTTTTTGTTTTTTTGTTAATTTTATATTCCTTAAAAGGTCAGGTCTCCTCTTAAAAGTTCTAACTAGTGATTGATTATCTCTCCATTCTTTTATTCTATTGTGATCACCAGATATTAGAACTTCTGGAACATCATCGGAATTAAAAGTTTCAGGCCTTGTAAATACTGGTCCTTTTAAAAGTCCTTGGCTAAATGAATCTTGTTCTACTGATTTTTTATTCCCTATGACTCCTGGAATAAATCTAGAAAGAGTATCCACAAGGGTTAACGCAGCAAATTCTCCGCCGCTTAAAATATAATCTCCTATAGAAATTTCTTCATCTACGTATTGAGAAATTAATCTTTCGTCAATGCCCTCATATCTTCCACACAAAATTGTTATGTTTTTAAGTGTTGATAGTTCTTTTGCTTTTTGTTGGCTTAAAAGAGTCCCTTGAGGAGATAAATTAATCACTTTTCCTAAGCTGTCTTTAGAGATCTTCTTAATAGCATCCTCTAGAGGCTCAGCCATCAAGACCATTCCCTCTCCTCCTCCGTAAGGCTTATCGTCAACCTGACCATGTTTGTTTATTTGATGATCTCGCAGATTAAAGATACTAACTTTAA
>CABXVU010000018.1 GCA_902515775.1 uncultured SAR86 cluster bacterium
TTTACCGACCCATAAAAAAACCTTATATTAAAGCATTAGAAACAAACATATTGTATTCAAGTGAGTTTTGAAAATATTATCTTAATTTTACAAACAGTTGGCCCCTTTACGGTCTTGGTTACAGTCTATTTTCTAGTCACAGAATTAAAAGAGCAAAACAGAGTAGCTCGTGCAAATGCCCGACAAAATATTGCTGACTCTCATCAGAAAGTAGCCCTTGCTGGTATGAAACCTATTCTTGTAAACACCAAACTAAAGCTTAGAAATAATGAAGAGCTTACCAAAGAAGAGAATGCCGCATATCTAACATATTTCAGTGTTATGCTCAGAGCTCGTGAGAATCAGTTTTATCAATTTAAAATAGGCATGCTTGATGAGGATGAATGGAACGCTATGCTTGTATCATTCAAAACTCTATTTAAAGAGCCAAAACATCTTGAAATATGGGAATTCATAAAAATTACTTTCGCAGAGGATTTTGTTGAGCTTGTAGATGATCAAATTACGCAAAGTAAAATATACGGATAAATAATGCAACCTGATAGAGAGTTAAATTACCTTACGAAATCATTATTACATCACCCTAGTCCATACATTATTTATGAGCTTGATGGTTCGATTGCATGGGCAAACCTTGCAGCTAAATACATCTTTAATTTGTCGAGCCTAGATGAGATTTCTGTTGTAAAAATCGATGATCAAGTAAAAAATAACTTTGGTGATTTGGAATCTATTGCTCTTTATTACGATACTCCAATTGAAATTTCTTTAAGAGAAATAAACTTTTTAATGCGTACGAGAGTGCATATGATTCCTGTAGACATTTCAGAGGGCATCATGCTAATCGAACTTTTATGCTCATCCAGAGAGGGTTTAGATGCCTTAAGGAAAACCATTGATTGCATTGAGAATCATAGAATTGAGCTAGCCTACCAAAAACAAGTTAATTTAAAAACTAACGAAGTAACTGGAGTTGAAGCCCTATTAAGGCTTCAGGATGGAGAGGGAGGATATCTTCCCAATGATCAAATTATTCCCCAAATAGAGGGAGAAAGCCTTTTTTCATTAGTGGTTCTAGAATCGCTAGCTCAACTAGAGAAATTCTTTGCAGTTAAAGATGAAATCGGCTTTAAGGATGCAACTTTATATTTAAATGTTTCAGCGCATACAATCATGCATCCAGAGTTTTGCTCAATCTTTACAGATTTTGTTGATAAGCATGATCTAAAAGATAATCAATTTGGGCTTGAAGTTACCGAAACAGCAGAGCTGTCAGATATAAAAATTGCTTCTAACTCATTAAAATCTTTAAAAGCAAAAGGTATCAAAATAGCTTTGGATGATTTTGGAGCCGGATATGCTTCATTAAAATATGTAAGGGAGTTGCCAATAGATGTAGTTAAGCTTGATAAGCACTTCACTTTTAATGTCTCTGATCCAACAACCGCTAGATTAATTAGTTTTGTCTCAGAGGTCTGTGATGATCTTAATTTAGAAATGATTGGAGAGGGTATTGAAACTGAAGAAGAAAAAAATATGATGATTGACTTAGGCTGTGGTACAGGACAAGGATATTTAATGCATCGACCAGATTTTTTAAAATCATTTACGTCTGAGAAAACATAAAAATGGATAAGCTTACTCCAAAGGAAACATCAAAAGGGGCAGAAGAAATTGTTTTAACTCAAATAAAACAAGATTTTATAACTCCTGCTAATGCAATCTTTGACTATATCGATATGGTTGAAAAAGTTCTCAATGATGCAGAATTAGAATCCACCGATGAAATAGAGCAAATTAAATCCTCTTGCTCAAAGTTAATTGATCAATATGATGTCGCTTTTGTTCAAAACACTGGGGCTAACGCGGATTCGTCTAAAAAATCTCCAGAAGAATATTCTGAGTTACGCCACAACTTAAGAACTCCTTTAAATGCAATTATTGGATACAGTGAAATTCTAATGGAGGATTACGAAGATGATCTAGATGAAGGAACTCTCCAAGATTTTCAGCAAATAATTAATCTTGCTCGTGAAACTGAAACCGCCATAGAAAATTTTGTAGATTACATTCGAGGTGAGGCTGTTGATACAGAAGACGATAACAACTCAAACCAACTTGAATCTGCTGAGGCTCTTTTCAAATCACTCGGTGATATAGAGTATTCCATTTCACTTGACGACGAAATCAAAGAATCAGATATATTAATAGTTGATGATAATATAACTAACTGTGAGGTTCTTCAGAGACGTTTATCAATGCAAGGATTATCATGCAGAACAGCATATGACGGAAACTCCGCAATTTCTGAAGTATTTAATAAAACTCCAGATCTTATTTTGCTTGATGTAATTTTGCCAGATATCAATGGTTTAGAATTATTAAAAACCTTTAGAAAGGAACATAATGCAGAATCATTACCTGTGATAATGGTTTCCGCTTTTAATGATGTAGATAGTATTTCTAAATGTATTCAATTGGGAGCACAAGATTATTTGCCGAAACCAATAAATGGAACCATCCTATTGGCTAAAGTTGTAGCGGCTTTGGAAAGAAAATTTTGGCGAGAGAGAGAAAAGGAACTCGTTAACAAATTACACATCCAAGCAACAACAGATCAACTTACAGGCATATATAACAGGAGAGTAATCTTTGAAGCATTAGACGAGGCTATGGAAAATTCAAAGCAATCAAAGGATCGTCAATTTGCTACCATAATGTTTGATATAGATTTTTTTAAACAGGTTAATGACAATTATGGGCATGCTGGAGGCGATGCAGTTTTAGTATCATTTGCTCAATTGCTTCAAACTGAGATTTCTTCTCCTAATATTGTTGGCAGAATCGGTGGAGAGGAGTTTTTAGCAATTCTTTACCTTAGTCCTGATGAAGCTAAAGAATTTTGTGTTAAATTAATACATAAAATTAACAACAACATTGTCGATTTTGAAGGCACTGAAATAAAAATTAGTTCAAGTGGAGGAGTTGCCTTTTCGACAGAAACAGAAACTTCAGCAGATCTGACTAATAAAGCTGATGAAAGGCTTTATGAAGCAAAGAAAAATGGTAGAAACAGATTTACTTTACATGATAGCGAGCTAGTAGGAGAATAAAAATAATGGCTAAATTACTCTACATTGAAGATAACGAAATGAATCGTGATATGTTGTCTAGACGACTTTCTAGGCGGGGTTATGAAATTATTATGGCTTTTGATGGTCAAGCTGGCCTCGATATGATGAGGAGTGAATCTCCCGATCTTGTTCTAATGGATATGGGATTGCCTGTACTAGATGGATGGGAAGCAACAATTCAAGCAAAAGCTGACGATTCAATTAGTTCAATCCCAATTATTGCTTTAACTGCACATGCACTTGAATCAGATAAACAGAAAGCTTTAGAATGTGGAGCAGATGATTTTGATACAAAGCCTGTAGATTTTAAAAGGTTACTTGGAAAAATTGAGTCCTTGATTGGTTAACTATTTTGTCACAATACCTTGAATCATCTTTGAAAGGTTTTCCATTGAGACATCATCTTTTTTAACTAATCCCACAACTCTTTCTTTTAAAAGATCTTCCTGAACTTCGGTTAAATCTTTTCCTGAAAATACCAAGACTGGCGCTCTTTTGTCTTCAGGAACATCTTTAATATAATTATCTAAAAATTCAAATCCATCCATTCTAGGCATTTCTAAATCAAGAATAATTAATGACGGCTCATCTTTAGTTCTTTCAAGACCTTCTTTACCATCTCTTGCATCTATGGGCCTGTATCCAGCATCCTTTAGAAGTCTTGAAAGTAATTCTCTAACATCTTTATCATCATCGATTACTAGAACTTTATGATCTTGAGTTTCGTTCCCAAGCACTCTTTTTACGGTATTAATAAAGTGAGTCCTATCAATGGGTTTTGTTAAGTAATCATTTGCACCAAGTGAAGAAGCAAGATTTGATTGATTTAATTGACTTATCATAATTACAGGAATACCTTTTAAATCTTGATCTGTTTTACATTCCTTAAGTAAAGACCATCCATCTCTTCCTGGCATCAAAACATCAAGCAAAATTAATTTTGGTTTAACTTCACGAATTAGCTCCATTCCTTTTTCGCTATTTGTAGCACCAAGTAAAGTAAGATTTAGCTTTGAAATTGTTCGTTTAATTAGATCATGCATTGCAACATCATCATCTACCAATACAACAAGATTATCTTGATCATCCAGATTTATAACATTTGCGTCAACCTCATCCTCACTGTATTCAGGACATTCTCTTGGCACTGACATCGTAAAAGTAGATCCAACTCCTTCTTCACTAGTCACAACAACGTCACCACCCATCATCTCTGCAAATTTCTTTGAGATTGGAAGACCTAATCCAGTTCCGCCATAATTTGCAGATGTAGAACGCTCTGCCTGAGTATATTCCTCAAAGACTTTAGCAACTCCTTCAGGACTCATCCCTGCACCTGTATCAATTACAGCAAAATCAATAAATTCTACATCATCAATCATTCTGGATTTTACATCTAGAGTTACAGTTCCATTTTTTGTAAATTTAAATCCATTACTTAAAAAATTTGTTATACATTGTCTTAGTTTTGTTTCATCTTGAGACATAGATCCCATGGCACCATCAAGATTAATTACAAATCCATTATCATTTTTAGCTGCAAGAGGTTCGGAAACATCTTTAATAGTTTGGATCATATTCTCTACTTCAAAACTGGTAACAAATAATTCCATTTTTCCAGCTTCTATTTTTGAAAGATCTAAAATATTATTAATTAAAGATAAAAGATGTGTTCCCGAGGATGTAATTTTTTTTAAATCAGGCAACAAATCATCGTAACCTAAATCTTCACAATCCTCGTAAAGCATTTCCCCATATCCAAGAATAGCATTTAAGGGTGTCCTTAATTCGTGACTCATGTTTGCAAAGAATTTTGTTTTTTGATCACTTGCGTCTCTAGCTTCATCTCTTGCTGACTCCATTTCACTCGTTCTTGCATCAATCAAACCATTAACTTCATCTGACATCCTTGAAAAAGCAACCAACATTAATTCAACGGAGGCTTCTTCGCTCGAGTTTCTGTCTGAACTATCTGCAAGCTCATTCATTTTTTTAATATCATTTAAGATAAGTGTTCTTGCGCTTCCATCGAGTTGATCCGCAAGAGCTGTCATTTTTTCGATAATGACTTCATCTCGCTCATGTCTTCTTTTGGCTTGTTCTTCTCTAATTGATTCCATTTCGATCAAATGAGACTTATAGGTTCCCAATGCAGCAGACAATTGACCAACTTCATCAGTCTCGGAAGCAAGAATCCCTTTCCTCATAGGCATCTCTTGTGTGTGATCACCCTTGGTTAAGCCTTCAAGCACTTCAATTGCCTTTGTTATACCACCAAATGTTCTTGTAGTAATGAAAGCTATTAATGAAATTATGAAAATTACAAATGATATTGCAGCAATGTATGTAAGATTTAAAACGTTCGCTGCTCTCAGTATATTTTCTCTTTCGTCTTTAAACACAAAAAGTTGAGCTTCATCCGCTGACAAAAATGTACTAAGGGGCAGAAGGGTCACTGAGGTTCCTAACTCTGTATCTTTTTCAGAATGACGCGAACCATGAATTGCTTTAAAAGTCGAGGCTTTTTCGGTTAATTTATTAAAATTTTCAATATCAAAAAGATCATCCTCAGTATCTCCAAATTGCTGATAATAATCATTAAGTGAGATCAGGCTCGAATCAGTACTAATGGCTGTTCTTACTTCAAACTCATCCTCAAATACCTCTAACCCTTTTCTAATATCAACACCAAGAGCTATAACCGCCAAAGTTTCTCCTTCAACTTTAATGGGGAAACTTAGTGCCTGATTTAAAGTAGATGCTTGATCCTCATTTTTATCTTTAATTTTAACTATTGATTGTCTTGGTCTTGTCGATGCGTCTGTAAGAAAAGAATCAAGATAACTAAAAAAATCAGGACGAGCTGCAGGAGAGCAGGGATCAACTCCTAATAAATCAAGTGCGCTTCCACAATATATTCTCTCTCCTGATGGAAAATAAGCCATTACATAACTTAAATTTCCATAATCTAGTTCTTCTTCAAAAAAAAGTTCAATTAAATATTGCGCATCTCCGATTCTATCAGCGCTTATGGTATCAAGGAGTGGATTAGTGAATATATTGCTTGAAGCAACTTCATCTAAAAAAATTTCTGAATCAGGCTCCCAAAAAGAAGCATTTTCTCCTGTAACTGGTAACCACTTTGACATGACATCAAAAGATTTATTATAGGTTTGGTACCATGCAGATTCATACAAGGTGAGCAATGACTCATTAGATGAATTTTCTTGGATATTTTCTCTATAGCCAAAGGAAAATATGAATATGGCTGCAACAAGTACATTGCCTATAACCCCAAATAGCAGTAACTGGAGTCTTATTGGCATGGATATTCTCTAACTATATTAAAATTTTAAATTAATTAGCAAGTTTAAATGTGAGACTGATTTGAACATTGTTAACTTTCACAGATGTTCCATTATATGTAGGCGGTTGATATAAGAATTTTCTTACAGCTTTAATAGATGCTCTATCAAAAACACCAGCAGGACTACTTTCAACAACATACGGATCTAAGACAGATCCATCTGTATCAACATCAAACTCAAGTTTTACACTGCCTTCTATACCAAGTCTGATCGCTCTTCTTGGATATTCGGCAGCAGGACTTGATACTCGAAAAACTTCAATTTCAGTTCCTTCTTCTCCAACATAACCTATATCACCTGCATACGATGGCATAGAAACTAATAATGCAAAAACAAACAAAATGGGGGTAAAAAACGATTTCATATCAAATAAATGTTTACGTTAATAATACAAGTAGTAATCATACATACTTTTAGTAGAGCTTATGATACCAAGAAATTAGATAGGGTGTTAATATCTTTTATATATTTATCATAATGCTAACGTAAAGTTAAAACTTAATATGAAGAAAGTTAAAGATCATTTGAACGCCCAAAGATATTGGGATATCTTCACTATTCCAGAAAATTCTGACTTATTTAATGCCGCATCTCTTATGAATAAAAATAAAATAGGTGCTTTGATGATTTCTAAAATCGGATCAGAAGAAAATTTATGTAAGTCATCTGTTCTCGGTATATTGACTGAACGAGATCTTGTGTATGCTTTATCGGGAGGTGCAAAAAATCTTGGTTCAAAGACTGTTAAAGATATTATGACAAGAAAACTAATTTATACATGTCCAGAAACATCTAACTCCGAAGCTAAAAAACTTATGATTGATAATCAGATAAGACATTTACCTGTTTTTTCAGGCGAACAACTCGTTGGAATTATCTCCATGAGAGATGTTTTTAAAGTCTAGAAGTTAATATACAAAAATGAATCTATATCAACGGCTGTCATATACAGCATTGAATTTTCCTACTTCAGCGGCTGGGATGCCTATTTTTATATTTGTTTTACCTTTTTACGCAGATGATCTTGGGTTGGGTCTATCTTTGGTTGGGGTTATTTTCTTTTTAGGAAGATTTACCGATATTCTAACTGATCCTGTCATGGGCTTATTGATTGATAAATTTCCATCAAGCTGGGGTAAGCACAAGCACTGGATTTTCCTTTCTGCACCCATTTTTATGTTTGCAACTTTTTTAATTTTTTTACCTCAAACATCCTCACCATCATGGATTTATTTTTTTATAGGATTATTTTTACTTTACTTAGCATTTACATTGTCTACCATTACCCAGCTGTCGTGGGCAACATTTTTAGCGCCTGATTATGATGATCGAACAAGACTTCTGACTTTAAGAGAGTTCATGGCATTGCTTGGTATGTTCTCAGTAATTGCAATCCCTGCCATTGTCGAAATAAATGATCCATCTTTGCAAGCAAAAGTGAATGCAATTGGAATTTTTGTCTTATTTTGTATTCCATTAATTACAATGAATTCTTTGTGGAGTACACCTGATTCATTTTCAGCTCCAGATCAGGAAAAGTCTGAAAACTCATTTAAAAATTTTATCGCCTTATTTTCTAATAAGATGTTAATTCGAATTGTCATAGCAGCAGTTTTAATTGCGTTTTGTATGAGTTTGAATGGAGCCTTATATTTAATTTGGATGGAGGTAGTAATTGAGCTGCCAGAATATTCTTCTAGATTAATGTTAATTTACTATGTTGTAAGTGTGTTTGGATTGCTGATATGGAGACATTTAAGCTTAAAAACATCTAAACATTTTGCAGCTGGAATTTCATGTGTATACGCAATAATTATCTTATCATTAGGCTTCATTGGTTATTGGTATATAAAAGATCTAACTACTTTTCAAAAGTTAATTGGAGTGGGAACATTTATAGTTTTATATGGATTTTCTTTTTCAGGGCCACTTCCATTGATTAATGCTATGACTGCAGATATTTCAGATAAATTAAGTTTTGAAGTTGGAGAGAATATTTCTGGAACAGTTTTTTCATTCCTAACAACATTGACAAAAATTGGTTTTGCATTGGCTGCTGTGATTCCTTATTTAATCTTAGAGCTTTATTGGGGTTTTGATATTAGTCTTGGTGTATCCAATACTGAATCATCTAAGATGGCAATCTATTATATTTATACATTTGTTCCAATAATTAGCTATTCTATAGCATCATATCTTTTATTTACTCATTCACTGGGAAGGGAGGATCATAAAAAAATTAAATCTAAACTAAATAACAATGCCTTATAAAAAATATGAATGCATCATCTGTGGATACATCTATGACGAGGAACTTGGTGATCCAGATGATGGCTTAGCTCCTGGAACAAGGTGGGAAGATATTCCAGATGAATGGGTCTGCCCAGATTGCGGTGTTAGTAAGTTTGATTTTGAGTTAATAGAGGAATAGCACTAAATATAAAAAATTTTATTTTTCGATATTTGCAGTTTTGATTGATTCTGGTTCCTTATCTTCAGCATAAAATGTTGCAAAGTGTTTTCTAAATTTTGCAATTGGCCCGTCTGAGTCACACAGGACAGGTTTTGATGCATATTTTTTATTTTCCCAAACGGGGATATCTTCTTTTACTTGTTTATTAATATCTGCAATTATTGCTGCGCCAACGCCACCAGTTGGAACTTCTCCATTAACCTTCTTCTGAAGGAACGAGAATCTGGTAATTACTTCCTCATTTTCAGTAGGAGTTGTTGAGCCTAAAAGAAGTGTGTCACAGATTCCTTCAAACTTTGTGAAATTATCACCTGGTCCATTTGATGCGCCAGATATTTTACCTTTAACGGTTCCCCTAGGAGTAACCATGTCTGCTTTTTGATAAAAAAATCTTTTTTGATTTTCATAAGTGACTTCAAATTCTGGATATGTAGCAACACCATGAACGTATACAAAATGAGCTGCATCGACAGCATTTTCTGCCATATCTTGAATGTGGCATTTAATTCGGTATTCAAATTTCTCGAATTCATCGCCCCATTCTGGATCGAGGACTTCAGGATATGTCTCTACTTCATAATGTGGTTCGTCACCATGAGGGTGATACCAAGCATAAATTAGATTATTTCTCTCAACGGTAGGATAGGTAAATATTTTTGTATCCTGCGCTCTTGGAGGAATGCGTTTAGCGTACGGAATCTCTCCAATTTTCCCATCAGTTTTCCATCTCCATGCATGAAAAGGACATTCGATGCATTCTCCATTAACAATGCCTCCATGACCAAGGTGGGCTCCTAGGTGAGGACAATATGCATCTAACATACTTACTTCCCCTGACTCAGTTCTAAAAATTACTTGATCTTGACCAAAGTAGCGAATTGCCTTTACATCACCAACTTTGAGCTCATCTGAGTAATCAACAACATACCAGCCAAATGGTATTTGCAACATTGAATATCTACTTTTTTCTAACATGACTTGTGGTACTTTTTGATAATTGCATTATATATTTAATTTAAGAACTTTTTTAGCATTTTCTCCCAAAAAAAGTGGCCATATTTCATCATTAAAAGGGACATTGTCCATTTCAGTAAAAATTTTATCTAAAGATAGCCCCATAGGGAAATACCCTGCATACAAAATTTTATTTTTTCCACGAGTATTAGCAAAATCTATAATGTCCTTAGGATAATGTTTTGGTGAAAAAGCACTCGTTGAATAATATAAATTTGGATATTTTAGCATCAGTTTACATGCTAGGGCTGTCCAGGGTTCAGCGCCATGTCTCATAATAAATTTTAGTTCTGGAAAATACCAACATACCTCATCAATCAACTCAACTTTCTGAGGAGCCATTGGAATTCTTGGACCAGGAACTCCTACACAGCAAAAAAAAGGGATATCTAGTGCAATACACATCTTATATATGGGATGCCATTTTTGATCATTGATTGCAATTTGAGGATACATTCCAGATGGAAAAGCACTTACCGCTTTAATTCCATAAGTTTCATAGTGTCTTTTGATATTTTCAGCCTCGTTTTCAATATTTGGATTTACAGGCAGATCGAAAAAAAATCTATCTGTATGATTTTTCGCAGCTTCAATTTTTACTTCAGATTTTTCATGGAATCCAATCATGGCTTGATTGATATGATGTTTATCCATTTGTTCGATTGTATATTGAATAAAGTCGTCGTGAGAGCCAGTTTCAGGTATATCCTTAAACATGTATTGAGCTGGCATCTTAAACATAGATTTAGATTCCTCATCTCGAAGAAGTGGTTCCATAAACTTATACCAGTCTGATCTATCTTCTTGTTCAGGAATTCCAAGCATAAGATCAATGGTATGAATATCTTTATTAATTGCCATATTTAAATTTTAAACAATTATTACTAATAAATTGGTTAATATGAAAAAAGTATAGAATAATTATTTTTAAGCTTGACGAAAAAGAATTACTTGATACTCATCAAGACATAAATTCTCCACCATTTACATCTAGATTTGCTCCAGTAATTACTTTTGCAAGATCAGAAATTAAAAATAATGCAGCATTTGCACAATCACTATCATCTGGAATTATTCCAAGGGGAATATCTTTTGTAACTCCGTTAATTACATCACTTGGTTCAACACCCATTGATTCTGCAGTAAAATTTACATACATTTCAACTGGAGGACCCCACATCCAGCCCATGTATACTGAATTGACTCTAATTCCTTTTGGGCCCAACTCTTTTGCAAGAATTTTTGTTGCTGTAGATAGAGCGCCTTTTGATGCAGCATAACCTCCTTGAGTTGGTAAAGGTTTTTTTGTAATTAGGCTATTGATCATTACAATTGCACCTTTTTTATTTGGAACCATCTCTTTTACCGCTGCCATTGTTAAATTCATGGTTCCAAAAAAGTTTGTATTCATGGTTTCATGCCAGTCATCAAAATCAGAATCTTCAATTTCCTTAAAGTCACCTGCTCGGTATGCGCTATTGATTAATCCGTCTAGTTTTCCATATTTTTTAATTGTTTCATTAACTAAATTTTCACAATCTTTTTTATCTGTGATGTCACATGGTATTGCAATGACATCTGATTTTTCTCCAATTTCTTCTTTAAGTTTATTCAATAATTCAGTTGATCTTGCAGCAATTGCTATCTTTGCACCTTCTCTTGCAGCACCATAAGCAAGTTCTTGGCCCAAGCCAGGTCCAATACCCGAAACTATCACAACTTTATCTTCTAATAACATTTTAACTTCCTATTTTATATATTGATTTATGTATTCATTAAAATTTTCACTTATAAAAGAATCATCTAGATTGAATTCTTTAAGTGAATATTGATGAGCACCCATTTCATGTTGATTCTCTTCTTTCCAAGCTTTCATTGCATTTTCTGCCTGATGTGTAAAGTCCTCTCCTATGAAGTCATAAACCTCTGTCATTTCCAGAATTGGATCCTTAATCATTTTATTAAATTCTAAATCGAGGAAATTTTCTTTATTTAATCTGCTTATTTTCATACAGTGATTTAATACTTTGGCTAGCTTATTTGCCCAATGATGACCAATTTCTTCTTTATCGTATGAGTTTGAAATCGGTTCAAATAAATTTGCACACATTGAGCAAAATGAGGGCACAGTTTTGTATGGATCTCTATGTGTCTGGATTACTTTTGAGTCAGGAAATACATTCAGTAATTTATCAATAAAACCTAAATGGTGAGGTGACTTAAGAACCCATCTTTTATTTTCTCTGCCTGGATTTTGCCACTGAAGGTATTGAAGCATTTTTTTTAATTGTATATAGGCATGAATGTGATCCTGAGATTCAACCCAATGAGAATAGCCTGGCAGTCGCATGAATGATTCTGGCACCGTGCTAAAAAATGTATGCTCCAATAATAAAATTTCTTCATCTGCTCCTTTGTAGTCCCAGGGATGAATAGTCAATGCATCAGGAGAAGCTTGCATAACAGCTTCAACTTCAGCTTTACCCATTTCCATTCTATCCACGGGGTTGCCTCTTTGTTCATTTTCAAGCATTGCTGGATATCTTCCTTCCCACCAAAGCATCGCAGTATGATTTGGATCAGAGGCAAGAAGTCTATGAGTCATAGTGCTCCCTGTCCTTGGAAGACCAACAATCACAACTGGCGACTTAATTTCCTCATTTAAAATTTCTGGATTTTCAATAAATGCACTTTCAATTCTTAGCATATTAGCTAATATTCCAATCAGTCTATGTTTTTGCGCCTCAATACCAATTTCATTCAAATCAGCTTCTTTATTTATTGAATTGATAAGTGTTGTAAAACCCTCCACAAATAATGGATTGCCAAAATTTTCTAAACCAGTTTGATTTTTAGCTTCATTTATAATTTCTAGTTCATTAAGCATTAGTTTATCTCGATAGATTTAATTTTCTTAATTTTAACCTCTGGGATGGGGTTATTGGTTGAACCAATCCATCTCAAAAGCATTGCACCATTATTTCTACCTTCTGTAATAAGGTTATTTTTTATATTAATTGGAGTATGGCTGATGGTTATAATTATCGAGTTGTCATCTTCAAGAGTCGCAGACGAATCATTAATATGAATTGGATAATGTCTGTAATCTAGAGATTCCATCCAGTAATTCTCTAATTGAAAATTCCAATACTCACATTCTGGGATATCTGTGATAATTTGTAAGCATTCATCTTCATTGAACTCATAATATCCATGCAAATAACAAATTTTAGGGTCTCCGCCAGCTGCCTGAAAAAAGCTTTGATCACCAAGAGGAAGAGAATTTTTATGATTAAGTTTAAATTCATTTACCCACTTTAAAAATGTAGATGCTGTTCCACTGACAAAAGCCAAGGTTTGATTAAGCTGATTTTCCAGTTTTTCTGTTGTTAAAAGTTCAGGGATTGGCTTGGAGCCAAGATTTCTGATATTAATTTTTGCATGAGTTTGTTTAATTCTGTTTTTGTAGGTTTGACGCACTATAAGCATGTTTGCACTTTTAGGCATGGGTAAATAATTTTTAGAAGTCTCTGCCCCTCCAAGATAGAGAATAAAATCTCCAGAATTTTCTATCTCCATATCTTTCATATCAATTTCACCTAAAGAGATCATAGTCCCATCTTCACTGTACCTATTTTCTTTGATTCCAAAACTTAAATAATCTAATTCACCAATATTTCCATATATTTTATATGCCTGCTCACCATCAATGTTTGCATTTAAATAAATATTATCTGGATTATCAGCACCTATTTTTGCTGTTTCATGAGAAAGATTATAAAAAGATGGCGAGGTAGGATTAGAATGCTCTAAATTCATCTCTAATGCTAGGCGCATCAATCTTAGTAAATATCTATATCCTTCAGCTTGATCAATTTCACTAAGCGATGATTCTGATTCAATGATAGACCCAAGATCTTTTAAGTTGTCACAAAAAGCATCCCATTTTTGTTTGAATAAATCTGCCATATTTTTTCTTTGTAATTAATTAAATTTATATTATGGTTGATGTTTAATCAATGAATAATAAATAGAATGCCAAAACCACAAGAAAGAGATTTAGAGGAAACAAAGATTACATTTACAAGATGGCTTGAATCTAAATTAACCGATGTAAATAATCTAAATGTTGAGTTATTAGGTGGCCCGGAGAATACAGGATTTTCAAATGAAACATTAAGCTTTAATGTGGCATATGAATTAGGAGATAAACAAATTAAAACTGGCATGGTTCTCAGGTTTTATCCAGAAGGATTTTTTGTTTTTCCTGATTATGATATTCATAAACAATATCTGATTATGCAAAAGTTATCCGATCATGACATCAAAGTCCCAAATGTTCTTTGGTATGAATCAAGCGATGATATTTTTGGCACATCATTTTATGTGATGGAAATGGCTAAAGGCGATGCGCCCTCTGATAATCCTCCATTCCATCAAGAAGGCTGGGTTGCAGATTCATCAGAAGAGGTTAGAGAGAATATTTGGTGGGGATGGGTTGAGCAAATGGCCAAAATTCATCAAGTAGACATTACAGGTGGTGATTTTGAATTTCTTAATAGACCAAAACTCGCAGAGGATTATCTTGATCAAGAATTAAATTATTATTTTAATTTTCATGAGTGGGCCATGGAAGGTGAAGCTCATCCAGTTGCTGACAGGGCTCGCGAATGGTTAAAAGCAAATAAACCTTCTCCTAATCAAGCTTCGATACTGTGGGGAGATTGTAGATGTGCAAATATTATGTATACCCCTGATGGAGATGTGTCTGCAGTTTTAGATTGGGAAATGGCTGCTCTAGGCGATCCTTGTATTGATCTTGCTTGGGGGATAGCCATTGATGATTGTAATTCAAAAGGAGTTCATGTTGATCGCTTAAGTGGTTTTCCTGGTCCGGTTGCAACTATAGCTAAATGGGAGGCTTTAACAGGTTTTAGTGCAGATAATTTTGACTATTATTATATTTTGGCTCTATACAAATTCACCGTGATAATGGTTAAAGTCGTCCGTAAATTGGAGCACTATGAAATGATGCCACTAGGTATGAACGCGCACATAAACAATCACGTAACACCAATGCTTGAAGCAAAACTAAAGGAACTCTAATGGCTATTTTTTCTATTTCAAAATCTGAAACTGGGCAAAAATTATTAACCTTACAAAGTCCAGTTGATCTATCTCACATTGATACCTATGAATGTACATCCTCTGAAGATATTTCAAAAATAATGACGCAGGCAAAAATTGCACAAAGTGAATGGAAAAAAACATCACTTAAAGAGCGAGTTGAATTGATGCATAAAGTTGCTGATATTGTGATTCAGCAACAAGACAGAATCATGGAAGTTGTTATGAGGGAAACAGGAAAACCTCAACAGGAGGCTATGGCAATGGAAGTGTTTTCTGCCGTTGATTCATTGGTTTTCTATGCAAAAAGAGCCAAAAAGTGGTTATCTGATAAGAAAATTAAGATGCATGGGCCTATGCAGTTCTTAAAAAAAACGATTATAACCTACAAGCCAAGAGGAGTAGTTGCTGTTATTACTCCTTGGAATGGACCATTCATCTTATCAATTAATCCTGTGATTCAGGCTGTTTTATGCGGTAATAGTGTTGTTGTAAAGCCTTCTGAAGTAACACCAATGTCAGGAGCTTTGGTTGAGGAAATATTTGCATTGGCAGAAGCTCCAGTGCACTTAGTTCAAACTGTAATTGGAGACGGCGAAACAGGTTCTGAACTAATTGATCAGGGTCCTGATAAAGTATCTTTTACTGGCAGTGTTGCTACAGGAAAGAAAATAGCCACGAAATGTGGGGAGATGCTAATTCCTTACAGCCTGGAATTGGGTGGCAAAGATGCAATGATTGTTTGCTCTGATGCTGATGTCAAGGATGCGGCCAGTGGTGCAGTTGTAGGTTCATGCATGAATGCTGGTCAATATTGCTGTGGCACAGAAAGAATTTATGTAATGGATGATATTTACGATGAGTTTGTTGGCGAAGTTGTTACTATTACGAAGACACTAATCCAATCAAATGACTGTAAGGGTGATGTCGGTCCAACTTTTTGGGATAAACAAATAGAAATAATTGAGGATCATGTAAAAGATGCAATAGATAAGGGAGCGAAAGTTCTAGTTGGAGGAAAGCGTAATCCAAATTTTGAAGGGCTATATTTTGAACCAACGGTTTTGACCGAGGTAACTCATGAAATGAAGATAATGAAGGATGAAACTTTTGGACCTATCATTTCAATAATGAAAGTTAGCTCTGAAGAAGAGGCTTTAATGCTTGCCAATCAATCTCATTATGGATTGAATGGAAATGTTTGGACCAAAGATTTAATTAAAGGAAAAAAATTAGCTCAATCTATTGAAACAGGAGCATGTTCTGTAAACGATATGGCAATGAGCTATGGGGTCAATGAAGTTCCTTTTGGAGGCGTTAAAGAAAGTGGCCTAGGAGTAGTTAATGGAGAGGAGGGCTTACTAGCATATGCCCATGCCATGCCAATCATCATTGGAAAGAAATCAGCATCTGCATATCCCTATACAGATAAATCTTTTGAGCAATTAAAAGGCGCACTTAAGATTTTTTGGGGAAACAGATTGGTTAGAAAATTATTTGGTTAAAAATTTTTATTTAGGTTTTGCAACTTCAAGGTAGGTTGGCTTTTCGCCACCTCCATGAACATCTAAAGATGCTCCTGTTACCCATTCTGAAAGATTTGAGACAAAGAACAAGCAGGCATTTGCAACATCAGATGGTTTACCCATTCTTTTCATTGGAATGGTTTTAGCAATTTTATTTATTTCTTTTTTACTGCCGTAATGAACCAGTGAATCTTCGGTCTCAATATAGCCAACGACTATACTATTTACTTTTATTTTTGGAGCCCATTCAACTGCTAAAGTTTTTGTTAGATTTACAAGTCCTCCTTTTGCTGCGCCATAAGCAGCACTTCCAGGGGTTGGTCTATTAGCCGTAACGCTTGAAATATTTATTATGTTAGAGACGGTCTTTTGTTTCATCATAATTTTTGCAAATCTTTGGCTTACATTTAATGGAGCAGTCAAATTTAAATCAATTATGGCTTCATGAAATCTGTTTGACACTGATAAGGCTTTTACTAAGGGAGCACCTCCAGCATTATTAATTAATACATCGACTGATTTTGTATTAGTTTTAATATTTTTAACTGCAGCATCTATAGAATTTATATCTCTGATATCACATTCTACAAAAATAGCTTTATTTCCTTTAGCCATTATCAATTTTTTAGGTTTTTGTCTCGCAAGAATAAAAACCTCTGCATCATGCCTTAAAAACGTTTTAGTTATTTCAGCACCAATACCTCTGGTTCCCCCAGTCACTACTATTGATTTATTTTTAAGATTTATCATTCTTAACTTATTTAATTTAACGTAATTATAAATTATGAACTGATAAGTAAAATTAACAAATTTTTCTTTTTTATCAGCAATGACTTGTAAATTAGTTTGTATAATAGTTTTCAAAAACAATTAGGAGAATTTCAATGAAAATAGCTATTCTTGGCGGAACTGGCTCACTTGGTAAGGGTCTGGCTTCAAGATGGATAAAAGCTGGTCACGATGTATTAATAGGAAGCCGTGACCTAGAAAAAGCTCAAGAATCTGCAAAGGGGCTAAATTTATCTAATTCTTCGGGAATGTTAAACGAAGAAGCTGCAAAATCGTGTGAGCTCGCATGTTTAACCGTTCCATTTGCCCACCAAGAAAATACTCTGAAAAGTATAGGTAACGCATTAGATAATAAAATAATGATAGATGCTACAGTTCCTTTAATGCCTCCAAAGGTAATGCGTGTTCAATTACCACAGGAGGGCTCTGCGGCTTTAAAAGCTCAATCGATTCTTGGTGAAAAAACAATTGTAGTTTCTGCATTTCAAAATATTTCTGCTGAATTATTGCAAACGGATGCTGACATTGAATGTGATGTACTAGTAGCCGGTGATTTTATTGATGCTCGAAGCACCGTAATATCTCTTGCAGAGGATGCTGGTTTAACCGCATGGCATGCTGGACCATTATGTAATTCTGCAGCTGCAGAGGCATTAACCTCAATTTTAATTGCAATAAATAAGAAACATTCGCTTGCACACTCCGGTATAAAAATTACCGGACATTAAACACTGGATAAATTATTAAATCTATAAATCTCAAAGCGCTAGAGACTATCCCGCTGATTCAGCCTGGAGATAATTTATCTCAATTGATCATAGACTCTCTTAAAAAAGAATCAATTAAAATTAATGATGGCGATGTCTTTGCAGTAGCTCAAAAAATTATTTCAAAATCAGAAGACAGATACTTAGATATATCTGATATTTCCCCCTCAAAAGAAGCTATAGAATTATCTAAAAAACTTGCAAAAGAACCAAATTTTATTCATGCAATATTAAACGAATCAAAAAAAGTTGTCAGATATAGGATGGGAGTATTAATTGTAGAACACAAGCTTGGTTTTATTCATGCCAATGCAGGTATTGATAGATCAAATATTGATCAAGAAAAAGACATTGTATTATTGTTGCCAGAAGATCCAGATCTATCTGCTAAAAAACTATCTGAATCTTTATCTAAGCACTTGAAAAAAAATATATCAGTAATTATTACAGATACCATGGGACGACCATTTAGAAATGGAATAGTTGGCTTTACGATCGGAAGTCATAATATTGAATGCCTTATTGACGAAAGAGGTAATAAAGATCTTTATGGCAATACGCTTAAATTTACTCAAATTGCAATTGCTGATGAATTAGCGGCCGCATCATCTTTGTTGATGGGTCAAGCCGCACAAAAAAAACCAGTTGTGATAATTAGCGGTTATAAATTTATTCAAAGTAATACCTCAAACGCAAAAACATTAATTCGCTCAGAGGAAGAAGATTTATTTAGATGAAAAATTATCTTTTACTTTGTGGAGGAGTTGGCGGAGCCAAGCTTGCATTAGGCTTTAAAAACATACTATCTGAAGAAAATTTAGCTATTGTTGTAAATACTGGAGATGATTTTACGCATCTTAATCTAAAGATTTGTCCAGACCTAGATACCGTTATGTATACTCTTGCTGGTGAGTCAGATGTTTCAAAAGGTTGGGGTAGAAAAAATGAAACATGGAATATGCTTTCAGCCTTAGCTGATATGGATGGTGAAACTTGGTTTCAACTTGGTGACAAAGATTTAGCAACTCATATTCAAAGGACAAGATTAATAAAATCAGGTAATTCTCTTTCAGAGGCAACAATGAAACTATGCCATTCTTTTAATTTGCCTCAATTTATTTTTCCAATGAGTGATGAGCCGGTTGAAACATATATCCAGACTGAAAATAGGCTTTTATCTTTTCAAGAATATTTTGTAAAACTAAAATGCGAACCCCCAGTTACTGATTTTGTTTTTAAAGGCCTTGATAAAGCTAAATTTAATAAAGATATAGACCTATTGTCATTCGATGAAATTATTATTTGCCCATCAAATCCATATGTAAGTATCAATCCTATGCTGCAACTTTCAAGTCTCCAAGACCATCTTAGGAAATTTCCAGAAAAAGTTACTGTAATAAGTCCAATTGTAAATTCAAAATCTCTCAAAGGACCAACAGCAAAAATGATGTTAGAACTTGGTCATGAGATAAGCGTGAATACAATCGGGGAATTCTATAAAAATTACTCTCATAGAATTTTTATCGATGCTGCTGATAAAAAAAATTCTGACTTTCTCACTGTATTAGGTTACGAAGTTCATTGTAGTAATTTAGTTATGAATAACACACTCTCTAAAAATAAACTCGCAGATAACATAATAAAAGTTCTTGAAGGAAGATAAATGGCAATCTCTGCATTTATACCAGTAAAAAATTTTAAAATTTCTAAAGAAAGACTATCTAACATTCTTAGCTCATCTGAAAGATCTAATCTTGCCAAGAGAATGGCTCGTCATACTGTAAAGACTTTAGTTGACTCAGATATATGCGATTCTATTTTCATTGTCACAAATGATAAGGAATTGATGTTTGATGAAGCTAAATCTTTTTATACAAGTTCACCTTTAAATAGTGCGCTTAATGAAGCTATTAGATCTCACAATAAAAATGAAATTATTTTAATCATGCATGCTGACTTACCAAGAATTAATGAATTAGACCTTCATTTACTAAAGAATAAGTTTGCAAATCAAAAAGTAAGCATTGTTTCAGATCTTCTTAAAAACGGAACAAATTGCTTAATGTATGAAGCATCACAAAATTTTGAGCTAAAATTTGGATTAAATAGCTATAATCTTTTTACAGAGGAATTTAAGAAAAATAACATTAGCTTTCAAGACATAAACTTAAGCACGCTGCAAGATGATCTTGACTCGGAGGAAGATTACTTCAAACTTGTGAAATATATTAATGATTAATAAATTGAAAATTCAAGAACAATCTAACTTATCTCTTATGAAGATAATTCAACATGAAAATATTAAATTTTCTGAATTAAAAGCTTTGAGTAATGTTTGTTTGTCAGAATCACTTATTGAGGCTGCATTTAATAAAAAAAAATATTATTTTCAAGATACCCTTACTTATTCACCTAAAGTCTTTATACCATTAACATTTTTGTGTAGAGATGTTTGTCATTACTGCACATTTGCTAAAACACCAAAAAAAGTTAAATCTCCATACCTATCAATTCAAGAAGTCGTTTCTATTGCAAAAGAGGGTGAGAGTAGGGGTTGTTATGAGGCATTATTCACTTTAGGAGATAAGCCAGAGCTGAGATATAAAGCTGCACGCGATTGGTTAAAAATTAATGGTTTTAAAACAACAAATGAATACCTGGGTGCTTGTGCAGATGCTGTCTTAAAAGAAACTTCCCTAATTCCTCATTTGAATTCAGGGTGTCTTACATCAGAAGAAATTTCTAAATTAAAGCCACTAAGTGGCTCAATGGGATTAATGGTTGAATCACTGTCTTCAAAGCTCACTGAAAAAGGCCAGCCTCATTATGGATCTCCTGACAAGGAACCAGAATTTAGAATGAAGACACTAATAGAAGCCGGTAAACAAAAAATTCCATTTACAACGGGAATTTTAATAGGAATTGGTGAGACACGTTTAGATAGACTCGAATCTCTTTATGAAATTTCTAAACTTCACATGCAATACAATCATATTCAAGAAGTCATTGTTCAAAACTTCAAACCGAAGCCAAATACATTAATGGCAAATTCTCCTGAGCCTTCATTCGATGAGTTAATTTGGACAATTGCTATGGCAAGATTAATTTTACCTGGTGATATTAGTGTGCAGGTTCCACCAAATCTAAACGCTGAACATATTAAAAAATTAACCGTATCTGGTATCAATGATTTTGGAGGAATTTCTCCAGTAACTAAGGACTATGTAAATCCAGAGGCTCCCTGGCCAGAAATAGAAAAGCTTGGTAAATTAGCTTTGCATTCTAATCAGTCACTGGTTGCCCGAACAACACTTTATCCTAAGTATTTTACAAATCTTAATGAGTTCTCATCACCCTCGATAGCCTCTAAATTACTTAATATTACTGATGCAAGATCATTGATTAGATCTGATAATTGGAAATCTGGAGTAAGTGATCATATTCCACTTTATTCAAAGCATATCTGTAATACTAACATTCAAAAGACTATTCAAGAGGTTGAATCAAATCCTTCTATAGATAATTTACAAAGGTTATTAGAGTCAAATGATAAAGATTTTCAATATATCATTGATTATGCAAATAACAAAAAATTTGAAATTTTTGGAAAGGATGTAAGCTTTGTTGTAAATAGAAATATCAACTATACAAATATATGCTCTTACAAGTGTAATTTTTGTGCTTTTTCAAAAGGAAGAGGGCACGATGATCTACGGGGTAAGCCGTACAATATTTCTCATGCTGAGATAGTACGAAGAACAAAAGAAGCTATTGATAGAGGCGCAACCGAAGTATGCTTACAAGGCGGTATTCATCCAAAATATACCGGCCGAACTTATATTGAAATAGTTAAATCTATAAGATCAGTTTCTAGTTGTGTCCATATCCATGCATTTTCTCCGCTTGAAATAGATCATGGTAGAAAGACATTAAATATTTCTTCTAAAGAATTTCTACAAGAGTTAAAAAATGTTGGGCTAAATTCTCTTCCAGGAACTGCAGCTGAAATTTTGCATGATGATATTAGATCAAAAATATGTCCAGATAAACTGACTACATCTCAATGGATTGAAATTATCAAGACTGCTCATAATGTTGGATTACCCTCAACATCTACAATGATGTTTGGTCATGTTGAGAATATGTCTCACGTTGCTCATCATCTTCTTAAATTAAATAACCTTCAATTAGAAACCAATGGAATAACAGAGTTTGTTCCACTGCCTTTTGTGGCTGATGAAGCCCCTATTTACAGAAAGGGTCTTGCAAGACCCGGACCTACCTTCAAAGAATCCATTTTAGTCCATTCTGTTGCAAGAATTCTTTTCAATGGCAAAATCAATAACATTCAGGGCTCTTGGGTAAAAATGGGCCTTCCAGGATTAAAGTTTCTTTTAACTGCAGGAATTAATGACATTGGAGGAGTGCTCATGAATGAATCAATAACAAGATCTGCTGGTGCCGCTTTTGGTCAAGAATTATTTTTAGAGGATGTTCTTAAAATTACTGATGAGCTAGACCTTAATTTAATCCAGCGCAACACCTTATATCATTCCATGCCTAATAGAATTAAAGATTTGATAGAACTTCAATCAATTCCTTTGCTTCCAATAAATAATGATTATCATCAACCTAAAAAAATAATTAATTCACTATGAAGACAAAACTATTA
>CABXVU010000019.1 GCA_902515775.1 uncultured SAR86 cluster bacterium
ATTGAACTTGATCATGAAGGAAATATTTGGATTCCTAGTCACATGTATCCCCAAACCCTGTCATATAAAGAGGTTGGAAGAGAAATTCCTAACGCGGCTAATAAATCTTTACTAGGAAATGGAGGAGGTTATAAAGATGATGCCATAGTTAAATTATCTCCAGAAGGCAAAGTTCTTTTTGAGAAATCTGTTTCACAGATTTTCATAGAGAATGGATTAGAGTATTTATTATTTTCTGTCGGAGGTAGATATTTTAATGATGACCCGCTTCATTTGAATGATATACAGCCAGTTATTGAGACGGGGGATTATTGGAAAAAAGGAGATTTATTTCTATCTTTAAGACACCAGTCAATGGTTCTATTGTATAGGCCATCATCTAATGAAATCCTTTGGAAGGGCGTTGGACCATTTTTTCACCAACATGATATAGATATTTTAGATCAAAAAAGAATCTCAATTTTTAATAACAATTCTAAAGATTTTATAAACGGTGATGTTGTCGATGGGTTCAACGAGGTAATTATTTATGATTTTAAAAATAATGAGTATTTGTATTATCTTTCAGACAGCCTTAAAAATAATGAAGTAAGGACTATCACTGAAGGGACAAGTCAAATTCTTCAAAATGGTGATTTATTTATAGAAGAAACTAATTATGGAAGAACTTTGTATTTTAACGCAGATGGTTCCCTAAGATGGACACATTTGAATAGAGGGGATGATGGAAATGTATATTTGATCTCATGGTCAAGGATTATTTATTCAAAAAAAGATATCATTAATGTAAATCATTTTTTAAAAACTAAGGAAGCTTGTAATGAATAAATTTCTTTTTTTCTTATTTTTCCTTTTATTTATCACTCCATCGTATGCTTATTTAGGGCCTGGCATGGGAGGAGGTGTTATTGCTGCAATCTTAGGTTTTTTAGGGGCATTTTTATTAGCATTGTGGGCAGTATTATATTACCCAATTAAACGTGCACTTAAAAACAAGAAAGATAAAAAATCAGATTTGAATGATTCATTATGACGAATCACCTGATTTTAATGTTTGGTTGTATTTTATCAATTGAAATATTTTTACGACTAAATTTTTTATCTCATCTAAACTCAATACTAAACTCTGTAAGAAAAGTTTTACATTTAATCCCATCAAAGAAGATCAGTGATCATTGGAAAGAAAAAGTAATTCCCATATATGCAATAAGAATGATGAAAGCATCAGGAAAAATTTTGCTTATTTCTTTATGCATCTTGTCATTTTTTTTATTCAATAATTTTTTTTTTAATGACTTTCTAGAATTTACAATTTCGCTATTCGGAATAATAGAGTCTATATTTTTTTTAATAAGTTATTTTTATTTGAGGAAATTAGTATTACAGTGAATAATTATTCTTGGTTGCAACAAAAACTTCATCAATTTGCGCTTTCTACTAAGTTTATTAAAGAGACAACCTTTGAGTATGAAAATTTTTTTGTTTCACCTGATGAATCAATCGATAATAATGTTTTTATAGCAGGCCTTGCCAGGTCAGGGACTACGATTTTATTAAATGCTCTATTTAAATCAAATGAATTTGCATCGCTTGCATATAGAGACATGCCATTTGTTCTTTCAACGAATCTTTGGTCTAGATTGTCAGATGGTAAACAAGAAATCGAATCAATAGAAAGAGCGCATAAGGATGGTATAAAAATTTCCTTAGAATCTCCGGAGGCATTTGAAGAGGTATTTTGGACTACATTTGATGATCAAAAAATTGAAACTGAAGAAAAGTTTAAAAGTTATGTTCAACTTATTAAGCATAGATATCAAAAAAAAAGATATTTAAGTAAAAACAATCAAAATATTAAAAGACTGAGATTAGTATCAAAAATATTTCCCAAATCAACAATACTCATACCTTTTAGAGATCCAATTCAGCATGCATATTCTCTGTTATTTCAGCATAAACAATTTCTTAAGTATTCTGAACAAGATCAATTTATATCTAATTATATGAATTGGATTGGTCATACGGAGTTTGGCTCAAACTATCATCCAATTATTGCAAATAACATTAATTTTCAAGATCACCTATCAATTAATCATTGGATAGAGCAATGGTATTTAATATATAGGAATTGTCTTGATATTTGCATAGAGAAGGAAAATATTTTCTTAATTAGTTATGAGATTTTATGCAATTCAGATAAGATTTGGTCAGAGATATTAAAAAAATTAGATGTTCCTCCTAATTATAATTTTGAATTTAAGCATTCAAAAAAACAAGTCTCTGAGCATGTGGATGAAACTTTAAGTTCAAATGCTTACTCACTATACACACAACTGAATACACTTTCTTTAAAGTAGAAATGTACCTTTGATGAAAAATTTTATAACTTTTGTTACAAATTATATATTTTGCTTAAAGCTAATAAATTTCAATTGATCTTGTAAGCCAATCAAGATCACTCCTAATTAAGATTAAATTTTCTCCATTCAAATATGTATTAAACTTGTAACAAGCTTCCTCTAACTTCTTAAAGATTAATGAGGTTGCTAATGGAGAATCACCATCAGGACATTCAATCACTAGGCACTTGACTTCATGAATCCATGAACTGAATTTATTATCAAATAACTCTATTTCAGCACCCTCCAAATCTATTTTTAATATATCGATGGAGTAGAGGTCATAAGTTTTAATCAGTTCTGAAAAAGTAAGACCTACCATGTCATAATCCTCATCAACTTCTACTTTTTCTAGATGCCATCCTTGATTATTTCCATCTTCCGCAACTATAAGTTTTAATTCACAATTCTCACTCCATAAGGCTGCATGTACAGGTTCTATTTGAAAATGATTAGCAGTATTCTTTTCTAGTTTTTTAAAATTTCCTTTTTCCGCTTCAACGGCAATTACTCTTGCATTTTCATATAAATAAGACAACCTAATTGCTTCAATTCCAATATTTGCACCTAAATCAACAATAGTGTTTATTTTCAAATCCTTTGTAGGACTATATATTTCAAGTTGAGGAGTATAAAAGTGATTTATTACCCAATCTTTTTTTGTATTCCAAAAGATCCTTCCAAAATGTCTTGTTTCCATAGAAATCTCTGCTTCATTTTTTATAACTGCAGAATAAAGGAAAATTTTAAAGCTTGCGCGAAAACCTAAATTATAGATAGCTATTATGTATCTAGATAAAGCTTGAGTTATTTTTAAAGGAACAGAACTATGATCGCTACCTATCATACATAAACTTGAAAATTATTTGCTGATTTAATCATATTATTTATAAAATGAAATAGGAATAACTTAATTTATAGCAAAATTTTTTCAGATATTTTAAGAAAAATCTTATAATTAAAACTGTCTTTGCATTAAAATTTATTTTTTAAAACGCGTTAATACAAAACAGTGATATTAATAAGCTTAATACGCATACAATATAAAGTTTACTTATAACTGAAAACTAATTTATCATTTATCAATGAAATCAAATAAATACTCTTTAGAGGATGTTTCTGACTTTTGGGAAAAATTTTCTTGTGGTGAGATATATGCTAGCGGCTCATCTCCTCTTGAAAATTTTAAGAATGAAACACTTGCTCGTTATCAATTAGAGCCTTACATAAAAGATTTTGCAGAATTTCCGTCTTATAAAGATCTTGATGTTCTTGAAATAGGTGTTGGAATGGGCAGTGATCACAGCTCGATTGCATCTGAGTCACCTAAAAGTCTTCACGGCATTGATCTTACCCCTAGATCAATTCAAAAAACAAAAGAGAGGTTCAGTTTATTTCAACTTAAATCAGATCTCACAGTAGATAATGCAGAAGATCTATCTTTTGAAGATAATTCTTTTGATGCTGTATATTCATGGGGCACGCTTCATCATTCTCCTAACACTAAAAAATGTTTTGAGGAAGTTCACAGAGTGTTGCGTCCCGGAGGAATTGCAAAAATAATGATTTACTATAAGTACTCATCTACAGGATTCATCCTTTGGTTAAGATATGGTCTTCTGTCTTTTAGACCATTAAGATCATTAGATGATATATTTGCCAATCATTTAGAGTCTCCAGGTACCAAGGCATATTCCTTTAAAGAAGCTAGAGAGCTTACTAAGAATTTTTCAGATGTAAATTTTCAAGTTCAGGTATCTCATGCGGACACGTTTGAGGGTGAGGTTGGTCAACGGCATCAAGGATTTTTGCTAAAAATAGCTAAGAATTTTTATCCAAAAAAATTAGTAAGGTTTATTGGAAAATATATTCCAATAGGCCTATTCTTTTTAATAACAATCAAGAAATAGCACATTTACTAATTGAATCAATGATAAAAAATAAGCTTTTAAGATGGATTTTTTTCCCTGAATATTTTGTTGAAAATTTTGGAAAGAAGCTAAGTGGCAGAGGTCTTGATAATCCTCAAAAGAATGGTGAATTTAGACTTATCGATGAGATTGTTAAAAATCATCCTCAAGATGAGGAGTTATGCTTTCTTGATGTAGGAGCGAATTTAGGCATTCATACAAAAAAGTTTTTAGAATCAGGTTCACATATTCCTAAAATGAAGATATTTGCAATTGAACCTAGTCCGCATACTCAAAAAAAATTGAGAGAATTGTTTAATGATAAAAGAGTTTTTTTTGGAGACTACGCAGTGGCTGATAAAGAAGGTGAAAGAGAATTTTTTATTGACCTTTCTCATCAATTTAGTGGATCAAATTCACTTTATGCCCATTATTATTTACAAGGGGATACAAAAGTAGTTAGTGTCAAAACAATAGATAATATTTTATCTGATAATAATCTTAATCATGTAACGTTTTTAAAAATTGATACCGAAGGTGCAGAATTAGATGCTCTTGTAGGAGCAAATAAATCAATGAGAAACCATAAAATTGATTACATACAAATTGAATATAACCAAACTTGGATTAAGAGCGGGGCATCGATAGAGTTATTATTAGAACTTTGTAATGATTTTGAATATAAACTTTATAGAATTACCTCAAGAGGATTGATATCAATGCCTGTCTATAATTATTTGCTTGATGATTTTTATTATCAAAACCTCCTTCTTGTATCATCGTCAGCAAATGACCCAATGAAAATTGTTAAAACAGCTCTTCCTCCAGAAATTACCGATACTTAATAAGCAATTAAGTTCTTGATGAGATAGCTATCGTGATTAAATAGAATTAAAATACATATGAAATTTTAAGCATTTAATAACGTTGTTGGCATGTGATTAAATCATATTAATTTCAGGTGTTATAAAAATGAAAAAAAAAGTAGCTTTTGTATTAGGAATGACTGGTCAAGATGGCCCATATTTGTCAAAACTTTTGCTTGAAAAGGACTATAAAGTTTATGGGTTAGTAAAAAGATACTCTAATCCTAATCTTGATAATCTAAAATATTTAGATATTGATGATAGCGTTGATCTCATAACTGGCGATATAACTGACGATAGCTGTCTCAATCATCTACTAAAATCTATCAAACCTGATGAATATTATAATTTAGCAGCTCAAAGTTTTGTCGGAGCAAGCTGGGATTTAAATAAAACAACCTCTGAGGTTAACGCATTTGGAACACTTAACTCATTGAATGCAATTAAATTACATAATCCTAATACAAGATATTATCAAGCTGGAACTTCAGAGTTATACGGAAATGCTGATTCTTCAATTCAAGATGAATCTACTCCATTTAAGCCAAGATCACCATATGCGGTTTCAAAATTATATGCTCACTGGATGACTGTCAACTTTAGAGAAAGTTTTAGTATTCATGCTTCGAATGGAATTTTATTCAATCACGAGTCACCAATTCGTGGAAAAGAATTTGTTACAAGAAAAATTACTGATGGTGTTGCGCAAATAAAATGTGGCAAAGCGGACAAGATCATTTTAGGAAATCTAGATGCAAAACGTGATTGGGGATTTGCCGGAGATTATGTTGAGGCAATGTGGTTAATGTTGCAACAAGATGATCCTGATGATTACGTTGTTTCAACAGGAGTGCAGAACAGTATTCGTGATTTACTTGACATAGCATTTGACGCAGCTGAAATTAAAGATTGGGCTGGTTATGTGGAAACCGCACCCGCCTTTAAGAGGCCTGCAGAGCTTCATAGCTTATGTGGAAACAATTCAAAGGCAAAAAATATTTTAGGGTGGCAACCAAAAACAAGTTTTAAAGAATTAGTGCATATGATGGTTAAAGAGGATATTAAACGATATTCAAAATGAACCAAGTTTATCTACCTAAAGAACTCCAACCCTCTTCATGTAGAACATTAGCAAGAATTGGTAAAGATTTTGATGGCGGATATATTATTGATGCTAGAAATATTCAAATCTCTGACTGTCTTATAGGTCTAGGTATGAATGATGATTGGAGCTTTGAAGAACACTTTACAGATTTGCAGAAAATTCCAACATACATCTTTGATGGGACTGTAGGCCAATCAAGATTTATCAAAAACCTAATTTTATCAATTATTCGTATTGACAATATCTCTATATTTTTGCATTGGGTTAAAACAATTTTTAAGTATCACTTTTTTTTCAATGGCTCAAAAAAACATATAAGATTGTTAGTTGATGAAATTAAGGGAAAGGAATTTATTTCTTTTAAAGAGTTAATTGAGCAATATTTTGTTGAAGAAGATAAAAAAGTATTCTTAAAAATTGATATAGAAGGATCTGAGTATAGGCTGCTTGATCACCTAGTAAATATATCAGATAAGATTTCTGGTATGGTAATCGAGTTTCATAATGTTGATCTTCACATCGATAAAATTGTTAAATTTACTAATAATTTTTCGTTAAAACTTTGCCATGTTCATGCTAACAACTATGGTGGTGTGAACAAATTTGACGTACCTCTAGCAATTGAATGCACGTACTCGTCTTCATCATTTAGTAACTCAAAGGACGCGTCTTGCCCAAATGAGATAGACATGCCAAATAATCCCCTTAGCCAAGATTTACAGATTATATTTAATTAATTTTCATGGTTAATGACAGATTCAATCCATTAAGTGAGTTTGAAGTAATATTTCTTGGTGATTGTTCTAATAAACTCAGAAGAAGTTATGCCAGGCTTGAAGCTCTAAAAATAATACTACCTAATAGTAAATTTGTTGAAGTCAATTGGAATCCAGAAAATGTTTTTTTAAAATTTATTTTTAAAATATACCTCAAGTTTTCTCTATCACTTTTAGCTCCATGGTATTTGTTATTAAATGCACTCTTTAAAAAAAATGTTGTTATTTGGATAGATAACTTTCCCATATTTAATAAAACGTCTATTAAGATATTTAAGTTCTTGAAGCCCAACATAAAGATTATATTTGTTTCAGAGGATAATTTTCTGCTACCTCATAATTTTGGCAGATTACATTTGCCATTATTGAAGCATTATGATTTTATCTTTACCACTAAGGATTTTATTTTAAAAAAGTTAAATTATATGAACAATGTATTTAAGTTTCATGACAGCTTTGACAATAGGTTTATAAAACTTAATCACACAAATGAATCACATAAAACCCATAAACAAAAAAATTTAGATGTTACATTTATTGGAACTTATGAGGAAGATAGGTATAAGTATTTATATTTTCTTGCTGAAAATAATATCAAAGTTAATATTTTTGGATCTGATTGGCCTGAAAATCCTCATCAAAACTTAATTATGCATCCTCCAGTTTATGGTCTTGAATACGAAGAAATTATAAAATCTTCAAAAATTAATTTGATTTTTCTGAGAAAAAGCAATCATGATACCATCACTAGCAGATCTTACGAGATCCCATACTTTAATAGTTTTTTTTTAGCAGAGAACTCAACTGATCACAATGAACTATATGAAAATCAAGAAGTTTTATTTAGTTCATGCGATGATTTATTATTAAAAATAAATTTGTGGATGAATAGACCAGAACACATATTGGGTAAAGCTGCACAAGCGCTCTTTGAAAAAATTAGAATACTTGATAGATCAATTTTCAACGAAACTAGAAAAATTATAATGAAAGTTAAAGAGAATTAGTATGAATGTATCCCAAGCAATTATTTCAAGAACTTCAGTGAGATCCTTCCTTGATAGACCAGTTAAAAATGAGATTATAAAAGATCTTTTAATAAAAGCATCTAGAAGTCCTAGTGGAGGCAATTTGCAACCATGGAAGATTTTTGTTCTAAACGGAAAGTCAATGAAGGACTTTTTAGAATTTCAAAAACTTTGGAAAAAACCAGAAAGTCCAGCATATGAAATTTATCCTCCTAATTTAAAAGAGCCCTATAGAACATCAAGGTATGAGCTTGGTGAGCAAATGTATTCATTGTTAGGCATTCCTAGAGAGGACAAAGAAGCTAGAATTATTCAGGTAATGAAAAACTTTAATTTTTTTGGTGCTCCAGCTGCAATGTTTTGTTATGTAGATAAAGAAATGGGGCCTCCGCAGTGGTCTGATTTAGGAATGTTTTTACAAACCTTTATGTTGTTAGCTCAAGAAGCTGGTCTGGATACTTGTGCTCAAGAGGCCTGGTCATTGAAGCATGAGAGCGTTTCTAAATATGTCAAATCTGAAGATAGCGATATATTATTTTGTGGCATGGCAATAGGATATAAGGATAATGCTGCTAAGATCAATTCTTTGAAGTCAGAAAGAAGGCCGCTAAAAGAATGGGCTAAGTTTTTATAACATACTAATTTTTTTCATTATTGATAGAAAGTAATAACATTAATTATTTTATGGGTGAGGCTATAAAAATGGCCAAAATCGCATTCCAGAATGACGAAGTGCCAGTAGGAGCTATCGTTGTTTATGAGGGTCAAATTATTGGCAGAGGTTTGAATCAAGTCATAGCAAAAAATTCAGTTTCTTCTCATGCAGAAATTAATGCAATTAATCAGGCGAGCAAATTTTTTCAAAACTATAGACTTAAGGGATGTGATATTTATGTAACACTTGAGCCTTGTCATATGTGTGCAAAGGCAATTGTAGATGCCAGAATTAATTCTTTATACTTTGGTGCAAATGAGCCGAAGACAGGTGCAATTGAATCAATAGATCAATTCTTAAAAAGAGGTGACCTTAATCATAAAGTATTTTCTAGTGGAGGACATTTGAGAGAAGAATCCTCACACCTTCTTAGAAAATTTTTTCAAACTAAAAGAAAAAACAAACATTCTTTGAAAAATTTATTTTAATTCTAGCCAAATTGGGCAATGATCTGATGGTTTTTCCATTGCTCTTGCAGTGTAGTCAATTCCAGTATTAAGGATCAAATTTTCTATATTTTTTGATAATAGGATGTGATCAATTCGCAATCCTCTTTTAGGATTATCGTCGAACATCCGTGATCTATAATCAAACCATGAATAAATTGATCCCTCACTGGGATTTTGTTCTCTCCAGGTATCTATAAAGCCTAAGTCTCTGATTTTATTCCACATTTTAATCTCTTCTGGCAGAAAAGCTGTTTTACCATCGCGCAACCACCTCTTTATATTTTGTTCGCCGATACCTATATCTAAATCTGTTGGAGCAACGTTAAAATCTCCCATTACAATTAAATTTTCTTCAACTTTTTTAAGTTTTTTGATATGTTTTTCTAAATCATCATAGAATTTAATTTTTTTTGGAAATTTAGTTTCATGAGATCTATTCTCTCCCTGAGGAAAGTATCCATTCATGATGGTAATTTTTTTTCTTTTCCATTTGAAAGTAGCCTGAATAAATCTTTTTTGATCATCCTCTGTATCTCCCTTAAAACCTTTTTGTACATTTTCAGGCTTTTTTTTGCTGAGAATAGCTACTCCATAATGACCTTTTTGTCCCCAAAATTCAGGGTGGTATCCAATTTCTTTAATTTCATTCACTGGAAATTCGGGATCATCTACTTTGGTCTCTTGTATTCCAATTATATCTGGATTAATAGTATCTCTTAGATGAACCAATTGGTGAGGGCGAGCTCTTATACTATTTATGTTAAATGAGACAATTTTCATGTTTTTATGCAGCTTTCGTCAGATAGATGTTCTGATTCAATATTATGTAGTCTGAGAGTATTTGCGTACCTTCATTTAATAAATAATCATTATCGATGTCTATTTCAAAAGCCTTTTCTTCCTCATCATTTTCTTTGGAGACACTATGATCGTCCATAGCTTTAAAGGAATCAAAAAGCTCTAAATTGAGTGAAGCACGTCTTTTATTTTCTATATTTAAGGCCCACAGTTGCCTTTCCTCTTTTTCAATTTTTCTCTTAATTAGGTTTAGAGAAATTATGTCTTTGTTTTTTTGAATTTCATATCTTTCCCTCACATCAAGGATGTATTGTAAATTAGGATTCTCATTGACTCTCTTTAAATGTTTTTCATTTAATTGAGATATTAAATATGACTCCATAGAGTATTTATGGAAACGTATAGGTTGGATTTCATCCCATGCAAGGGCAGTATCGTAAGAGCTTTCACCAACTTCCTCAACATCCCAGGTACTTGGTAATGTAATATCTGGCAGTATCCCTCTGTTTTGCATACCAACTCCTGTAATTCTATAAAACTTTGACTCCGTAATTTTTATTTGTCCCGAGCTGAGATCCTCTAATTTTTGGACAGTGCCTTTCCCAAATGTTTTTTGCCCTATTATTATTCCTCTTTGATAATCCTGAATAGCTCCTGCAAAAATTTCTGATGCTGAAGCTGAATACCTATCAACCATGACCGCCATTGGTTTCTTCCAAACTTGCTTAGCTCTAGCGTCTCCCCATGGCTTTACACTGCCATCGCTCTCTTTCACTTGCAATGTTGCTCCAGAGGATACAAATAATCCAATCAATTTATTTGCCTCAAAAAGTGATCCACCTGAATTACCTCGAAGATCAATCAATACTGCATCAACACCCTGATCACTAAATTTCCTTAGTATTATTTCCACATCCTTTGAGCTGCTCCTAAAATTAGGATCTCTATCTCTCCACGCATTGAAATCTATATAAAAAGCAGGTAAATCTATCATGCCAATTTTTATTGTTTGCAAATTTCTTTTGATTTCAATTATCCTTGATTTTGCTGCTTGCTCCTCTAGTTTCACTTCTTCACGGGTAATGGTTACAAATTTCCTTTCGCTAAAACCGCCTGTTTTTCCTGGAATTAGCTCAAGTTCAACTTTAGTACCAGCTTTACCTCTAATTAATTGAACCACTTCATCTATTCTCCATCCTACAACATCAATAGGAGCTGAGTTAGATTCCCCAATCTGATGTATCTTAACTATCTTGTCATCTGGATTAATTTTTCCTGTTTTTTCAGCTGGACCCCCAGGCACAACACTCACAATAGTTGCGTAATCATCCTCTATTGTCAGCATTGCCCCAATTCCCTCCAGTTTCAGACTCATCTTCATTTCAAAATCCTCTGCTGATTTAGGAGAGAAGTATGCAGAATGCGGATCAAAATAAGACGTCAAATTATCCATAGAAATTGAAAAGATATCCTCCTCATTTCTTTGTATGATTCTGCGAAGTCTATTTTTATATCTTTTCTCAATAGTTTCAGTTGCTTCATCTAGCTCTTTATCAGCGAGCATTGACGTTAATACATCATTTTTTGCAAGTCTTCTCCAGATTTTCCTGAGCTCAAATTTACTCCTCTGCCAATTTTTCTGCTCATCATCAATTACGATGGCTTCTTCTTTTGTAAAATCAAAATTTTTTTTACCAAGCTCTTTCATTTGATAATTTGTTGCCTCTATTAAACGGTTAAAGTACAAATTTATAAATGCAAAATTAGACTTTAAATCTATCGAGCAATTAGAAGGCTTTAAGAATTTTTTCTGATAGCTAACAGGATTATCAAATTTAGAGAATTTTTTTCTATATGAGACGATTTCATGTTCCGTAAAATATATTTTCTGTGAATCTAGTTGATCTACTAATACATCAAATATTTCAGTGTTAACAAAGCTTAAGTCTTTGTTGATAAAAAAATGTTCACTTGTCATTTTTTGAAAAATTTCTTTGCATAGCTTTTGTTTTTCTTCCGAAACATGAATATTGATTTTTGCTTCAACGCTAATGCTTAGCAACAGTATTGTTATCAAGCTCAAAGCTTTTTTCTGTTTATACAAGATAATTAATTTACAATATTTATTAATAATGAATGCTAACTATATAGAATTTTACTTTGACTGTTCAAGCCCTTGGACATATTTAGCATTTATTGAAATTGTATCATTATCACAAAGGCTTGATATAGAAATAGACTGGAAGCCAATACTCGTTGGAGGAGTTTTTAATATCGTCAATCAAGATGTATATGAGTTTAGGAAAAAGCCAAATCTTTTAAAGTTGAACTATTCAAATGATGATTTAAATTTGTGGTCAAAGGTCAGGGGAATTAGTATTAGTTTTCCGGAAGTATTTCCCATTAATTCCGTTAAGGCAATGAGAGGTTGCTTGTTTGCTAAGAAAAAAAATCAATTAGCTGATTTTGCAGATAAAGTATTCAAAGCTTATTGGAGTGAAGGTAAAGATATCGGCCAGGATGATCTGTTGCTCGACATTGCCAAAAATTCAAATTTAAATTCTGAAGAATTTAAAAAGTTTATAGCTTCGCAAGAGGCCAAAGATCTATTGATTAGTAATACTGATGAATTAATTGAGCGAGGTGGCTTTGGTTCGCCCACTTTTTTTTATAAAGACAATATGTTTTTTGGTAATGACCGATTGCATCTCTTAGAAGAAGCAATTAAAAAAAATTTAATTTAAAGCTGTGCTCTATAAGCTTCTTCTCGAACCAGTTCTGGGCTACCGAGAATCTGACGATTCAACCCAATGCGTTTGAACCAGTAATGAAGGCCAAGCAAGTCTGTGAAACCCATACCACCATGAACCTCTGTAGCCTTCTTGGCTATGCTTTTACTCATTTCGGAGACGTGTGCTTTTGCGTGACAGGCCATGAATTTCGATTCATCAGGAGAATGATTATGACAATGTGCAGCATGCCAAACTAGTGCATAGCAAGGTTCTAAATCTGCAGCCATTTCTGCACACATATGCTTTACGGCCTGAAATGATCCAATGGCTCTGCCAAACTGTTTTCTCTCCTTAGCATAATCAACTGCTTTGTTTATCATAGTTTGTGATGCCCCAATAGAATCTGCAGCAAGCATAATCCTGCCTGCATCAATTGCTTGGTTAATTGGATCTATTGAAAATGAGGAATTCTCAAGAAGTTCCGCATCTAGGTTTTTACAAATCACTTCTGAATAATGTCTGGTTTTATCAACAGTTATTAAATTAACTATCTCAATGTTTGCAGATTTTGCATCTACAACGAATATTTGACCTTTTTCATTTGCTAGTAAAAGATGCGTTGCATTATTAGTATCGAGTACAAACATAGCTCTTCCATTTAATGCACTGTCTGAAAAAGTTATTCCAGCATCATTTCTTTTGCCGATGAATTCACTAAAACCAACTCCAAATCGATATTCATTGGCTGCAATTTTAGGAAGATAATTTTCTTGCTGGATTTTACTACCTGCATGTATTATTGCTGTTGGCGCCATAACATAAGGCGCAATAAACGGAGTAGGGCCAATGCCACCTCCCAAAGCTTCTGAGACGACGGCTGCAAAGAGCAAATCAAGACCTAGGCCACCAAATTCTTCTGGTATTAAGAGTCCATTAATTCCTAGATTTAGAAGGCCTTGATGAATCTCTGCAGAAAGATTTTTCTTGTCACCACTAGCAATGTGTTTAATGTTGTCTATCGTGGCATGCTCTCCTAGATATTTTTTTACATTGTCTTGAAAAAAGGATTGTTCTTCCGATAAGCCAAAATACATTTTATGCTCCCTCTATTTTTGGTTCTTTGGGCAAGCCTAGACCTCTTTCGGCTATGATGTTCTTTTGAATTTGACTTGTGCCTCCGCCGATAATGAGGCCTAAAAAATACATGTATATGAATTGCCATGTGCCTTCATTTTTAAGATGCGGGCTATCTTCATACAAGGTTCCAATCTCACCCATCACATCTATGGCAAGGCCTTCTAATTCATGTCTTAACTCTGTTCCGGTAAGTTTTTGAATCATTTTGCCTAACTTTACATCAGCTCCTGGATTTAACTTAGCTGATAGCAGTCTTAAAGCATGAGATTGTTGAGCTAAAACTTTACCTTGAATTTGCATCAATCGATCTCGATAGATTGGGTGCTCAATTAACGGTTTCTCATCAAGTGTCTCTTCTTTCATTAGATGCATCAACATATTTACTCTATTCATGGTTGCATCTGGTGGGGCTAAGGAGCCTCTTTCATGGCCTAGAGTTGCATTTGCAACGGCCCAGCCTTCACCTCTTTTGCCCACAATATTGCTTGCAGGAATTTTTACATCTGTAAAAAAGACCTCATTAAATCCAGCCTTCAAAGTCATATCAACAAGTGGCCTAACCTCAATGCCTGGAGTATCCATTGGGATCAATAAGTAGCTTATTCCAGCATGCTTTGGAGCATTAGGCTCAGTTCTAACAAGACAAAAACACATTTGTGAGTATTGAGCGGTGCTGGTCCATATTTTTTGACCATTAATCACCCATTCGTCACCAACTAACTCTCCCTTAGTTTGTAAACTTGCTAGATCACTACCCGCATTCGGCTCTGAGTAACCTTGGCACCAAATCATTTCTCCATGTAGTGTGGATTTGATAAATGCTTGTTTTTGTTCCTCGGTACCCATCTCTAATAATGTAGGAACCAACATATCAATACCCTGACCACCCATTGCCACAGGAGTTTTTGCTTTCGAAAACTCAGCAGCAATAATTCTGCTTTTTAGAATATCTGCTTCACCACCATATCCTCCATATTCCTTGGGAACTGAGCGGGCAAAATAGCCTTTTTCAATTAAGATTTTTTGCCATTCAGATCTAGACATTTTGGGACCGCCAGATCCACCCGAACTTCCCAAAGGATTATTAGAACGATCTGTGAAAGATAGCCCTTTATACTTTTTACAAAAGTTTTGAACCTCTTTTGTGAAGTCTTGATATTCTGGCCCGTATTCTAAATCCATAAATCTTCCTTATTTATTTCCAATTTGGTTTTCTTTTTTCTAAAAACGCAGCAATACCTTCAATGGCATCCTCACCCTCAAAACATTTAGCAATTTGTTTTTGTAAATAAGGAAGAGCTTCATCAAACTCTAACGCATCTTGCTTTTCATATGCTTCTAGACCAAATTGCATAGTTCTTGGGGCAAGACTAGCTAGTTCTTTAGCTAGCTCGCCAACCCTTTTATCCAGTTCATTAGCTCCTACGGACTCATTGATTAATCCCCATGTTTCAGCTTTATTTGCATCAATGGGTTGACCTCGCATAATAAAATCAAGCCCAGCTCTTTTAGGCATTACTCTGAATAATCCGGCCATGACCATAAAAGGCCACAAGCCTCTGTGTATTTCAGGCGCTGAAAATTTAGCTGATTTAACAGCTATAGCATGAGTTGCATTTGTTACTAGCAATAATGCTCCTGCTAGGACTGATCCTTGAATTTTGCATATTACGGGTTTGTGCAGTCTTCGTAGGGAGAAACTGATGTCATCTGCACCCTCTATTTTTGGAACATTGGAATCCTCTTTAGCAAGCCTAAGATCAGCTCCGGCGCAAAAAATATCTCCTTTTGCATCAATAACAACAACCCTAATTTCTCTTTCTTGTTTCGCATAAGCTAAAGCAAAATTTAGCTCATTCATCATCACATTATTTAATGCATTTTTTTTCTCAGGTCGATTCAATGTAATTGTTAAAATATTATTTTTAATATTTATTTTGGTTGCTTGAAAATCCAAACCCTCTAAAGATAATTTATTTATGCTCATAAGTTTTCCTCAAATAAAGATTTAGGGATATCTGCATACTTTGCTCTCAAGTATTCCCCTAGAGATTTAGCTTGACCATCTTTTCTGTTATTGGAAGAAACTCCATCTTCTAATATGTCATGGATGTAAAAATTTAGCGACAGTATGTTTGGAAGCTCATATCTGTCTATTTCAAATTCACTTATGTCAGGCATTAATTCTTTGATTTTCTTAACAGTTAAATAATTATTTAAAAAAGAGAATGCATTTTCACTTTTTGCCCACACACCAATATTTGCACAACCGCCCTTATCGCCAGACCTAGCTCCAAAAATTTCTCCTAATGGTCTATTGAGAGTTTCACCTGAAGGAGGAGGGGGAACTTCAATTGGCTTTTTTTGATAATATGTGTCTTCTAAATCCATTTGATTAGTCGGTATTACATCAATTTCTTTGCCGTCTATATGAACAGTCTCTTTTATATGTTTACTATCTATTAGAGCTGGCCAATAGACCAATACAGGTCCTCCAGATCGAACTCCACTTCCTGTAAAAAAACCTGGATAATTTGCTAAAGCAAGCTCTATCATCTTTTGTGTAAACATTCTGCCAACTAGATCAGGATCTTTTGATTTAACTGAAATTCTCAGAAAAGCCATTGCCTCTTCATTAGAATTTGGATCTTTTTTGTCGGTTCTATCTAACAGGATTGAAACATCATCAAATTGGTCTTTACCTCCAACATTATTGAATAAAGCATCGGTAATTATTTTAGCTTTTTCTTCAATATCTATACCAGTAAGAATAAATTCCATACCATTTCTATATCCACCTGCAAGATTAATGCAAACTTTATGAGTATTTGTTGGTGAACTTCCTCTGCATCCTGATACATATACTCTATCTTTAGAAATTTCCTCGATATTCAAGGTATCAAAATGAGCTATGACGTCAGGATTTAGGTATGCAGGTGAGCTAATTTCATACAATAACTGGGCTGTTACGGTTCCAGTGGATACCAAGCCACCGGTGCCTGGATGCTTTGTAATATAAAAACTTCCATCATTTTTTATTTCAGCTATTGGATAGCCAACATTATCAAAACTTGGCACCTCTTTAAAAAAAGCATAGTTACCACCGGTTGCTTGGCAACCACATTCAATAATATGACCTGCTGCTAATGCGCCTGCCAATGCATCATAATCATCTCTCTTCCAATTAAATTTCCATGCTGCTGGACCAATTACTACTGCAGCATCCGTCACCCTTGGGCATACAACAATATCAGCGCCTTTATCTAATGCCTCTTTAATTCCCCATGCACCAAGATATGCGTTTGCAGTGAGTGTTTGACATCCTGATTTATCAATTGGGATATCTTTATCAATGTTTAAAAATGATTCTCCTTCCTCTCTTAGAGAGTCAATTCTTGCCATCAAATCATCTCCTGTTATATAAGCCACATTGAGAGAAATATTGAGTTCTTCTAAGATTTTTTCTATTTCATTGGCCATAGAAGAGGGATTTAAGCCGCCAGCATTGGTAACGATTTTAATATTTTTTTCTTTACATGATTTGGCTACCGCTTTCACTTGTTTTAAGAAGGTGCCCACATATCCCTTATCGTCTCCGCGCTGCATCTTTTGATTAAAAAGAATTGTCATGGTGAGTTCTGCTAAATAGTCTCCAGTCAGAACATCTATAGGTCCTCCATCCACCATCTCTTTAGCAGCAGATAATTTATCTCCGTAGTAACCGCTACAATTTGCAATCTTTATAATTTCTTCGCTCAAGATTTCTCCATTTTGATACCATCAATAATAACTTTTGTTAAAAAGTTACTAGTTTTTTCAGGTGTTTGGTATAAATCTTTTAAGAGTCTCTTAGATTGAAAATATCTACCAAGACCTCCCAATAGTAATGCAGTTGCCTGAGTATCAATCTCTTTGATTTCATTTTTATTTCTTGCTTCATCTAAAAGATTTTTTATTAGGTCAGTTATGTATTGTTCATGGTAGTCCACCATTGGCTTAGATGAATTTAAACTACTAAGAGATAGTGTGAATCTTTCAAATCTTGGCCCAACTGCTTGATTAGCAACTTTCAGAAAACTTTCTAATTTTTTTATAGGAGATGAATGTGCATTCATTGCATCTATTGCTATCTTGCCGTGTTTTTTTAGAACCCTATCAACGGTTGTAACTATTAATTCCTCTTTGCTTGGTGCAATTTCGTATAGGGTTCTTAGTGAAATTTTCAATTGTTTTGCTAGGTCAGACATTGTTGAAAATGACTTTCCTTTATCAAGCAAGCTTTCTAATTCGTCCATAACCTCAAGGTGACGCTTTCTAAGTTGAGGCGACTGTTTTGAAAGGACAGCTTGAAATTTCATATTATTTTTCAAGAACGAGAAGGGTAGCACCGTTATCAACTTGATCATTCAGTTGGATCATTACTTTGGCTATCCTGCCCGTCTCAGTTGCTTTAATTGAATGTTCCATTTTCATTGCCTCAATAATTACTAAAGTATCACCAGCTTTTACTTTACTGCCTTTTTTAACTTTCACATCAATAACTTTTCCAGGCATTGGAGCTATTAAACCTCCCTCAGGGATCTCATTACCTGGTTCAATAAACCTAGGTAGAACAGATACATTAACGTCTCCAAATGGCATATTTATTACGATTTCAGTGCCTACCTTAGTTAAATGAGTATAAAATCTGTGAGAATCTATCTCTATATCAATGCCAAAACTATCGCAATGGTAAATTTCACAAATGGAACCCATAACTTCATATAAATTTTCTTTATTTAATTTATACTTTACTTCGATCTCATCTTGCATAAAAAGTAATTTAACCCTTTGAAGTGGCATTCTTCCATTGGTCCAGTTTGCGGGCATAAAGCCTGTAACGGGGTCAGAGACTCTATTTTGTTGCGCTATCCATAAAGCAATTGCTGTCGATGTTTGATGAAGCTCACTTACAGAAAGATGCTTTTTAGTTTCTAAAGTTTCACGCTCAATAAAGTCTGTTGTTGTATTTCCGTTTAAGAAACTTTCATTTCTTAAGCAAGAAATTAAAAATTGACGATTTGTTACCACACCTCCCATGTGAGCCTTTTCAAGTCCGCGTGCCAGTTTATTCGCAGCATCAATTCTATCTGGAGCCCAAGAAATAACTTTAGATAACATTGGATCAAAATCTGTTCCAATAACATTACCTTCTTCCACGCCTGAATCCCATCTTACCTCTGAAGCTAGGCTAGTATCATATGCGTGTAGGGTTCCTATTTCAGGTAAAAAGTTATTTCCAGGATCTTCAGCATACAATCTTGCTTCAATTGCATGTCCATGCCAATTAATATCATCCTGAGCAAATTCAAGCTCATCTCCTCTCGCTATCTTGATTTGTTCCGCAACCAAATCTATTCCTGTAACTTCTTCTGTAACTGGGTGCTCAACTTGCAGTCTGGTGTTTACCTCTAAAAACCAGTATTCATCTGTTTTATCATCAAATAAAAATTCAACAGTTCCTGCAGAGCAGTATTTAATTTTTTTAGCTAACTTTATAGCTGCTTGACCCATCTCCTCACGTAAAAAAGGATCAATTCTTGGAGAAGGAGACTCCTCAATAATTTTTTGATGCCTTCTTTGTATGGAACATTCACGTTCTCCTAAATGAATTAAATTACCGTGTTCATCTCCTAAGATTTGTATCTCAATATGACGTGATTTTTCTACATATCTTTCTATAAAAATTCTATCATCACCAAAACCCAAAAGAGCTTCTCTTTTAGCACTTATGATTGAATCTTTTAATTCACTTTCTTTTTCAACAATTCGCATTCCTTTACCACCACCTCCAGCGGCAGCCTTGATCAAGATCGGATAGCCAATATTTTTAACATCTTTAGTATTTGAGGTCATTGGCAGAGTGGGAACCCCGGATTTTTCTGCTATTTCTTTAGCTTTTAATTTATCACCCATGACTTTTATTACATGGGGCGATGGGCCAATCCAAATTAATTTATTGCTTTTAACCTTTCTAGCAAAGGCTGCATTTTCTGATAAAAAACCATATCCTGGATGGATTGCTTCTGCTCCAGATTGTTTAGCTGCATCAATAATAGCAGACCCATCCATATAGCCAGAAGATAACTTGATAGCTTCATCAGCCATCTTTACAAATGGAGCATCCTTATCAGCATCAACAAAAACAGCTACACATTTAATACCCATAAATTGAGCGGTTTGCATTATTCGACAGGCAATCTCTCCACGATTCGCAACAAGAATTGAATTAAATCTCATAATCTAAACACTCCATATTCTTCAGCTCCATCAATTGAAGAATTAGAAACTACAGATAGGCAAAATCCAATAACACTTCTTGTATCTCTGGGATCAATGATGCCATCATCAGTAACCATGCTGCTTGCAACCAGCGCCTCTGACATCTGATCTGACATTTGCTCAACCATCTTTACGATTTCAGCATCTTGTTTTTCATCAAATTTTTCCCCTTTTCTTGCAGCCTGGCCTCTTCGAACAATAGACATAACTCCAGCGATCTGTTTAGAACCCATAACAGCAACTTTTGCTGTGGGCCATAGGAATGTGAACCTGTTGTTATATGCTCTTCCTGACATAGCGTATGTACCTGCCCCAAATGATGCCCCAATAATAATTGTTATATGAGGAACATTAGAGTTAGAGACTGCATTAATAAGTTGAGACCCTTTTTTTATAATGGCTTGCCTTTCGAAATCCTTGCCAACCAAAAATCCTGTAACATTTTGAAGAAAAATTAAAGGTATGTTTCGTTTATTACATAGCTGGATAAAGGTGGCAGCTTTTTCAGCACTTTCTGGGTAGATGGGACCATTATTTCCTAATATGCCTATTGGGTAACCATGAAGCATTGACCACCCACAAATCATGGTCTTGCCATATCTCGGCTTATACTCCTCAAATCTTGATCCATCCACAATTCGACCAATCACTTCCCTGATATCTAACGGGCTTTTAAGCTCCTCATCTACCAGTCCCAACAATTCTTCTTGAGATAAACTTGGACTATCAGAATCAGAGAGAGGAGAGGGACCTTCTTTCTCCCAGTGTAAGTGTGAGACAACACTCCTACATAATCTCAAGGCATCCATTTCATCCTCAGCTAAATAATCTGAAAGGCCTGAAACTTCGGAATGCATTTTTGCGCCCCCTAAGGTTTCGTCATCTGATACTTCACCAGTTGCCATTTTGACTAAAGGCGGCCCTGCAAGGAATACTTTGGCTTGATCTTTCACAAAGATATTGAAATCAGACATACCTGGTTGATAAGCGCCACCTGCAGTTGATGAGCCGAAAACAATTGATATAACTGGGATACGCATTTTAGAAAGTTCTGTTAGATCATAAAAATATCTTCCAGATGCAGCAAAATGAGTATGACCTATGGTGGGTGCAATTGGGGGTTGATCTCCTTTCTTGCCGGTCCCCATTCGAAGATCTCCTCCTGCAGATTCAACAAAATTAATATACGGAAGACGGTTGTCTCTGGCGATTTCCATTGCCCTGTTCCATTTTTCTCCAACATAAACCGTCATAGCACCAGCTAAAACTGAGGGATCATTAGCAAATATTACACATTCAGTACCAGCAACAATTCCAATTCCAGCCACACATCCGCCTCCCACAGTAAAGTCTGTTCCATAGGCTGCAAATGGTGCAATTTCAAGAAAGGGTGTATCAGGATCAAGTAAATTAAAGACTCTTTCCCGCACAGGCATTTTGCCTCGCTTTGCTAATCTTTCATGATGATAGGCACCGCCTCCCAAT
>CABXVU010000020.1 GCA_902515775.1 uncultured SAR86 cluster bacterium
AATTTCAGATTACATTAATTAGACAAACAAATTTTTATTAGTATTGAGCATTTAATTGAAGTTAAACATAATAGACTAACTGAATAAACTTAAGGAAATAAATTGAAAAAAAGCATAGGTTTGATATTCGCTTTCACATTAATTTTTAGCTGCTCAGAGCCAGCCCAAGAACCTCAATCTGATAGCTTTCTTAATATAGCTGGCGCAAGAGTTGGTCTAGCTAGTCAACAACCCATTGATTGGGATTTTCAAGCTGTAGATCCTTACATGAACTTGGATCCAAAGCTTAGTGCTAGCAGGGTGCCTTTATTTGGTGACTTGCATGTCCATACAACTTATTCGTTTGATGCTTATATTTTTGGAACTTTAGCAACGCCTGATGATGCCTATGAATTTGCAAAGGGAAAACCCATTAAGCATCCTGGTGGTTTTGATGTAAGCATAGATAGACCCCTTGATTTTTATGGTGTGACCGATCATGGAACTTTTTTAGGTCATGTTGAAGAAGCAGCAACTCCTGGAACACAGTATTATGAGGCTCCATCGAGCGCTCCTGTGAATGACATTAACAGTCCAGAAAATTTAAATATTTCAACTATTCCAAGAAGAACAGAGGCTTTTGGAGCTTTTTTACTAAACACAGTCAATGCCCTGAGAGAACAAAAGCTTGATATTAGATATGTAGACAGTATTAGTAGAAGAGCTTGGGCTGATACCGTAGGTGCTGCACAAATGCATAATGACCCTGGTAATTTTACAACTTTCATTGGATACGAATACACAGCATCAACCTCAGATATGGGGAATCTTCATAGAAATGTTATCTTTAGAGGAGACAGTAACCGCATTCCTTCGGTGCCCTACAGCAGAGCTAATTCAAATGATCCTGAGGGTTTATGGCAATGGATGGATAGATTAAGAGAGGACGGTATTGAAAGTTTAGCTATTCCACATAATTCTAATGGATCAGACGGTTTCATGTTTGCCCTAAAAGACTCATTTGGAAACCCATTTTCTAAAGAATATGCTGAACTCAGAATGCGAAATGAACCAATAGTTGAGATCACACAAGTAAAAGGAACATCAGATACCCACCCAGTCCTTTCCACCAATGATGAGTGGGCAGACTTTGAAATCATGCCCTTTAAAGTTGCAACTCAAAGCTTTTCAGAGCCCAAGGGGAGTTATGTCCGAGATGCATTGTTAGAAGGTATTAAAATGGAACAAACCGAGGGCTTTAATCCTTATAAATTTGGATTAATTGGTTCCAGTGATTCTCACACAGCAGCTTCTTCTCAGGAGGAGGATAACTTCTTTTCGAAAGTCGGTTTGTTAGATTCTAGTGCTGCCTTACGAGGATCTATTCCGGTGACTGATCCTGCTATGCTTGCATCAGGTCAGCTTTTTGAAGAGGTTGATGGAAATCAATATATGAATTCATCATCCATAACTTGGGGTGCAGCAGGACTTGCAGGGGTATGGGCAGAAGAAAATACAAGAAATAGTATCTATGACGCTTTTAGGCGAAAAGAATCATTTGCCACAACAGGACCCAGGATGACAATAAGGTTTTTTGCAGGCTATGACATGGATGTCAAAAAAATTAATGATAGTGATTTAATTGAGTATTTATATTCAAATGCTAAAACCATGGGAGCAGATCTTGATGGTGTTGGCCAGCAAACACCTAGTTTTTTTGTTTGGGCTGTAAGAGATACATTCACAGCACCTTTGCAAAGAGTGCAAATTATAAAAGGTTATGTAGATGAGAATGGTGATCCGCAAGAGCAGGTGTTTGATGTTGCATGTTCTGATGGAGGAGTGCCTGACTCAGATACACATCGATGTCCAGATAATAATGCCAAGGTTGATATTTCAACTTGTGAATTTTCTCAAGATACTGGAGCTGCTGAATTGAAAACTTTTTGGAATGATCCAACCTTTAAAATTGAACAAAGAGCTTTTTATTACGTAAGAGCCATGGAAAATCCTACGTGTAGATGGAGTACTTGGGATGCTATTAGAAATAACGTTGAGCCTAGATCCGATATGCCTAAGACTATTCAAGAGCGCGTCTGGTCATCACCCATTCATTACATTCCGTAATATTTATAACCAATGAAATACTCTTTAACATTGCTTGTTATTACTTTTCTATATGCAAGTTCTGTTAATGCACAAACTTATAAAAATACAAATGACCAACAAAATGGCAAAACTTTTGGTCAATTAATGACATGGGTTTTTGATGGTGAAAAAGGACCAAAAAGAGTAGAAATTGAAACCTCTACTCAGTGGCAAGAATTGGTACCTGATCAAAAGAACTATGCCGTTTGGATAGGACATGCAACCTATCTTATTAATAATGGCGACATTAATATTTTGACTGACCCGATCTTCTCAAAACGAGCATCACCTCTTGGCTTTGCCGGACCAAAGAGAATGATTCCCGCAGTTATGAGTCTGAGCAATTTACCTAAAATAGATTTAGTAGTTGTTAGTCATAATCATTATGATCATTTGGATATCTGGTCTCTTAAAAAATTGAATAAGCTCAATCCTAGAACTATTTTTTTAGTGCCTATTGGCGATGGCAAAAAGCTTATCAGAGCTGGTATTAAAAATGTTCATGAGATGAATTGGTGGGATGAATTCAGTCATAGTGAGACGACTTTTAATTTTACGCCAGTTCAGCATTGGTCAAAGCGCGGTCTTTTTGATCGAAATAAGAGCCTGTGGGGCGGCTGGTTTTTTCAAACAAAGGACTTGGCTTTATATCATGCTGGCGATACAGGATACTCAAGTGATTTCAAGACAACTTATGAGCGATTAGGGGCTCCAGATTTTTCATTTATACCTATTGGAGCCTATGATCCTCGTTGGTTCATGAAAGATTCTCATGTAAACCCAGAAGAGGCTGTACAAATTGCATTAGACCTAAAGTCCCCACATTCTTTTGGGATGCATTGGGGAACTTTTATTTTAACGGATGAGCCTGTTCTTGAGCCACCAGCAAGATTAAAGGAAACACTTAAAGAACAAAACTTAGCACCAGATTTTTTTATATCGCCTAAGCCTGGAGAGATTCTCCAATTAATCAAATAAGTCTTATAATTATGTTATGGAACAATTAAATGTATTTGGTGAGCCATTGCCAATTTGCTGTGAAGACCCATTGACAGGGTTCACTCGCTCAGGCTCTTGTGAAACGATGGATCAAGACCATGGTATGCATACAGTTTGTGCACATATGACCGATGAATTCTTGTCTTTTTCTAAAGCTCAAGGTAATGATCTATCTACCCCTATGCCTGAGTATGGTTTTCCTGGTTTAAAGGAGGGTGATGATTGGTGTTTGTGTGCTCCAAGATGGGTCGAAGCTTATGAAGCAAACTGTGCCCCAAAGATCTATCTAACCAAAACGCATGAGAAAACCTTAGAATTAGTTCCTTTAAAGATTCTCAGAGAATATGCCATCGATATTAACTAATTGTAACCAATAAAGTATCTTCTTCTTCTATAAAGATCGCTTTTAGACAAGTTTGGGCGTTATTAAAATTTTTTAAAAATCTTTTAATTTGTAATGCTATTATTTACTTTTAATTAAGGAGTTTTAAATGAAAAAATTATCAATTTTAATATGTTTATTTTTTATAGTATCGATCCAGGCAGACAATCATACTAAAGCAGAAAAAGAGGTTGCTGTGGCATTTAATCAGTACTTTGATGCGAGAGTTAACCAGGATTGGGATACTGTTGCTGCGATGGAAAGCGCAGATGGAACATATAATACAAATTCTGATGGGAGCTTTCATAAAGCATTAGCTAAAACAACTGCAGCTCAATGGAAAGCTAGTGGACAAGCAGGCGTTTTAAATACCTACTACCCAGAATTCTCTGAGCTAGCTGACGGTGTCGTTTATGTACGATTTTATTATGAGGGTATTGCTATGAATGGCTCTCAATCAAGTGACTACAGGACAAGAGTTACGCAGAACTGGATAAAAGAAAATGGTAAATGGGTCGTAAAAACTCAGCATTATTCTCCAGCACAGTTCGGTGGAGTGCATATAACCGTAGCTTCAGATTTTGAGGAATAAATAAGTCTTTAAATTGGCCTTAGGCATCTCTTAAGGCTACAAGTTTGTTATTTAGTAGGATAGGTCTTATGTAAGGCTGTAAATCTTGAGAAGCAAACACGCTTATCGTTATCATCGGTAATATCAATGTTCCAAACCGATGTTGATCCACCAACATGGACTGGAACTGCCTTGGCATAAACATATCCATCAGTAGGAGAGGAGATGTGATTTGCATTAATTTCGATGCCAACAGGATACTTTTTTGTTCCATCCATCGTTAATGCCGCAGCAATACTGCCAACACTTTCAGCTAGCACACACGACGCTCCACCATGAAGAATTCCATAAGGTTGCTTAGTTTTTTCTGTAACTGGCATCTTTGCAATAATAAAATCATTGCCAACTTCAATTACTTCAATGTCTAGATACTTATCCATTTTCACGGATGAATCTTTAAAGTTTTCAATTGATACAGGTTGGAACCAAATACTTTTAGTCATGATTTACCTAAATTAAAATTTTACTGGCATTTCTTGAATTGCATGAACAAAGTTATTTGGCGCTACTTTCCAATTTCCACTCATGTGAATGTTTGGAAAACGCGATAATATTTGTTTGTATGACTCTTCTAATTGCATCAAAGCAACTGGCTTACCAACGCAAGTATGTCTGCCAATGCCAAATGCAAGATGCTTATCAGCATTTTCACGTTCAATATCAAATTTGTCAGGATTAGAAAAAACTGATGGATCTCGATTTGCAGCTCCATACCACATTACAATCTTCTCACCGGGGCCCATGAGTTGCCCACTAAGCTCAGTTTCACAGGTTGTAGTTCTTCGCATATGAATGACTGGAGAAACCATGCGAATGCATTCTTGAAGAAAATTAGGCATTAATTCAGGATTTTCTATCAGTTTTTGTTTTTGGTCAGGATTTTCAGTTAAGAGCTTGATTGCACCACTTAGCGTGTTTCTAGTGGTATCGTTTCCTGCAAAAATAATTAATAACCATGAACCATCTAAGAACTCTGAGCTTAGTTTCTGGCCTTCCAACTCAGCATTTGCAATAGCAGAAAGTAAATCATCAGACGGATTTTTTCGCTTTGAGTTTAAAATATCTCTACCATATTCAAACATCTCATCTACCATCCCATTGAACATATCTATCATGTCAGTATTGACTGGTTCATTTGAAACTTCACCATCCATTTCTCTTTTTAATTGCTCGACCTGAATGTATTGTGCTAATTCTAAGAATTCCATCCAGGTCACTAGTTTCTGCCTATCAGACTCAGGAATACCTAAAATTTCAGACAATGTAAATATCGGTAGCTGTTGAGAAAAAGCGGTCACAAAATTGCAATCTTCTTGAGTATTAATAGCATCTAACAAGGAGCTAACTTTTGCTTTTACTTTGATGCGAAGATTGGCAACATAATTAGGTTTAAAAAAGGGCATGTGCTCTCGTCTAAGGTTAATATGTAAGTCACCATCAAGATTGAGCATGTGATCAATTGCAGATCGCCAAAGCTTAGGATGTCTGCGATCTTCATTTCCCAAAGTTATCAGAGTTCCTGTTCCAGCTTGAGATGAAAATGTTTTGGGATCAGAGGAAACCTTCAATATATCTTCGTACCTAGTCAGCGACCAAAACACGGGCTCCGGATCGTTTAAAAAAGGTGGGTGGAGGAAAATCGGTGCCTGTTCTCGTAATTCTTTAAATTGACTAAATGGTTGTCCGTTTGTAAAAACGTCTAAATCGGTAAAGTTAATGCTAGACCCAATATCATAGATAGGGGGATATGAATTCGGGTTAAATGTTTTCTTAGCAAGATCTTTGCTAATGGATATTGGTTCAACCATTAATCTAATATCTCCATCTCGCCTAAATTTAACCTTCTAATAGGCTCCTCAATTTTTTCTAGATCACCAACAATTAGCCACGTCCATTGATTGGGTTTAATATACTTCTGTGCCATAGCTTTCACATCCTCTAAAGAAGGCTCATCATAAAGTCCAGGCAGTTGATTAAGATAATCTAAGTCTCGATCATAAGTTACTATATTAGAAACTCCTGCCCTTAAAGAGCCGAGTGTTTCAAATAAACCAGGTAATCGGAGTATTTTTGATGCTTTGCCTTTTGCTAATTCGTCCTCAGTGGTAGGAGATGAGGACAAATATGCGTCATACTCATTAATTATTTCAGTAATTGATTCAGATGTTTTGTCAGTTTGAACAGGAGCTGTAATTAGCATTGATCTTTGACCTTTCGCATCTCCTAATCGAGTTCTAACTCCATATGACCAACTTTTATCCTCTCTAAGATTCATATTAAGTCTTGAAGTAAAGCTTCCTCCAATTGCATAGTTCATATAATCAATTTTAAATTCTTCTGGTGTAGCTGATGGAGGTAACAGCTGACCCGCAACAATATAGGATTGCTCGGCATTAGGTTTATTAATTAAATATATTTTTCTTTTTTCTGGCAATGCCACAGTGGGTAAATTTTTTAATTCAGTATCTGATTCAGCCTTCCATTTTCCAAATTTAGATTCAAGCAATTTCACAATTTCATTTAAGGAGATATCACCTGCAACAGTAAAAGTTAGATGATTTGGATTTAAAGCAAGTTTATGAATTTCAGATAATTTTTTGTTATCAATATTCTCAATTGTTTGAGTCGGCCCAGATCCAATTCTTAACTTTCCGTAAGGATGATCTTCGCCATATAAAAGATTACCTATATTTCTAAAGGCAATAGAGCTTGGCTGAAACTCAGCTCTTTTAAGTGCAGCAAGTGTTTGATTTTTAATTCTTGCAATCTCAGTTTCAGGAAATGTAGGAAACATTATTGCCTCTTTTGCAAGGTCTAAAGTCTTATCAAGATTTGATTTAAGAGAAGAGATGGATACATAAGATGTGTCTAAATCCGAACCAAAGCCCATGTTTGCACCTAATGAATCTAAAACTTCATCAAACTCTAATGAGGAGTATTTCTTTGTACCCTCATTAAGCATGTCCATCATAAAGTTGGTATATCCAATTTGATCAGCATCTTCTTGCGCATATCCAAAATCAAATTGAATGTTCATTTCTACTAATGGAATATTTTTGCGCTCAGCTAAGACAACCTTTGCACCATTAGATAGTTTTGCAGTTTGCAAAGATGGAAATTTAAATGAAATTTTTTCAGTAGGATAAGGAATTCCCTCGGACCTATCTATAATTGATTTATTAGTGGCCAATTTCTCACTTGGTAAAATAGTAAGAACATAGGGAGTATCATCGATCCACTTTATAAAAGTTGATTTAATTTTAGTAGGAGTGCTCTCATCGATATATCTTGCATTATTAATGTAGCAACCTGGATTGCCTGTATAGGTTTGACAAGTAGCTAGAAGATCAGATTTTCCACCAAAACCTCCAATTCGTTGTGCACCTCTGATGAAACTCGCTAACGTTTTAGTTTTTTCGGCTTCAAGTAATTTTTTGTTGGGACCTTTTTGAGTAAATGTTTGCAGAACAGTATCCATTTCTTTCTCCACCATTTTTGGATCTTGGCCTGCAACTACATCAACAACAATAATAAACATTCCAGCAATTTCTCTATCATAATAAAAAGCGGAGACACTTGTTGCGATTTGCTTTTCATATACAAGTTCTTTGAATAGAGGTGAATTTTTTCCACCAACTAATACACTAGATGCCAAGTCAAAATGAGCTGCTGCCTCAGTATCTCTTGGAGGTACGTTCCATGCTTTGTATATTCTTGCTTGAGGGACATTGTCATACATGATGTCACGTTTTTCTTCACTTCTTTTTGCTATCCATACATCAGGCTTGACCAAAGGTGGTCCTGCAGGTATGTCTCCAAAGTATTTCTTAACTTTCTCTCTTGCAGTTTCTAAATCTATATCTCCTGCGAGAGCAAGCACCGCATTATTTGGACCATAGTAGGTTTTAAACCATTCTTGGACATCTTCTAGGGATGCAGCATCTAAATCCTCCATTGATCCTATTGTTGTCCATGAGTAGGGATGACCTTTTGGAAAAGCAGCTTCTGAAATTCTAGTAAATGCTTTCCCATATGGTTGGTTTTCACCTTGGCGCTTTTCATTTTGAACTACTCCTCTTTGTTCATCGAGCTTTTCTTGATCAACAACACCAAGCAAATGACCCATTCGATCTGATTCCATCCACAATGCTAAGTCTACGGCATTGGTTGGAACATTCTGAAAATAGTTAGTTCTATCAGAATTAGTAGTTCCATTTTGATCAGTTGAGCCTATTTTTTCGAATGGCTCAAAGTATTCACTATTGTAATTTTCAGTTCCGTTGAACATAAGATGTTCAAAGAGATGAGCAAATCCAGTTTTTCCAACCTTTTCGTTTTTTGACCCTACGTGATACCAAACATTAACCGCTACCATCGGCACTTTTCGGTCTTCGTGAACAACAACGGTGAGACCATTATCTAAGGTAAATGATTCATAATTTATTTCTGGCAAGTCATTCAATAAAGAAGCATGAGTGTTTGCAATAAAAATAAAGCTAGCACTTAAGGTTTTGATTAATTTTTTCATATGTATCTATCCCATAAATTTGGAAATATATTTTATACTTTACTTATCTGAATATACACATGAGTATGAAAATTAATAAGAATCATTTATTTCTTTTGCTATCAGTATCTTTGGTTCTTTTTTCAAGTTGCTCAGATTCATTGAGTGACACCACTGATGGAAGATTAAGGTACTGGATTTCAACGCTTGCATCTGACGAATTTGAAGGCAGAGCGCCAGGAACAGAGGGCGGAAAACTTACTAAAAATTTTATCTCTAAAACTTTTCAGGATTTAAGTCTTGATCCTGTGAATGGAGCGTATCTCCATAAAGTTCCTGCCTCAGAAATAACTTTAAAAGATTCTTCATACTTAACATTATCTTTTCGTGGCAATGATAGAAAAATGATCACAGGTCAAGAAGTCGTTTTTTGGACAAAACAGGCTAGAGAATACAGAAAAATAAGAGACAGTGAAGTTGTATTTGTTGGCTATGGAATCGTTGCTCCTGAATATAACTGGAATGATTATGAGGGTATTGATGTCAGAGGTAAAACAGTTGTCATACTTATAAATGATCCTGGCTTTGCAACTGGAAGATTAAGACTTTTTAATGGTAGATCAATGACTTATTACGGAAGATGGACATATAAATTTGAAGAAGCCGCACGTCAGGGAGCTGCTGCTGCGATTATTGTTCATGAGGAAGAACCGGCTGCATATCCCTGGTCAGTGGTTGAAAATAGTTGGCAGGGACCACAGTTAGATTTACAGCGTGAAGATTTGGGCGCTGATAGAGCAACACTTGAGGGTTGGATAAGAGACATCACTCTTGATGAGGTGCTAAATTTTACTGGATTTAATTATCTATCTCTTAAAGAAATAGCTTTGGAAAAAACTTTTTCAGCTTTTCCATTACGAGGACTAACTTTAAGCTCAGAAATACATAATAAAGTTAGATATTTTCAATCTCATAATGTTGCCGCAATTAAAAGAGGCTCCAAAAGACCAGATGAATATATATTATTCATGGCCCACTGGGATCATATTGGTATTATGAATGGATTGCCACCCGGCGCTGATAATATTGCAAATGGGGCTGTCGATAACGCAACAGGAGTGGCAGCTGTTATGGAATTTGCTAAAAGGTTCTCTGAGATAAAGACAGATAGATCAATTATGTTTTTAGCTCTTACTCTTGAGGAGTCTGGATTATTAGGTTCTGAATATTTTGCAAAATATCCCCCAGTAGAATTATCAAATGTTGTTGCTGGTTTTAATTATGATGCTGTTTTACCAACAGGGCCTACCAAAGATATGGTAGTTATTGGTTACGGAGCATCAGAATTAGAGGATCTTTTAGAAAAAGAATTAGATAAAACTGGAAGGTACATCAATCCAGATCCAAATCCTGAAAAAGGATTTTTTTATAGATCTGATCATATAAGTTTTGCAAAAAGGGGGGTTCCAGTCCTTTACTCTGGTGGAGGCTTTGATCTAGCCAATGGCGGAAAAGAGGCTGGCTATTTATTCATACAACAATATCAAACGGATGCTTATCACGGTGTTGCTGACGAATATGATAAGTCATGGAATTTAGACGGATTAAATCAAACAATTGATGTAATTTTTAATATTAGCAATGAACTTGCAAATAGTTCACAATGGCCAAACTGGTATGAGGATAATGAATTTAAATCAATCAGAGATCTATCACGCAATTTGAATGAGGATTAATGATGCATAAGGATATTATTGTAGTCGGAGCGGGTATTTCTGGTATTGCTGCTGGCTATAACCTTCAAAAAAGCTGCCCAAACAAATCATTTACAATATTAGAGGGCAGGAGCTCATTGGGAGGTACCTGGGACCTTTTTAAATATCCTGGAGTTCGTTCTGACTCTGATATGCATACGCTTGGATTTCGTTTTAAACCATGGATACACAAAAAGTCTATTGCAGATGGACCTTCTATTCTTGAATATTTAAACGAGACCGTTGACGAATTTAACTTGAGAGAAAAAATTAGTTTTAATCAAAAAGTTATTTCATCCAATTGGTCTTCAGATAAATCTGTTTGGGAATTAAAAGTTCTAAGCAATGGGAATGAGACACATATGACGTGCAATTTTCTCTTTTTATGTGGTGGTTATTACAGTTATGACAAACCCTTCATGCCAAAATTTCCAAATCAAGAAGAATTTCAAGGTAAATTAATTCATCCACAATTTTGGGATGAGTCCATGGATTATTCAAATAAAAAGGTAGTAGTTATTGGCAGTGGAGCCACTGCGATTACATTGGTTCCTGCAATAGCTCAAAAAGCTGAGCACGTTACCATGCTTCAACGTTCGCCCAGTTATGTTGTTTCTGGTCCAGGAGAAGATTCATGGAGCCACTCTCTTAATAAAATTTTACCTTTACGCTTAAGTTACTTCTTGATTAGATGGAAAAATATTTTACGAACAAGCTTGGGATTTTATCTAGCAAGAAAATACCCTAATTGGGTAAAAAAACGACTAATTGATCGTGTACGAGATGAGCTAGGCCAAGATTTTAATGTCGAGAAGCATTTCACTCCAAGATATAATCCTTGGGATCAGCGAATGTGTCTTGTGCCTGATAGTAATCTTTTTGCATCAATAAGAGATAATAAAGCCTCGGTTGTAACTGATGTTATTAAATCTTTCACGAAAGAAGGAATATTGGTTGAATCAGGTGAGCAAATTAAAGCAGATATTATTATTACTGCTACAGGCATTGAGTTAAATATTCTTAACGATATTAGTGTTTCAGTGGATGATAGAAAAGTAGTACCAAATAATAAGCTTTCTTATAAAGGGATGATGTTAAGTGGGGTCCCAAATCTTGCTTTTTCTTTTGGCTATGTAAATGCCTCATGGACGCTAAGGGCTGATTTAACGTGCGAGTATGTTTGTCGATTACTCAATGAAATGGACAAGCAAAATGTTTCGGTATGCTTGCCAAAGGAAGATTCTCAAGCAATGGTAGACGATGAATACATAGACTTTACTTCAGGATATGTCCAAAGAGCATTGGATATATTACCAAAACAAGGCACTAAGGCGCCTTGGAGAAACTATCAAAATTACCTTAAAGATATTTTTTTAGTAAGATTATTCTCAATTAA
>CABXVU010000021.1 GCA_902515775.1 uncultured SAR86 cluster bacterium
TGATCTATAGAATCAATTGCTTCTGCATAAAATATATCTACAGGTAAATTGTTTTTTAACAAGGCATCAGTAAATTGTTCAAGAACTAATTTTAATGTTGCATAGCTAAATCCTGATAAGTATGAACAATTTAGTATTTCTACTACTACATTAGAATCTAAAATATTTTGACTAGTTAAACTCAACACTCTGGTTAAACTATCTGTGTCCTCACATTCTGCTATTTGATCAAAGGATAATGTTTCAAGGGTAAGTTGAAATCTATCTAGTGACAGCGTATTAGTATGATTAAAAACCAGTTTAAAAGATTTGGTATCAATTTGACCTTCTTGTAACAATGGAAATAGAAAAAACAATTCCTCAGAACTTCCATCAATTTTAGAAAAACTATTAACAAATTTAGGAATAAATCTTTCAACTGAATTAAGAGTTTTTCCCGAAAGTAAATTACAGTTAAATGATGTTTGCATTGAGGAGAATTTAGGTTTAATAAAGTTTTTTAGCTCTAAATTAGAATTTTGAGAATCTCCTCCACATCCTGAAAGAACGATTAAAAAAATTATTAAAAGATAGTTTTTCAACTTTATTTAAAAATATTTAAGTGATGCCATAATAATATTATGAAAAAATATATCTGCATACAGATTATGTGCATGTGCTCAATTTTTTTTGCACCTTCTCAACTTCTCGCATATAAATATGGACTTGGATCTTGCCTTGATCAAAGCCTAGAGCAGTCAATTTGGTCAGTTATTCAAGATGAAAGATTAGATGGATTTATTTTTCTTGGAGATAACGTTTATGGCGATCAACCAAATGGAAAACTTCTTAAAATGAAAAATGCTTATGAAATTCAAAAAAATAGACTGCCAAAGTGGTTAATGCAAGATAAAGAGATTTTAGCTATATGGGATGATCATGATTTTGGACTTAATGACGGGGGGGAAGACTATCCTTATAAAGAAGAAGCAAAAAAAATGTTCTTAAACTTCTGGGAAGTTGCCGAGAATGATCCAAGAAATTACAGAGAAGGCTTGTATTTTAAGAAATTAAAAAATATAGATGGAATTACAATTGAAATAATTGCTCTAGATACAAGATACTTCAGATCAAAATTAAATGGTAAGAAAAATGCTTACGAGCCAAATAAAAATCCTGAAGCAACTATTCTTGGGAAGAGTCAATGGGATTGGTTCAAATCTTCAATTGCTAATTCAACAGCAAAATTAATTATTATATTGTCTTCTATTCAAGTATTGGCAACTGATCATTCATACGAAAAATGGGCAAATTTTCCATTAGAGCGTTCAAAGTTAATTAAAATGTTGTCTGAAGCAGCTCAAGATAAAACAATAATTGTGGTTTCTGGTGATAGGCATAGATCAGGAATATATCAAAATGATTTTTTTACTGAAATTACAGCCTCCTCACTTAATAAACCTGGATCAAGATTTAAAGAAAGTGATCCATTGTTATTAGGTAAAACATTTCCAGAAATAAATTACGGAATTCTAAATATTCAGCCAGCTACAAAAAAAATTACTGTCTCAATACACGACAAGAAAGGAAAAGAACTAAATTCTAAGATTATCAACATGTTTACATCTAAGGATCAATTATGAAAAATATTGGAATAATATTTCCAGACGAGTTATCAACAAATAATAAGGTTCTGTCAGCCATCAAAAAATCTGATCCATTATTGCTCTATGAACCATGTGACACTTTTTATCAAATAAAACATCATAAGCATAAATTAGTACTTCTTATTTCAGGTTTACGGCATTGGAAAAAAGAGTTAGAAAAAGATTTTAAAAAAATAATTCACATAAAAATAACTAAAGATAGAAGTAAAGACCTTATGCATGAACTAGAAAGCTTACATAAGAATCTCGGATTTGATGTTTTACATGTTACACAACCAAGCGATCATGGCGTTTTAACACAACTTATGTTATTTGGATCTAGTCACAATGTTGAGTTAAAAATTTATCCTGATACAAAATTTATTGATTCAAGAGATGGATTTTCTGAATGGTCTAAAGATAAAAAATCACTCGTGCAAGAATATTACTATCGATGGCTTAGGAAAAAATTTAATTTACTAATGGATGGTAGTAAACCTCTTGGTGATAAATGGAATTTTGATAAGGAGAATCAAAAAAGTATTTCAAAATTAAAAGAATCTCCCAAAAAAAGAGCAAAAATCAAATCAGATGAAATAACAATATCAGCAATGGTTGATGTGGAAAATTGCTTTCCAAATTCAATAGGAAATTTAGAAAATTTCAATTGGGCGGTTACACATAAAGATGCAAGGAGACAGCTAAAAATATTTTTAGATCATTACTTTAGGTTATTTGGAGATTTTGAAGATGCTATTGATAAAGAAAATAACACTTTATTTCACTCGCTTTTATCTCCTTATATAAATTCTGGATTACTAAATCCAATGGAGTGCATTGTTGATGCTGTTAGCCAATTCAATAATAAAGATAAAAAAATACCAATTAATGCACTAGAGGGATTTGTCAGACAAATTTTAGGATGGAGAGAATTCATTAGAGGTGTTTATTGGGAAAATATGCCTCAATATAAACAATTGAATTATTGGTCTCATAAAAAAGATCTCAATAATAATTGGTATTCAGGTAATACGGGAATTCCAATACTTGATGATGCAATAAAAGAATCTGCAGCAACTGGATATACGCATCATATAAATAGACTGATGATAATTTCAAATCTTATGAATTTATCTAATATCAATCCAAATGAAATATATAGGTGGTTTATGGAAATGTATATAGATTCTGCTGACTGGGTAATGGTGCCTAATGTTTATGGAATGGGCACATATGCAGATGGTGGAATATTTTCAACAAAACCTTATATTTGTGGTTCAAGTTACATGCTAAGAATGTCAAATTATAAAAAGGGAGATTGGTGTGATGAAGTTGATGGCCTGTACTGGCGATTTATTGAAAATAATAGGGATTTTTTTGCTACAAATCCAAGATTAGCATTAATGATAAGATCTTTGGATAAGATGAATAGTGATAGAAAAACCAAAATATTTCAGGCTGCGGAAATGTTTATAAAAAGAAATACTGTTTAAAGATCTTCTAACAAAAATTCTGAAGCAGCAATACTCATTCCAATGTTGCTATGTCCAACATCAGAAACAATTTGAAATCGCCATCTGAACGGTAAATTATTATCTACTCCATATTTAACTAAGTCTTCAAAAAAATTTTTGCCTCTTTCAATTCTATTTTTGCCCTGTTTTCTAGCTTTGCGCATTCGTGGCAATGACTCGTGATTCGAATCATTATCAGCTGAGCCTAAAAAAACTCCTCCTTTTAATCGATAGAACCATTTAATTCTCTCATCAGATATTTTCATTTTTTTTGTTCCGAATGGGTAAGTAATTTCGTCATCCAAAAAGGTATAAAAATCTGCATTCGCCATAGCTGCTTTTTCTATCCTTGTATCATTGCTCAACAATAAATATCTATGAACAAATTGCGACCCGCCAGAATGTCCATAGAGTCTATAATTTAAAGTAGAAAGTTTTAACTTAGCTTTAAAAAAATCAAACAAAAGCCCTAATGAGTTGTTAATATACAAAGATTCATTATTTAGTGACTTGCCGTTTTCCTTACTCATCATTAGAAAAGCATATTCGGGATAGTATTTTTCAGAAAACTCTGGCGCAACTAGTACAACATTCCTATCCTTACTAAATGAAATCCATTCATTAATATATTTTTCTGCAGCCCTGGAGCCACCATGCATAAGAAAAAGAAGTTTTGTGTTTGCATTAATTGATTTAGGGGATGAATAAAAAATATCTATATCGGGCTTCTCCCAATAAGAGAAAGTCATTTTTTGTATTTGTCGAGCTGATAACTCAAAACTTAAAATAAGAATAGAAGCTGCTATTAAAATCTTCATTAATGAATATGATCTTGATGATTAGAGATTTCTAAAGGTTTGCATTTACCTATCTCCCATTCTCCAGGCTTACAATCATAAATAATTCTTCCGTGATCTTTCAGGTAAGAGTCTAAAATTTGATGTGCATGAGCGCCAAAACCTAAAGAGGCATCATTTTGTAACTCATTTATAGGAATTGTATAAGTCCCCCAATCTTTGGGCGCTCTCCATCCTGGTGGAGGAACTAATAAAGTTCTAGTTCCTGCAATTGGATGTAAGGCCCTCCAGTTTCTAATTTTTTCAGCCATTTCTTTGACTATATTTGGATTTTGAGATGAAAGATCTTGATACTCATATGGATCATTTGTGATATCAAATAACTTATTTTCAATTTTTATTTCAAGCAACGAAGACGAAATAGATTGCACAAGTTTCCATTTATCATTAAAAACTGTTGTGTGAAATTGCCCATAGTTAGGGATTTCAGATACAAAGAATATATCTTTTTTTAGAGGAATATTTTCTTGATTTACAATTGCTGGCCACATGTCTCTTCCGTCAATCATTTTTGTGTTCTTCATACTGATCCCGCTTGCAGAAGATAGTGTTGGGAATACGTCCATGACCGTCATAATTTGATCAAGGGAACTGCCTGCTTGAATTTTTCCTTTCCATTTTAATGCAGCAACAACTCTAATACTTCCCTCGAATGTATCTCCTTTACCTCCTCGGAGGGGAAAATTATCTGCTCCGCCTCCACCATAGGTGGCTCCTCCGTTATCAGAACTGAAAAGAATTATTGTTTCTTCTTCAATTCCTGCCTCTTCAATCGATAATAAAATCTCGCCAATGGCTTGATCAAGTGCATCCACAACCGCAGCATATAAAGGCCTAGCAGATGGAGCTAGAGTTTTACTTCGTTCTCTTGCTCTATCAGCTGTATGATTTCGAGTAGGTTTTCTTGTATCTTTAAGAGTTTTGTATTTTTCTATTAAATTTTCAGGTGCTTCAAGAGGAGTATGAGGAGCTAAAAAAGGAATATACATAAAAAATGGTTTTTCTTTATCTCTTGAATTTATCCAATTTGATGCTTCTCTTGCTAAAAGAAAGGTTGAGTAACCTTGATCATCTATAGTCACTCCATTCTTTTGGAAATCAATTCCACCTTGATTAGAAAATGGAGGGAAGTAACCAACCTCTGTGTGCAGATGGCCATAAAAATCATCGAATCCTCTTTGATTTGGATGAAAAATTTCCTGTGAATGACCAAGATGCCATTTTCCGAACATTGCTGTTTGATAGCCATTCATTTTAAAGGATTCAGGCATAAAATGTTCATCAGGATGGATACCGTTATTCATCCAAGGCATTATTACACTGTAGGCTACCCCAAGTTTTAATGGGTCTCTACCAGTCATTAAAGCCGCTCTAGTTGGACTGCATATTGGTGTTGTATAAAACCTATTCAAAGAAGCTCCTTCCAGAAATAAAGAATCAATGTTGGGAGTTTTGAATGGAGCTCCTCTTAGAGAAATATCTGCCCAACCAAGATCGTCTACTAATATAATGATTACGTTTGGTTTCTTTGCATCTGCAAGAGAATGAAAACTTAACGAAACAATTAAAAATATTAAATTCTTAAAATTCATAATCATCGCTGTTAAATTTTTTAGTCCAATTCCAATATTCTAACAATTTCCATGGAGATGTGGTTACGACTTTGCCAGAAGAGTTTTGATACCAACTTGATACTTTTTCATGCTCCCAAACCATTTGTTGATGTCTTTTTTCAAAACTATCTTGATATTGTTGCTCAACTTCTCGCTTAACTTTAAATTTTTTTAAATTATTATTTGCTAAATATTCAATTGCAGAACAAATATAGTTAATTTGACATTCAGAATTAAAAATAATACTCCCCGCATGAGCTAAATTTGTTCCAGGACCATACATAGCAAAAAAATTTGGCATTGTTGAAAAGGTAATTCCAAGATATGACTTAGGTGAATCTTCATAAATCTTATTAAAATCTCCATAGCCCCCATCAATCTTCATTGGGCAAAAAAATTCTTGAGCCTTAAAACCGGTTGCAAAAATAATCGTATCAAGCTCTATTTCTTGATCAGATGAAATAATGCCTTTTGAGGACATGTCTGTAACACCTTCTGAGACTAGATTAACCTTTGGTAAATGAAGTGCCCTTAACCACGCTCCATTATCTTGTAACATACGTTTGCCAAAAGGTGGATATTTTGGGATTACTTTTTCAATTAGAGATTCATCAGAAATTTGAGACATCATTGCTTCAGTAAAAAGCTCTCTCATGGCATCATTGTCTTGATTTATAGAATGACTCTCTTTCCAACTTGGATCTATGAATAATGAATCGAGCAATTGATCAGAGCCAGGATAAAATAACAAAAATCTATACCATCTTGAGTAAAATGGAAGATTGGCTAGTAACCATTTTTTTCCTTGATCTACTGCTTCATGATAAATTGGATTAGGAAACATCCACGGAGGAGATCGTTGAAAAATTGTAAGTTCTTTGCATGATTCGGCAATACTAGGAACTATTTGAAAAGCGCTGGCTCCACTTCCCACTACTGCAACTTTTTGATCAGAAATTACATCATTATCTGGCCACTGAGATGAATGGAAAATATTACCTTGAAAATTATCAATACCATTAATCTTGGGTATATTAGGTTGATTCAATTGACCAACACAAGAAATAATAATATTTGTCTTTTCCTGTAAATGATCATTTTTATTCTGAGAGATTACAGTCCATAATTTTGTCAACTCATCAAAGGTTGCAGATATAACTTCCGTTTCAAAGTACGTATTTTTCTCAATACCATACTTGTAAAAACATTTTTCAAAATATTCTAATAATTCTGGTTGCTGAGAAAAATGCTCCGACCAATGATGGTTTTCTTCAAAAGAATATGAATAAAAATGATTTGCAATATCCACCCTTGATCCAGGGTATTTATTCTCATACCAGGTTCCTCCAACAAGAATGTTTTTTTCATAAATTTTAAATTTAATACCTAATTCAGCAAGTCTTATTCCAGCTAATATTCCTGACATCCCTGCACCAATAATCAATACTTCAAGATCAGAGTGACAATATTTAAGATTATTTAATTCTTGAGTATCAGTTCGGTTAATATTGATTTCCTGCAACATCATTGGAACGTAATCAGGTGAAACAACCTCTCCAACAATATAATTCATCATTATGTTCAACTCGTCATCGGATGGTATATATAAATCATTTTTATGGGAACGTTCAAAAAATTTTTCAATTTCATTAAAAGCAAATTCTTTAATAATTTTTTTATCTTCTTTGCTAAAAAAACCTTGTGTTTCACCTAAGACTGCTTGGCTAGGTTGAGGTAATTTATTTAATATGGAAATATCTCCTGTAAAATGGACCATAAGAGCTGCAATAACAGGAAAGCTTGCAGAATCCAATGCATCAGATAAAGTTTGTTTATTAATATTCAAAGTAATTTAATTATGCACTTAAAAACAATTAGCTCTTACACTTAATTATATAAATGTCAGAATATTTAGAAACTATAAAAAAAATTCATAATTCGTCTTTTCGTTTTGTGCTTATATCAAGTGGAGGAGGAACTAATGCAATATCTGAAATTTTGAAAGTTCCAGGTGCTAGTAATTCTGTTTTAGAAGCCTATGTCCCTTATGCGAAAGAATCACTTGATCATTATCTCTTAAGGCAACCAGATCATTATTGCAGTCTTGATACTACTCTAAGTATGGCTGCAAAGGCTTACAGTGCTGCAAAAAAAATTGATACGAAAACTCATCCAAAAAAATTACTAGGTATTGCTGTAACAGCATCATTAGCAACTAATTACTCTAAGAAAGGTGATCATAAATTCTTTATAGCTATCCAAACATATAAGTATTCACATAGTTTTTCATATCAATTTACAAAGGGAGAATTATCAAGGGATCAAGAAGAAGCAATTGTTACTAATTATATTATCGATGCTTTATCGGGAGCATGTGGTATCAATGAGGGTGTTCAGGATCAGACTCCAAATTTAAGAATTGAGAAAGTAAAAGCTGAGAAATCATGGATAAAATTAGTAGATGGTAAAATTGAATTTATTTCCTCTTCCAATCAAATACCAGAGTTAATTTTTCCAGGATCATTTAATCCATTGCATTCGGGTCACGCAGAAATGAGTGAATTAGCTGAGAAAAAAACTGGTCTTAGCCCTGCCTATGAAATTTGCATTCAAAATGCTGATAAACCTCCCCTCTCTTATCATGAAATTCAAAGAACTGTTCTTCAATTTAGTCAAAGCTACGATTGGGTTCTTACAAAAGCTGGGAAATTTTCAGATAAAGCTAAATTATTTCCTAATTCTGTATTTATTATTGGAGCAGACACATTGACCAGAATGCTGGATGAGAAATTTTATCTCAATCGAAAAGATATGCTCGATCAACTTGATTTATTTAACAGCCATAACATTAACTTTCTTGTTTTTGGGCGCAAAATTAACAAGACTTTCATAAGTCTTGATTCAGTTCAAATCCCAGAGCATATAAAAAATAGATTCACTGGTTTTGGCGAAGAAATATTTAGAGATGATATCTCCTCCTCAATAATAAGAAAGGTAGATAATTAGTAAACTATTTACTATGAGGTGGTAATTTGGCTTCTACAAACCATTCGTGCTTTTGTTTGGCAGGATTAAATTTTTTTAATCTAAGTTTTTGATTCTCAATAACAAGTTTTTTTGTTTTCACCGCTAAATAATGATAGGTGTGATTATCCCGTGACTCGCTTTCAGGAATTAAATAAACCTTTGTTTGCTTCTTTTTACTATCTGCCATAATGGAGGTAATTATACCGTAAAGAATATATTTTCCTACGAAATTAAAAAAATCTTAACTGTGAGTATTTTATTAGTTAGACAATTATCATAAAATAGATTCTCCTAATATCCCCATATGCCAATAAAATTAAAACTTCCAACTCTGGACTTTATATATCTTAAAGAGTTCTTCCTTACGTGTGTATGCTTGTTTGCTCTAAATATTATGAGTGAACCTATTAATAGCATTAATTTAGATGGAACCTTATCTCAAGAGGAATGGGGCCAAGCAAGAGAATTTGATTTAGAGTTTGAGTTAATGCCGTCGCGAAATACTCCTGCTGCGTTAAAAACAACTGCCTATGTAAAATTCGATAAGAAAAATTTATACGTAGGCATAAAAGCTTTTGGAAATCCTGAAAAAATTCGAGCAACTCTTAAAAATAGAGATGAAACCTGGAATGAGGACTATGTTGCCTTGATGTTTGATCCTTTCAGAGATGGGAGATATGGAATTTTAATTGGTGTAAATGCATTAGGAGTCCAATTGGATGAAATACATATTAGTAACTCTGAACCAGATAATTCCTGGGACATTCTTTTTGATTCTGCAACTGCCTTCCAAGATGATGGATATTCTGCTGAATTAGTCATTCCTTTTGGTGAGCTTCAATTGCCAGATGAAGAAGTTCAAAAATGGAAAATGGGATTTATCAGAAAATCCTATCAGGCCGGTGTCCAAACTGTATTTGGATCTTTCAAAAATCTTCCAGCAGAAACTTGTTATGCATGTCAGGCAGATGAAGAAGTGCTTTTAGGTTCTCCTGAAAAAATCTATAGAAACTATTTTTATCCGTACATTTTTCTTAATCAAAATGGTGACAGACCTAAAAAAGATTTTAAATTACAAAATCCAGATTACGAGATTGGTATTACTGGTCTTTATGATCTAAGTAAGTCTTCATCTATAGAATACACTATCAATCCTGACTTCTCTCAAGTTGAATCTGACGTTCCAATGATAATGGCAAATCAAACATTTGCTATGTCATTTCCTGAAAAAAGAACTTTCTTTCTTGAAGGGGCTCAATTACTTAAATCAGACATGGAAACTGTTTATACAAGATCCATAACCAATCCACTAGGTGCTTTAAAGTTTATTAATCAAGGAGCAGATAGTTCAACTTATTTGATGCAGGCAACAGATGCAGATTCACCATATTTAGCAGCGGGACAATATAAATCTTTTAGAGGAAATGCAGGCAAAAGCAAGGTCACAATAGGGAGATATAAGAAAAATCTTGGAAATCAGTCTCATATTGGAATTATTGCTACAAATAGAGATTATCAAGTAGGCGGTTCTGGATCATTGATTGAATTTGATAGTCTTATTAACTTTCTTGATGATT
>CABXVU010000022.1 GCA_902515775.1 uncultured SAR86 cluster bacterium
AAGAATTCAAGAGCCTCTTCAACAGTCATGCCCAAAACCTCAGCAATATTCTTACCTTTGTACTTAACATCAAGAGTTTGTTCGTTATATCTTTTGCCGTCACAAACATCACACTTTACGTAGATATCAGCTAAAAAATGCATCTCAACTTTAATCATTCCATCCCCTTGACAGGCTTCACATCTTCCTCCTTTAACATTAAAGCTAAATCGACCAGGCTTATAACCCCTTGCTCTTGCCTCTTCAGATTGAGAAAATAAATCTCTAATATGTGAAAAAAGACCTGTATAAGTTGCAGGATTAGATCTCGGAGTTCTTCCAATAGGAGATTGATCTATTCCAATCACTTTATCTAAGTGCTCTAAACCTTTGATTTGTTTACATTTAATTTCTTTGCTTAGATTGGCTTTGTTAAGTAAAAAACTACTCATAGGCATCAAAGTTTGATTGATGAGTGAAGATTTACCTGAGCCAGATACTCCAGTTATACAAGTAAAAACACCAATCGGTATTTTTGCATTTACATTTTTTAAATTATTTTCAGATGCCTCGATGATCTCGATAAATCTATCTGGGTTTTTAGTGCTTTTAGGAAAATTAATTTTTCTTTTGCCGGAAAGGTAAGCTGCTGTCATCGATTCTTTACTTTTCAAGATATCTTTTAATGGTCCCTGAGCACATATTTCCCCACCATGCTTTCCAGCACCGGGACCAATATCGATAATATGATCTGCACATCTAATTGCTTCCTCATCATGCTCAACAACTATTACAGTATTTCCAAGGCTTTTGAGATGGTACAGGGTTTTGATAAGCTTTTCATTATCTCGTTGATGAAGTCCAATTGAAGGTTCGTCTAAAACATAAGTTACTCCTACAAGACCAGAGCCAATTTGACTAGCCAGCCTAATTCTTTGAGCCTCTCCTCCAGAGAGAGTGCCTGCACTTCGATCTAAAGTAAGATAATTCAGACCTACATCTTCAAGAAAGGTGAGGCGCTCCTTAATTTCTTTTAGAATCTTTTCCGCAATGGTTGCTTTAGAACCTTCAAGTTGAATATTTTGAAAAAACAATAATGCATCAGATATTTTTTGATTTGTAATATCTTGAATAGGAGTTTCATTGATAAAAACATTCCTTGACTCTTTCTTTAATCTTGATCCACCGCAAGCATCACAGTGACTATCTGAAAGCATCTTTGCTAATTCATTTCTAATAAATTCAGAATCCGTTTCTTTAAAACGTCTTTCAGCATTAGGGATAATACCTTCAAAACGATGTTGTCTAACTATTTTGCTGCCGCTTCTAAAGCTCTTTGAGAAATTTATCCTATCCTTTGATCCCCATAAAAGAATGTTTTGAATTTCTTCAGAATAGGATTTCCATGGAGTGTCTAAATCAAAATTATAATGCTTGGCTAAACATTTTAATTGATGAAAGTAGAATCTATTTCTTCTATTCCATCCCTTAATAGCTCCTTCATTTATCGTTGCAGAGTCATCTGCGATCAACTTCATTTGATCGAAGTATTGAATGACTCCTAACCCATCACATTTTTCACAGGCACCGAAAGGATTATTAAACGAAAACATTCTTGGCTCTAATTCAGTTACTGAATAACCGCATTGAGAACATGAAAAATTTGAAGAAAAAAGTAGCACTTCTGATTCCTGCTCTAATACTTCTACCTGTATTAGACCATCAGATAAACTTAGTGCAGTATCAATTGATTCAGATAGTCGAGATCGATTGTCATCGTCTTTTTGTAATTTAAGTCTGTCGACAATAGCTGATATTTCATGTTTTTGATTTTTATTCAAGGATGGAAATTCGTCTAAAGGGTAGACTACACCATTAATTTTTACTCTAACAAAACCCTCAGTCTTTAAGTCTTCATATATACCAAGATGCTCTCCTTTTTTTCCTCTTACAATGGGAGCCATAATCATAATTTTTTTACCATAGCCAAGTGAGTAAATCTCATCACATATCTCACTTACAGTTTTGGCAGAAAGCTCCTCATTATGATCTGGACAAATTGGAATGCCAATTCGTGCATATAATAATCTTAGATAATCATAAATTTCAGTAACAGTTCCAACTGTTGATCTTGGATTATGAGATGTAGATTTTTGTTCAATCGATATTGCAGGAGAAAGCCCATCAATTTGATCGACATCTGGTTTTTCCATCATAGATAAAAACTGTCTTGCATATGCTGAAAGAGATTCAACGTATCGCCTTTGACCTTCCGCATAAATAGTATCAAATGCAAGAGATGACTTACCTGATCCTGATAATCCAGTAATCACAATTAATTCTCCTCGAGGTATTTCAAGGGAAATATTTTTTAGGTTATGAGTCTTAGCTCCTTTTATAGAAATTTTTTCCATTTATTTAAAGAATTTTAATCCAGCTGAATTGTTTCGAGTTAAACTTATCTAATTATAAGAGGTAATTATGGCTAGAGGAGTAAATAAAGTAATTTTGGTAGGAAATTTAGGTCAAAAACCTGAAATACGATATACCCAAACAAATACGGCAGTAGCAACACTTTCAATTGCGACTTCAGAATCCTGGAAAGATAAAGATAGTGGAGAGCAAAGAGAAAAAACTGAATGGCATAGAGTTGTATTTTTTGGCAAATTAGCAGAAATTGCAGAGCAATATCTTGATAAGGGTTCACAGCTTTACATTGAAGGAAAACTGCAAACTAGAAAATGGCAAGATAAAGACGGAAATGACAAGTACACTACAGAAATACTTGGCAATGAGATGAATATGCTTGGCGGGAGACAATCATCTAGTGATAGTGGAGAATTTGATCAATCTCAGCCGGTTTCCCAAACTGCTCAGTCACCTGATACCCAGATCTCAGAGGAAGACATACCTTTCTAAATTATAGTGGACTTCACTACTATTAAATTAGAGCAACATGAGAATCTTGCTGTTCTATTATTAAATAGGCCAGAAAAATTAAATGCTTTTACATTCTTAATGATGGAAGAATTAATAAGAGCTTTTGATTTAATAGAGGAAGATGATAGTTTTAATGCTGTAATTATTTCTGGAAAAGGTCGTGGATTTTGTGCAGGAGCAGATTTAAGCAGCGGTAAAAATACATTCAATCCCTCTTTCGACAATTTTGCGGTACAACAAGATGATTTTAGACGGGATTCAGGAGGCATCCTAACTTTGCGAATGTATAAATTTTTAAAGCCAATTATTTTTGCCTGTAATGGTCCTGCAGTAGGTATTGGAGCCTCAATGCAACTGCCTGGAGATATTCGTATTGCTTCTGAGGATGCTAGATTTGGATTTGTTTTTAACAATCGAGGAATTGTCCCAGATGCTTGCAGTAGCTGGTTTCTTCCAAAGATTGTAGGAATTTCAAAAGCTTTAGATTTAACTTTCTCGGGTAGAATAATAGATTCTCAGGAAGCATTAGACATCGCATTAATATCAAGCATCCATAAGCCAGAAAATCTAATAAATGACGCAAAGAAAATTGCAAAAGAATTAGTAGAGAAATCTGCGCCCATTTCAATAGCTATCACTAGACAAATGTTATGGAGATCTTTTGGACAAGCAGATCCATATGAGGCTCATATAATTGAAAGTAAAGCAATTGACTCTAGAGGAGCATCAGATGATGCAAAAGAGGGCGTAAATTCATTCCTAGAGAAGCGGCCAGCAAAATTTAAAAACCTTATATCTTCAGACATGCCAGATTTTTTCCCATGGTGGGAGGATAGAAATTAAATGAGGAATGGAATGAATGAGTTAACCTGGAATGAATTTGAGAAAGTGGATATTCGCGTCGGAACTATAATATCAGCTGAGAATTTTAAAGAAGCAATCAAGCCTGCAATAAAGTTGACAATAGATTTTGGAGATGAAATAGGCATTAAAAAATCATCTGCACAAATCACTGATCACTATGACCCTCACAATTTGATAGGCATTCAAGTAGCTGCAGTTATTAATTTTCCTAGAAAACAGATAGGACCATTTATGTCAGAGTGTCTTGTAACGGGTTTCACTCAGCCAGATGGAAGTATTATTTTGGCTACTCCTCACAAAGAAGCCATTAATGGGTCACGATTAGCCTAAAATTTGCTAAAAATTAAACTTGCATTGGTTCCACCGAAACCAAATGAATTACTCATAACAGCTTTTAATTTCTGTTTCATCATTAATTGAGAAATATTAAGTCCTTCAGCTTCTTCAACCAAGGTATTTATATTAATCGATGGGGCAATAAAGTCATTTTGCATCATGAGAATAGAGTAAATTGCCTCTTGAGCTCCGGTTGCTCCCAAGGAGTGACCAGTCATTGATTTAGTTGATCCAATCACAGGCGCACTTTTCCCAAATACTTCCTTTATTGCATTAAGTTCAGCTAGATCCCCGACAGGTGTACTTGTCCCGTGAGCGTTAATGTAATCAACATCAGACCCATATTCATTAATGGCCTGATTCATGCATCTTTGTGCTCCTTCACCGGAAGGAGAAACCATATCATAGCCATCAGAGTTTGCAGAATAACCTTCTAATCTTGCTATGATTGGAACATTTCTCTTAATCGCATGCTCTTCTTCTTCTAAAATGAGCATGCCAGAACCCCCTGCTATTACAAAACCGTCTCTACCAATATCAAAGGGTCTAGATGCCTTTTCGGGCTCATCATTATACTGTGATGAAAGTGCGCCCATAGCATCAAACATAGATGATGAAGTCCAGTGTTCTTGTTCAGCCCCACCTGCAATGACAATGTCTTGTTTACCTAATTGAATAAGTTCTGCTGCATGACCAATACAATGCGCACTAGTTGAGCAAGCTGATGAAATAGAATAATTGACTCCCTGAAGTTTAAGAGTTGTTCCTAAAATAGCTGAAACAGTACTACCCATAGTTTTTGTAACAGCATATGGCCCAATTCTTTTAGGGCCTTTTTTTCTCGCTATGTCTGATGCATCTATTTGAGCAGCTGAGGATGCTCCACCTGACCCAGCCACTATACCAATTCTTGAGGAATCTATTTCGCTTAAATTAATTGATGCATTCCTAATAGCCTCTTTTGCGGCTATGTAGGCAAAGCCAGAGGCCTCACTCATAAAACGAAGAGTTTTTCTATCAATTAATTCAGCTAAATTGATATTTATGGAACCTGAAATATGACTCCTAAAACCCATTTCTTCATATTTGGTATTCTTAGTAATACCTGATTTTCCATCCTTTAGGCTCTTTAATACCTCTTGTAGATCTTTACCAATGCAAGAGACAATACCCATACCGGTAACAACTACATTTTTCATTAAAATTCGCTGGTATCCTTAAACAAACCTACTCTTAAACCATCCGCTGAATATACATGTCTATCATCGACAAACATATTTCCATCCGCAAAGCCAACAACTGCTCCTCTATTAATAACTCGCTTAATATCAATTTCATATCTAACAAGCTTAGCGCTAGGAGTAACCTGACCAAAAAACTTCACTTTATCTGAGCCCAATGCTCTCCCATATCCCGGTAACTCTAGCCAACAAAGATAAAATCCTAATAATTGCCACATTGCATCTAAACCAAGGCATCCAGGCATAACTGGATCAGATTTGAAATGAACCTTAAAAAACCAAAGGCTTTCTTGAATGTTTAGATGAGCAATTATTTTACCCTTTGAGTATCTTCCTGAGGTTTGATCAATCTGATCAATTGAATCAAACATTAACATTTCATCGGCTGGGAGCCGACCATTACTTGGCCCGAATAGATCTCCGTTTCCGCAATTAATCAAATCTTCTTTTGTATAACTTGAAGCAGGTATAAATGTCATTTTTTCCTTACTTTTGAAAAGGTAATTAAGTTTAACATCTCATTGTAACAGGCATCATGTTTCAATTTATTTAAATGCTTGAGTGTCTCTTTTGAATACTTTTCTAGCAATGCATTTATTTCTTTTTGTGTTCCATCATTATGTATTAAATGGTAGATTTTATTTTGATCTTTGTTTGTTATCTTTTTTGCACCCAATTTCCCCAATAGAAATTTTCTTTCCTTTAAGTCAGCATTTTGTATAGCAAAATATAATGGAAAAGTAATTTTCCCTTCTTTAAAGTCTTTGAAAGCAGGTTTGCCTGTGTCAAATTTAATCGCTGCATAGTCTAAAATATCATCCTGTATTTGGAAAGCAGTGCCTAAAGATCTTCCTAATAATCCAAAGCTTTTAATTTCTTCTGATGATTTTTCTGCAAGCATTGCTCCAGTTTTTGCAGACGCCTCAAAAAGCCTACCTGTTTTAAGATAGCTAACTTTCAATAATTCATTGAGCTTAATAGATTCTCTTTTTTCAGATAGCTCTAATTGAATAATTTCTCCCCTTGCTATGTCATTGGTCGCTTTAGCTAATTCATCTAAGATGGATGGAATGCCAAGCTTTACCATTAATATGAAGGCTTTTGAATAAATAAAATCACCTATTAATACACTGTATGAATTTGACCATACTTGATTTACTGACTTACTGCCTCGTCTGACCTCTGATTCGTCAACAACATCATCATGAACTAATGTTGCAGTATGTAAAAGTTCAATAATGCTAGCTAAATCGATTCTTTGAGCCGACTTTATTTTTGAAGATCTTGATGACAATAAACTTAATAAAGCCCTTGTTTTTTTACCTTCTGTATTAAAAATGTATTCATAAATATCTTGAATGATTTTTTCATTAGCAAGCTCTTTTTTTAAAGCAGTTTGAACTCTATTGAGCTCATTTTTTGTTGTTGGTTTTAGATAGTTCATCTTCAATTGTTAGAAGCCTAAAATTATACATAAGTATTGATAATTTCCTCTAGAAAGCGTATATTTTGCCACCTTTAGAGATAACTATGTACGCAGTAATAGAAGCAGGTGGAAAACAACACAAAGTTGAGTTAGGTCAAGTCCTAGAGGTTGATCTTTTGCATGAAAAATCAGGGGCTGATTATGCTTTTGAAAATGTAATGCTATATGTTGACGGTAATGATGTTCAAATTGGGCAACCTTACATAGAAAATGCTAAAGTTGTTGCTGAAATAGTTGAGGAAGTAAAGGGTGATAAAGTTACTATTTTAAGATTCCGCAGAAGAAAACATAGCATGAGAAAAATAGGTCATAGACAAAAATATACTCAAATAAAGATAAAAGAAATTAAAGTAGGTAAGTAGAAATGGCTCATAAGAAAGCAGGTGGTTCTAGTAAAAACGGCAGAGATTCCAACTCAAAGAGACTGGGTGTAAAGCGCTTTGGTGGCCAAACTGTAAAATCTGGCGAAATCATAATTCGTCAACGCGGAACAAATACTCATCCTGGCAAAAATGTTGGTATGGGAAGAGACCATACTTTGTTTGCTACTTCAGATGGACAGGTGCAGTTTACCTATAAGGGAATCAAGCAAAAAAAGACAGTCAACGTCATCTCACAGTAAATCATGAATTTCATCGATGAAGCTCTGTTAGAAGCAAGAGCTGGAAACGGTGGTGCAGGCTGTGCAAGTTTTAGAAGAGAAAAATTTATTCCTCGAGGCGGGCCCGATGGGGGCGATGGTGGCAAAGGAGGAGATATAATTTTTAAAGTAGATCCTAACCTCAATACCTTGGTAAATTTCCGTAATATAAAGTATTTAATTGCTGATAATGGGGGTGCTGGCGCAGGTAAAAACAGAACAGGCCAAGATGCAAAAAATCTTATTGTTAAAGTACCAAAAGGCACTGTAATTTTTGACTCTTTATCAAACAAAATTATTTATGACTGCTGTGAAGAAGGTATTAATTATCTTGTTGCTAAAGGCGGAGAGGGAGGAGTGGGAAATTTTAGATTTAAATCTAGTACTAATCAGGCTCCAAGGCGTCATACTTCAGGTTGGCCTGGCGCTGAAATTTCTATTAGATTAGAATTACGCTCTCTCGCTGACGTTGGGTTGGTTGGATTTCCAAATGCTGGAAAATCTACTTTCTTAAAAAAAATTTCAGCCGCTCGCCCTAAGATTGGAGACTACCCATTTACAACATTACGTCCAAACTTAGGCACAGTTCAAATCTTTGATACTTCATTTATTATTGCTGATATTCCAGGTTTGATTGAGGGAGCATCACAAGGAGCTGGTTTAGGTCTAAACTTTCTAAAACATATTTCCAGAACAGGCCATTTACTTCTTTTGCTAGATCCTCAAAATATTGAAAGCTCAATTGAAGATCAGCTTAATATTCTATTAAAGGAGCTAAAAATATTTGATCCAAGTTTGCTCGACAAAAGTATATGGATTGCTATTAATAAAAAAGATACGATTACTAAGAAGATGCAGTCGAGCTTCATTGAACTAATAAGAAAAAAAATGACATCTCTTAACCAAAAATATGAGGGGATTGAAATTATTTCTGGTTTTACAGGTGACAACACAAGTAAATTGCTTGGAATGATTGCGAACGATCTATCTGAAATTCAGAATTAACTGATTGCTTTAACAGCCTTAACCAAACGGCTTTTTGTTCTAGCGGCAGCATTTTTATGAATCACTTTTTTAGAGGCAGCAGAATCTAATACCTTTTGGGCAGTTTGCAAAAGAGCAGATGCTGATTCTTTATTATTTTCAGCTATTGCATTTCTAACTGCTTTTACCGCTGTTCTAGCTTGAGATCTCTGAGAATGCTTAAGTTTGTACCTATCTGCATTCTGACGAGCTCTTTTGATTGCTTGTTTACTATTTGCCATATATATCAAGTTTGAGCCGCTAGTTTAATGATGAATTTAATATAAGTAAAGTAGCCAGTAACTTCATTTTTTTTGGAAAATCTAAAAATACTTAAAACTTCATGAATGGTGGAGGCGGCGGGAATTGAACCCGCGTCCGCTAGTCCTTCAGCCTAACTTCTACATGCTTAGCTCATCCTTTTTGTTTCACCTTGATGACCCGAAGAGCAGGATATCTAAGGCTAGTCTAGATTAGTTTTGATTTTACTGCGTTAAGACTCCACAATAAAACTAGTCTATGTAATTTGCCAATGCTTCAAATCATAGACAATTTTTGCATTGGTTAGCTAATTAAGCAGCTAAAGCGTAGTTGTCGTTTTCTGCAACTAATTTTTTTGTAGTATGTTTTACAAGAGTTACCACAATCTTGGCATGCGCTTTGGAATCCAATAAAAACGTCGAACCCAATTCGCCCCCATGGGGTGAGTGATTATATATTAAAATGACTAACGATTTGAATTTTTCAAAATTCTTTGTTTTTCACGATTCCAGTCTCTCCGCTTGATATCTTCCCTTTGATCGTAGGTTTTTTTACCTTTTCCAATAGCAATATCACATTTAATTTTATTTTCTTTCCAAT
>CABXVU010000023.1 GCA_902515775.1 uncultured SAR86 cluster bacterium
GTTGAGAGAGTTCAGTTTCCTCCCTCCAAATTCCTGTATTATCAATAACTATAGGTGAATCAATTTTATATTCTGAATAATTAATCTCTTTAGGAGAACTTGAGTATATAAATTTTACTGGGTTTCCATTGATAACTAAAAGTTCATTTTCTAAGTCAACCCTTATAGTGCCATCAAAACGACCATGAACCGAATCTCTTCTTAATAAACTTGCTCTTTTTACTAAATCATTATCACTGGTTTTTCTCACTACAATTGCTTTTAATCTAAAGTAATTACCGGGACCAGTTGTTTGAACAAGCATTCTGGCCATTAATCTTCCAATTCTTCCGAAACCATATAAAACAATATCTTGTGGTTTTTCAGGTCTATTAATATTTACATCGTCAAAGGATATTTGCTCATTGAGAAAAGCATCTATGGAATCTGGATTAGACTTAAGATCATTAAAGAAAGGACACCTTACTGCGAGTTCACCAATATCTACTTCACAATCTGGTAAATCCATTTTGCTAAGTCTCTCGAGCAATGGAAAACTTTCAAGTTCACTAAATTCATTTCCTTCAATCTGCCTCACAAATCTATGAGCATGCATAATATTAACAGCAGATTTATTTACAAGTGATTGACCATAAATCATGACATGAACGCCATGTCTGTAAAGACGTCCAATAATTGGAACCATCAATTCTGCAAGTCCCTCTCTCCATTTCCAATCACCAAAATAATCGTCAATTTTTTCTCGAGAACGTAGGTCTGGATTTTTTGTGAGATCAGTCATACCGATTAATCTGTTTGGTATTTATTTATATGATACTGAGTATTACCAAACATTGAGTCTATAGCTGTAAATCTTTTTAAGTAATGACCTATTGACATTTCATTGCTTACTCCCATCCCTCCATGAAGCTGAACAGCATTCTGACCAATTAAACGTCCGGCCTTTCCAACTTGAACTTTCAGAGCTGAAATAGTACTTTGTGCATCAGGATCATTTGAGTCAAGTTGAAGTGTTGCTTTGATTAGCAATGACTTAGTCAGTTCAGTTTCAATGAACATATCAACCATTCTATGTTGCAGGACTTGAAAATTGCTTATTGGTTGAGAGAATTGTTCACGCTCTTTGGTATATTGAACTGTTTTAATGTAAGACGCATTCATTGCACCTACAGCCTCAGCACTTATGCACAATATTGATAGATCCATCATTTTATTAAACAATGCTTCTGCATCATCGCCGGAGGCTATTATTGAATCTGTTTCTATCAAAACATTTTCAAAAGTTAATTCACCGCATGTTTGACCATCAATAGTTTTAAAGCTTTGAATTGATAATCCATCAACTTCTGCATCAACCATTATTAAAGCTGATAAACCTTCATGCTTTGCAAGAACAATAAATTGATTAGCATTGCCTGCATTTAAAACAAGAGATTTAGTTCCGTTAAGAGATAAAATATCGTTATTAACAGATGTTGAAGCATGACAATCAAAAAATTTATATCCAATATTTGGTTCTGCATAGGCAACTGACATTTGATGTTCACCAGAAATTATCTTTTCAATGATTGACGACTTATTTTTATGATTTGAATTTTCTATAATCGTTCCACTCATCACAACAGAACTAAGATATGGCTCTACTACAAGTGCTTTACCAAATTCTTCGAATAATACAGTTAGTTCGATGGGTCCAAAATTAAACCCTCCATTTTCTTCCTTAAAAGGAACAGCTAGCCAACCAAGCTCAGCAAATTGTTGCCAATTATCCTTACTAAAACCACTATCAGATTCTAAAATCTTTTCTCTATCTATAAAATCATAGTTTGTTTCGCAGAACTTCAATACTTGTTCTCTAAGCATGTTCTGCTCATCAGAATAATTTAAGTTCATACTTAAACTCCTAGGATTGCTTTTGCGATTATATTTTTTTGGATCTCATTACTTCCACCATAAATCGATGTTTTTCTATAATTTAAATATTGAGCAACAGACGGACTAGCATATTCCGGGCCTGAAGGAGTTCTATTTGACTCAAAGCCATCTGGTCCCTCATATGGAAGTATATATTGTCCGGCAGCTTCAACATAAAGTTCAGTTAATCTTTGTTGAATTTCAGTGCCTCGAATTTTAAGAATTGAAGATTCAGCTCCTGGGTGACCACCCTCGGCAATGGCAGCTAATGTTCTAAGCTCTGTAAATTCCAAAGCCTCTAAATCAATCTCTAATTCAGCTATTTTTTTATTTAAATCAGCATCATTATATTCAGCAGTAAGATTTTTTAATCTTTCAATTTGTACTTTTACAACAGGTACTCCTGCAATTCCAAATCTCTCATGTGCTAATAAAAATTTGGCATAAGTCCAGCCTTTACCCTCTTCACCAATCAACTGATCAGCTGGTACTTTAACGTCTGTGAAGAAAACCGAATTGACCTCATGATCACCATCAATTGTAATAATTGGTTTGACTTCAATACCAGGAGTGTTCATGTCAATTAATAAAAAGGAAATGCCCTCTTGTTTCTTTTGAGTTGTTTCAGTTCTAACTAAACAAAAAATCCAATCTGCATTTTGAGCAAGGGTTGTCCAGGTTTTTGAACCATTAACGATATAATGATCTCCCTCTAAAACAGCTTTAGTTTTAAGTGAAGCTAAATCAGACCCTGAACCTGGTTCTGAATAACCTTGACACCACCAAGTATCAAAATTAAGAATATCTGGAAGAAATCTATCTTTTTGCTCCTGAGTGCCGAATGTATATATTACCGGTCCAACCATGCCAACACCAAAAGGTAGAATTGTTGGACATTGAGCAAGAGCTAGCTCATTGAGGAAAAGATAAATTTGAACAGGAGACCATCCAGTTCCTCCATATTCAACTGGCCAGTTGTAACCCATCCAGCCTTTGCTTGATAGGAATTTATGAAAGTCAATTACATCTTCTTTAGAAAAATTAATTCCTTTTTCCTGCTTCTCTTTTACATGAGCGGGATACTCTGCTCCATTTAAACCAGCTCTGATCTCTTCTTGAAATTGAAGATCTTGTTCTGAAAAACTTATATCCATGTTAGTGTTCCTGTTTTTTAGATTATTATTTAGGCGCAAATTATACTTCACCATATGTTAGAAAAACAGCATCAATCTATAGCTTTCGAACTTATCAAGTGCTCAAAGTTAGAAGATAAACAAATTTTGTATTTCTGTGAGTCAGATAAAGAGGCTAGATTGTTAAAAAATGAATTGCTGCTGTTACTAGATGAATCATCAGTTGGATATTATCCAGAAAGAGAAATTTTACCATATGACAGATTCTCTACCACAGATTCGATTATTCAAGATAGACTAAAGCTATTAAATTCAGACAAAAAAAATCTAAAAATTGTAGTGACAAGCAGCATAAACTTATTTGAAAAGTTGCCATCGAAAAATAACTTTCTTGCAAAAAAGCAATTTAGGCTTGGAGATTCACTCTCTATTAAAGATTTAACAGCTATTTTAGAAGATTTGAATTATCAAAGAGTAGATAAAGTAACCTCAATCAATGAATACACAGTAAGAGGCGGTGTCGTTGATTTATACTCTGGATATCATAAACAACCTTTAAGAGTTGATTTTTTTGGAGATCAGATTGATGAAATAAGAGAATTCGATCCTTCTTCGCAACATATGATTGATAAATTATCTAAATTTAGACTCTTTAGTGGTTCAGAGATCAGATTAGATGATGAATCGATAAAAAAATTTAAATCAAACTGGAGAGACTATTTTCAAAAATACGATGAAAGGCATTGTGAAATATTTCAAACTTTAGTTAATGGTAAATATCCTGAAGGATATGAAATATATAATCCGCTGATTCAGACAGGTCATTCAAATTTAATAGATTTTTTTCCTGAGTTTAGCCTTGTTAAATCAAACAAAATTGATGAAATATTACTTTCTCATATTATTTTTGTAGAAGAAAGATATCAGGAAGAGTCAATTGATTTGTCAAGACCATTAATGAAACCAGATGACTACATATTTCAAGTGGAAGAAATTCAATCTTATTTAGATTCGTCAAAACAAATTACTACAACAAGTGGTAACACCTTATTAGATAATAAAAAAGAAAAAAAATTACAGTTAAAAGAGTTAGTTTATAAACATAATAATGGAGAATTATCCTCACTTCTAATTTCCTCGTCAGAGCAGACGAAATTAGATGAAATAAACAAAAAATATAAAATAGATATCACAACGATTCCTTTCAAGATAAGAGATGGAATATTTAGTTGTTTTCATGCATCAGCTCGATCATTTGTTAACGAAAATGGCAGTTTTATTCATCTCAGCCTAGATGAATTCATAAGCTCAGAAATTTTTACTGAAAAAAGTAGTTCACAAATTGATGATTCGCTTATCAAAAATTTTGAAAATCCATTTCTTGATAATGAACTGGTTATACACGTTGATTATGGTATTGGAATTTATGAGGGTCTAGAAGTTTTAAAAACAAATACCAGTGAGGAGGAATACATAAAAATTACATATCATGAAAAGGAAATTTTATATGTTCCAATTAGGCAAGCGTATTTAGTTTCAAAATTTCAAACAACTCAAACTCAAGGGATACCCCTTGATTCATTGTCATCAAATAAATGGAAAATAAAAAAAGAAAAAGCTAAATTAAAAGCTCTTGATCATGCTGCAGAGCTTTTAGACATCGAATCAAGACGTTCAGTTGCATCGTCCTGCCAGCTGATCTGTGATAAAAATTCATATGACAAGTTTGATAATGATTTCCCATACGTACTAACGGGGGATCAAATAAATTGTATCAATGATGTTATAAAAGATATTTCATTGATCAAGCCAATGAATAGAGTGATATGCGGTGATGTTGGTTTTGGAAAAACTGAAATTGCAATGCGCGGAGCCTTTGTAGCTGTCCATGCAAAAAAACAGGTAATGCTTTTATCGCCAAGTACAATTTTAGCTAAACAACACTTAGAAAGTTTTGCAAAAAGATTTTATAACTTTCCAATTAATATAGAGCTTCTTACAAGACATACATCTCAAAAAAATAAACTAAAGATTTACGAGGATTTTAAAAATAAAAAAATTGATATTTTAATTGGAACACATACATTGCTTAACAGTGAAATTGCTCTTGATAATCTAGGTCTACTAGTAATAGATGAGGAGCATCGATTTGGGACAAAACAAAAAGAGATTATTAAATCAAGACAATCAACAACTCATATCCTCTATATGTCTGCAACGCCTATTCCCAGAACATTGAATCTTGTCTATTCTGGATTAAAAGATTTTTCTTATCTATATACTCCTCCTCTGGAAAGATTAAGTGTAAAAACTTTTTTAAATATACAAAATCAACAAATAATTAAAAATGCTATCGATAGAGAAATATCTAGAGGTGGTCAGGTTTTCATAGTTCAAAATGATATTTCAAAAATTGAACAATTGAGAAATCAAATTACAGATCTTGTCCCTGAAGCAAATGTAGGCATTGCTCATGGAAAATTATCTAAAAAATTAATTACTAAAACAATGAATGGTTTTAACGCAAATTCAATAGATATTCTTATTTGCACAACAATTGTTGAAATGGGTTTAGATATTGCAAATGCAAATACTATGATTGTTATTGATGCTCATAAATTTGGTCTGTCGCAATTACATCAATTAAGAGGTCGTGTTGGAAGATCATTGCGTCAAGCTTATTGCTACTTACTTATCCCAAATATGGACTTAAAAAAAGGTCCTAAAGCAAAACTAGATTCATTGGTAAAATATTCAGATTTAGGATCGGGATATTTTATTGCTCAAGAGGATCTTGAAATCAGAGGGGCTGGTGATTTTTTAGGGGTTAAACAAAGCGGTCATATAGAAGCAATAGGACTAACTATGTATTTATCAATGTTAAAGGATGCTGTTAATGACATCAAAGGACATCAAAAAGAACCAATCCTTGATACAGAAATTAATTTTAATGATCGTGCTTTAATTCCCGAAACATATCTTCCAGTTGCTAATGAAAGGTTGAAAATTTACAGATCATTGAATGATGCTGAAACATTTGAACAAATTGATCAAATATTAATTAATCTTAAAGATCGATGTGGACAACCAGATAGCGAGATATTGAATCTAATTGAAAATTCAAAGTTAAGAATCATTGCAGCAAATGTAGGCATTAAAAAAATCTACTCTAATCAACTGAATGTAATGTTTACTTTTAATAATAATTTAACTGATCAAATATATAAAAAATTAGTTGGATTGATTCAATCAGGATCAGCTAAGATAAAGCTTAAAAATGAAAGTAAGATTACTCTAGATGTTACGGAAAATATGAATAAGCGCTCTGCCGTAGCCAAATTATTAAATGAACTTTTATAAAATAATTACACTCTCTCTAATTTTTTTTGGGAGCTTTTACTCTAATGCTAAAAATAATAATGATACGTATAGTGTTGAGATTGTTGTATTTGAGCAACTAGAAGTAATTGGAAATGAGCAGCTTGAATCACAAAAACTAAATATCGAAGGTATAAATACTATTACCTTACAAGATAAATTAGAAGTCTCTCTCAATGAAAAATCAATAATCAACTCTTTTGACTTTGAAAAAAATGAGTTTTCAGTTGAAATGATGCCTATTAATGAATCAAATATTACTAACAAAGAATCATCTGGATCAACTAATATAAAAACCAATTCTCAAATAGACGAAAGTAAGTGGTTTGAAAAAAAATCTAAGCTTGAGCAACTTAATAATATTTATAGAAGACTTGATCGCAGAAAAGAGTACAAGATTCTGCACAAAGAGTCATGGGTTCAACCAGCTCTATCAAAGGAAAATGCACCATACATACATGAAATTTTTAATAATAATGGGCTTCTAATCAAACTATATAAAAGTAGATATCTTCATCTTGATGTAATTGCATATTTAGAGGGTAATTTAAGCTCTAGTACAGATAAAAAAATTATAAATAAAATTAAACTTGATGCTTTAAAAGACTCAATTCCTGATGAGATAAAAGACTATGATATTAAAATAAATACAAAAATATTTGAAAAAAGTGAAATTGTAAAACTTAAAATCAATACCGAGGAAGCCTTCGCTAAGCCACTAATAAGATTAGATGAAGTGAAGTATCTGTTAAAAGAGGAGAGAAGAATTTTTAAAAATGAAGTTCACTATTTTGATCATCCAAAGATCGGAATAATAATCTCAGTCTATTCTTCTCTGTAAAATGCGTTTTCATCCATTGAGTGATCTGTCATATCCTTTACACCAGTTAACTCTGGTAACTGCTCTAAAAGAGTTTTCTCGATTCCATCTTTTAGAGTTACATCAACCATGCCACAACCTTGACACCCTCCTCCGAATTGAAGAATTGCAAACTTATCATCGGTAATTTCTAATAAACTAACTAAACCTCCATGGGACTCTAGCATGGGATTAATTTCATTATAAATAACATAATTAACTCTATCCTCAAGAGGGCTATCAGGAGAAATGTTAGGTAATCGAGCATTCGGAGCTTTAATAGTTAATTGACCTCCAAAATTATCAACATCATAATTCACCTCTGCGTCTAAGAGAAATGGGATGCTTCGCTCTTCAACGTAAACTGAAAGCGTTGGAAGCGATATAAGAGTGTCAGTAGCAACAAGCTCATCTGGTTTACAATAAGCCAAACATGTCTCAGCATTTGCGGTTCCTGGATCAGAGATAAAAACCCTTACAGCAGTTCCAGGTTCATTTTTCTCTGCTATCAGCTTGGCTAAATAGTCTTCGGCAGTCTTAGTAATTGTGATAATCTTGCTTGTCATAATATGTGGTTTAAAAGGATCCTAGCATCGATAATGGGTGTTCGCACCTCAAAAGATCTTGAAAGTGATCTTAATAATTTAACAGTTTCAAAATTTATAATCCTATTTTTGACTCTAAACATTGTATTTATTGGGTTTATTATACTCGTAATAAATTTGATATGAATAAGTTCTCTAAATTTTGTCATGAGCTATCATCATTCTCAGACATTAAGCCTTCAATATTTTTGTCGCCTGCTAGTGGTTACAGGGCTAGATGTGAGTTCGGTATTAGTAATAGCTCATACACAATGATTGAAGATGGAAAAAAAATATTTATGGAAGTATCTAGGATACCTCACCATAGCATCCAAAAAATAATGCCGAAGTTGTTAAAATATATTAATAAATCTAGCATTTTAAAATCAAAATTATTTCAAATTAATTTTAGATCTTCAGGATCAAATGTTTTAGCCACCATGATTTATCACAAAGAACTTATGGATGAGTGGAGTATTGAAGCTAAAGTTATTCAAACTAAATTTAAAAATCTTTCTATTATTGGAAGAAGTAAAAATCAAAAAATTGTTAAAGGTAAAGAAAATTTAAAAATAATATGTAAATACAAAAATTCCAGCTTTCAAATATTACAAAATGATGTAGTTTTTTTTCAGCCTAATTTCTACCTTTATTCAATGATGATCTCTTTTGTTGCAAATTATTTAAAAGATTCAAAAGATCTGCTTGAACTTTATTGTGGCTGTGGAGGCTTCACTCTTCCCCTTGCTTCAAGATTCAATAAAGTTTTTGCGACAGAAAATAATCGTCACGCGGTTAAACTATTATTAGAATCCATTGAATTAAATAATATTACAAATATTGAAACTGCGAGGCTTTCTGACGATGACACAGCATTAGCATTGGGTAATAAACGCATTTTTAGAAGATTAAAGAATATTGATTTAACTTCATATAACTTTAGCCATATATTGGTCGATCCCCCCAGAGCTGGTTTAAGTAAAGAAACTGTAAATTTATCTAATCAATTTAAAAATATGGTTTATGTATCATGCAATCCAGAAACTTTTTTTCGTGATTTAAAAATTATGAAAAGAGAGGTCAAATCAATTGGATTGTTTGATCAGTTTTCAAATACTGATCATTTGGAAATTATTGC
>CABXVU010000024.1 GCA_902515775.1 uncultured SAR86 cluster bacterium
TTTTGGTTCAGCTTTTTATTATGAAAAAGAACTTTATTGGGGTTTAGATCGACTTCCACATTTAGAAGAAAGACTGACTGAGCTTGGTGCAAGAAAAAAATCTGAAAAAAATGAAATCTTCACCTTAAAACTCAAAGCTCCCAAAACATTACTTTCTGAAAAAAAAGTTAACCTTTATTACTATCCATCGTTAAATAGTCCTTATACCTTTGTTAGTACAAAAAGAATAAGAGAGATTCGAGACGACTATCCTATTAATTTACATATGAAACCAGTTTTACCTATGCTTATGAGGATGATGAATATACCAACCAATAAAGCAAAATATATTCTCTCTGATGCTGCAAGAGAGGGAAGAAAATATGCACATGAGATGAAAACCATTCATTCTCCAATTGGAAAACCAGCAAGAAAGTCATATTCATTATTTCCAGCAATTGATGAGGCTGGAAAGGGCTTTGAATATATTGAAGCTTTGCTTAAAGCTTCCTTTCAAGATGGAATTAATATTGGCGACGATAATTTTTTAGAAGAACTGGTTATTGATTTAGATCTTGATTGGACAATGATAAGTAAAGATCTAAATTCAAAACACTGGAAAAAAATACTCAATGATAATGTTAAGGATATGTACTCAGGAAATTGCTGGGGTGTTCCAAGTTTTAAAATTACCAATGAAGATGGCACTGATCCATTTTATGTCTGGGGTCAGGATAGAATTTGGTTATTAAAAGAGGAGATTGCAAGGCGTTTGTCATAAAACTATTATGAAAATCAAAGAAATTTATTTTATTCTGTCTTTTTTTCTAGTAGCAGCATGTTCTGATTCAAGTAACTCAAAAAATGTAATTAAACCTGAAGAAGTTCAACCCGCAGTGGAAAAACTCAATATTGTTAGGCCTCTACCTAATCCAAATAAAAATGCTTATTTTGGTGATCTACATGTTCACACTGGAAATTCATTTGACGCTTACACTTTTGGAACTATTAACACTCCAAAAGATGCTTACAAATATGCTCGAGGCAATGCAATAGTCCATCCAAGCGGATATTTGATTCAACTTAGTAGACCTTTGGATTTCTATGCTGTAACTGATCATGGAATTTTTATGGGATTAATGAAAGTTGCAGCAGATACGACTTCTGAGTTCTCAAAATATGAATTTACCAAACCCTTACACAATCTTAATGAATCCGTGGATAGCGGCATTATTTCCTTGATTAAAAGAGGAAATATTTTCAGACCCTTTTATAGAAAAGTTACCGAGGGTCTAGAAAATGGATCAATTAATGGCTCGCTAATAGAAAAAATCGAAAGATCAGTATGGCGACAAACCATCGAAGCTGCAGACAATGCTTATATTCCTGGAACATTCACTACATTTGCTGCATATGAATATACTCCTGGATTAGACCTTTATAACAAGTACTTACATCGAAACGTTATATTTAAAGATACAAGAAATCTCCCCCGAAAAATCTTTACAAGAGCCGATAGCCCAAATCCAGAGAAATTATGGGATTGGATGAATCTTATAAGATCTGATGGAGTTGAAAGCATAGCCATTCCTCACAATACAAATATTTCAGGTGGAGTTGCTTTCTCACTGGATAACTACAATGGAGGTCCAATCGATGAGGCTTATTCTAAAAATCGTTCATTAAATGAGCCACTGGTTGAAATCACTCAAGTTAAAGGAACCTCGGAAACTCATCCATTGTTGTCAAAAAATGATGAATGGGCAGCTTTCGAAGTAAAAACTGGTGTGGACCAAGAGAAAAATATTTCTAATTTAAGGGGTAGTTACGTAAGAGATGCATATCTTAAGGGTTTATTTTTGGAGGAAAGAGGTCTTACCAATCCATACAAGTTTGGTTTAATAGGATCAAGTGACTCACATGTTGGAGGGCCTTCAGATAGTGAAGAAGTCTTTTTCTCAAAAGTAGGTCTTTTAGATGGCACTGCTGAGTTAAGAGGCTCAATTCCGTTTAATCGATTTTATGGAACTTTTTTAAAATTTTTGAGACCAAATACTATCGCCGAGGTTGATGGAAAAAACTATCTTGCTGCAAGCGAGAGACTGATACATTTTTCTGCATCTGGTCTTGCCGGCGTCTGGGCAGAAGAAAACACTCGTGAAGCTATTTATGATGCTTTTAGACGCAAAGAAACTTTTGCAACAAGCGGTCCAAGAATAAAAGTGAGATTCTTTGCGGGTTATGATTTAGAAAATTCATCACCAAATGACCTTTCTCTTATTCAAGATGCATATGCAAACAACATTCCTATGGGCGGAACTCTCAATAATAAAGAAAATAAAAATCCAACTTTTTTAGTATGGGCGCTTGCTGATACTGTTGGGGCGCCATTGCAAAGAGCTCAAATCATTAAAGGATGGTTAGAAGATGGAAAGCATAAAGAAAAAGTTTTTGATGTTGCATGTTCCGATGGATTGATTGTTGATCAAGAGACTTATCGTTGTCCAGAAAATAAAGCTTGGGTTGATTTAAGTGATTGCTCAATTAGTGCTTATTCAGGAGATAAGGAAATGAAAGTCTTATGGCAGGATCCAGAATTTAAGGGTAATCAAGATGCATTTTATTACGCTCGAATTATTGAAAATCCTGTTTGTAGATGGTCAACGTGGGACTCCATTAGAGCTGGTGAGAAACCTAGATCAGATATACCAGTTACAATTCAAGAGAGAGCTTGGTCATCACCAATTTGGCTGAAAAAAATTAATTAAGGAATATGTTATGTCGAATAAAACTGCATTAGTTACAGGTGCTTCTGAAGGAATCGGAGCCGAATTTGTAAAAATTTTAGCTAGCCTCGGATATGATCTTATTCTTGTTGCACGGAGTGAGGATAAACTTAATCAATTAGCTGACAGGACAAGGAATGAATTTGAAGTGAATTCCTCTGTGATTGTTGCAGATTTGTCTAAGGAAAATGCAGCACAAGATCTTTTCCAAACTATTGAAGCAAATGGATCACAAGTAGATTTCTTAGTAAATAATGCAGGCCTTTTGCAAAATGGATTTTTTACTAAACTGAGTCTCGAAAAGCAGGAAGCAATAATCTCAGTCAATATCATGGCTCTCACTAGCTTGACTCATCTTTTTGCAAATCAGATGGCATTGCAAGGTAGTGGACATATACTTAATGTTGCTTCATTAGCTGGGTGGATGGCAATTCCAAATCAGAATGTTTACGCTGCATCAAAAGCATATGCTGTGTCGTTTTCTCAAGCATTATCAAATGAAATGGTTGCTGCAAATAGCGGGGTTCAAGTGACAGCGTTATGCCCTGGCTATACAGCTACAAAAATGATGGACAATCCTGAGCAAGGCGCCACTCTCCGTATTCCATCAAGCATGATGATGTCGGCTAAAGATGTTGCTGAGATTGGTATAAAAGCATGTTTTGCAGGTAAAGATATTGTAGTTCCTGGTCTTGCTAATAAGTTCACCACCATTATCATTCGTCTTTTTTCAAAATCATTAGTAACAAGGATTTTTGGTTCTTTCTACCGCAAGAATATGGACTGAAAAGTAAGAATTATTTTGCTAAGGTTTCCATATGAGTGAACAAGCTATCAAAAAAATACTTATAACTGGAGCTAATGGATTCATTGGTGGGTCATTAATGCGTTATTACCAAAATCATGGTCAAGATACTGTTGGCGTTGATCTCATTGGTAATGATGATGATATTGTTGAGGGTGATATATCTCAGCCAGATACAATTAGCCAACAATTACAAGAATGTGATGTGATTATTCACACAGCTGCTTTAGTCTCTAATGCAATGCAAGATTCCGATATGTGGCAAGTTAATGTATTGGCAACTCGTAACTTAATTCAAGCAGCAAAAGAGAATAAAGTTAGACGTTTCGTTCAAATTTCATCAATAGTTGCTTACGGAAATTCTGCAGAGGGTGAGTTAGATGAGACTCATCCTGTGCATGCCGATGGTGGAAGCTATGTGCTGACAAAACTAGCTTCTGAGCATGTTGTCTTAAGCGAGCAGGCCAAAGATGATATTGAAGTAGTGATTATTCGGCCAGGAGATGCATATGGCCCAGGTAGCCGCCCTTGGATTATTGCTCCGTTAGAAGCAATTGCTAAAAATCAGTTTATGTTGCCCGAAAAAGGAGAGGGATTTTTTAGACCCATATATATTGATGATTTAGTTAGGGGTATCGCAATGGCATCGAGGCATCCAGATGCAGCTGGCGAAATTTTTAATTTATCATGCGAGGGTTATATGTTTACGAAAGACTATTTCACTCCTCACTACCGATGGTTAGGTAAAAAGAGGCCCGTGGTAGTTTCGACCAAGCTAGCTTTAAAAATCTCAGCCATAGCATCAAAATTAGCTGATCTTTTTGGCAATCTAAATGAAGCTTCTCCATCAACAGTAAAACAGCTTTCAACCAAGAGTTGGTTTTCAATTAAAAAAGCAGAACGTGTCCTTGGATGGAGGCCTGAAATTTCATTTGAGGAGGGCATGAAAATGACTCATGAGTGGGCTCAGAAAAAAGGATTATTAGGCAAATAATTTAATTAATTACTTTATAAACCTTAATTTATCATTGATTTTTTGATTACGAAAAAGGCTATACTTATGTTTAAAAGTAGATCGCTATGCGTTATTAAATTTAAATTATGACTTGGTGAAATCAATGCGTTTGTGGAATGGATGGGGAAATGAAAATAGTGAGCTAACAATGGAGCTTAACGATGGACTGCGAGCGTTATTAGAAGCTTTGGTAGGACCAGGAACTTCACTTAATCAAGCAACCTTGAAAGAGGTAATTTCTAAAGTACCAGCATCTCGTCTTGATGGCCATTCTCTAATTAAAACCGATCCGGAAACACGAGTTCGCCATGCGCGAGGTCAGAGTTTGCCAGATTGGTTAGATATGCATAGTGGCAATGTTGATACATTTCCTGATGGCGTTGCATTTCCAGAATCTGCAGAGCAGGTAAGAGAACTTCTTGCTTATAGTAGAGAGAATAACTTAGTTGTTATTCCTTATGGTGGCGGAACATCAGTTGTAGGCCACATAAATCCTATGAAGAGCGACAGACCAATATTAACAATAGACATGGGAAAGATGAGTTCCTTATTGAGCATTGATACTGAAAGCCAACTAGCTACCTTTGGAGCTGGAACTCCAGGTCCTGTTGTAGAGGAAACACTGAAAAAACATGGCTACACATTAGGTCACTTTCCACAATCCTGGGAGCTATCTACCTTAGGGGGATGGGTGGCAAGTCGATCAAGCGGTCAACAGTCCCTTCATTATGGCCGCATTGAAAACATGTTTGCTGGGGGGGTTATCGAAACTTTCAATGGCACCATGACAATTCCTACCATCCCAGCATCTTCAGCCGGTCCTGATATTCGTGAGATGATTCTTGGCTCTGAGGGTCGTATTGGTATTATTACTGAAGTTACTGTACGGATAACGCCTATGCCTGAGAAAGAAAAATTCCAAGTAGTCTTCTTTCCTTCTTGGCAAATTGGTATTAATGCTGCAAGGGAATTGATTCAACAGCGAGTTGCATTGTCTATGGTTCGATTAAGTAACCCACTTGAAACAACAAGTCTATTATATATGGGTGCAGGCAGTGATAGCAGTGGGGTGGTTGCATTGGAGAAATCTTTATCTGAAAAGGGTATTGGTGAAGGAAAAGTGATGATGACATTTGGAGTAACTGGCTCAGCTCGACATTGCGAAACTGTATATGAACTTGCAATTGATCATTGTGCTGCCCTAGGTGGTTTTGTAGATCAGTCTGGTCTTGGAGAGAACTGGGTGCATGGTCGATTCCGTGCTCCATATCTTCGTGATCCCCTTGGTGCAGAGGGGTATATAGTTGACACCATGGAGACAGCAGTTGATTGGTCAAAAGTTTCTGAAGCTGCAGAAAATATAGAAGAAGCAATTCGAATGGCCTTGGATGATGAGGGTGAGCAAGTTCATGCTTATACGCATTTATCTCATGTATATGGTCAGGGATCGAGTATTTACACTACCTATTTGTTTCGCATAGGTGAAAGCTTTGAGTTAGGAAAGAATAGATGGATGAAATTAAAAAAAGCTGGCGCTGATCAGATTGTTGCTCATGGCGGCACCATTAGTCACCAACATGGTGTTGGCAGCGATCACAAAAACTACCTAACAGCAGAAAAGGGAGAGTTTGGTATCGCTGCAATTAATAGCTTATGTCAGCAATTTGATCCTCATGGACAAATGAATCCAGGAAAATTATTACCTGAAAATGATTAAAATATTATGACTGGGTTTACTAACCGCAAAGAACTTCTTTCCGAAATGCAAAAAGGTGATCATTTAGATTGGGATATTATTGTTATTGGAGGTGGGATCACAAGTGCAGGAATTCTTAGAGAAGCAAGGCGAAGAGGTTTCAAAGCACTGTTGCTGGAGCAACAAGATTTTTCATGGGGTACCTCCAGCAGGTCCTCAAAAATGGTTCACGGAGGCCTTCGTTACCTTGCATCTGGAGATTATAAGCTTACAAAGGAATCTGTTCAGGAGCGGCAACGTCTTTTAAATGAGGCTCCAGGATTAGTGGATCCAATATCTTTTTATTTGACTTTCAGAAAAGGTTTATTTCCAGGTCGATTTGTAATGAAAGTAATTCTTACTATTTATGATTTTTTTGCAGGTACTCGAGATAATAAATACTTTAATAATGAGGAGTTACAGAAACGTTTTCATGGATTAGATGATAATAAACTTAATGGAGCAAATTGTTTCACCGATGCCATGGTTGACGATTCTCGTTTGGTACTTCGTGTTTTGCAAGATAGTATTGATGATGGAGGATATGCTTTAAATTATACAAAAGTAGATAATCTTTTATTATCAGATGGCAAAGTTTCTGGAGTAAGAATTAAAGCTGATGATTATTCTGATTTTATTGAATTAAATTCTCGGGTTGTTATTAATGCAACAGGCGCCTGGGCAGATCGACTGAGAAATATTGTTAATAAGGAGAAACGTATAAGACCTCTTCGAGGCAGCCACATAATTATTTCAAAATCCTTATGTCCAATTAGCGACGTGTTGACATTTTTCCATGTTGAAGACAAGCGAGGTATTTATGTTTATCCATGGGAGGGAACAACTGTTATTGGCACCACAGATTTAGATCATGATGAGGATTTGGATATAGAGGCCAGCATCTCTGATTTGGAGGTAGATTATTTATTAAAAGCATACAACAGCCAATTTCCCGATAATCCGTTGAAGTCAAGTGATATCTTGTCAACATGGGCAGGAGTAAGACCTGTAATTGGTTCAAAGAAAAGCAAAGATCCCTCTAAAGAGCGTCGAGATCATGCTGTATGGTCTGATAATGGGTTAATTACTGTAAGCGGTGGGAAACTTACTACTTTTAGATTAATTGCATTGGATGTTTTAGCTGCTGCTAAGGAAAGCTTACCAAAAGCTAAAGATTTTGTTGATGATAGAATGTTTCAAACACCCGAAATCACTCCGCAGTCATTAACTCCAAAAAATAGAGATTGGGGACAACGTTTGTTGGGACGATACGGCATGAAAGCAGTTGAAATTTTAAAAGAAAGTTCTCAGGTTGAAAAAAACAATCTAGGTGAGACAGAATTTTCTTTAGCTGAATGTCGATGGGCAATAAAAAATGAGGCTGTTGAGCATCTTGATGATCTTTTGTTAAGAAGAACTCGTCTCGGTATGTGTCTTACTAATGGAGGCTCTGAATTGTATCCAGCTTTGAAAGAAATTTTCTTAAGCTTTGAGAGCTGGGATGAGGAGCGATGGGAAAAAGAAGTAAGTCGCTATGAAAAAATTTGGAAAAAGCACTATAGCCTTCCTATCAATACTTAGAATCTGTCTGTCATGAATGGAAAATATTTTTTAAGTATTGATAACGGAACTCAGAGTGTTAGAGCTATGGTTTTTGATGGACAGGGCCAACTTATTGCAAAAAGTAAAATCGAAATTGAGCCATATTTCTCTAATCAAAAAGGATGGGCAGAGCAAAATGCTGAGTATTTTTGGAACTCACTTTGTCAAGCATGCCTGGAATTGTGGCCAAAATTATCAATATCAAAGGAATCAATTGCAGCTGTTTCAGTAACTACACAACGAGCAACTATAGTTCCAATGGGTATAGATAATCAACCACTGCGACCTGCTATCAGTTGGCTAGATCAACGCCAAGTGCAAACTAAACCAAAATTAGGAAAGTTAGAATCAGTAATTATGGGTATTATTGGAGCCAAGCCATTGGTTGATTTAATGCATGCTGAGGCTGAAGCTAATTGGATTCAACAAAATGAGCCTGAGATTTGGAAGCAAGTTCATAAATTCTTACTTCTATCTGGTTATCACAATTACAAACTCACTGGTAATTATAAAGATGCTGTTGCGAGTACTGTTGGGTTTATTCCATTTGACTATAAGATACAAGATTGGGCTGATCAGAAAGATTGGAAGTGGCGAGCCATGCCAATTCGATCTGAAATGTTGCCTGAAGTTTTACCTGCAGGATCTGTGCTAGGCGAAATTACTGAAGCAGCAGCTGAGCAAACTGGAATACCAAAAGGACTCCCTTTAATTGCTTGTGGTTCAGATAAAGCCTGCGAGGTTTTAGGCACTGGATGTATTGATAATGAGACAGGTAGTTTGAGTTATGGCAGCCTTGCTACATTGAATATCACTTCTGATAAATATCTTGAGGCGATACCTTTTTATCCGGCATATCCTGGAGTGATACCTAACACATTTAATATTGAGATGATGATTCAACGAGGATATTGGATGGTGAGCTGGTTTAAAAAAGAGTTTGGACTTCAAGAAGAGCAATTAGCAAAAGAAAAAAATCTTCAACCCGAAACTTTATTTG
>CABXVU010000025.1 GCA_902515775.1 uncultured SAR86 cluster bacterium
TCGGCAAGTGTTTGCAATAACTTATTACCAGATGGAACGACTATAGGATTAGAGGAGTCTCCATTAATTTCAATTGAGACATTTCCAGAACTAACTAATTGACTTCTTGCAGCAATGATTATTGCTACGAGTAGTAACACAACTCCAGTAAAAGAGAAAACACCTAAAAGTAAATCAATTTGCATAGCTTATATATTGTTACTAAAAAAAAATTTTAAAGAGATATACCTCCAAAAGACATAAAACCGAAACTCATTAACCCAACTATTATAAAAGTCATACCTAATCCTTGCAGGCCATCAGGAATATCTGAATACTTTAATTTTTCTCTAATGCCGGCTAAAACAACAATAGCCATGGCCCATCCAACTCCAGCGCCCAAGCCATAGACAACACTTTCACCAAATTTTAAATCTTTTTCTATCATAAAAAGTGATGCTCCTAAAATTGCACAATTAACTGTAATTAATGGCAAAAATACTCCTAACGCATTGTAGAGTGCTGGCACAAACTTATCCAAAAACATCTCTAATATCTGAACTGCAGCAGCAATAACTCCTATGTAACTTATGAGTCCTACAAATTCTAAATTTACATTAGGTAAACCTGCCCAAGATAGAGCCCCTTCTTTCAGCACTAGATTATAGATCAAATTATTAAGTGGTACCGTGATTAAACAAACAACAATCACTGCTATTCCAAGACCAAAAGCAGCATCTATTTTTTTTGAAATAGCTATAAAAGTACACATCCCTAGAAAAACCGAAAGAGCAATATTTTCTATGAAGACTGTAGTGATGAAAATATTTAGATAATGTTCAAACATTTGCTTCTTTTTTTCTTAAATCTGGAGCAGTTGCATGACCAGATAATTTGAATTCATTAGGCTCAATTTGATCTTTTTTATACTCTCTTATTCCCCATATCATTAGTCCAATTAAAATAAATGAACTTGGAGGGAGAAGTAAAAGATTGTTTGCTGGATACCAACCTCCATTTGAGACTAATGAAAAAATTTCATATCCCATTAGAGTTCCAGCTCCAAAGAGCTCCCTTACAACTGCAACAGCAATTAATATGATGCTGTATCCTAAACCATTTCCTAAACCATCTAAAAAACTTATAAAAGGTTTTTCTTTCATAGCAAAAGCTTCAGCCCTTCCCATTACTATGCAATTAGTAATTATTAAGCCAACGAATACTGAGAGTTTTTTACTTGTCTCATAGTCATAAGCCTTAAGCAACTCATCAACCACTATCACTAATGAAGCAATGATAGTCATCTGAACAATAATTCTTACACTACTTGGAATATAATTTCTAATCAAGGATATAAATAAATTTGAAAATGAAACAACACTGGTAAGGGCTACACACATCACTAATGTTACAGAGAGATTGCTTGTAACAGCCAAAGCTGAACAGATGCCGAGTATTTGAAGTGTGATTGGGTTTTCTTCAATTAGTGGCTTTGATAAAACGTCTTTATACTGGTTAACTTTCATAATTTATTTTTTTAAGCGTTTCTTTGTAACCACTTTCACCAAACCAGTACACCAACATATTGGTAACTCCTCTGCTTGTTAGGGTTGCTCCTGAAAGCCCATCAACTTGATATGTTGCCATCTTGTTTGATGGATCAACTTTGCCCTTAATTACTTCAATCTCTACCTGATCATCCTTATATATGGATTTTCCATCCCATAATGCTTTCCATTTTGGGTTATCAACCTCAGCTCCCAATCCTGGAGTTTCCTTATGAGCATAAAACTCAAGCCCTCTAATAGTATTTAGATCACTATCAATTGCAATATATCCATATAATGTTCCCCAAAGACCATATCCTCTTATTGGTAGAATAACTTTTTCTAGATTTTCAGAGGAGTCTTTCAGTAAATAAATCTTACCAATATTTTCTTTATTCTTTACAATAGCAATGTCTTCTGAGGATGGAATTGGGGTTGAGTGACTTGGTTGTTTTGAAAAGTAAACAGGATCATATGTATTTAGATCATAATCGCCATATTGATCCAAAAGATCGCCAGTAGAGAAGTCTACAAATTTTGGAGTAAGGCGAGAAAATTGTGATTCAATGGATTCATTTGGACTATAAATTGCTGCAGTCTTAAGAATTTTTATTCTCTGATCATTGAGTTTATTTAGATTCTGTAAGTCTCTTAAATTCACAGCCGCATAAGAAACGATTAAGGAACAAAACAAACATACCAGAAATGAAACTGTTAGAGTCTTTATAATTGAATCATTCATATGATAAAGCCCTCTTGCGTCTTGCGATATTACTGGATACGACCATATGATCAATGACTGGAGCGAAAAGATTTGCAAATAATATTGCCAACATCATTCCCTCTGGAAATGCTGGATTGATAACCCTAATTAAAATAACAGTTACTCCAATTAAAGCTCCATATATCCATCTTCCAAGATTTGTACCTGAACCTGAAACTGGCTCAGTAGCCATAAAAACTAATCCAAATGCAAAACTGCCAATTACAAAATGCCAGTACCAAGGAACATAAAACATAGGATTTGTATCTGATCCTACAATATTTAAAATTGATGACATTACAATCATTCCTAATATTGTTCCTAATATTATTCTATAAGATGCAACGCCTGTTCCTAATAGAATAACTGCGGCAATAGCTATAGCAATAACAGATGTTTCTCCAACAGATCCAGGAATATTTCCGATAAAAGCATCGAGCCAAGAAAAATTATCTGTAAGCCCCTGAATTCCATTTTCAGCTGAATATCCAAGTGCAGTAGCTCCACTGTAACCTTCTGGAACAACTCCAGTATCAGAGAGACCCGCAATCCAAACTTTGTCTCCAGACAATTGAGAGGGATATGCAAAATATATAAAGGCCCTTCCAGTTAAGGCTGGATTTAAAAAGTTTTTACCTGTTCCACCAAATACTTCTTTGCCTATAACGATTCCAAAAGTAATACCCATTGCTGCTTGCCACAAAGGTAAATCAGGAGGGCAACTCAGAGCAAATAGAATTGAAGAAACAAATAATCCTTCATTAATCTCATGTTTTCTGACTACAGCAAAAAGAATTTCCCATAAAATACCAACAGCAAATGTAACTGCATATATTGGAATAAAATATACGGCTCCGATCCACATCTTTGTAAAAAAGGTATCGTTTGTATAGCCCACAAAATTTATAAATATGTGGTGCCAATCATTTGAATTTTGAACTCCAGCAAGTGAAAAGTAATCTAATGTTTGATTACCAATGTTATACATACCAAAAAACATTGCTGGGAAAGCAGCAAGCCAGACAATAACCATGATTCTCTGTATATCAATAGAATCTCTAACATGAATAGGATTAATGGTTTTATGAGTGGATGAAAATATAAAGTTTTCAATTGCATCATAAATAGGAAACCATTTAGCTTGGGTGCCTCCAGGCATAAACCTAGGTTTTATGCTTGCATTGACTGATCTAAGCCAAGACTTCATTTAAATTCCTCATACATTTTCTCTAAATTAGAATTTAGAATTGATTGATAATCGTATTTACTAGGACATACATAACTTGCAAGCGCAAGATCTTCAGGGGCTAGCTCCAATACTCCTAATTTTTCACCTAACTCAATATCCAAAGTTATCAAACTCTTAAGAAGCTGCGTCATAAGAATATTTAACGGCATAATTTCTTGGTATGAAGAAATAGGAACGATTGCTCTATTTCCTCCATTCATCGACACATTAAAACTATATTTTTCAGGTTTTATCCAAGCAGAAATAAAAGCAGGTAATTTAGAGTGAAGTTTTGATCCAGGCATTGCCCAGTTAAACAAAATATCATTGGATTCATCGGGTAAGACTGAAATCTGATTATCAAAAATACTTAAATAATTCATAACACCATCGCCTGTGTGTCCGTTTAGAACTGATCCAGAAATAATTCTTGAATTATCTGAAATTTTTCCTGCTGTTGCTTCTAATAAACTTGAGCCATATTTTATTTTTAAGATCTTCGGATCAAATACATTCGGACCACCAAGACTTACGAATTTATCTGATCGAAGGATTTTATTTTGTAGAAGATATCCAATAGAGATAACTTCCTGCCATGATATATTCCAAACAGTTCTATTTTGCCCAACAGGATATAAATAATGAATATGAGTTCCAACAAGACCAGAGGGATGAGGTCCACTAAATTGTTTATATAGGATCCCATCTATAGATTGATCAAAATTATCATTTTGAAATGAACAATAAATTTTTGACTTTGAATTAATAGATTTAATAAACTCTAATCCGATATTAAAGTTATCTTGATCGTATTTAATTAATTCAAAGGGGTCTATAGATAAAGGATTTGAATCACATGCATTAATAAAAATAGCTGATGGCATTTCATCAGGATTTGGCATTCTGTTATAAGGTCTTGTTCTAAAATAGGATAAAGTACCTGAATCAACTAAGAAATCGATTGAATTAGCATATTCATTTAAATTGAATTTAGTAGGCTCAATAGAGGTATCAATATCGATTACTAAAGACAAAAATCTTCTTTTTTCACCTCTATTAATGGATTTTACGATTCCTGATGACGGAGCAGTGACATATGTTCCAGGGTTCTTTTTGTTTTCAAAGAGTTTTTGTCCAGAGCAAATTAGGTCGCCCTCATCAACCATCATGGTTGGTTTTAAACCAATATAATCAGATCCTAAAATAGCAATTGAATTTATAGCAGTCGAGTTATCAACTTCCAAACACGGAATTCCAGATATTGGTAGATCGAGCCCTTTTTTGGTTTTTATCACAGTACCCTTCAGTAAAATCTGTGTTAATTATAATTAATTATTACTATTGTTTATATAGAAACTTAAAAATAGTCTTATTATATTATTTAATCAATTGGTTTTGGAAATCTCTGAAGATCAATAGTGGCTACTTTTTTTGTTAAATTTAAGACCTGTTTTGTATAGCCGTACTCGTTATCATACCAGCAATAAAGTGTAATTTGATTGCCTTCTGCAATAGTTGCTTCCGAGTCAATTGTTGTTGCGTAAGGGCTTGAATAAAAATCTGTAGATACTGCTTCAGGTGAATTTGTATAACCAATGATCTCTCTGTATTTACTGGTGAAGGCTGATTCTTTTAAGAAATTATTTAAATCATCTCGACTGACTGGTGTATCAATATTTAAAACTAATACAGCTAGGCTTACATTAGGAGTTGGAACTCTAATTGCATTCCCAGTTAATTTATCTTTCAGTTCAGGTATTGCCTTAGATACGGCTTTTACTGCTCCAGTTGATGTTATGACCATGTTTAGTGCGGCGCTTCTTCCCCTTCTATCACCCTTATGAAAATTATCAATAAGATTTTGATCGTTCGTATAAGAATGCACTGT
>CABXVU010000026.1 GCA_902515775.1 uncultured SAR86 cluster bacterium
AACAACACAATCGCATCGATCACCGTCGGTCACATAAATTTTTTCGCCATTTAAAACCCACTCATCACCTTCTAAGACTGCCGTTGTAGAAATGTTTTTTGAGTCTGATCCTGCCGCTGGCTCAGTGATTGCCATGGCAGCCCATCTTTTTCCCCATTTAGATTTTTGCTCTTCATTACCAACAGCCATAATTGCTGCGTTTCCAAGACCAGTTCCAGGTCTGGCAAGAAATAGACCAACATCACCCCAACACATTTGCTCGAGAGAAATTACGGCCCATAAATTTCTACCGCCTAAATCCATCGACTTAACAGAATCATCAGTCATACCTGTATGTTTTTTTTGAGCTGCAGCAGCTTGATTTAATTGCTCCATTTCTACAGGAGGCTCATGCTCAGCTTTATCATACTTTCTTGAAATTGGGCGCAAAATAAATTCTGCAGCCATTCTCATGGTCTCTTGTGTTTTTTGTAATTGATTAGGTAAAAGTGGATGAATCATTTTATACTCCTGCGCCTCCTTCAAATATTCCGATAGCTCTTAAATTTCTGTACCAAAGCTCAACTGGATGCTCATGTGTAAAACCATGGCCTCCAAGCAATTGAACTCCGTCTGTTCCAATTTTCATTCCATGATGAGTCGCAAATCTATAAGTCAATGATGCTTGCTTATGAAAGTCCTCTTCTAGATCTTTTAGAGCTGCAGATTTATATACCATGAGTCTTAAGGCTTCAGTTTCTATTGCCATATCAGCAACCAAAAAAGCTACAGACTGTCGATTTGAAATTGGCTCATCAAAAGCAACTCTTTCATTAGTATATGGCACGACATAATCTAAAACAGCCTGACAGACTCCAAGCGCCAGAGCGGACATACCAATTCTTGAGGAATCTATCAGGGATTGATAATTAATAGAATAATTATGTCCTCCCAGTTTTTGCGAAACACTAATTTTGCAATTTGAGAAACTAATTTGTGAAAGAGGCATGCCTTTCAACCCCATATATTCTTTATCTTCAAGTTTAAGACCCTTCTGATCTTTATTAACAAGATATAGGTCGCATTCACCCGATTCATTGGATGCAGAAATTAAAAAAGATTTAGCATCCTTTGCAAAAGCAATGCCCGTTTTAGAACCATCGAGAATTATTTCTTCACCCTGCTCTTTAGCAGAAACGCTTGATTGATATGAATCAGTTGAAATCATTGCATTATTAATACCCAAGCCTACTTGAAAAATTGATCCTGCAACAAACTCAGGTAAAAGCTTGGCTTTTTGTTCTTCGCTCCCATGTTCAGCAATAATCTGAGCAGTTAATAAAGGAATTGATACCGACATTGCCAACGATAGATCTCCGTATGCAAGCGCCTCTAGGGCTAGAGCATTTGATACAGAATCCTGTTTTAAACCCATGCCACCATATTCCTCAGGGATAATTAAAGGGATGAGATCTAAGGATTTGATCTTCTCAAATAATTCATCGCTTGGCATTCCATCAGCTTCGGTGTTTCTCGCTTGTGGTCGAAGCTCAGTTTCAGCAAATTTTCTTAACATGTCCCATGTCATTTGTTGCTCTTCAGAAAGAGAAATATCAAATGGAGATTCTGTTTTGTAGTCTTGCATAAGGTTTTAGTTTGATTTCAGCAACGATTACTTGTAAAAGTAAGACAATGTGTGAAGATATTATAGGTATTAAATCAGTCAAATCAATGGCTATTAATACAACAAATATTCGAGAAGTTAAATTATAAAAATATAGTATTACTTAAAAAATTTTTAAAAATGATAAAAGCTGAAAGAGCATCAATTGTTAAGAAAATTTTGGATGAATATTATCCTAAAACTCCTGTTCCACTTAACCATAAGGATAACTTTACCCTTCTTATTGCTGTCCTTTTATCAGCACAATGCACCGATGAAAGAGTTAATAAAGTAACACCAAAACTTTTCAAGCTGGCTGATAATCCAAAGGACATGAGTGCTAAAAGCCCTAATCAAATATATAAAATTATAAAACCCTGTGGTTTGGGGCCTCAAAAATCTAAAGCAATTCATAAACTTTCAAATATTTTGTACGAATCATTTAACGGAGAAGTTCCGGAGAACATAAAGGCGTTAGAAAAGCTTCCAGGTGTCGGCCATAAAACTGCCTCTGTAGTAATTAGCCAAGGTTTCGGGCATCCAGCATTTCCTGTAGATACTCACATTCATCGATTGGCACAAAGATGGGGACTTACTAAAGGTAAAAACGTAAAACAAACTGAAAGGGACTTAAAAAAAATTTTTTCTAAGGATTCATGGAATAAACTTCATCTACAAATAATTTTTTGGGGAAGAGAGTTCTGTCAAGCAAAGCAATGTCATGGGATTACATGCAAAATTTGCAAAGCAACTTATCCAAAAAGATCGCGTCCTTTTTCCCACAACAAGCCTTAGATAATTTAGAATAGGCATCTCGATTTTAAATAATACTTTTGGAGCAATTAATGGAATCTAAAGCTGATTCAATCTTCGCTAATAGACAAACTATTGAGAAATATGATGTTGAACTTTGGAAAGCGCTTGACAAAGAATCAATGCGTCAAGAAGAGCACATAGAGCTCATAGCGTCTGAAAATTATGCTAGCAAAAGAGTTATGGAGGCTCAAGGAGGTCTACTTACAAACAAATATGCTGAGGGCTATCCAAATAAAAGATACTACGGTGGATGTGAGTATGTAGATGTTGCCGAAGAAATTGCAATCAGCAGAGCCAAAGAACTTTTTAAGGCAGATTACGCTAACGTTCAACCTCACTCAGGATCTTCTGCAAACGCTGCTGCATTTCTAGCCATGCTTGAACCTAACGATTTGATTCTTGGAATGAGTCTCGATCAAGGTGGTCACCTTACTCATGGCGCAAAAGTAAATTTTTCAGGCAAAAATTATCAAGCTATTCAATACGGCTTGCATCCTGAAACATTTGATATTGACTACGATAGTGTCAGAGATTTGGCTAAAAAACATAAACCTAAGATGATCATTGCTGGATTTTCAGCTTTTTCTGGAATTATAGATTGGAAAATTTTTAGAGATATTGCTGATGAAGTAAATGCTTATTTTCTTGTAGATATGGCTCATGTGTCTGGACTTATTGCGGCAGGTTTATATCCCTCGCCAGTTCCCTTCGCTGACGTAGTAACTTCAACGACTCATAAAACTCTAAGAGGCCCTAGATCAGGCATTATTATTGCTAAATCAAATGAAAATTTAGAAAAAAAATTAAACTCAGCAGTATTTCCTGGATCTCAAGGCGGACCCTTGATGCACGTCATAGCAGCAAAAGCAGTTTGTTTTAAAGAGGCTCTTGAGCCTGATTTCAAAGTATATACTCAGCAAGTAATCGATAATGCAAAACTGATGTGCAAGGTCATTCAAGATAGAGGAATAGATGTTGTGACAGGTAAAACTGACAATCATATCGTCTTAATGGATTTAAGAAACAAAGGATTAACGGGTAAAGATTGTGAATATGCTTTAGGTCAAGCAAATATCACTGTTAATAAAAATGCAGTTCCCAATGATCCCCAATCACCATTTGTTACTTCTGGTATAAGATTAGGGACACCAGCTATTACCACAAGGGGTTTTGGTAGTGATGAAGTAGAAATATTAACTAATTGGATTTGTGATGTTGTTCTTGATCACAGCAATGCTGATAAGATTAACACCATTAAAAACAAAGTAGTTGAAATGTGTAAAAGGTTTCCAGTTTATCAATAAAAAATGTTTTGTCCTTTTTGCCAAGCCCAAGATACGAAAGTAATTGACTCTAGGCTAGTTGGTGACGGCTCACAAATTAGAAGAAGAAGAGAATGTGAAGTATGTCATGCTAGGTTTACAACTTTTGAAACAGCAGACTTAGCTTTACCAAGAATAGTAAAAAGCGACGGAGAGAGACAGCCTTTTAATGGTGTTAAGCTCAAGGCGGGCATGCTCAGAGCGCTTGAGAAAAGACCTTTATCTTCTGAAGAGGTTGATGGAGTTTTTGGAAGTATTCTGACTGAAATTCGTCAACTCGGTGAAAGAGAAATAGCTTCTCGTCAACTTGGTGAAATTGTAATGCGTAACTTAAAAAGAGTGGATCAAGTTGCATATGTTAGATTTGCTTCTGTATACCGTGATTTTCAGGACATCAAGGAATTTGCTGAAGAAATATCATCTCTTTCAAAAGAAAAGTCAAAAGTTTCTAAAAAGAAAAATGAAAGACATTGACTTTATGGCTAGAGCAATTGAGCTTGCTAAAAGGGGTCAACTAAAAACTCAACCAAATCCTATGGTAGGGTGCGTTATAGTAAAAAATAAGAAGATTGTTGGCGAAGGTTGGCATCAAGAATATGGTAAAGACCACGCAGAGATAAATGCAATCAAAAATTGTAAAAAAAGATTTGGTTTAAAGAAAGCTTTAAAAATTATTGCTGGGTCAGATTTTTATGTAAATCTTGAGCCATGCTCGATTGAAAAAAATACACCTCCATGCACAAACGCGCTTATCGAACATAACATCAGAAAGTTATTTTGCGGAACTCTCGATCCAAACCCAAAAATCAATGGACGAGGAATTAGTTTATTAAAAAAAGCTGGAATTCAGACAAAAGTAGGTCTACTTAAAAAAGAATGTAAACAATTAAATAAAATATTTTTTACAAATCAAAAAAAATTGCGTCCTTATATTATTCTTAAAAGTGCGCAGTCAATTGACGGAAAAATTGCTCTCAAAAATGGAGACAGTAACTGGATTTCAAATAGCGAATCCCGAAAG
>CABXVU010000027.1 GCA_902515775.1 uncultured SAR86 cluster bacterium
AAAATGACTTGTAATTTTAATCAATCTGAATCTGAATCAGACTAAAAAATAAAATTTATTTTATCCGATTCAACAGGTATACCGTCCTTTCGAAGCTGAAACTTTAATAAGGGTAACAGCGACTCTGTGCTTCCAAGTTGAGCAACAATTGATCCTCTATCAACTTCATCACCTTGTTCAACAAATAATTTATCGCAGTGGGCATATATACTTAAATAATTATTAGAGTGGGAAATCATTACTAGATTACCATATCCTGGAATATCTGGACCTGCAACCTCTACTTTGCCACTCTCAATAGAAAAAATTGGGGTGCCTCTAGGCTGCTTAAAAACAATCCATCCATCATCTATATTTGAAGACTGAAAATCCTCATTTAGAGGATGATGCCATTGCTTTGATGAATTGCTTTCTAAAGAAAGATCTAAATTATCAACTTCGCTTATGAGTAATTTTTGCTTTGGGTAAATGACATATGGTTTACTTAGATTATTTCTAGTAATTAAAGCTTTTTGATCGATGTTTAATTTTAATGCAATTGACCAAAGAGAATCGCCAGGTTGAACAACATAAAAATAAGTTTGAGAATTTGGTAAAAAATTTTGATAAGTTTCTTTGAAACTATTCAGTGATGAGCAGCTTGAAATAACAAAAATAAAAAATATTAGATAATTTTTAAAATGTTTAATCACAGTAATGAATAGCCTGAAGAAAAGATTAGACCAGAAAAAATATACATTAATCTTTGTTCATATTTTACATATAGAGATATAACTAACTTGGGAAGAATCAAAAGTGAAGTTAAACAACCCAAAGCAAATGGAAATAAAAATAAAAAATTGAGATTTGCAGTAGCTTGAATGACAGGACTGTAGGCTCCTAAAACAATCAATATGGCACTTCCAGAAATGCCAGGAATTAAAAAAAATGAAAAAGCAATTACCCCACTGATAAATAAATATAATGGTGTTACTGCGCCAGAATTAATATTTAATTCTTGCAAAAAATATCCCATCAAAATACCTAAAAATAAAAAAACAAGTAAATTGAATCTTTTTAATGAGGCTTTGAAGAAGTTTGCTACATAAATTGATAAAAACATCATCAGCCAACCTAATAAATGTAGGAATGATTGTTCATAATTATTCATTAAAAAACTAATTAAATTGGAGCACAATAGGATTGCCGCAAGCATTGAAAATACAAGTGGCATCGACACACGAAATTGAAATGTCTGAGAAATCAAAGAAAAGTTTAAAGATATATTCTTTAGCCTTAGTTGGCTCAAGATTGTCATGAGATTTGGATAAATTTTAAAAATTACCGCAACGGTTGAGCCTGAAATCCCTGGTATTAATTCAGCAACTCCCATGCAAAATCCAGCAAGAGAATATTTGACTTGATCTTTCACCTTTATATTTCTCCATTGGATATGCCAGGTAACATTGGGACAAATGCAACTTCTTCATGAATAGTTTCTTCATTTTCTGTCTCACTTTTTTTTGTGATTACAAATAGTTTTTGCTGGCCTTCATTTCCCGCTGGAATAACTAATTTGCCGCCAACCTCCAATAACTCAACCAACTCTTCTGGGTATTGTCTTGGAGCAGCAGCACATATTATTCCATCAAATTTGCTATCTTCCTCCCATCCATCAAAACCATTAGCATGCTTTACCATAACATTTCTTATTTTAAGCTCTCTAAGATTTTCTCTTGACTTTGTTACCAGTGGCTTGATTCTCTCAACAGCAAAGACTTCATTCGCAAAATTAGACAAAACAGCAGATTGGTATCCACAACCTGAACCAATCTCTAGAACATTATTTAAAACTTTACCTCTTTTAGTTGTGTGGGCAATCAAGTGTTCAGTCATTCTAGCAACAATATAAGGTTGTGAGATTGTCTGTTTATAACCTATCGTTAATGCTCTATTTTCATAAGCTCTACTCCATAAAGCTTGGTCTAAAAATATGTGTCTTGGGACCTGACTTAATGAATCAAGAACTCGAAAATCTTTTATACCCATATCAAGCAATTCTTGAATCATTTGATCTTTCACTCTTGTGAAAGTAAAGCCTGAGCTACTCACAATTAAAAACCTCTCTATAAAAATTCCAATTGCTGGCGTCAACGCTAAGGTTATAGTCCAAAATTGATATAGAAATATAATTATCATCAATTGCTTGAATATCAGTATCTACTTGGTTAGGAAGAAGTTTTCCAGAAGGACCAAAACTATAAAATTTTGAAGAGTTATTAGATCCTATTAAATCAGGAGTATCGGGAGTACCCCTTTTTCCTAACATGGTAAGCTTTGTTCCATTAAGCTTAGAAGATGAAAGATCGGGAAAATTAACATTTACAATTATGTTCTTATCATTTGGAAGCTTGCTCACTTGGTTAACAATTAAACTAGCTTGCTCTGAAATGAATGATAGGTTTTTTGGAGTAAAGGCAGTTACTGAAAAGGCTACAGGAACATAATTAAGCCTACGACCTGCTATTGCTGCTCCAACTGTACCAGAATAAAAAATATCTTCGCCTAGATTTGCTCCTAAATTAATTCCTGAAACAATCATCTCGATAGAGTCTGGAATCACTGACAATAGTCCGAGGTATGAACAGTCCGCAGGAGTTCCATCAACTGAAAAAATATTTTTTGAAATTTCTTTTACCTCTATCTCTTTTCTAAGACTAATTGCTGCACTCATGCCGCTACAATTTTCTTTAGGAGCAATTAAATAAACATTATGATCTTTACTAAGAGACTTATGCAGCTCTGTAATTCCTGATGCATCATAACCGTCATCATTGGTAAGCAATATATTCATCGGATATTCACTAATGAAGCTATAGCAAAAACTGCTATGCCATTACCCTCACCGATAATTCCCATGCCCTCGGCTGTGGTTGCTTTTACTCCTATACAGTCCTCACCAATGTTTAAAATACTTGAAAGGGATTTTTTTAAGCTCTCTACATAAGGTTGGATTTTTGGTTGTTCACAAACTACAACAAAATCAATGTTATGAGGTTGCAAATTTTTTTCCTCTAATAACCTTAAAGATTCCTCAATAATTTTTACACTGCTAAGGTCTTTATTTTTTATATCTGTGTCTGGAAAGTAATATCCAATATCCTTCAATCCTCCTGCACCAAGCAATGCATCAGATAATGCATGTAAAACAATATCTCCATCAGAATGAGCGACAATAGATAAATTACAATCTATAAAAACATTTCCTAAGGTTATGCCTTCTCCAGGCTTAAATCTATGAAAATCTACACCTCTACCAATTCTATGATTGTTATCAACATTTGAAGGAATATCATCTGCAAATGTAATTTTTAAATTAGATCTTTCTCCAGGAATTTCTTTAATTTTAAAACCAGCACTTTCCATTGCTTGTGATTCATCAGTAAAAGAAAGATTTTGTTTTATCATTTGATTTAATGCAATCTCAAGAGATTCTTTTTTAAATATTTGTGGGGTCTGAATAGACAAAAAATCTTCCCTATCAACAGGAATCAAGTCATCACCTTTCTTCATTCTTAAAGAATCATTAATTGAAATTGCTGGATATAGACCATGAATTGATTGATCTTTCATGAATTCTAGAAATAATTCATTGATAAATTCTTGGCTCACCCATGGTCGGGCTGCATCATGAATAACAATAGTATCCATATCATTATCAATAGCTAAAACTGCCTTATGGACAGATTCACTTCTTGAGCTTCCACCAAAAGTCATAGTAACTTTCGGATGATTTATAAATGACTGAGATTTTATAAGGGTCTCATTCTGATCAACAGCAACATACACCTTTTTCACAGACTCAATTTCCAAGAATTTACTTACAGACTTTTCTAAGACCGTTTCATTTCCAATTTTGATAAATTGTTTAGAAATTTTTCCACCAAAGCGACTGCTTGATCCAGCTGCTGGAATAATGACTGCAATATTATTTTTTAGGTTCATCAGGATTATTGTCTTTAAAACTTAGATACTGCTCATCTTCAAAGATTAAATTTAGTTCCTCCCTAGCAAATTTTTCTGCATGAGCATCACTGTTTTGTCTACTCTGAATGTCAGATTCTAAAATATAATTTTCTTCAGAGAGAGCTGAGTTTCTATCTGATAATTCTTGATTTTCACTTTGGAGACTTAAAAAATTTTTCTTGCTATCAATTCCAAAATAAAGATTGTACAAGGCAATGATCACCAGGAAGCATAAGATTAAGTTTAATATTTTAACCAATGACATTTTTTGCAAAATTTAAATCAGATTGCTGTGCCTCAATCCACAATAATCTATTATATTTCGCCACTCTGTCTGACCTGCAAGGCGCACCTGTCTTGATTTGACCCGAACCAAGACCAACACAAAGATCTGCAATAGTACTATCTTCAGTTTCTCCTGATCGATGAGAAATAATTGACTTAAACCCGTGTTGATTTCCAAGATGTATAGTCTTCATAGTTTCAGTGATTGTTCCAATTTGATTGAACTTTATCAAAATCGAGTTTGCTAGAGATTCCTCGATGCCTCTTTGAAGCTCAAAAGCATTTGTTACAAAAAGATCATCTCCCACTAACTGGCATTTTTTTCCTAGAACATCGGTAAGGTGATTCCATCCTTTAAAATCATTCTCATCCATGCCATCTTCAATTGATAAAATGGGATATTTGTTTGTTAACTCTTCAAGATA
>CABXVU010000028.1 GCA_902515775.1 uncultured SAR86 cluster bacterium
AATAATAATTATGTCTAACTCTGGATACGGATACGATCGAATCACCGGTGAAAAATTTGCCAGTAGATCGGAGGTTATAGGACAAAATGGAATGGTCGCAACCAGTCATCCTCTTGCAACTCAAATTGGTCTAGATGTTTTAAAACAAGGGGGGACTGCTGTAGATGCAGCGATCGCAGCTAATATTGCTCTGGGTCTAATGGAGCCAACTGGTAATGGAATTGGAGGAGATTTATTTGCGATTGTTTGGGATGCTAAAACAAAAAAGCTTCATGGATTAAATGCTAGTGGACCTGCACCTAAAAATATTTCTATTGAATATTTTATTGAAAAGGGGCTGAGTAAAATTCCTGCATATGGCCCTCTTCCAGTCACTGTTCCTGGGGCTGTAGATGGCTGGGTAAAGTTACATGATAAATTTGGTAAATTGGAATTTAAATCTTTGTTTGAGCCAACAATTAAATATGCAAACGAAGGTTTTCCCGTTACAGAACTAATTGCATATTATTTGGATCGGTCTTCAGAGCGTTTTGAAGATTACCCTAACTTTAAAGAAGTGTGGATGAAAGATGGAAAAATGCCTGAGAAAGGTGAAATCTTTAAAAATCCTCAGCTGGCAAAAACATTAGAAATAATTGCAGAAAAAGGAAGAGATGGTTTTTATGAAGGTGATGTTGCTAAAACCATGGCAGACTTTATCCAGTCTCAAGGTGGATTCTTAACTTATGAAGATATGTCCTCTTTTCACTCAGAATGGACTCCTCCAGTTTCTTCAAATTATCGAGGATATGATGTTTGGGAGCTTCCACCAAATGGTCAGGGCATTGCTGCCTTGCAAATTTTAAATATTCTAGAAAATTTCGATATTCAAAAAATGGGACTTTTTAGCTCAGAATATATCCACTTATTTACTGAAGCAAAAAAGTTAGCATTCGCAGATAGAGCTAAATATTATGCTGATCCTAACTTTTCCAGGATTCCTGTAAAGCAACTAATTTCAAAATCATATGCTAAGGAGAGATTAAAGCTAATCAATCTTAAAAAAGCTGCAAAATCGGACCAAGCTGGTGCTCTTGAATCAGGAGATACGGTATATCTTACTGTAGCAGATCACTATGGAAATATGATCTCTTTGATTCAAAGTAACTATCGAGGCATGGGTTCTGGAATGGTGCCGCCGGGACTCGGTTTTATGCTTCAAGATAGAGGTGAACTATTTAGCCTTGATAAAAGTCATAAAAATGCTCTTGAGGGAGGCAAAAGACCCTTTCATACAATTATCCCAGCTTTTGTTACAAAAGACGGCGAGCCTTTTATGAGTTTTGGTGTGATGGGCGGAGCTACTCAACCACAAGCTCATGCACAAATTATTATTAACATGGTAGATTTTGGTCTAAATCTTCAAGAGGCTGGAGATGCGCCAAGGATTGTTCATAGTGGTTCATCTCAACCTACTGACGAAATAATGACTGACGGAGGCACTTTAAGCTTAGAGAGTGGTTTTGGGACAGAAATTGAAGCTAAGTTATCTTCAATTGGGCACAATATTAAATACCAAAAAGGCATCTTCGGGGGATACCAAGCAATTATGCTTAAAGACGGTGTTTATTATGGCGCTTCAGAAACAAGAAAAGATGGACAGGCAGCAGGATATTAAGTATTTATTAACTCATTCTTTTTAAAGCACATAGTTTATTGCCTGAAGGATCTCTTAGATAGGCTAAATACATATTTGTACCCATTAACTTTTTAACATCCCTAACGCCAGGAGGGTCTTCACAGGTTTCTCCTCCATTATCTAATCCAGCTTGATGCCAAGCATTACCTGTCTCTTCGTCAGGAACTAAGAAGCCAATTGTACTTCCATTACCAATTGATGATGATTCATCATTTATGGGCTCAGAAATAATAAACATATTATTTTCATGGATATATAAATATCTTGTATGTCCGGTAGGATTGACAGATAAAATTCCTGGCTTACAACCAAGTGTTCCTAAAACTGCATCGTAAAAAACTCTTGATGCCTCGATGTCATCTGCTCCAACCATAATATGACTAAACATATAAACCTCACAAAAAAAAAATCATAACTGTCTTTCAGCACCCTGATCAAGGATATCTTGAAATCCACCTAAATTAAAAATATTTTTATATCCAATTTTTTTCAAATTGTAACCAGCTATAGCTGATCTTACTCCAACTGCACAATACACATAAATGGATGTCTCAAAGGAGACCTCTTCATTATTATTTAAGCTAAATTCAATTACGCCTTTAGGAATGTTAACCGACCCTTTTACTGACCCTGATGCTTGAAGTTCTTCAATTTGCCTAACGTCTATCATGATTTTTGCATTTACGTCATTTTGAAAATCAGCTAATGTAACTCCAGGAATGGCTTCGTCTGCTTTTAATAATAGTTTTTGTGTATAGCTCATGATTAATTTAGAGTTTTTGGTTTTTTAACTGAATTAGCAAAATACATGCCCATCATAACAAACATAAAACCACCAAAAATTATTAAAGTAATATTTTCGTTTAAAAAAATTGCGCCCCAGATAATACTAAAGACAGGAAGCAAATAAGTAAGCGTAGAGGTTTTTACAGCACCAATTCTGTCTATCAGCCTTACATAGGCAAGATAACCTATTCCAGTTGAAACAACAGCAAGCCATAATAATGCTAGAAAGGAATTAAGATTTGGCATTTGATTAGGTAGATTGAAAGCTGCTAGAGGCAACATTAATAATCCTCCGAAAAGCATCGACCAGCCTATCAGCACGATTTTATTTGAATTTTGATGGTACTTTTGAAGATAATTTCCATTAAATGCATAACAAAGGGACCCTACCAATGCACACATGCTGGCTAAAATTGTGCTAGAACCATTAGCAGGGTTAACCAAAATTACTACGCCAATAAAACCAAGAAAAAGACCAACAATTTGTTTTGAAGATATGAATTCCTTTAACCAAAAGTAAGCAATAACAGTTGTTAAAAAAGCAGTAGTTCCATTGAGAATGCCAAGCATGTTAGATGTAGCGCCAAGCGAAGCAAATGCAAAAAGTGTAAACGGCAATGCATTGCTAACGACAGCAATTATAATAATACTGGGTAAATATGGTTTGAATTGTAGTCTGTTTTGTTTTTTTAATAACAAGGGCATAAATACAAGCCCAGCTATCAAAAGTCTTAATGTAACTAAAAGAATTGGGCCAAATTCAACTGCAGAGATTTTTATAAACATGAAGGCACTGCCCCATATTGCTGCGAGTGAAATTAATAAAACCCAATCTTTAGATTCCATATTACAAATGGATGAAATAAGAATTGATGAATTTTAAACCAATAGAGAGATTTTAGGGCAATAATTTAATTTTTGATTGATAAAAAAAGAAGCCTCAATTAAGAGGCTTCAAACTATCAGAGTTAGATAAGTCTGATAGGCGAATTCAGTGATTCACCTCTTGTCAAAAGGCGAGCCCTCCGTTTTCTAATTTAATATAAATACTAATAAGATCACCTCCTGTGCAAGGGTATTAAAAAAGACATATTCAAATCCCCTTAGTAATTTGATTTATGCGACGTTTATCAAAATTATATATAGAAATTTCAAGAATTAAAGGTCGAAAGTATTAAAAATTATTAAGATTTTTAGTGTAATAGCTCTGGTTGATAATATTCCTTACTTTCTATCAAATCAAAGTTAGAAAACTGCTCATCTATTGAGTCTTCTTTTTTATCTATGTTGAGGTATTCAATAGCCTGCTGCAGATCTGCACCAAAATATTTGAACGCAATTGTTTTTAGTCCAGCACCTTTGTCAACAAATGCTTCATATTCATTAAATATTGGGTCTAAAGCGTTTAAATGTACTAAATTATCCATAATATATATCCTTATACTGTATATTTATACAGTATTTAATAATATTATTACTATTTAGTCAATATTTATAAATTTAAGATCTAAAAAGGCTGTCTAAAGTTTTAAATGCTTTAAACTCAATTGCATTGCCACTAGGGTCTTGAAGAAACATTGTTCTCTGCTCACCAGGCTCACCCTCAAAACGAATTTTAGGCTCAATCAGAAAGGATTGGTTTTGCTCAATCAACCTTTTGCTTAAATAATCAAATTGCTCAAAATTAAGAATTACCCCAAAATGAGGAACTGGAACTTCATCACCATCAACAGGATTTGAGTGGCTGGCTTGTTTTTGATCAACATAATGACATACAAGTTGGTGGCCGAATAAGTTAAAGTCAATCCAAGTATCGCTTGCCCTGCCTCTTTTGCATCCTAATACGTGTTGATAAAAATTATTTGCAGTAACTAAATCATTAACGGGTATTGCTAAATGAAATGGATTCTTCATAACCAATGTTACCGATTAGATATTTATATCAGTTGAATACATTTCACTCTAGATAAGCTTGATTAAGAACTCTCTTCCATCATTTTCAGACTGATCTGTAGTAATAATTTTTAAATTAGATAATTTCTTTAAAGTTTTGTATACCGTGGATCTAGACATTCCAGAGTTTTTAACAACTTCGCTAATATTAGAGCCTGAATCATCGAAAGCAGAAAGATTAATAACAGTATAGAAAACTTTCAGCTCGTTAGGAGAAAAACTCTTCAAATTTAACTCATTCTCTATCTCATAGATAGTATTTAAAGCATCAGCAATCTTTATGT
>CABXVU010000029.1 GCA_902515775.1 uncultured SAR86 cluster bacterium
ATTGAGACATTGGCTGAAAAAGGAACATTTGAGGAAGTTGCTCACCTTCTTTTGTATGGTAAATTGCCAAATAAAGCAGAATTATCTAATTATAAAAATTTATTAAAAAGTCTTCGAGATCTGCCTGATTCTCTAAAAAAGGTTCTTCAGGAAATACCTGCATCAGCTCATCCAATGGCAGTAATGGCAACAGGGTGTTCTATGTTGGGTAATCTTGAACCTGAAGAGTCAATGGATGCTCAAATGGATTCAATTAATCGAATGGTTGCAACTTTACCCTCAATTGTTACTTACTGGTATAAATTTTCCCATGATGGTGAAGATATAAGTCTTGTAAATGACGAGGATACAATAGCAGGCCACTTCTTGCATATTCTTCATGGCAAGAGTCCCTCAGACCTTCATAGGCGTGTAATGGATGCCTCCTTGGTTTTGTATGCTGAGCACGAATTTAATGCTTCTACTTTTACTGCTAGAGTTTGTGCTTCAACTATGTCAGATATCTACTCATGTGTAGTTGCTGCTATAGGCTCTCTAAAAGGCCCGCTGCATGGAGGAGCCAATGAAGCCGCAATGGAGATGATAGAAAACTGGAAGACCAGAGATGAAGCTAAGGCAAATATCATGGAAATGCTTGCAAACAAAGGCAAGATCATGGGCTTTGGCCATGCAATTTATTCCGAAAAAGATCCAAGAAATGCTGTGATTAAAGAGTTTTCAAAAGAACTATCCCAAGAGTATGGTGACGACACACTTTACCAAGTGTCTGAGGAAGTTGAGCAGGTAATGTGGGATGAGAAAAAATTATTTCCAAATGCAGACTTTTTTCATGCTTCTGCATATTTTTATCTAGGAATTCCAACTAAACTTTTTACTCCCATCTTTGTAATGTCAAGAGTAACTGGTTGGACTGCTCATTGCATGGAGCAAAGAGCTAATAATAGAATTATCAGACCAAGCGCTGAATATACAGGTCCTGAAACTTCTGTCTGGGTTGACCTAGAAGATAGAGAATAAAATCATGTCAAAAAATGTTGAGCTGAATATCAGATCAGGTCCAGACTCTTTGCTTGTAGAAATTGCTGAATATATTACAAAACAGGAGATCAATTCTGAGCTTGCCCTTTCTACTGCAAGGAATTGCCTAATTGACACAATTGGGTGTGGTCTTTTAGCGTTAACTTTTCCTGCATGCACAAAAATGCTCGGACCTATTGTTCCAGGTACAACTTTGCCTAATGGGGTAAGAGTTCCAGGAACTAATTTTTTACTTGACCCTGTTAAAGGTGCCTTTGATATAGGCTGCATCATTAGATGGCTTGACTATAATGATACTTGGTTAGCAGCAGAGTGGGGCCATCCTTCTGATAACCTTGGAGCAATTCTCTCCGTGGCTGATTATGTTTCTCAAAAAAATATAGCATCTGATAAAGATCCTCTCACAATGAGGGATGTTTTGGAGTGCATGATTATGGCGCATGAGATACAAGGAGTGTTGGCTCTTACTAACAGCTTTAACAGAGTTGGACTTGACCATGTTTTGCTCGTAAAAGTTGCTTCAACGGCTGTAGTTACTAAGTTGCTTGGGGGAAATGCTAATCAAATTATGGATGCAGTGAGTCAAGCATGGGTTGATGGCCAGAGTCTTAGAACCTATCGTCATGCACCAAATGCCGGCTCAAGAAAAAGTTGGGCTGCTGGTGATGCAACTAGTCGAGCAGTAAGGCTCGCTCTTATAACACTGTCGGGAGAAATGGGTTATCCAAGCGTATTATCAGCATCAAAATGGGGCTTTGAGGATGTCTCATTCAAGGGTGAAAAACTTTCTCTGAGTCAACCTTTTGCATCTTATGTAATGGAGAATGTTCTTTTTAAAATTAGTTTCCCCGCGGAATTTCATGCACAAACAGCAGTTGAGGCTGCGGTAACATTACACCCTCAAATCATAGATCGACTTGATGACATTACAAATATTGAAGTCACCACTCATGAATCTGCTATAAGGATTATCTCTAAATCTGGACAATTAAATAATCCAGCAGATAGAGATCACTGTTTGCAATATATGATTGCGATCGGTTTAATACATGGAGATCTTATTGCCGAACATTATGAAGATAATGTTGCCAGTGATCCAAGGATAGATGAGCTTAGAGAAAAAATGACGATAAAAGAAGATAAGAGATATACAGATGAGTATTTAGAGGCTGATAAACGCTCAATAGCGAACAAAATACAAATATTTTTTAATGACGGTTCTTCTACAGATGCTATCGAAGTTGAGTATCCAATTGGACATAAGCGTCGAAGAGAAGAAGGTATTCCTGTTTTAGAAAAGAAGTTTGAGAGCAACCTTCGTAAGATTTTTGATGATGAAAAGGTCGAAATAATTTTATCAAAATGTTTAGATCAAAATAAGCTTGAGTCTATGTCTGTTTTAGATTTTCAAGAATTATTTTCTGTTAAAGAGAATTCTTTCTAAAGACTAATCGGAATATATCTGAGAGCCTCTTGGCTAAATAGATAAGTTTGATCTGAGTAATGGACTGACGATTCATTTCTTGATGATCCATAGTTATGCATACCATATATTTTTTTGCCGCTATCTTCATTGGCAATAATATAAAAGAGCCCATCGCCTCCTGACATATCTAAGCTTTTTGTTTCTGAATTTGGTGATCCGTATACAGCTCTAAGAGTATCTACTGAGCCCTGGATTGGATAGGTTCTAGATCCCCTTGAAATAGTATTTATTAAACCCCATTCATCAGAGAAATCTCTCTTTATTGTTTTAAAAATACTTTCACACTCTGCCTTTGCTGATTTATAAGAAGGAGTAGACTTACTATTCATTTCTGATATCCACTCTTGTGCCATAAAGCACATACCTAGGCCGGCATTTGTATTATGGATGTCAGTTTTTCTATTCCAATTTTTAATTGCTTCTTGAATATCTTTATCATATTGAGCAATTGATTCTAAGTATTTATATTGTCGAGAGTTCTTTGAATATGAGCTATCAAATTTTATTTCAATAAATCTGTTTAAATCAATGCTTTCATTTGATGAAAGAAGTTCATTTGCTACATAGGATCTATTTGTAAGCCTTTTTTCATAATCAACAAATTTAGTAACTAATTTATTCTTTAAAGAGTATTTTCCCATCACATAAAATGGGTTCTGATTAGTGCTTTGCACCCATCCATTTTGCGGATTGATGTATGTTGGAAGATTTTTGACCAAATTACTGTCATCCCAAATGTCTTTTGAACTTGAACTTTTAATTATTTGCCTAGCAATTGAAGCGTCACGCCTAATAGGAATTCGACCATTGTAAAAATATCCTATATTTCTCTCTGCATCCATGGTGACAAAGTTAAAGCTTGGAATCTTTCTTTTTACAATCTGTTGCTGAAATTCATATACGTTGCTTGCATTACCTATTTCATACCATCCTTCTATTTCATTAAAAGAGTTTTGGTTTATGTGTCTTAGTGCAAAATATTTTCCCTCCATTTCTAATACCGGCCCAAATTTAGAGTATCTAAATTTTTGTTTTGTTCTAATTTTTAAAAATCCAAAAATCTTAAAAAATAAATAATCTTCTTCTATCTCAAAAGATTCCCATACTCCATCTAGAAGATACTGATCTGGATTTTCAGGATTGATAGTTAACTCAAATATATCCATTACATCAGGACGATTAACAGTAGCACCCCAACTCATAGTATTATTAAACCCAACGTTGATTAAAAAGGATCCTGGGAAATTTCCGCCATGCCCATGCCAACCTGATTTGCTCTCAATGTTAAGCTCATACCACCCTACCGGCCCTGAGAGGGGTTGATGAGAATTAATCAAAAGATAAGAGGCATTTGAGTCTGCTTTGATTGAATTAATGGCTATTGCATTAGAGCCTGTTGGAATTGATTGTTTCTCTTGGGAGGCTATTTGCGACAGATCCCTATCCAAACCAGCAAAAAATAGATGCTGAATATATGATCCAGCGATGATATCTTCTTGAGTAACCGGATGAAGTTTTTGATTTACTTTATTTGGATTTTGAATTGCGAACATGTTTACGCCATCTGCATATGCTTGAGCCATAGAAAGAATATTTTTTGATAGTTGCTTCTTACCAATATTTTCTACTTTAGAATGGATTTTTAGTAATCTGACCAAATAATCAGTTTCAATGCTCTTAAGTCCATTATATAAAGCATTTTC
>CABXVU010000030.1 GCA_902515775.1 uncultured SAR86 cluster bacterium
CTCATTGTATGCCTTAAAACAAAGAGCAGAACTTAAAGCTGGAGAGACACTTTTAGTACTTGGTGCTGCAGGAGGTGTTGGTTTAAGTGCAGTAGAAATTGGTAAAGCAATGGGAGCAAAGGTCATTGCTGCAGCTTCTTCTGATGAAAAAATTAAGATTTGCTTAGAGCATGGCGCAGACGAAGCCTTTATATATCCATCAGGTAATTTAGATAAAGAGCAACAAAAAGAACTTTCAAATAAAATAAAAGAGCTCACTGGAGGGCAAGGAGCTAATGTGGTTTATGATCCAGTTGGAGGATCTTTTAGTGAACCAGCTTTGAGATCAATAGCATGGGAAGGTAGATTTCTTGTGATTGGATTTGCAGCTGGTGAAATACCAAAGCTTCCTCTTAATCTTGCTCTTTTAAAAGGCTGTCAGATAGTCGGAGTTTTTTGGGGTGCATGGACAATGATGTTTGCTGATGAAAATGAAAAAAATTTTAAAGAGCTTTTTGATCTTCATGCAACAGGAAAGATCAATCCTGAAATTTCAGATAGGTTTAATCTTGAGGAATCAGCAGCGGCTATTGCTCACCTAAAAGATAGAAAAGCTAAAGGAAAGGTAATTATAGATGTTTAAGAAAGTAACTGGTGTTTTATTTTTTTGCTTAGCTTTGACACAATGCTCAAAAACAACTGATTTAATGAATAGACCGATACATAAAACTGATAATACTTTTCAAAATGAAGAGCACAGGCTACTTCTAATGGATGGGGCCCACAACACAAGAGAGCTTGGTGGATATAAGACAAATGATGGCAAATCAGTGAAATGGGGTATGCTATTTCGCTCAGATAAACTAAGTGATATCTCTAAAGCTGATCAAGAATATTTACAAAATCTTGGTATCAATAAAATTATTGATTTTAGGTCCAAAGAAGAAAAAGCAGAAGATCCGAATATCATTCCAAAAGGGATAAGCTATGTTGAAATGCCAATAAGTGTTGATGGGGCTATGCGCTCTAAAATTGAAGCTGTATTAAGAGGTGAAACTAATAAAGAAGTAAAAAGTTTCCTCATTGATGCAAATAAAGAATTTGTATCAGACTATACTGGCGTATATGAAGAATTTTTGAGAAATCTTATCGATGAAGATGGCCCCACCCTATTTCATTGTACAGCTGGAAAAGATAGGGCAGGATTTGCCGCTGCTATTACACTAATTGCTTTAGGGGTCTCAAAAGAAAATGTAATTCAAGATTACATGAAAACAAATCAATTCACACAAGAGAGAATTGAAGAAATCATGGATCAAATAGAGCTCATGAGCCTATATCAGGCAGATGCTGAAATTTTACGTCCCTTGCTTGGTGTGGAGAGAGAATATATAGAAACAGCATTTAAAACAGCTGAAGAAAAATTTGGGAGTTTAGAGAACTTTATTAGAGAAGGATTAAATATTTCTGATAAAGATATTCAAAAACTTCGAAATAAATATCTTGAAAGTTAGCGTGGAGTTACAACTGATTGATAGGTAAGCAAAAATTTATCTTCATCAAAAGGCGGTCTAAAAAAGCCGGCATATTTTCCATCCGGATTAATAAGCAAAATATTATTTGAGTGATTTTCTAGGTGAGATATGTGATTAGAATGCATATTTTTTGGAGGTTCAATGACCATGACATTTAATTGAGTTGCAAGGCTTAGGAGCATAGGTCTTTCACCCCTTACGCCAATAAATGAATTATTAAAAGCTTTTGCATATTTATCTACATCATTTGACGAGTCATTCTCCGGGTCAATAGTGACAAGAAGAACCTGTTTATCAGTTAAATCAAAACCTTTAGATGCTAACTTAAAATATAAATTTTTAATTAATGACATCGCAACTGGACACTCTGCGGGACACCTGGTGAAGCCAAAGTAAACTAAGGTCCATTTTTCTTTTAAAACCTCTTTATTTACAGGCAAATCATTAGATGAAAAAAATTGAAAGTTAGAGAATTCCTTGGGATTTGGAAATTGATAATACCCATTTACTAATAATTCATTAGGTGATAAATATCTTGGAGTGGTTAACTTATTGATAAATAAAGAAAGCACTGCGGCCATAAATAAGATTATTAGAGTTAAAGAAATTTTAATATTTCTACTCATTTTTAAATTAAATAGTGGTCAATCAATAAGGCAGCAAAAATAAGAAAGATGTAATAAATTGAATAAACGAATGTTGGAAAAGCATGCTCATCATTCTCGTCAAAATATAATGCAAAAGAGTAATACAAAAATATACTCCCTAAAACTAATGCTGCTATAAGGTAAAAAAGACCAGACATCATCACCACAAATGGCAAAATGCTTACAAGGATCATAATAATTGTATAAAGTATGATCTGAAGCTTCGTGAACTGGACACCATGAGTAACAGGCAACATTGGAATATTTTCTCTTGCATAATCATCTTTTCTATGAATAGCTAGGGCCCAGAAATGTGGCGGTGTCCAAGCAAAAATAATTAAGACCAAAAGCAGTGAATTAGGATCAATTGAATTGGTTACTGCGGTCCAGCCTAATAATGGAGGGGCTGCACCAGCGAGGCCTCCGATGACAATATTTTGAGGGGTGGCTCTTTTTAAATATATCGTGTAAATGAACGCATAGCCAACTAAGGATCCTAAAGTGAGAATAGCAGTAAGTGTATTGACATATAAAACTAATATAGTTGAGCCTAAGAAGCCCAAAGCTATTGCAAAAATTGACGCTTTTGTTGGTGAAATTTCGCCCTGTGGAATGGGTCTATTCTCAGTTCTGTTCATATTTGCATCTGCTTTTCTATCAATGATTTGATTAATAGCCGCGGCAGAGGAAGCACATAAACCAATGCCAAGCATAGATATAGCAATTAATGAAAGTGGAGCCATGGTTTTGCTTGCCAACAATGAACCGACAAATGCACAAATTAGCATCATCAAAACTACATTAGGTTTACATAATTCGTAGTAATTTTTAATCGTGCTATTCATTTTTCCAAATCACAAGATTAACCATTAGGGTTGCTAATAGTAATAATGCTGCGACCAAATTATGCGCGATAGCGATATATAAAGGAAGAACATAGACAACATTCATTATTCCTAACGAAATTTGTGTGATTAATATAACGCTCAAAGTTGAAGCTAAAGGAGCTGCACTAGAAAACCATAGCCTTGAGATTAATATCAAAAAAATTATCGTTAATATTATTGCGCTTA
>CABXVU010000031.1 GCA_902515775.1 uncultured SAR86 cluster bacterium
TCTTTTTGCATCTGCTGATATTGCAGCTGTTGAATGGATAAGAAGAATTATTGAATTTATTAATTCCGATCAACAAGATTTCAGCATTTATCTTGTTTTAGCATTAATTTTTATTGCTACTGGAAGGGGCTTAGGTTTCTTTGTTGGTAATTATTTTATGTCAAGAGTAGGTTTTGGAATTGTGCATGATTTAAGATCCGAGCTTTTTTCAAAATTAATTAATCTTCCAAAAGCTTATTTTGACCAAAATCAGTCTGGTCAACTTATTAATAGAATTACTTTTACGACTACTCAGGTTTCTGGAGCTGCATCAAATGCAATCAAGACTCTTGTAAGGGAAGGATTTCTTCTTGTTGGATTGTTAGTATATATGCTCACATTAAATTGGAAGCTTACCTTGCTTTTGTTAATTACAACTCCATTTATAGCATTGATTGTTTATGTAGCAGGACGAAGGCTCAGAAAATTAGCTAAGACTATTCAAACTGCTATGGGTGATGTAACTCATGTTGCATCTGAGGCTGTCGATGGGAATCTTGAGATCAAATCATTTAATGCAGAAAAATATGAAAAAGATAGATTTTTTGATGCCAATGCCTCTAATAAAAATCAAAATTTAAAATTAGAAGCTACAAGTAATCTGGCTACTCCAATTATTCAACTTTTAGTCTCAATCTCTTTATCAATAGTGGCTTATTTTGCTTTAGGCTCTCAATTAGGTATAGAGTTGAAAGCAGAAGATTTTGTTGCATTTATAACCGCTGCTGGATTAATGGCTAAACCAATTAGGCAGCTCTCAAATATTAATGCAGTTATACAAAAGGGTTTAGCAGCAGCATTAGAGATATTTGATCAATTAGATGAAAAAGATGAAGAAGATTCAGGCAAAGTTGATTCAAGTATCCTTGGAAATATTAAATTTTCAGATGTCAGTTTTTCATATAACTCTAAGGAATTTGTTCTGAGCAATTTAAATTTTGAAATTTCTCAGAACGAAACTGTTGCCATTGTAGGAAGGTCAGGATCAGGAAAATCAACTATTGCAAGTTTAATATCTAGGTTTTACTCTAATTACTCAGGCGATATCTCTATAGATGGTATTAGTATTCATGATTATAAGCTATCACATCTTCGTCGATATATTTCAATCGTTAACCAATCACCAACATTATTTAATGATACCATCGAAAAAAATATTGCTTATGGAGAAAGTGATATTGATCAAGATAGATTAATTGAAGCCGCTGAAATTTCAGGTTGCAATGAATTCATTTCTAAACTTCCTGAGGGCTATAAATCTGAAATTGGTGATGATGGTGTTCTTCTCTCTGGTGGTCAACGTCAACGAATAGCCATAGCAAGAGCATTCTACAAAGATTCGCCTATTATCATTTTGGATGAGGCCACATCTGCATTAGATAATGAATCTGAATTAATAGTTCAAGAAGCAATTGAAAAGTTAATAAATAACAGAACAACAATTGTAATAGCTCACAGACTTTCTACTATTGAAAATGCTGACAAAATTTTAGTGCTTGATCAAGGTTCAGTGGCTGAATCAGGTACTCACTCAATATTGTTAGATCAAGATGGAATCTACAAAAGTTTGTACCAAAATAAATTTAGTGATTCATCTGACATAGACAAGTCTTCAAGAGGAATTGTAAGGCAGGAGCACCTTCCAACCTTTACAGAAGAACCTGTTGAGCAAGGTTACTTAATTGATGCCTGGTATAGAAAAAGTTTTTGGCTTTATCTCTTAACACCTTTAACTTTTTTATTTACTTCTTTTATAAAATTTCGAAAAAAATCATATATAAAAAACTCAAAAAAGGTTTGGAATTCTCCTGTTCCAATAATTGTTGTTGGAAATATTTCAATGGGTGGGACTGGAAAAACTCCATTGGTAAAATTTATTGCTTCAGAATTGTCTAAACGTGGCTATAAACCAGGATTAGTAAGTAGAGGCTATGGTGGAAAATTTTCAACAACACTTGAGGTTACTAATGATAGTACTCATAAAGAAACTGGAGACGAAGCTCAGATTTTAGCCAAATTAAACCTACCATTTTTTCTTGATAAAAATAGATCAAGGGCTGCAAAAAAACTTCAAGAAAATTATGATGTTGATATCATAATCTCAGATGATGGACTTCAGCATTATTCAATGGGGAGAGATGTTGAGATTGCTGTTATTGATGGAGTTAGAAGGCTTGGTAATGGTTTTGCATTCCCAGCAGGCCCATTAAGAGAACCAAAATCAAGATTAAATGAAGTTGATTTTATTATTAATAATGGTGGTCCCACAGAAGGAGATGAGATTCTAATGACACTAAGTCCTACTAAATTTGTTCATTTAAATTCTGGTAAAGAATATTCTGTTGATAAGTGGCCGATGCATAATCAGGTTCATGCACTTGCTGGAATTGGAAACCCTAATAGATTTTTTGATTTACTATTAAGGCTAGGATTTGAGTTTGATAAAAATCCATTTCCAGACCATCATAAATTCAGCAAAAGAGATTTATATTACCTTGATCATCTCCCAATTCTAATGACTGAAAAAGATGCAGCTAAATGTAAGCATTTTAAAAACTCTAAGATTTGGTATCTAAGTATTGAGTCTAAAATAGAGTCTCAGTTTATTGATACGCTAGTGGAAAAATTGAATGATAGATAAAGATGTTCTCGATCTAATGGGATGCATTAGATGTAAATCTAAATTAATTGATAAGGAAAAGTATCTTGAATGTTCTCAATGTAATATTGGTTACCCAATTGAAGAAGATATACCAAGAATGCTTGAAGAAAGAATATTTTCTTTGAATGACTAATCGTTTTGTAATTATCGTTCCAGCTAGAGCTGCTTCAACTCGTCTACCAAATAAACCTATGGTGCAAATAAACGGCCGGTCACTTATTTCACGAATCATAGATTTAGCTCAATCATCTAATGCAATAAATTCATATATAGCAACAGATAGTATTGAGATAAAGAATCATGCAGAATCGCTTGGTGCTAATGTTGTAATGACTTCTGACAAACATGCTTCTGGCATGGATAGAATTGCTGAAGCTGCAAAAAAAATAGATCTTCCCTTGGATACTCTAATTTTAA
>CABXVU010000032.1 GCA_902515775.1 uncultured SAR86 cluster bacterium
TCCTGTATGTTTGGGCATGGAGCGTGCATCACTGATGCTGACTGGCATGGAATTTATGATAGAACAAAAGTTGTCGGCGATCCAAAGCCAGTAACCCTTGAAGAAAATGTTTGGATTGGAGAAGATGCAATGATTTGTAAGGGAGTAAAAATTGGTAAAAACAGTATTGTTGGAGCCAGATCGGTAGTTACAAAAGATATTCCTAAAAATACTATTTATGCAGGCAATCCAGCAATATTTATCAGAAAATTAGATGATGGCGAATTTACAACCCGCAAAGATTTTTTTAAGAATCCAATTAAGCTTGCAAAAGATTTTGATTTACTTGATCGCTATACACTAGGTCAAAATTCATTATTTGGTTGGATAAAAAGTATTATATTTAGGGATAAATCCCATTGATCAACATAGCAGCTGATTTCCAAATTCCTGAAATTAAATCTAGATTAGATGATCTACTAGATACTGAATATTCATTAAAATTTTTTGATTCAAGCACTGTATCAGCTTTTGATCTTAAAAATATTGATGCTTTGTTGGTTCGTTCAACACTCTCTGTAAATCGAGAGCTTTGTGAGGGCACAGGAATTAGTTTTATTGCTTCAGCAACTGCAGGAGTAAATCATCTAGATATAGATTTTTTAGAAAGTGAGCATATTGCTTGGTCATATGCTCCTGGTTGTAATGCTTATAGTGTTATTCATTATGTATTAGCGGTAATAGGAGAGTTGATTAAAGACAAGCTTTTTCAACAAAATCAGAGCATTGGCGTACTTGGTTATGGCAATATCGGAAAAAGGCTATATAAAATTCTCAAAGCCTTAAACTTTGATGTTTATGCATGCGATCCATTTATCTCAAAACCTGAATTAGTTGATTTAGAAAGTTTGCTTGAATGTGATTTGGTGACAGTACATGTGCCTCTTACTTTTCATGGTCCTTACCCAACAATTAATCTGCTAAATGAGTCTCATATAAAAAAATTAAGTAATAAATTAATTATTAATACTTCTAGAGGCGAAGTTATATCAGAAGCTTTAGTCATGCAGGCAAGAGACTTAATTTATACTTCCGATGTTTGGATCAATGAGCCTTCACCATCCCGAGAATTGATACAAAAATCTTACATCGCAACACCTCATATTGCAGGTTATAGCATCGAAGGAAAACTAAATGGTGCCAAAATAATTGCTGAGAACTGCGCAAAACAATTTCAATGCTTGAAAACTGAAGCAAATAAAGCTGAGAAACTGCCAAATTGGCCTTATGAGATCAATAACATTATTCAGGACGTTCATGATATGTCATTTCCAATGGCACTCTTCAACAGTGAGTTAGATCTCAAATCTATTTCAGCTTCTTTAAAAGCCCTTTCCATAGAAGAAATGGAGATAGGATTCAGATCTCTTAGAGAAAATTATCCGCCAAGGCATGACTTCAATTCATTTTCGTTTAAAAATATTACTCAATTGGACAAAAAATTAGATAATGAATTTTTTTATAATCTAGGAAGAGCAGGATATTTCTAAATCTTTTGCCCATGCCGGAGACTTTTCTGCATAGTGTTCATATTCATCTAATTCATCAAAGGGATTTGTAACAACTTCAATAAGTTTCTCAATTACAGAGAAATCTGATTCCTCTGCTGCCTCAATTGCTTCTTGTGCCATATAGTTTCTAAGAATAAATTTAGGATTATTTTCATTGAGTAACTTTATTTTTTTTTCTGAAGAAGTAATCTCTATTTCCTGACGTTTTTGATAGGATTTAATCCATGCTTTAGCTACATCTGAACTAAGTTCACCAGTATGATCTTCGATAACTGCCGTTGCGAGATTTCTAAATGTATTTGTATAGTCTAGTTTTTCAGACTCCATGATATCCAATAAACTTTGAATTAAATGAGCATCACCATTCTTAGATTTTCTTAATCCCAATCTTTTTCTATATAACTCTGCAAGACAATTTTGAAAAGTAGATTCATAAGTTTTTAGAATCTCGCCTTGGCATTCTTCAGAAATCAAGGAAGATAAAGCATGGCCAAGAGCTGAGCAATTCCATAAACCTATATATGGCTGATTCTTAAATGCATATCTACCCTGATGGTCTGAATGATTACATACATAAGTAGGTAGGTAATCTTCCATAAATCCAAAGGGACCATAATCAAAAGTTTCTCCTAAAATACTCATGTTATCAGTATTCATAACACCATGATTAAAACCATAAGCTTGCCATTGCGCAATTAAGCTTGCTGTTTGATCAACAATTGACTTAAAGAAGTCTTCGTAAACATCTTTAGTTTTAGAGAAATAATTAGAATAATTATCAATACAAAAATCAGCTAAAGCTTTAACATGCTCTGGTTTATTGTTGTAATGAAAATATTCAAAATTACCAAATCGAATATGAGTTTTGGAGGTTCTTGCAAGCATCGCAGCTTTTTCACTTTTCTCTCTGATAACTATTTCGTCACTTCCAATGATCATCAATGCTCTTGAGGTTGGAATCGATAGAGCATGCATTGCCTCTCCACATAAATATTCTCTTATCACAGAACGCAAAACAGCTCTTCCATCCCCAAATCTAGAGTAAGGAGTTTTACCTGCTCCTTTTAAATGAATATCAATTACTCCTTCAGCAGAATCTGTCTGTCCAAGTAATAATCCTCGTCCGTCACCTAATTTCTCAACATATTGCCCAAATTGATGACCTGAATAAACCATAGATAATGGTTTTAATGATTTGATTTTAAATGAGCCATTAAAGATTTCTAAGAGTTTTTGTGTTTCAACATCTTGAAACCCCAATTCTTTTTTTAACTCAACATTTTGGGTAACCAACAAAGGGTTTTTAAATCCTTGCCACATTTGACAAGTATGAAATTCATCAGGAAGCTCAGCATAAGCATGAGGCTTTATTGGGACCATTTATCCTTTAGCAATTTGTATTAAATTACCAACATGATCATCTCTTGAATGATCTACTCCTAAA
>CABXVU010000033.1 GCA_902515775.1 uncultured SAR86 cluster bacterium
AAACAAGCTGAGTTTCAGATAATGTATGGAGAAGGCATCAATACAGAAGGAGAAATAATAGAGCTTGGCCAAAAACTTGAATTAGTTGAAAAATCCGGTTCTTGGTACAGTCATAATGGAGAAAAAATAGGACAAGGCAAAGTTAATGCCAGCAAGTTCTTAAGAGAAAATGCCAAAATCAGAGATGCGCTCGTAAAGGAAATAAGAAAGGCATATATACCTTCAGCAAAGAAAGCTACAAAAAAATAAATCTTATTAAAATCTGTATTTAGCATTAACAAACTAATTAGTTATAATGCTTTAACAATTTTTAATTTAGAGATATTTATGCCAAATAATGCCTATATAGTTTCAGCTGTTAGAACAGCTGGCGGAAAGAAAAACGGAAGTCTAAGTCTATGGCATCCAGCAGATTTAGGTGCAAAAGTACTGGATGAATTGGTTCAGCAATCTGGAATTGATCCGGAATTAATAGACGACGTGATCTTTGGATGTGTTGATCAAGTTGGAGCACAATCTGGAAATGTGGCTAGAAATGCGATTCTCTCATCAAGCCTACCTGAATCAGTGCCTGGTACTTCAGTAGACCGACAATGTGGATCATCACAGCAAGCCATTCACTTCGCAATTCAAGCAGTAATGTCTGGCACTCAGGATGTTGTGATCGGTGGAGGAGTAGAAGTAATGTCTATGGTTCCAATTGGTGCAAGTATTAAGGATGGTTTTGATGCAGGTCATGGTCTGCCATTCGACTCAGATGGAATGAAAGATAGATATCCTGGAATCTTTTTCTCACAATTTAGTGGCGCCGAGCTAATGGCAGAAAGATGGAACTTGTCTAGAGAGGATTTAGATAAGTTTGCACTAAGCAGCCATCAAAAAGCTGCTGCCGCTGTTGAAGGTAAATATTTTGATAGAGAGATTCTTCCTGTTCAAGCTAAAAATGCTGAAGGAAAAAAAGATATGGTCTTCAATGATGAGGGTATTAGATATGATGCTAGTCTTGAGGCTTTATCGGGACTAAATCCTGTAACTGAAGGTGGAGTTATCACTGCAGGCAATGCTAGTCAAATTACAGATGGCGCAGCCGCACTTTTGATATGCAATGATGAAGGGCTTAAAAAAGTGAAATCAGATCCAAGAGCAAGAATTATTGGTATAAGTGTAGTTGGCGATGACCCAATCTTGATGCTGGGTGGGCCAATTCCTGCCTCTCACAAAGTTCTAAAAGAAACAAAACTTACAATTGATGATATCGATCTTTATGAGGTGAATGAAGCTTTTGCTCCTGTTCCTCTATCTTGGGCTATTGAATTAAAAGCTGACATGGCAAAACTTAATGTCAATGGTGGTGCTATGGCCTTGGGTCATCCTTTAGGTGCAACTGGAGCTAAATTAATGACAACTCTTCTTCATGAACTTGAAAGGACAAGTGGTAAATATGGACTTCAGGCCATCTGTGAGGGCGGTGGAACTGCTAACGCAACAATTATTGAGAGAATCTAACTATCTTCTTTTTTGAAGTACTCGAAGATAGTTTCAATGTCATCAATCATACCGATTGAACTCTGACCGTCTCTATGTCTCAGTTCTATTTCATTTTTCTCGGTATATTGTTTACCAATTATGATATTAATTGGTATCCCAATTAATTCTGCATCTTTCATTTTCGTTCCAAAACCGTCATTTCTATCATCTAAGATAACTTCATATCCCATAGATATTAATTTGTTGTATATATCAATTGCAGCTTGTGCAATCATTTTGTCTTTTCCAAATCCTATCGCAATAATATTTACTTCAAATGGAGCAATTACTTCCGGCCAGATAATACCTTTATCATCATGATTCTGCTCTATTGAAGCAGCAACCAGCCTAGAAATTCCTATCCCATAACAGCCCATATAAAGAGTTTGAGATTTACCTTTATTATCTAAGACATTGGCATTCATTGCGTCTGCATAAATTTCTCCAAGCTGAAAGATATGACCAATTTCAATACCTTTCTTTATTTCAATAGTACCAATACCATCAGGCGACGGTTTTCCTTGGAGGGAGTTAATATTTTCACCCTCACTAAGTAAAAGTTCTGTGTTAATTGCAAATTCAGATGAATCACTAACAGCAATTGTATCTTCACCATTTTCAGCAAGCACATGAAATTCTTCAGATGCATCGCCGCCAATTGCACCTGAACCAGCTTTTACAATTTTATAATCTAGACCCAATCTTTCTAAGAATGATCTGATTTCTGAGGTTATTTTAGACCTCTGAACTAATCTCTGGTTTACATCAGGCCGCCTCAAATCTAGGAACCTATATTTTAATCTTATATCTTCATTCACATCTTGATAATCATCTAATGGAAACTGTGGGGTCACTGCTGAACTAAAAATAGTTAAAGAAGTTGCTTCTATTTCTATTTCACCCGTTGACATTTTTGGGTTTATAGCACCTTCGATTCTCTTTCTAACTTTTCCATTAATATTTACGACATATTCACTTCTACAAGAATCTGCAATTTCAAATATTTCTTTTAAATCAGGATTAAAAACTACCTGAACAATGCCATGTAAATCACGAATGTCTAGAAAAATTACGCCACCATGGTCCCTTCTTTTATGAACCCATCCAGAGATCTCAATATCAATTCCAATATCTGAGCTATTAATATTTCCGCAATAATGTGAACGCATATTTATCTCTCTAGTCTAATTTTCTTTATTTGGACTTTTTTCTTTTGATTTAGCAGTTTTAATAGTTTTTTCTTTAGGC
>CABXVU010000034.1 GCA_902515775.1 uncultured SAR86 cluster bacterium
AGGTCTTCCAACTTGTGACTGCCATGCCGAAAGCAAACTAGTTAATTCTTGGTCTGAAATATAAATATCTTTTGAGTCTTGTTCAGAATTAAACGCAACATCAAGTATGAAAATTAGTAAGCCAATTAAAAAAAATACAATTATCCTGAGACTCACTGCAAATCCTAAACTTTATAACGGGATTATCTCTAAACCGCTCGAATCAGGTATATACCAAATTGGAGAGGACCACGCGCGCTCTTGAATTGTTTCATGCAGATCGGGCCTCGGTTTTACTCCGGCTTTCAATGCATCCCAAGTAGACCACCTGCATGTCGGATTTTCTAGAACTCGAACATAGTAAAAAGCCTTTACAGCTGGATCAAAATCTGGATCTTCCCAAGTAGTTTTGAGCTCTCCCGCTCCTACATCATTGGAAATAGAGCAATCATTAATATTTACTCTTGCTCCATTATCAGGACAGCGATTAGTTACAGGATCTGCTGCCAAGCCATCTGAACATGCAACATCGTAAATCTTTTCCTTTGGAGTACCAGAGGCAGTTTCAACCCACCCTTTGATAATTTGAACCCTTTGAAGAGGTGCTCCTAATTTATCCCGTTGAGCCCATACTAAAAATTGAGGAGTCTGATTAGCTTGACTGAATAAATCAGCGCCCATGGAAACCCCTTTTGCATATGCATTTTTAACCATATCTTCAGAATTCAAATCAATTGATTTCATATCAAAGCCAGCAAAGAACCTAACTGCTATTCTAGTTCCTGTTGTTGCAAATGTTTCTTTTCTTTTAAATGCTTGAAAAATAGAATCTCGAGTATTTTCTTCTGCCCAAGCTACTGCCAATCCTGATGCACCCCATTGATCAAAACCGACATCTGCATAAGTTTTGCCTTCAATTTCTTTTGTGCTTACTGGTTGATTGAAGTCTATTGAATATTGTGTGAGTTGATCAATTCGATCCTGAGATAGAGGTACGCTTCCTCTTCCCATATCTGTACCATCAAGAACACCAACTTTAGACCAATAATTATTTTCATCGAAAGCACCTGCTCCAGTATGGGTATCACTAGAACCTATTAAACCAAATTTATATGGGTTACCTCGGCCTTCCCACTCTAAAGTTAAACCCCTTAGAAAAGCATCTCTAACATAGCCCCCTTGTGGCATGCTATAAGTTGGTGGCCTGCTACCAACTCTTTTATCCATGATTTCAAAATCAGCCCATTCATCATCTGGAGAGAGTAAGGGATGAGTGTCGGATGTTCCTTTGACCTGAGTCATTTCAACAACAGGCTCATTTCTCATTCTCTTTTCTGAATACTCTTTACTTATAGGATTTCCTCTAAATGTCTCTACCTCAAACATTTGACCATTTGAGCCATTGCTATTGTGAGGCATAGCCAAAGAATCAACGCCATTGTCTCTTAAGCTGTCCATCCATGTCCAAAGATCTTCTGGGTTAAGAGAATCAATTCTTGTCCAAGGCCTAATTGGAGCATTGGAAGAATTAAAAATGACATTTCGATGCAAATTACCGCCTTCTACTTCTGTTGAGGTCGTATATTCATAACCAATGAAGGTTGTGAAATTTCCTGGATCATTGAATTCTGCAGCGGCTTTCGCTACATCTGCCCATGCAGACTTGTGAACATCATAATCAAATGAGGTTAGAGCAAGCTGAATATTATTTGTTAGCCATGCTCCTAAGAAGTTTGGATGCCACCAAGGGTAGGGTTTATTTATAATTTCTCGACTTAACACAGAACTAAACAAATCAGCTCGCTCTCCAGTTGAAGCAACAGTTACATTCTCAGGTCTATTTATATTGTGAATAGGTTTTGTCCACTCATTCTTAGACATTTTTGATGAAGTATCAGCATAGTTTTCTATCATCCCCATATAAAAACCATGATCAGTCACTGCATAAAAATCCAATGGCTCTTTCAATTGCATATCAAAACCTAATGGATGTTTAACTGCCTCACCAGTGGCAAATCTGTATGCATCATATGGAGTTGCAGTTACTCCAAAAATATAAGCATCAAATGAATATTTTGTATGAACGTGCAAATCACCGTAGTACGGATTTCTGTATGGATTGGATGGAATATCAATATTGACTGGGGAATTTTCGATTGAGAAATCAACTATCTCTAAAGCCGAATCTCTCTGGAATATACTGAAGGAGTCAGTTGCATATAGATAAAACACAAAGGAGACAATAATTAATCCAATAGAAGATTTGCTAAGTTTCATTTTTCCCATCATTTATATTTTTGAAGCCCAATTATTATGTCAATTGTAGGACTAAAAATGCAAGAATGCTTATACTGGGTTTTAAAAAATTTAGAGAAAAATCTTAAAATGATTAAATATTTCAGAAATTTTATGGCAAGGCGAACGTTAGGCGCAAACTTACGAAATAAAATAATGAATACATTTTCCAGTTATGAAATTTTTAAAGATACTAGAGCAAAAGTAGAAGCTTCGAGACAAAAGGACCAAAGGCCTCATGAAGTTTTATATTTTCATAAAGTTGATGATCCTTATTCGCATTTAACGATTCAATCGATTAATAAGCTTCAAGCATCATTTGATATTGAGTTGAAGCCAGTATTGGTAGGTGAAGAAAGTTTGGAGGCACTGCATGAACCGACTTTATACAATTATTACTGTCTTCAAGATGTCCAACGAATCGCCCCATTTTATGACATTGAATTTCCAGCAAAATCCTATCCAGCTAGAGAA
>CABXVU010000035.1 GCA_902515775.1 uncultured SAR86 cluster bacterium
TAACTACTTATGGGGAGAGCCATGGGAAGGCGCTCGGTTGCGTTATTGATGGATGTCCACCTGAAATAGAGATATCTGCTGATGATATTCAATCTGAGCTTAATCGCAGAAAGCCTGGCCAATCCGATATCACAACTCAAAGAAAAGAAGCTGATATTGTAGAAATATTGTCTGGAGTGTTTGAAGGCAAGACACTAGGAACACCAATTAGTTTAATGATCTATAATCAAGATCAAAGATCAAAGGACTACTCTAATATTAAGGATGTTTTTCGTCCAAACCATGCTGATATAACTTATCAAGCTAAATATGGTCATCGAGACTATAGAGGAGGAGGCAGATCAAGTGCGAGAGAGACTGCAATGAGAGTTGCCGCTGGAGCAATAGCAAAAAAATATCTTAACTCTCATGGAATTCAAACCGAAGGTTACGTAAGCCAAATAGGTTCAATTTCTGCAGAGGATATTAATTTAACTAGTGCTAACACTAACAAATACTTCTTTTGCGATGAGTCTAAATTAGAAGAATTAGATGCTATGTTTCTTGAATTGATTGAAGAGGGCAACTCTGTGGGAGCAAAACTAGGCGTTAGAGTCTCAAATTGTCCAATAGGATTAGGTGAGCCAGTCTTTGACAAGATTGATGCAGACATAGCTAAGGCAATTATGAGCATTAATGCTGTGAAATCTGTGAGCATAGGGCATGTCGATAATATTCTTGATCTAAAAGGTTCTGAAGCTAGAGACGAAATAACGAAAGAAGGTTTTAAATCAAATAATGCTGGCGGTATCTTGGGCGGAATTACAAATGGTGATTTGATAGAGTTGGAATTTATTGTCAAGCCAACTTCCAGCATCAAATCTACAGGTCAAACCATCAATACAGCTGGTGAAGAGGTAAAGGTAGAGGTCACTGGTAGGCATGATCCTTGTGTTGGCATTAGAGCCGTGCCGATTGCAGAAGCAATGATTAATTTAGTTCTAATGGATCACTTGCTTAGAAATCAGGCCCAATGTGGAAAAGTAGATCAATCTAGTCCGTTTGAGAACTAATATGCCTGTTACTTTATATGACAAGCTCTGGGATGAGCATCTAGTGCAAACTGACGAAAATAATGAGTCACTTATTTATATTGATAGACATTACCTTCATGAGGTCACTTCACCTCAAGCTTTTGAAGGCCTAAGAAGCAAGCATTTAACTCCTTGGCGACTTGACGCAAATGTTGCAACGCCAGATCATAATGTACCAACTGATAGAGGAAATAAATTTGAAGCTAAGTCAATCAAGGATGAAGTTTCAAAGATTCAGGTAGTTGAGCTTGATAAAAACTGTAATAATTTTGGAATTCGTCAATTCGACATCACATCTTCTAAACAGGGCATTGTTCATGTAATGGGCCCTGAGCTTGGTTACACATTGCCTGGCATGACTATCGTATGCGGAGACTCTCATACTTCAACGCATGGTGCATTTGGATGTTTGGCAATGGGCATTGGTACATCAGAAGTTGAGCATGTGCTTGCAACTCAATGTTTAAAAATTACTAAACTAAAAAACATGCAAGTTAATTTTCATGGTCAACCACGAACTGGAGTTACTTCAAAAGATATTATTTTGCATTTAATAAAATTAATTGGAACTGCTGGAGGTACTGGCCATGCAATAGAGTTTTCAGGTTCATACACATCATTAGCATCAATGGAATCAAGAATGACAATCTGCAATATGGCAATTGAGGCTGGAGCAAAGGTCGGTCTTGTTGCAGTTGACTCAACAACTCTTGATTATGTTAAGCAGCATTCCAATTTATCAGATTCAATGTTTGATGAAGCGAGCCAATATTGGAAGACATTAAATTCTGATCAAGATGCAAATTTTGACAAGGTAATAAACATTGATGTATCCGAAATTAAGCCACAGGTTACTTGGGGTACTTCACCTGAAATGACAATAGATTTTGACGCTCAGGTACCATCTCAAGAGGATATTGATGAAGTAAATCGTGAGAATTTGTTACTCGCAAAAGCTTATATGGGCCTTGAAGAATCTCATACTTTACAAGATTTAAATTTTGACAAGATTTTTATTGGTTCTTGTACTAATTCAAGAATAGAAGATCTACGTGCTGCCGCCAATGCAGTCAAAGGAAAGAGAATTTCTAAAAGTATAATTGAAGCGATTGTAGTTCCAGGCTCAGGTATGGTCAAAGCACAAGCAGAGGAAGAAGGATTAGATAAGATTTTTATTGATGCAGGTTTTTTGTGGAGAGATCCAGGCTGTTCTATGTGTTTAGGCATGAATCCTGATCAGCTAAAGCCATATGAACGTTGTGCTTCTACTTCTAATAGGAATTTTGAAGGAAGACAAGGCAACCTTGGTAGAACTCATTTGATGAGTCCGTTGATGGCTGCATTAACAGCAATAAATGGAAAAATAACTGATCCATCATGATTAATCCAATAATCTCAGGCATAGTTGCAACCTTTGATAGGGACAATATTGATACAGAT
>CABXVU010000036.1 GCA_902515775.1 uncultured SAR86 cluster bacterium
GCGATGGAAGTATTTAAAAATGAGCTTAAGAATAATGAAATTAATTTGGGGGTCTGGTCAAAACTGTTTAAAGTTTTCTTTGTGGATTTTTTAATCTGTATTACTGGAGTTTTGGGAACAGGAATTCTTTTTGTAACAATCTTTAACTTTGCCCACTAGCAAGATTAAGACCTGCATTATTTTTCTCTAACGCTCTTTCAGCACGATAGCTTGATCTGACCATAGGTCCAGAAACAACTTCCAAGAATCCTTTTTTCAATCCTATCTTACGATAGCGATCAAATTCTTTGGGAGTAACCCATCTTTCAACCGGAAGATGGTTTAGAGTTGGTCTCAAATATTGACCTAGAGTTAAGATGTCCACTTTGTGAGCAATTAAATCATCCATAGTTTCTTCAATTTCTTGATCTGTTTCTCCCAGGCCAAGAATTAAACTTGTCTTTGTAAGAACACTTGGATTAATTCTTTTTGATTCTGCCAAAACCTCAAGAGTCTGTTCATACCCAGCTCTTATATCTCTTACCGGATGGGTAAGTCGTTTCACTGTCTCCACATTTTGCGCAAAAACTTCTAGTCCACAATTAACCAAAGTCTCAATGGATGAGGATAGACCTTTGAAATCTGGTGTTAATGCCTCAACTGCGGTATTGGGATTGAGCTCTTTAATGGCTTTAACCGTTTGTGCATAGTGCTCAGCTCCACCATCCTCTAAATCGTCTCTATTTACCGAAGTTAGAACCACATATTTAAGCCCCATGGTTTTAACGGCTTTGGCAGTGTGCATGGGTTCGTCAAGATCGAGCCAGCCTTTTGGATTTCCTGTATCAACTGAACAAAATTTGCAAGCTCTGGTACAAACTGAACCCATCAACATAAAAGTTGCGGTTCCTGCAGACCAACATTCGGATATGTTAGGACACATTGCCTCTTCACATACAGTATTGAGGCGTTTATTTTCTACCTGTTGTTTGACAGCAGTAAAATTACTTTCAATGGAAGCTTTAACTCTTATCCACTCGGGCTTCTTCTGATGTGGTACAGATGAATACTGATTAACCTTTTGACCATTTTTTATAGCTTTAATGCCGTCTCTATTAATGATCTTTTGTGTTGGTATTATTTCCATTAACTAAATATTGTTTGTATCTCTTTTATTGCGACAGATTTTACATCTTCAAGAGTAACATTTGAATCAAAATCATTAATTTGTACAACTTCTAAACCTTCATATCCGCATGGATTAATTAAACTAAAGGGAGTTAAGTTCATGTCAACATTTATACTGATGCCGTGATAACTCCTTCCGCCAGAAAATCTTAATCCGATAGATGCTATTTTTTTATTTTCTACATAAACTCCGGGAGCTCCTTCAATAAAAGAGCTTTCAATTGAGTAATGCTGCAAAACTTTTTGGATAATCAATTGTAAATTTGCCACCATGATTTTTGGGCCTATTTTTTTTGATTTAATATCAAGTAAGAAATAAATAACAAGTTGGCCCGGTCCATGGAATGTTACTTCACCACCTCTATCAGTTTGTATCACAGGAATATCACCTGGATTTAAAACATTTGATGGATCTGCCGCCGTGCCTAGAGTAAAAACTGAAGGATGCTCTAATAACCAAATCTGATCTTTAAATGACTGAGCTCTTACAAGAGAGCGCATTTGCTCATAAGTATCCTCATAAGCTTGTTCACCTAAATCGAGAAATTCAGGAATCTTCGTCACTATTAGTTCGCGCCTCAACAAACGCATCCTCAGCTATGGCGTGAAAGCTCTTTACCTCTGCCATGAAGGTTTTAAATGAATCATAAACTTTTCTTACAGCTGGATCAGTGGCTGCGGAAGTTTCTAAAATCTCCTCAGAAATGTTACGGAATTCATTAATTACATCATCGGGTAGTTTTCTTAATTTAACATCATGTTTAGTTATCAAATCCTGTAAAGCTCTGTTATTTGAAGCCGTGTACTCATCTAGTAAATCTTGATTAACAGCCTTGGCTGCTACCGTAACAATAGATTGAAGATGAGGCGGCAAGGAATTCCAAGCATCTAAAT